>JAYTOK010000146.1:0-23737 GCA_043747835.1 Pseudomonadota bacterium | reverse complement strand
TCTAGGAAACGGGGAATGTCCCCATTTTCCTAACCAGAGCTCACCCCTTTAACGACCCCTTTCATACCCGTCAAGCAAAGCTAATTGCACGCCCCCACCCGCGTATCGCAAATTCCGGGTCGACCTCCATGGCCATCGGCGGCAAGATCGTTCGCATGAGTTCCGCGCTCGACAACATCTTCTGGAACTGCCTGTCCGGCCCTCACGCGAACTTCGCGACGGGCGTGGACCACATCCGCCGCTACGGACCCGGCTTCTCGCCGATCATCGGTTCACGCGACGCGGAGCATCCCGACTTCGAGGCCATCGCGCCGTTCTGCGCGCCCGGCGAGTCCATCTACATCGACGTGTGGTCCGGCGCGGCCCCGCGCGGTTGGGAGATCGAGAAAGAAGCGCGCATGTTCAAGATGATCTGGGACGCGCCGGCGCCGGACGCGGACGCCGCGCCCGATGCCGTGTTGTTGAAGCCGGAACATGCCTCGCAGGCATTGGAGCTCGCCCAGCTCACGAACCCGGGACCCTTTGGCATCCGCACGCCGGAGCTCGGTGACTTCTTCGGCTACTTCGAGGATGGCCGGTTGATCGCGATGGCCGGCGAACGAACGGAAGCGCCGGGGCTACGCGAAGTCAGCGGCATCTGCACGCATCCGGAATTCCAGGGCCGCGGCCTCGCGCGCAAGCTGACGCTGAAGCTCGTGCGCCGGCACATCCAGCGCGGAATGCGGACCTATCTTCACGTCATGGGTCACAACACCAACGCGCGACAGCTGTACGCGAAGATGGGGTTTCGCGATCACCTGGAAACCACGGTCAGGGTGATCAAGCGGAAATAGGGTCAGGCCCCATTTCCTCTAACAGATCTGACCCTTCAGAACTTCACCATCACGTGCCTGACCGCCGTGTAATCCTCCAGCGCATAGCTAGACAGATCCTTCCCATACCCCGACCGCTTCATCCCGCCATGCGGCATCTCGCTCACCAGCATGAAGTGCGTATTCACCCACGTGCAGCCGTACTGCAGCCGCGCCGCCACCTTCATCGCCTTGCTCACATCCTTCGTCCACACCGACGACGCAAGCCCGTAGTCCGAATCGTTCGCCCACTCGATCGCCTGGTCCGCATCCTTGAAGCGCGTGACGCTGACCACCGGACCGAACACTTCCTTCTGCACGATCTCATCGGTCTGCTTCGCGCCCGCGATGACCGTCGGCTCGTAGAAAAATCCGCTGCCCGCCCGCGCCTTGCCGCCCGCGGTGATCTCGATGTGCTTCTTCTCGGCCGCGCGCTGCACGAACCCCGACACTCGCGAGCGTTGCTTGGCCGTGATCAGCGGACCCATCTCGACGCCCTCTTCCTCCTGCGAGCCAACCTTGATGCTGCTGGCCGCGGCGGATAGATCGGCGACGACCTTGTCGTAGATCTTTGGGCCCGCGTAGATGCGGCACGCGGCGGTGCAATCCTGGCCCGCGTTGTAGAACCCGAACGTGCGCACGCCGCTCACGACGGCCTCGAGATCCGCATCGTCGATCACGATGACGGGCGCCTTGCCGCCGAGCTCGAGGTGCGTGCGCTTCGTCCCTTTCGCCGCGGACGCCAGGATCTTCTCGCCGGTCGACACATCGCCGGTCAGCGAGATCATCGCGACCTGCGGATGCGCGACGAGCGGCGCGCCGACGGTGTTGCCGCGGCCGGTGATGATGTTCACGACGCCGGGCGGAAACAGCTCCGCGCATATCACCGCCAGCTTGAGCGCGGTCAGCGGCGTCTGCTCGGACGGCTTCAGCACGACGGTGTTGCCGGCCGCGAGCGCGGGCGCCATCTTCCAGGCGGCCATCATGAGTGGATAGTTCCACGGCGCGATCGACGCGACGACGCCGACCGGGTCGCGGCGAATCATGCTCGTGAAGCCCGGCAGATACTCGCCCGCGACGGACCCGTGCATCGTGCGACACGCGCCCGCGAAGAACCGGAACACATCGGCGACGGCGGGGATCTCGTCGTTGAGCGCGGCATTCAGCGGCTTGCCGCAGTTCTGCGATTCGAGCTTCGCGAACCACATGCCCTCGGCTTCGATGCGGTCCGCGAGCTTGAGCAGCAGCGCGCTGCGGTCCTTCGGCACGGTCGCCGACCAGCCGGGAAACGCCTTCGCGGCCGCGGCGACGGCGGCACCGACTTGTTCCTCCGACGCCTCGGGTACGTGCACGATGATCTTGCCCGTGGCGGGATCGAGCACGCCGATGTCGTCGCCCTGGCCCGTGCGCAGCTTTCCGTTAACGAGAAGTTTCGTGTTCATCGTCGGGCCTCGTGAAGTAGTAAGCCAGCACAATCGGGATCAGCGTCAGCGCGATGACGATCACCGCCACCACGTTGGTGATGGGCCGGTCGCGCGGACGGAAGAGCTCGTTGAAGAACCAGATGGGCAGCGTGCGCTCGCGACCCGCGGTGAAGATCGTCACGATGATCTCGTCGAAGGACAGAGCGAACGCGAGCATGCCACCGGCGAGGAATGCGGTCGCCACCTGCGGCAGCAGAATGTAGCGGAACGTCTGGAGTCCATCGGCGCCGAGATCCATCGACGCCTCGACCCAGTTGGCGGGCAGTCGACGCAAGCGCGCGATCACGTTGTTGTAGACGATCACGGTGCAGAACGTGGCGTGGCCGGCAACGATCGTGAGGAAGGACGCATCGACCTGCCAGAGCCGCATCGCGGCCAGCAACGCTAGACCGGTGATGATGCCGGGCAGCGCGATGGGCAACACGAGCAGGACGGTCAGCGAATCCTTCGCGCGAAAACGTGCCCTGGCCAGCGCGAAGGCGGTGAGCGTGCCCAGGATCAACGCGATGACGGTCGCGCAGGCGGCGACGCTCAGCGACAGCGACAACGCTTCCCAGATGTCCTGGCGCTCGAACGCGCGCGCGAACCACTTCAGCGTGAGTCCCGGCGGCGGGAAGGTGTACGTGCGGTCCTCGGTGGTGAACGCGTAGAGGATGATGAGCGCGACCGGCACATGCATGAACGCGAGGCCCGCGAAGGCGCCGATGCGCGTCAGCAGCGAGGCTCTGTCGGGTTTATAGCGCATCGAAGGCCCCGAACCGCCGCGCGACCGATAGATAGAGGAAGATCAGCACGATCGGCACGACGGAGAACGCGGCCGCGAGCGGGATGTTGCCCGCGGTGCCCTGCTGCACGTAGACCATCATGCCGATGAAGTAGCCGGGCGCGCCGACGACGCTCGGGATGATGTAGTCGCCGAGCGTCAACGAGAACGTGAACACGGAGCCCGCCGCGATGCCGGGCACGGCCAGCGGCAGCGTGACGTTGCGGAAAGTCTGGAACGGCCGCGCGCCGAGATCGGCGGAGGCCTGCAGCAGCGTGTTCGGCACGCGCTCGAGCGCGGCCGCCATCGGCAGGATCATGAACGGCAGCCACATGTAGACGAACACGAGGAACATGCCGATGTACGACGACGACAGCGACGGCCCGCCGATGCCCGGCGCGGCAAGCGCGGCGTCGAGCAGTCCGGTGAGACCCAGCTTCCCGAGTACCCAGGCGATGATGCCTTCCTTCGCGAGCAGCAGGCGCCACGCGTAGACCTTCACGAGATAGCTGGTCCACATCGGCAGCATCACACCGACGTAGAACAGCGCCTTCATGCGGCCGCTCGCGTAGCGCGCCATGTAGGTGGCGATCGGCAGCGCGATCAGCGCACACGCGATCGTCACGGCGATCGCCATCGAGACCGTGCGCAATACGATGTCGACGTTCGCGGGTTGCGTCACGAGCTGCGAATACGTCGCAAGCGTCGGCTCGCGCACGATCTGCGCGGTGAAGTCGTCGATGCGATAAAAGCTCTGCCAGAGCAGCGTGAACAGCGATCCCAGGTAGACGGTCCCGAACCACAGCAGCGGCGGGATGAGCAGCAACGCGAGGTACGCATTCGGGCGTCGATGGAAGAACGTCGACGCCGCCCGCGTGTTCATGCCGCGCCCGGACTCTCTGTCAGTGGCAGAGCGGACTCGCGCGTCCACGCGAGCCGCACGCGGGAACCCACGGCGATGCCGCTCAGCGCATGCGCGTCGTCTTCCGCGACCAGCGCGCTCCAGGTCCCGCCGGCATCCAGCTTCACCTGCCAGCGGCTCACGGCGCCGTGGAACTGCACGGCCAGCACTTCACCGGCGGCCGAGAGTCCTTCGGGCGGCGACGCGCGTTCTTCCCGCACGACAATGTTCTCCGCGCGTACCGCGAACGCGTGGTCGATTCCCGAGATCGCCCGGGCCAACGCGGCGTCCGCGACATTCGCGCTGCCGACGAAGCGCGCGACGAACGCGGTGCGCGGGCGCGAATACAGCTCACGCGGCGCGGCTAACTGCTCGATCTTTCCTTTGTTGAATACCGCGACGCGATCCGCCATCGAGAGCGCCTCACCCTGGTCGTGCGTGACGTAGACGAAGGTGATCCCGAGTCTGCGCTGCAGGCTCTTGAGCTCGATCTGCATCTCTTCGCGTAGTTTGAGGTCGAGCGCGCCCAGCGGTTCGTCGAGCAGCAGCACGCGCGGGTGGTTGATGAGCGCTCGTGCGAGCGCGACACGTTGCCGCTGTCCGCCGGAAAGTTGCGCGGGGCGACGCTCGCCCAACGCGCTCAACTGCACGAGCTCGAGCATTTCCCGCGCGCGTGCCGCACGCTCGACCGTCCCGACACCGCGAACGCGCGGGCCGTAGGCGACGTTCTCCGCGACCGTCATGTGCGGGAAGAGCGCGTAGTCCTGGAAGACCGTGTTGACGTTGCGCTCGTAAGGCGGCACCGAGGAGACGTCGGTGCCGTCGAGCAAGACCTGTCCGGTCGTCGGCGCATCGAATCCGGCGATCAGGCGTAGCGAAGACGTCTTGCCGGATCCCGAGGGCCCGAGCATCGCGAAGAATTCACCGGGCTCGATCGAGAACGAGACGTCGTCCACCGCGCGCACGTCGCCGAAGACGCGCGAGACTGTTTTGAACTCAATCGCTGCTGTCATGGTTGAAGGGGGACAGACTGAAGTCTGTCCCCGGTCAGAGGGGACTGGCTCCATTTTCGTCTTCGAAAATGGTGCCTGTCCCCGCGGCCACTACCTACCTACTTCCCACCAATGATCGCGACGTAATCCGTGACCCAACGGTTGTAAGGAACGCAACCCTCCGCGCTCGACGCGCACTTCGCCTCGGGCGTGCGCCAGAACTTGATCTTCTCGAAGTTCTCGATGCCGTTGGTCTTGCAGCCCTCGGGGCCTAACAACGCATTGCCCTCGCAGGCCTTCGGCACGACCGGGTTCGAGCCGAACCACGCGGCGACGTCGCCCTGGACCTTGGCCGAGATCGACCACTCGAGCCACTTGTAAGCGCAGTTCGGATGCGGAGCGCCGGCCGCGAGCATCGTCGTGTCCGCCCATCCGGTCGCGCCTTCCTCCGGCACCACGCTCGCGATGTCCGCCTTGTTCGCGAGCAGCGTGTTCGCCTGGAAGGGCCAGGAGCCGGAAGCCACGATGCCTTCGTTCTGGAAGTCCTGCACCTGCACGTTCGCGTCGTGCCAGTAGCGCTGGACCAGCGGGTGCTGGCCGCGCAGCAAGTCGAGCACCGCGGCGTACTGCGCCTCGCTGAGCTCGTACGGATCCTTGATGCCGAGGTCCGGCTTCTTCGCCATCAGGTACACCGCGGCATCGGCGAGATAGATAGGACCGTCGTAGGCCTGGATGCGGCCCTTGTTCGGCTTGCCGTCGGGCAGCTTCTGGGCCTCGAAGACCACCGACCAGGATGTCGGCGGCTTCTTCGCGAACGCCTTCGTGTTGTACATCAGGACGTTCGGGCCCCACTGGTAAGGCACGCCCCAGTGTTTGCCGTCGACGTAATGCCAGGAAGCCTGCTGCAGGCGCGGATCGATGTTCGAGTAGCTGGGCACCCGATCGAGGCCGATCGGCTGCACGGTGCCGCCGCGGATGAGCCGCAGCGACGCATCGCCCGACGCGGTCACGAGGTCGTACGGCGCTTTGCCGGCCGGCGGCCACGACGCATCGCCGGGCGGGCTCGGTGGCGAGCCACCAGACGTCATCAAGGCCACCATTTCGTCGGAAGTTGCCGCGGTCTTCACCGTGACCTTGCAACCGGTCTCGGCTTCGAACTGGGTGACCCAGTCATAGGCCTTGTCGGATTCGCCGCGCTCGATGTAGCCAGGCCACGCGACGATGTCGAGCGCGCCTTCGAGTGCGGTCGACGCCATCATCGCGTCCGCCGCGGGAGGGGGAGGCGCTTCTTCTTTCTTGGAACACGCGGCGAGCGTCAGAACCGCGCCAGCCAGGACGAGCAGAGACTTCTTCGCGTAGGCGGTGAACATGGCGAGCCCCTTGTTTGCCAGGCGTGCGCCCGGCGAGTTGCGTCGATTCTATGCCTACGCCGGGATGAAATAGCCATTGCATGGCGGTCGCCCTGCTTTGGCGCAGATGAACTCGCGTCAGCGCGCCATCGCGCGCTGCAGGAACTTCATCGCCGTGTCGTTGAGGCACGTCGCCGCCGCGACGCGCATCCACGTGCTCGGCAGTTGTGTCGGTGAGAACAGGCTTCCGGGCGCGAGCATCACTCCCTCACGGCTGCCGGCCGCGGCGAGCTCGTTCGTATCGCGGCGAAAATCCGCCCAGAGATACATGCCGCCCGTCGGCGGGCCGGCGATCGCGGCTCCCATGCGGGTGATCGCCTCGGCGGTTTTTGCGCGGCATTCATCGAGCCGCGAACGCACGCGCTCCAGCATGCGCTCGTAGCCACGCTCGACGATGATGCGCGCGACCACGCGTTCACCGAGCTCGGAGGTTGCGAGGCCCGTCAGCGCCTTGATGTCGCGCAGCTCGCGCGCGAGCGCGGGATGCGCCGCGACGAAGCCGACGCGCAGGTTCGCCGCGAGCGACTTCGAGAACCCGCCGACGTAAATCACGCGGCGGCCGTCGTCCAGGCTCGCGAGCCGCACGCCGTGGCGTCCGTGCAGGTCGCCGTAGATGTCGTCCTCGAGAATCATGAAGCTGTGCTCGGCAGCGAGCTGCAGCAGCCGATTCGCGTTCGCGGCGCTGACCGAGGTGCCGGTCGGGTTGTGCAGCACCGAGCTCATGATGAAGAGCTTCGGCTTCTCGCGCGTGAGCAGGCTCTCGAGCGCGACGAGATCGGGACCGTCGAGACCTCTCGGTACACCCACGATGCGCGCGCCGAATGCCGCGAAGCGCGCGAACATCACGAACCACGCGGGATCCTCGACGAACACGACGTCGCCGGGCGCGAGGAATCGTCTTGCCACGATGTCGATCGCGGAAGTCGCGCCGGCGGTGGTCACGATCTGATCGGCCGCGGCTTCGATGCCGTTGTGCGAGAGGCGCGTCGCCAGCGCCTCGCGCAGCGGTAGATAGCCTTCGATCGGCCCGTACTTGAGCAGCCACGAGCCGCGACTGCGGCCGACGCCGCGCACGGCGGCCGCCACCATCTCGTGATCGAGCCAGTTCTCGGGCAGCAGACCCGCGCCGGGTTGTTCGCTGCCCGGTGACTGGCGGCGCTGCGCGCGCAGCAGCCAGCTCACATCGAGCACGGTGCCCGGCGGTGCCTGCGCGAGCGTGGCGCGGCGCGCATGTTTGGCCGCCTGGCGCATGCGCACGTAGAAGCCCGAACCGCGCCGCGACTCGACGAGCCCCGCGGCGATGAGCCGGTCGTACGCCTCGACGACGGTCGAGCGGCTCACGCGCGATTCCACGGCGCAACTGCGAATCGACGGCAGTCGAGTGCCGGGGCGCAGCGCGTGGGTTTCGATGCGCTGCGCGAGTCGCGCGGCAAGCTGGGCCGGGAGGCGGTGATCCTGTTTGGAGTCGAGCGGCATATATAAGAGCGGGCCAGTCAGGGCGAACGGGGAGGGAAACTGTACTGTAACTGTACTGGGTTCGTGCGGTAATGTCCGGCTCCATGAACGCTAACTTCTCAGTGAGTTCCGCGGCGCCGCCGCGCGCCCCGCTGCTGCCGGACGCGCATGCGATCGCGGCGGCGGCCGACTTCCTGCGCGACCTCGTGCCACCGACGCCGCAGTTCGTGTGGCCGCAGATCGCCGCCGCTTTCGGCGCGGAGGTCTGGTTCAAGCACGAGAACCACACGCCGATCGGCGCGTTCAAGGCACGCAGCGTCGCGATCTATTTCCGCGAACTGCTGCGACGCGAGTCCGGCGTGCGCGGCGTCGTGACGGCGACACGCGGCAATCACGGTCAGGCCGTGGGGCTCGCCGCGCGCCACTTCAAACTACCCGCGACGGTGTACGTGCCGCGCGGCAACAGCGTCGAGAAGAATGCCGCGATGCGCGCGCTCGGCGCGAATCTGATCGAGCACGGCGACGACTTCCAGGAGTCCCGCGAGGAGGCGATCCGCATCGCAGCGCGCGACGGCCTGCATCTCGTGCCGTCGTACCACGTGGACATCGTGACGGGCGTGGCGACCTACTGGGCCGAGCTGTTTCGTGCCGCGCCCGATCTGGATGTCGTCTACGTGCCGATCGGCATGGGATCGGGCATCTGCGCGGCGGCGGCCGCGCGCAACCTCTTCTCGCCGCGCACCCGGATCGTCGGCGTGTGTTCCGCGCATGCGCCGGCGTCCGCGCGTTCGTTCGCGGCGCGCGTGGTGGTCGAGGCGCCCGTGTCGACGAAGCTCGGCGACGGCATGGCGTGCCGCAAACTCGATGCCGAAGCGATCGCGACGATGGTCGAGAACGTCGATCGCATCGTGGAAGTGACCGATGCGGAGCTCGCGGACGCGATGCGCGCGATCTTCCGCATGACGCACAATGTCGCGGAAGGCTCGGGCGCCGCGGGATTCGCCGCGGCCTGGCGCGAGCGCGAGTCGCTCGCGGGCAAACGCGTCGGGCTTTCCATGACCGGCGGCAACGTCGACGCGCCCGTCTTCGCGGACGTGCTCGCCGGCAAGTACTGACCGATGAAGATCGCGAACACGCCGTTCGGCACCGTGGACTGGAACGCCATCGAGGCCACCACGCACGCCGGGACGACCGGCGAGGCGCTCTGGCGCACGCGGCAATTCGGAGATGTGCGGGTGCGCATGCTCGAGTATTCGCCCGGCTACGCGGCCGACCACTGGTGCCGCAAGGGTCACTTCCTGCTCTGTTTAGAAGGGGCGTTGCACACGGAACTCGCCGACGGCCGCGTCACTGTCTTGTCGCCCGGCATGAGCTACCACGTCGCCGACGACGCGGAGCCGCACCGCTCTTCCACGCCCATCGGGGCCAAACTATTCGTCGTCGACTGATGGTCTCGGGCTACCAGATCTCGACCGACCCCGCGCGACTCGACATCGACGCGATCCACGCGTATCTCACCCGGTCGTACTGGTCGCCCGGCATTCCGCGCGAGATCGTCGAACGCGCGGCCGCGAACTCCCTGTGCTTCGGTCTGTTCGACACGGCGACCGGCGCGCAGGTCGGCTTCACGCGCGTGGTCACCGACTACGCGACGTTCGGCTATCTCTGCGACGTCTATGTGCTGGAAGAGCACCGCGGCCGCGGACTCTCGAAATGGATGATGCGGGAGTGCCTGGCGCACCCGGCATTGGCCGGCGCGCGCCGCGCCATGCTCGCGACGCGCGACGCGCACGGGCTCTACCGGCAGTTCGGGTTCGCCGATGTCGTGCGCAACACGAATCTCATGGAGATCGTGCGGGCGGATATCTACGCGCCACGCACTGACAGTCGGAGCTAGTTCCGCGCCGTATACTCCGGCGCATGAAATCACCCCGCGCGCCCGCCTTTCTGTCTGTCATCTGCGGCGCCGCGCTGACGCTCACCTCCTGCAGCGCCCTGCCTACCCGCGAAAAGGTGCTCGAAGCGCCAATACCGCTCACCGCCCCCATCCTCGCCCCCGGCGTCAAAGCCAACTCCGACAAACTGTTCGTGGTCATGACGTTCTCCGGCGGAGGCAAACGCGCCGCCGCCTTTTCGTTCGGCGTACTCGAGGCATTGCGCGACGTGAAGGTGATGACGCCGGACGGCGACCTGCATCCGCTCATCGACGAGGTGGATCTCATCTCCGCCGTATCGGGCGGCGCCTTCACCGCCGCGTACTACGCGATGTTCGGCCACGAAGCCTTCGACAGTTACGCGCCGCGATTCCTGAATCACGACACCGAAAGCGATCTGTGGGGCAAGGTCCTGAAGCCGTCGAGCTGGGCGCGCCTCGCGAATCCGCTCGTGAGCCGCAGCGATCTCGAGGTCGAGTATCTCGACGACGAATTGTTCCGCGGCGCCTCGGTGTACGACGTCATGACCCGTTCGCCGCGCGTCATCATCACCGCGACGGATCTCGTTCAGGCGAAGCCGTTTTCGTTCACGCGCGAGCAGTTGAACGGGGTGTGCGTCGATCCGAAGACGGTGCCGTTGGCGCGCGCGGTATTCGCTTCCGCCGCGACGCCCATCTACTTCGCGCCGCTGGTGATGCAGAATTTCGCGGGAAGTTGCGGCTACCAGCCGCCGGCAAGCATCACGCCCAGCATGGTCAGCGACGACGACGAGTACCGGCGCGAACGTTCCGAACGGCTCTACTCCTTTCTCGACAGCAAGAACTTCCCCTACATGCATCTCGCGGATGGCGCGTTCTCGGACAATCTCGGCGCTCGCGCGATCCTCGACGAGGTGGCGCTCGGAGAAACCGTCATCGACGCGCTGCGCCGCAACGGTTTCGCCCGGGCACGCCGCATGCTGTTCATCGTCGTCGACGCGCGCACCGGCTTCGACCCCCGCCACGCACAGGATCCAAAGCCGCTCGGCATCAAAGAAGTCATGGACGCGGTGGTCAGCGCCACGTTCAACCGCTACAGCTTCGAGACCATGAACCTGATGCGGCAACGCGTTAAGCGCTGGGAAACCGATGTCCGCACGACCCGCTGCAAGCTCGCGCTCGCGATTCCGGACTGCAACAAATTCGACGTCGACCTGGTGGAGCTGAGCTTCGATCGCGTGAAGGATGCGGACGAACGCGAATACCTGGACCGCGTTCCCACGGCGTTCACGCTGTCGACGGAGCAGATCATCCGGCTGCGCCGCGCTGCACACCTGCTGGTCGAGGAGTCCCCCGAGCTGCGAACGTTCATCGAGGAGTCCGCCAAGGCCGCGCCGAAGAAGGCGCCCGCGGAATAGGGCTTAGGTAGTCCTACCGATGCGAGCCGCGGCACTTCCGCGAGAGGCTCGCACGATGCAGCCGATCCGCAGAATCCTGGTTGCCGTCAAGAACCCTGCCGCGCGCGCGCTGCCCGCGGTGAACAAAGCCGCGCAAATCGCGAAAGGCCTGGGCGCCCAACTCACCCTCTTCCACGACATCGCGACGCCGCTGTACGCGGAAGCCCTGCAGGGTCGCGACATCGACCTGAAATCCTGGCAACGCGAAGTGCAGACGGCGCGGCGCGAGCAACTCGAGAAGATAGCCGCGCGCCTGCGCAAACACGACATCGACGTCGACGTCGCGGCGGACTGGGACTTCCCGCCCTACGAAGCGATCATCCGCAAGTCGTTGCGCATCGGCGCGGATCTGCTCGTCGTCGAGAATCATCACGGCAGCGGCCGTCATCCCGTGCGCTGGCTGCTCGCCTATACGGACTGGCAGTTGCTGCGGCTGTGCCCGATTCCGGTCTTGCTCGTGAAGAACCGGCGGATGTATCACCGGCCGCGCGTGATCGCCGCCATCGATCCCGCGCACGCGCGCGCGAAGCCCGTCAACCTCGATCGGCAGATCCTGCGGGCCGGCGCGACGCTGGTTCACGCGTTGCATGGCGAATTGCATGCGCTGCATGCGTTCACGCCTGCCATGCCGATCGCGCCCGCCATGCCCGACGGGCCCATGGTCGACTTCGCCGCCGGTCGGGAGATCCGCGAGGCCCAGGCGCAGCGCGCGCTCGATCGCGCCGTCGACGGCTTCGACGTACAGCGCAGTCACACCCATCTCGTCGCGGGGCGTCCTAACTATGCGATCCCGCGCGCGGTCAAGCGCGAACGCGGCGCGATCCTTGCGATGGGCGTCGTTTCGCGGTCGGGACTCAGGCGGCTGTTCATCGGCAATACGGCGGAATCCGTGATGGATTCCGTGCAGTCGGATCTGCTCGTGGTGAAGCCGGCGGATTTCGATCCGCGGGTGCCGCGCGCCGGCCGCGGGGTGCAAATTCTCTCGATGCCGGTCCTGCCGGGTTAAGGGGCGCGGGCTTCGCGGCGGATCGGCGTCGCGGCGAACGGCACGCACCGGGACAGGTGCTCGAAGATGTCGTCGAGCGCCAGGATGCCGACGAGCCGGCCGCGATCGTCGACGACCGGCACGCGACGGACTCCGCCGTTGCGCATTCGCTGAAGGGCATCATCGAGAGAGGAAGAGGACCAGACGGTGACGGGGTGTCGGCTCATGGCGTCGTCGACCAAGATTCCGCGCAAGTCGTTCGCGCCCGCGATGGCGTTCGTGACGATGTCGCGATCCGTGAGCAGGCCGATCGGCCTTTCTCCCCCGCCGGTGCCGATCGCCTCGACGACGACCAGGCAACCCACATTCCTCTCTCTCATCATGCGCGCGGCGGTGGCGAGTTCTTCGTGTCGTCGGACCGTCACGACGTGCCGCTGGCAGAGCTCATAGATGTTCATCCCGACGACTCCTCTCCCGAGAGCGAGATCTTTTCACTTGACTCAATCTGACGATTCCAATTAGACATTTTCAATAGGGACACTCCGCATGCCCCTGTCCTACAAGCTCATACAAACCCCGAAGGAGAATCCGATGCCGCGTGAAAAATCTCCGGTCAACGTCATCGTAAAGAAGCGCGCGCCGCGCAAGGCGGCGACGGCCGCGATCAAGTCGGTCACGAATTTCTCGAGCTTCGTGGGCCCGGAGAAGCGGGCCGCCCTGATCGCCGAGGCTGCGTACTTCCGTGCCGAAAAGCGCGGCTTCGCACCCGGCCACGAGAGCGCCGACTGGCTAGCCGCCGAGCACGAAGTCGACTCGCGGCTGCTGCGAGCCGAGTCCCCACCGAGGGTTTAACGCCTAACCAGTCTCGCAAGTAGTATCTTTGCGGGGAATGTCCACACCGTCCCCCGACGTACTCGCGCTGTTGCAGGCGACGTTGGATGCGGTTGTGATCATGGATGATCGCGGCCGGATCCTGGCCTTCAACGCATCCGCCGAAGAAATGTTCGGCTATCGAGCCATCGACGCGGTCGGGCGCAATGTCTCGATGCTGATGACGGCCAATGACCGTCTGGAGCACGACGACCACCTCAAACGTTATCTCGCGGGCGGCGAGGCGCAGGTCCTGGGGAAGGGCCGCGATGTCCGGGTTCGCCATCGCGACGGCAGCGATTTCTCGGTGTTCCTCTCCGTCGGCCGCATCGCGAACGCAGGTCCCCCCGTCTTCGTCGGCTATCTGCACGACACATCGCTGCGTCGCAAGGCGCTCGCGACGCTCGAGAACGAGCGGCGGCTCAACCGGCTCTATCTCGACCTTGCCCAGGTGATGCTCGTCGCCACCGACCGTGGCGGCACCGTGCAGCTCATGAACCAGCGCACCGTGCGCGTGCTCAAGAAGAGCGACGACGACATCGTCGGCAACAACTGGGTCGACACCTTCGTCACGCCGGAGGATCGCGCGGTCGCGCGCGCGGCATTCCGGGCGTTGCTCATGAGCGGCAGCGACGAACCGCTGAGCTGCGAGTATCACGTGCGCGCCTCGGACGGCGAGGACCGGTTCATCACCTGGCGCGGCGTCGCCCTGCGCGACGCCAAAAACGTCGCGACCGGCGTCATGTTGTCGGGCGAGGACATCACCGACCAGCGCCGCGCCGAAAGCGAGGCGCACAAGGCGCTCGAACGCATGAACAGCGTCGCGCGCCTCGCCACGATGGGCGAGATGGCCGCCGGCATCTCGCACGAACTCAACCAGCCACTGGCTGCCATCGCCAACTACGCCCAGGCGTGCGTGCGCATGCTGCGCAATCCCGCGCCGGACATGCCCGAAATCGGCGGCGCGCTCGAGCAGATTTCCGGTCAGGCGTTGCGCGCGGGAGAAATCATCCGGCGCATCCGCTCTCTGTCCCGCAACGAGGATGTGCGCCGCGAATCGCACGACATCAACGACCTCATCCGCGACGTGCATGCGCTGCTCGCCAGCGACGCGCGCGTGCACGACGGACGCCTGGTGCTCGACCTCGCCGAGGTGTTGTCGAAGGTCAAGGTCGACCGCGTGCAGATCCAGCAGGTGCTCATCAATCTCGTGCACAACGCTTTCGAAGCGCAGGGCGAACCGGCCTATCACCCCGATGGCACGCCGTTCGAAGTGCGCATATCGACCGCGGCCACCGAGTCCGGCGACATCGAGGTTTCAGTGAGCGACATCGGCCCCGGTCTCGCCGAGGAGATGCAGACGAAAATCTTCGAGCCATTCTTCACGACAAAAGCGACGGGCACCGGTCTCGGCCTGGCCATCAGTCGCTCGATCATCAAGGCACACGACGCGCGGCTCGGCTATCGCGCCAACCAGCCGCGCGGCGCATGCTTCTACTTCGTCCTTCCGGCGCACCTGGAGCCACGGCAATGAAAGAACACTCCCCGACCGTGTACGTGGTCGACGACGACGACGCAGTGCGCAACTCCCTCAAGCTGCTGCTCAAGTCCGCCGGGATCTCCGCGGAGACGTCGGCATCGGCGCCGGAATTTCTGGGCGCCTACGATGCGGCACAACCCGGATGCCTCGTCCTCGACGTGCGCATGCCCGGCATGAGCGGGCTCGAAATGCAGCAGGAACTCAATGTGCGTGGCGCGATGATCCCCGTGATCTTCATCACCGGCCACGGTGACATCCCGATGGCGGTTGAAGCGATGCAGCATGGCGCGTTCGACTTCCTGCAGAAGCCGTTCCGCGATTCGGAACTCCTCGATCGAGTGAGTCGCGCGCTGACGCGCGATGCCGAAAGTCGCACGCGGCTGCGTCACACGGACCGGATCCGTGAACGCCTCGCGTCGCTGAGTCCGCGTGAGCGCGAAGTGCTCGACCTCGTGACGCAGGGCAAGGCGAACAAGATGGTCGCGGGCGATTTGGGGGTGAGCCAGCGCACCGTAGAGATCCACCGCGCGCACGTCATGCAGAAAATGGAAGCCGGGTCGCTGGCTGAGCTCGTTCGCATGATGATGACTGTTGCGCCGGGGCCATAGGGTCGCGTCCGGGAGACACGAATAATTACGTATTCTTTGGGCGAGTCACCGGTGCAATGCTCGCGCCGCGATGATGAGGGAAAAAAACAGCCCTGCGACCACGGAAGGCGGAAAGGTACCGCTGCGCACCATCATCGTGGCCGGACAATCGTCGCCGCGGACTCGCGCGGTCTTGCGCGCGCTGCGCGGATTCACCAACGTGATTTGGCCAACGTCGCTGGAATCGGCGCTGGCGCAGACGCAATCGGCGGAGGCGGGCTGCCTGGTCATCGCCGACGATCTGCGCGAGGAACCTATCGACGAGTTCCTTCAGGTAGCGCGCGAGCTGCAGCGCAATCTCCCGATATTCGTGATCACCGATCCTGACGATGTCGCCGAAGCGGTTTCCGCGATGCGTCACGGCGCCACCGCCGTCATCGAGATCCCGCCGTCGTACGCAGCGCTCTGCGACGAAATCACGCGCGCGATGCAATAAGTCCGTCACGGCAGCGACACGCGGTCTTAATCTCGGTCTAACAGCATCGGGGTCGCGTCCGACTTGCTGCCTTCGTAGGACTATGCCGGATTGACGGTTGCGGTAGGTCGGCGGAGTCTTCCGACAAACCCCGATTCGAAGCGGAGCACAACGTGTCTGCACAGCTCGCCAACGTCTTCCCGCTCGCCTTCCCGCAGCCCGAGTCGCGGGGTCTCGTGATGCACGTCGACGACGACGATGCGATGCGCCGTTCGACTGCGATGTTGTTGCGTTCCGAAGGCTTCGATTCGCTGGAGGCGACTTGCGGCGAGCACGCACTCGCGCAAGCACCCTCGCTACGCGGCCGCCTCGACGTACTCATCGTCGACTACCACCTCGGCCGCGAGCTCACGGGCACGGAGGTCGCCGAGGAATTCGCAAGGTTGTTAGGCCACGCAGTGCCGACGATCATCCTGACCGGCGACCCGGCGAACGCCGAAGTGCCGTGGCTCGCCGACGCACCGGTGTGGCTCGCGCGCAAGCCGCTCGCGCCGCAGACCTTGCTCGCCGCGCTGCCGCCACTCGTGGCATTCCGGCGCGCCATCGCGGCTGCGACGCCGCGCTGACTGACCTCAGCGGATCACTTCCGCTGCGCGTACAGCGGGAGCACGCGCGGCAGGTTTTTCTCGATGTCCTTGATGCGGTCTTTCGGCGACGGGTGCGTGCTCAGGAACTTCGGCGTCCCCGAGCGTTCCGTCGAGTTCATCTTGTTCCACAACGTCACGGCGGCCCGGGGGTCGTAGCCCGCGCGCGCCATCAGCTCGAGGCCGATCTGATCGGCTTCGGATTCCTGGTCGCGGCCGAAGGGCAACTGGAACGTGACTTCCGCGACCATGTTCGCGACGTTGGCGGTCGTCTCGCTGACGCCCGCGACGGCGGCGGCTCCGCTCAAGACCAACTGCTGCGCGTAAGCGCGCGACACGCGTTCCCGCGTGTGCTCGCGCAGCGCATGCGCCACTTCGTGGGCGAGCACTGTTGCCAGCTCCGCGTCGTTGAGGTCGAGCGATTCGATCAGCCCCGAATAGACCATGATGCGGCCACCGGGCATGCAGTACGCGTTGAGTTCCTTGGTCTTCTGCACGTTGAACTGCCAATTCCACGACGTCGCATCCGCGCGGAACGTCGGCGTCGCGGCGACGATTCGTCGCGAGATCGTGGTCACGCGCTCCAGTTGTCCGCGATCGGTATTGAGCACACCCTTGTCGCGCGCGGCTTTGAGTTCCGCCTCGTAAGCCTGCGCCGCACCCTGATCGATCGTCTCGCTGGGCACGAGCATTTGCTGTTTTCGGTCGACGCCAACGGCGCCGGCGCTCGTGGTGCGCACGGATTCGCACCCTCCGAGAGCAAAGGACGCGCAGGCGATGACGACACAGGAGAGTTGTTTGATCATGGTGCGCAATGTGCGCCATTTTTCGTGTGCGCGTGCACCCGAAGAGCGCGCGATCTGCACGTCGGACTGTTGAAAGTTGTTAGCCAGAGAAGTCCTACCTGAGAGCGGTAACAGCATCGGGGTTTGGAGTAGTCGGCGAGTCGGAATGACAGGACTTTGAACTCCGTCGCAAAACGTCGCACAAATCACACAGACGCGACACGTTCGTCGGGGCACAATCGCTCCGCTTGTTTGAGTAAACCTTTCGAAAACAGTGGGTTCACTCAGTAGGAGACACGGTGCTGATACCGGTGTCATTTTTGTGGGGTAAAGCGCGCGCGCAACGGATTGCCGGAGCGTAGACGCTTGTCCTATTCACCTTGTGCGTGTTCGCTCGTGTCCAGCGAACCGCTGGAGGGGCCATATGTCCGAGTCGAGAAAATCAGCCGATAAAAAGGCTGCAATCAAGGGCGCCACGGCGCTAACTACCGCTACCGCACTGCTGGGATTCGCCACCGGCGTATCCGCTCAGGAAGCCACTCCGGATGCCATGCCGGAGGGCGCGGAGTCCATTGAAGAAGTCGTGGTCACCGGATTCCGGGCGAGCCTCGACAAAGCGCTCGATGCGAAACAGGAGCAAGTCGGCGCCATCGACATGATCGTCGCCGAAGACATCGCCGATTTCCCCGATCTCAACCTCGCCGAATCGCTGCAACGCGTGCCGGGCGTCGTGATCACGCGAGACGCCGGCGAAGGCCGACAGATCTCCGTGCGTGGTCTCGGCCCGCAGTTTGCGCGTGTGCGCATCAACGGCATCGAAGCGATGAGCGCCAACGGTGGCACCGACGCGCAAGGCGGCACCAATCGCGGCCGCAACTTCGACTTCAACACGTTCGCGTCCGAGCTCTTCAACACCATCACGGTCCGCAAGACGTCGTCCGCGGATACGGAAGAAGGTTCGCTCGGCGCGACGGTGGATCTGCGCACGGGCCGTCCGTTCGACTACGACGGATTCGTCGTCGCCGGCGGATTGCAGCTCGGCTACAACGACCTCAGCGAAGAGACCGACCCGCGCGCCACATTCCTCGTGAGCAACACGTTCGCCGACGGCAAGTTCGGCGCGCTGTTCTCTCTCGCGTATTCGGATCGCAAGCTCTCGGACGATGGTGCGAGCACAGTGCGGTGGCAGAACGGCCTCGGTACCGGTGCTGCCTTCGGCGCGAACGATTTGTCGTACACCGGCACGATCACCGCGCCGCAGCTCAACGCGGCGTTCCGCCCTCGCATCCCCCGCTACGACAAGTACAAACACGAGCAGAGTCGTCTGGGCGTCACCGGCGCGCTGCAATTCGCGCCGTCGGACAGCACCTCCATCAACCTGGATCTGCTGTACGCGAAGTACGAAGCCGAACGCGACGAGATCTTCCTCGAGTCGTTTGTGTTCAGCACCAACAACGCCGGCGGCATCGGCGACGTCAACCTGCTGGACGGCGAGATCGACGACACAAACACTCTCGTGTACGGCCGCTTCCTCGACGTGGACGTCCGCAGCGAAGCGCGCTACGACAAGCTCACCACGGACTTCTACCAGGCGACCCTCAGCGGCGAACACTCCTTCAGCGAGACGTTCAAGCTCGGCGGCACGGTCGGTTTCGCGGAAGCGAACCACGAGAACCCCGTGCAGACGACGCTGCTGTTCGATGCGCTCAATGTCGACGGTTACTCGTTCGACTATCGTGACAACAGCCGCCTGCCGCTCATCACCTACGGCGGCATTGCGGTCGACAGCGATGCTCCCATCGGCTCGGGTGGTGTCTGGGCCCTGTCGCAGATCCGCCTGCGTCCGCAGAGCACGATCAACAGCTTCCAGACTGCCAGCCTCGACTTCGAGTGGAATCAGTCGGAGGCCTTCGGGCTCACGTTCGGTCCGCAATGGAAGAACTACATCTTCAAGAGCACCGAGCTGCGCCGCTCCAACGGCACTACCGGCAACATCGAGACCACGATTCCGGTGGCCGCGATGGGTACGCCGATCGCGAACTACAGCACGCTCACGCATTTCGGTGACGGTCTCGATCTGCCGGCCGGCAGCATCACGACGTGGTTGAGCCCGGATGTTCGTACCGCGATCGGCGAGCTCGCGCTCAACGACCGCACCATCTTCCCGCTGGGCATCCAGCCGGCGCTCGGCAACAACAACGAAGTCGAAGAAACCGATCTGGGTGCCTACATCCAGGGCAACTTCAGCTTCGAGCTCGGCAGCCACACGCTGCGCGGCAACGTCGGTGTGCGCTACGTCGAGACGACGCAGGAGTCGAGTGGCTTTTCGTTCGTCGCCGGCGTCCCGCAGTTCGTGACGGTCGAGAACGAATACGACGACACGCTGCCGTCTCTGAACCTCGTCTACGACTTCAGCGATTCGCTGCTGATGCGCTTCGGAGCTTCAAAGGTGATGACGCGTCCGAACCTCGGACAGATCACGCCGGGAGCGGCGATTTCCGCATCGTCCACGATCCGTACGGTGACCGTGGGCAATCCGGCGCTCGAGCCGTTCCGCGCGGACGCCTACGATTTGGGCGTCGAGTGGTACTTCGCTCCGGAGTCGCTGGTGTCGTTGGCGTTCTTCTACAAGGACATCAGCACATTTGTGCAGACGTCCCGCGAGTCCCTGCCCTTCACGGGCAATCCGTTCGGACTACCCGACAGCCTCGCGAACGCCGCTTGCGGAACGCAATGTACGGCGGCGGATTCGTTCACCTTCACGTTCCCGCTGAACACTCCGGGCGGTCCGCTGAAGGGCTTCGAAGTGAGCTACCAGCAGCCGTTCACGTTCCTGCCGGGCCTCTGGTCGAATTTCGGCACGATCCTGAACTACACGGGCGTCGAGTCGGAAATCGTCTACCTGACCACGGGCCAGCCGAACATCAAGAATGACCTCACGGGTCTGTCGAAGGACGCCTTCAACGCCACGCTGTACTTTGACAACAAGACGTTCAGCGCGCGCGTGTCGGCGGCCTATCGGTCGGACTACCTGACGACGATCCCCGGTCGCGATGGCAACGACGTCGAAGGCACGGCGTCGACAATGAACATCGACTTCTCGACCTCGTACAACATCGGCGACAACTTCACGGTGTCGCTCGAGGCGTTGAACCTCACGGACGAAGTGCAGGACCAGTGGGTGAGCTCGACGGCCAACCGCCTGTCGTACTACCACCACCAGGGTCGTCAGTTCTACGTCGGCGGACGCTTCAAGTTCTGATCGTCGAACCGGTCGATAGTTAGATAGCGAGCGCGGGGGCGGAACAAAAGTTCCGTCCCCGTTTTCATATTCGCGCGGGATGGCGCACCGGCCGCGTCGCGACGCATACTCCGCGCATGAAGTTGCCCGTGACGCTCCGGCGGATCTCTCTCGCCGCCACCATGATCATCGCCATCCCTGGTGCGCTTGCCGCGCCCGTGCCCACCGCGGAGCCGGCTGGGGAGACAATCGATCTGTGGCCGGGTGGCGCGCCCGGGGGCGAACGGGTCACGGTGCAGGAACAGCTGCTCGAGCGGCAATCCACGGGCTCGCTGCGCGATCGCATCGTTCAACACACGACCCGGCCCCTGATCACGATTTTTCCGGCGCGCGGCAAGGCCAACGGCGTCACGCTGCTGATCGTGCCGGGCGGCGGGTACCAACGGGTCGTCATCGACAAAGAGGGATTCGAGGCCGCCGAATGGTTTACGCAGCGTGGTTTCGCGGCGGCCGTGTTGCGCTATCGATTGCCCGCCGATGGGTGGGCCGCGGGCGCCGACGCACCGGTGCATGACGCCATGCGCGCGATGCGGCTGCTGCGTCAGCTCCCGACACCGAAAGGATCGCCGGCGCCGCGAATCGGCGCGATCGGCTATTCGGCCGGCGGTCACCTCGTCGCGCGACTCATCACCGAACCGTCGCTCACTTATCCGCGCCGCGATGCCGCCGACGAACTCGCGGCGCGACCCGATTTCGCCGTGCTGATGTATCCCGTGATCCACACGACCGGCGAGTACGCGCACGCGGGCAGCGCCGCACAGCTCGTGGCGGGCGGCGTGAATGCGGCGGACCTCGCGCGATATTCCCCGGATCGAAACGTCAGCGCGAGCACGCCCAGGACGCTGCTCGTGCATGCGGCCGATGACGCGACGGTCGCGGTCGAGAATTCTCAGCGGATGTACGACGCGCTGCGCAAAGCCGGCGTCCGCAGCGAGTTGCATGTCTTCGATCGCGGCGGACACGGCTTCGGCCTGCGCTCGATCGCCGGAAGAACGGTCGCGATCTGGCCTACCCTCGTTGAAAACTGGGCGCTGAATGAAACACCTCCCTGACCCGACCGATCCGCGACGTCGCACGCTGCTCGGCGCCGGCGCCGCTCTGACGCTCGTCGCGGCGGCGCCGCGCGCGCACGCCGCCGCCACCGGCCCCATCGTCCGCACGACCGTCGGCCGCGTGCGCGGCATCGTCGACGGCGATCTCCAGGTATTCCGCGGCATCCGCTACGGCGCCGACACCGCACCGCGTCGTTTCATGCCGCCGGTCGCGCCCGTTCCCTGGCGCGGCGTGATCGATGCGCTGGAATTCGGCGGTGCGAGTCCGCAGAACGGCGCGGAGGCGAAGCAGTCCGAGGACTGCCTGTTTCTGAACGTCGTGGGACCGCGCGCGAAACCCGCGAAACCGCGCCCGGTTCTCGTCTACATCCACGGCGGCGCTTATTCCGGCGGTTCGGGCTCGAGCCCGCTCTACGACGGTTCCCGCCTCGCGCGCCGTGGCGATGTCGTCGTCGTGACGCTGAACCACCGCCTCAACCTGTTCGGCTATCTCTATCTACCGGGATTTCCGGACTCGGGTAACGCGGGCCAGCTCGACCTCGTGCTGGCCCTTCAATGGGTGCGCGACAACATCGGCGCGTTTGGCGGCGATCCCGGTTGCGTGACGCTTTTCGGCCAGTCGGGCGGCGGCGCGAAGATCGCAACGCTGATGGCGATGAGCGCCGCCAAGAATCTGTTTCACCGTGCGGCGACGATGAGCGGCCAGCAGCTGACGGCGTCGGGCCCGTTGCACGCCGCCGGACGAACGCAGGCGCTGCTCACGAAGCTGGGCATTCCAGCAGGACGGGAGCACGAACTCGCGACGCTGCCGATCGCGGACCTGCAGCGCGCCCATGCGGCGACGATCGATCCCTACATCGGACGTGGCAGCTGCTACATGGGGCCGGTGCTCGACGAACGCACGCTCGTGCGTCACCCGTTCTATCCCGATGCGCCCGCGCAGTCCGCCGGTATCCCGATGATGATCGGGAATACCCACGACGAAACGCGCTCGCTCATCGGTCGCGGCGACGCTTCCGCGTGGACCCTCACCTGGGAGGCCCTGCCGCGCAAGCTCGAAGCCGAATTGCGCGTCGACATTTCGGGAGACAGGGTCGTCGCCGAGTACCGGCGGCTCTATCCAAACTACTCGCCCACCGACGTGTTCTTCTCCGCGACGACCGCGGGCCGCTCCTGGCGCGGCGCGATCGTCGAAGCCGAATTGCGCGCCGCACAGGGATCGCCTGCATATGCCTACCAGCTCGACTGGGGCTCGCCGGAAGACGGCGGCAAATGGGGCGCATTCCACACGCACGACATCCCGCTGATGTTCGGCACCTTGACCGCCGAAGGTTCGCGCACCGGCGATGGCGCGGACGCGCGACGCGTGTCCGACACCATGCAGGGTGCATTGCTCGCGTTCGCCCGCGCCGGTGATCCTAACTACGCGGCCATGTCGCGCTGGGAGCCGTATTCTCCCCCGCGCCGCCAGACCATGGTGTTCGACATCGAATCGAAGCTTGTGGACGACCCGCGCGGCGCCGAGCGGCGACTCTTCGAGAAAGTTCCATTCATCCAGCAGGGGACTTGAGCAGGGGGCTTGCGCCCCACGTCGGAAATCGCCGCCGAAGCGGCGGCGTACATAAGCAATGGGGCGCCGCGGATTTACCTTGGTGTGCGAAATGCGAGTAAGGTCTCAGCGCGAAAAATCGCCTGAGCAAACAATGGAACCGCGGGCGCCAACTCACGATTTGACATGAAATGTCCCATTGAACCATTGAAAATGACACCGGTTTCCCCGTATAACACCGCCTGCGACGAAGCGCCCGAAAAAGAAGGTTCATAACTTGGTTTCCGTTGTTTCCGATCTCGCTTTCGACGCCAAGGGGGTGGCCGCCGAATTCGTCAAGGCGCGCCAGTCCGCTGGCTCGTTCACGAAATATCCCGGCCCCACACCTCCGGACCTCGATTCGGCCTATCTCTGCCAGGACGAAGCCATCAGGCTTTGGAACGATCCGATCGCCGGCTGGAAGGTCGGCTGGATCCCCGATTCGTTGAGCCAGAAGTTCGGCGCGAACCGGCTCGTGGGCCCAATCTTCAACGGTTCGGTGCAACGTTCGAACGGAAACAGCGCGCTCGAAGCGCCGGTTTTCGCCGATGGCTTTGCGGCGATCGAAGCGGAATTCGTCGTTCAGCTCGCAAAGGATGCCCCCGCAAATGTCGCTGAGTGGACAACCGAGACAGCGCGGCGCTTCGTGAACAAGATGTATATCGGCATCGAGATCGCGAGCAGCC
>JAYTOK010000145.1:0-1566 GCA_043747835.1 Pseudomonadota bacterium | reverse complement strand
ACCCCAGCGTTGCGTAACTTCTACGCGGCTTGAGCGGCACGAACGTAGTGCTGCACGTCGTCGCGGACCTGGCGATTGCCGCTCATCGTCAGCGTCAGCTTGCCCTCCGGTCGTGTGAGGCGACCGGCGCGCAGCACGATGTGCCGGAGCGTGTGCAAGGTCTTGAACAGCCAGCGTGCTGGACGCTTCGAAGTGTCGCGGCGCGTGCGATCGTCGGCCGACATCTGCAGCTCGCGGCCGAGGTTGTGCGCGAGCATCGCGGAGATCGTGAAGGTCTGGTTCACCGCCAGCCTTCGCGATGGGATGTAGTCCATCTGGGCGCACGACTTCGCCTCGCCGATCAGCCCCTCTTGGGAACCACGCCCGTGATGGAAGTCCATCACGGCCTCGGCGTCGTCGGTCACCTTGTTGGTGAGGATCACGCGGAAGTCGAACTCGTAGTCGCGCGGTTGGAACAGATCCAGCTGCATCGGACCTTTGCGCGGCGTCGGTGTCTTGCGCCGGACCGCGAGCACGCGAAACGCGCCATCCCAGCACTTCGGCTTCCAGTTCAGGTCGGCGTACGACCACGTGGCATCGATCCGGTGCCAGGTCTTGCGTGCCTCGATCACCTTCTTGAGCTGCGGGAACCTCTCGAAGGGCAGCGAAATCGTGAACTTCACCTTCAGATCCACGAGCTTCTTCGCGATGTCCTCGGAGAAGAAGGCTCCATCCATCCGGGTCTCGATCTCCCGGACGCCAACGATCTCTCGCACGAGCCCGATGTTGGCCTCGATAAACGCGAGCGCATCCCGCGAATCGTGGACGTTGCCGGGTCGGTGCAGCAGATCGAGAAACTGGCCGGTCTGCGCAACGGTGCTGAACAGCGGGTAGTAGCTGCGCGCGCCCTTGCGCTGCCGGTTGTAGCCGATCGCACTACCCTCCGCATGACCTCGGGTGCTCAGCACGGAGCCGTCGAAGTCGATCGTGACCCGGTGGATCTTCTCCTCGCGAACTCGGTCGAGCACGATCTCGCGGTTCAGCGCACGAACGCCTTCGATGTTGCTGGTCGTCATCTCGGCGAGACCGCGCGTCCAGGTCGAGACGTCGGGCAAGCGCTGAAGTCCAAGCACTCGCTGGACCATCGGGTCATCGCGATAGAAGTCGCGCTCGCGCAGTCGGCGGTACCCGAGCAGCAGATGGACGACCAGCATCATCACCAGGTTCTGCGGCCGGTACGCCACGGTCCGAGCGTCCGACATCGCGTTCGCGAGCCGCTCCTTGAGCCGCAGTCGCTGGAACAGCGCCTGGAAGATCACGAGACCCGAGTACGACGTGAGTCGCTGGTCCTCGAAGCGAAGCGCCGGAATCGCGTGGACGGGTGCGATGACTTGTGGTCTGCTCAATCTCACGGTTCGGGGCCTCTCCGGTGTCGTGGAAGTTGTTGTCGCAGACTTCTTCTACACGACCAAAAGGCCCTGCTTCTACGCTTCACACCGTCGAGGAATCGCGAATCGCCGGGCGCCCGCGTTTAGCCGAGCGCTCTCCATGTCCGGAGACATGGCCGCCGTTATGCAACCCGAGGGT
>JAYTOK010000144.1:0-1509 GCA_043747835.1 Pseudomonadota bacterium | reverse complement strand
CTGCGCGTGCCGCCCGGCATGGATGGCACGGTGATCGACGTGCGCGTGTTCACGCGCGACGGCGTCGACAAGGATTCGCGCGCCCTCGCGATCGAGAAGGCGGAAATCGAGCGGGTCCGCAAGGACTTCGGCGACCAGCAGCGCATCCTCGAGGACGACATGTTCCAGCGCGTGCGCACCACGCTGATCGGCACGCTGGCCGCCGGTGGGCCGCGCAAACTGAAGTCGGGCACGAAGATCACCGCGGAATACCTCGACGAGCTGCAGCGCGACGAGTGGTTCGAGATCCGCCTAGACGATGAGGATGCGAACTCGCAGCTCGAGGCGAGCGCGGAGCGCATGAAGTCGCAGCGCAAGATGTTCGAGCAGAAGCTCGACAACAAGCGGGCGAAGATCACCGCGGGCGACGACCTCGCCCCCGGCGTGCTCAAGATGGTGAAGGTCTACCTCGCGGTGAAACGCCGCGTGCAGCCGGGCGACAAGATGGCCGGCCGACACGGCAACAAGGGCGTCATCTCCACGATCGTGCCGGTCGAGGACATGCCGTATCTGGAGGACGGCACACCGGTAGACGTCGTGCTGAACCCGCTGGGCGTGCCTTCGCGCATGAACGTCGGCCAGGTGCTCGAGACGCACCTGGGCTGGGCGGCGAAGGGGCTGGGCCTGAAGATCGGCCGCATGATCGAAGCGCAGGCGGCCGTGGCCGAGCTGCGGGGTTTCATCACGCAGATCTACAACGGCACCGGCGGCCAGAAGGAGCAGATCGATACGCTGACCGACAAGGACATCGTCGAGCTGGCGAGGAACCTCTGTCGCGGCGTGCCGATCGCGACCCCGGTGTTCGACGGCGCCTCCGAGGCTGAGATCAAGAAGCTGCTGGCGCTGGCGGACCTGCCGCTCTCGGGCCAGACGCACCTGCACGACGGCCGCACGGGCGAGCGCTTCGAGCGCCAGGTCACGGTCGGCTACATGTACATGCTGAAGCTGAACCACCTGGTCGACGACAAGATGCACGCGCGTTCGACCGGTCCGTACTCGCTCGTCACCCAGCAGCCGCTGGGAGGCAAGGCACAGTTCGGTGGCCAGCGCTTCGGCGAGATGGAAGTGTGGGCACTCGAGGCGTACGGCGCCGCGTACACGCTGCAGGAGATGCTGACGGTCAAATCGGACGACGTGAACGGCCGCACGAAGATGTACAAGAACATCGTCGACGGCAATCACCAGATGGATGCCGGCATGCCCGAGTCGTTCAATGTGCTCGTGAAGGAGATCCGCTCCCTCGCGATCAACATCGAACTCGAGCAGGACTGATCACTCGCTTGGCGCTGCGAACAACCCGGGCCGCTGGCCCTGAGGACACCTCTCCATGAAAGATCTTCTTAGACTCTTCAAGCAGCACGCTCCCGTCGAGCAGTTCGACTCGATCAAGATCGGGCTCGCGTCGCCCGACATGATCAAGTCGTGGTCCTACGGCGAAGTGAAAAAGCCGGAGACGATCAACTACCGCAC
>JAYTOK010000143.1:0-12122 GCA_043747835.1 Pseudomonadota bacterium | reverse complement strand
TTCAGCCGGCAATGTTGTCGGATTCGCCTGAGGTATCGGCCGGCTGAAAATGGGGCCTGACCCCTATTTCTCCCATTTAAGATAACCGCTCTCCTTCAGAACATCCGAAACGGGGATCTCTCAGTCATGAAGCATCTGCTCTCCACCCTTCTCATCGCGGGCGGTCTCGCCGCCGCTCAAGCTCACGCGGCCTGCACCTATCCAGTCGCACCGGGAAAGTTTCCCGACGGCACGCTGGCATCGCTCGACGAGATGAAGGCCGCCAAGGCCTCGGTCGTGAAATACAACTCGGACATGGACGCGTACCTCGCCTGCATCAAGTCCGAATTCGACTCGAAGGTCGCGACGCAGCCCGATGCGACGACCGAACAGAAAGGCGAGATGGAGCGCGTGCAACTGCAGAAGCACAACGCCGCCGTCGACGAAGTCACGCAGGTGACCGAGCGTTTCAACGAGCAGTTGCGCGCCTACAAGGCGAAGACGGCCGCCGCCAAGGAGAAATAGCCCCCACGATGCTGACGCCTGCACAGGCCGAGACACTCATCGAGCAGCACCTCGCGTGCCTGCCGATCGAGTCGTTGCCGCTGATTCAGGCGGCAGGCGCGGTGCTGCGCGAAAACATCTACGCCGAGCGCGACCAGCCGCCGTTCGATCGCGTCGCGATGGACGGCTTCGCGCTCGCCTCCGCCGGGGCGTCTAACAACTCGGGAAGGCTGCGAGTCGCCGGCACGCAGGCGGCAGGCGACCCGCCGCACACGCTGTCGGATCCCGCGAGCTGCATCG
Source organism: Pseudomonadota bacterium (assembly GCA_043747835.1). Lineage (GTDB taxonomy): Bacteria > Pseudomonadota > Gammaproteobacteria > Steroidobacterales > Steroidobacteraceae > CADEED01. The sequence goes on along the minus strand of JAYTOK010000143.1, from coordinate 11,339 downwards.
AGATCATGACGGGCGCGATGCTTCCCGAGGGTTGCGATGCCGTGGTGCCGGTCGAACTCACGCAACGCACCGGCGAGATCGCGGAGTTCGGTCGCAAGCCCATTCAGCCGTGGCAAAACGTGCATCGTCGTGGCTCCGACTGCCGCCAGGGCTCCCTGCTGCTGGCCGCGGGCACACGTCTCTCAGCGCCCGAAGTCGCGATCGCAGCCGGCGCCGGCATGGCGCGATTGCGGGTGTCGGCGCAACCCATGATCGTCGTGATCTCGACCGGCAACGAACTCGTCGAGCCCGGCGAACAGATCGAGCCGCACCAGGTGCGGCGTTCGAACGCGTATGGCATCACCGCCGCGCTGCGCGAACACGGCTTCGCGCGCGTCGCGGACGATCACGTGCGCGACGACGAAGACGAAATCGAGAAGCGGCTCGATTTCCATCTGCGCACGCACGACGTGTTGATCCTGTCGGGCGGCGTCTCGATGGGGAAAATGGATCTCGTGCCGAAAGTACTCGAGCGCCTGGGCGTCACTCTGGTGTTCCACCACATCGCGCAGCGACCGGGCAAGCCGATGTGGTTCGGCGTCTCGCAGTCGGGACCCGCCGTGTTCGCGCTGCCGGGCAATCCGGTTTCCACGCTCGTCTGTCTCGCGCGTTACGTATTGCCGGCATTGCGCGCCGCGATGGGCCAGGCGGCGCCCGAAGCACCGCGCATCTCGCTGACCGCGCCCTTCGAGGTCAAGGCGCCGCTGGCGTTCTATCTACCGGTGAAGCTGCGCAGCGACGACTGGGGCCGTACCTCCGCGGAGCCCCGGCCGACGAACGGCTCCGGCGACTTCACGGCGCTCGCCGGCACCGACGGGTTCGTCGAGTTGCCGCCCGGCCCCAATACGTTTCCGAAAGGATTCGTCGCGCGATTTTTCCGCTGGTGATGTGATGGACCCGCGCCCCAACATCGTCGCCCTGCCGAAGCCCGGCGCAACGCGCGGCCCGCTGGACACGCTGCGCCGGCCGATCCACGACCTGCGCATCTCGGTCATGGATCGCTGCAACTTCCGCTGCCCTTATTGCATGCCGCGCGAGAAGTACCACGACTCGTACCGCTTCCTCAAAACCACCGAGCGGCTCGACTTCGCCGAGATCCTGCGGCTCGCGCGCATCTTCACGCGCGCGGGCGTGTCGAAGCTGCGCATCACGGGCGGCGAGCCACTGCTGCGCCCGAATCTCGCGGATCTCATCGGCGACCTCACGCAGGTCGCGGGGATCGAGGACATCGCGCTCACGACGAATGGCGTACTGCTCGCGAAATACGCGACGGAACTCAAGGCCGCCGGGCTGCAGCGCATAACCGTGAGCCTCGACACGCTCGACCCGGACATCTTCACGAAGATGAGCGGCGGCTTCGGCGGCGTTGCCGATGTCCTCGACGGCATCGATCACGCGCGCCGCGCCGGCCTCGCGCCGATCAAGATCAATACCGTCGTTCAGCGCGGGGTGAATGACGACACAGTCCTCGATCTGCTCGCGCATTTCCGCGGCACGGGCGTCATCGTTCGGTTCATCGAATACATGGACGTCGGCACGCGCAACCACTGGAATCCCGCGCTCGTGGTGCCGTCGCGCGAGCTCGCGGCCCGCATCCACGCGCGCTGGCCCATCGCGGCCCGCGCGGCGAACTACCCGGGCGAAGTCGCGGAGCGCTACGTCTACGAGGACGGCAGCGGCGAGGTCGGCTTCATCTCCTCCGTCTCCCAGCCCTTTTGCGGCGCCTGCTCACGCGCGCGGCTCTCGTCCGACGGCTCCTTCTACACCTGCCTGTTCGCCACGCAAGGAACGGACCTGCGCGCGCCGCTGCGCGCGGGCGCGAGCGACGATGAGTTGTTCGAGCGGATCCGCGCCATCTGGAGCGCGCGCACCGACCGCTACAGCGAGCAGCGTGCGTCGCTGCGTGGGGCGGCGGAAATGCACAAAGTGGAGATGAACCATATCGGAGGATAGGGACTGACTTCAGTCTGTCCCTATTCCAACCCTACGGTTGTTTCACCGCCGGGCGCCGGCAACTACACTCCCCGCATGCCCAAACCCGCCCGCCTCACCCACCTCGACGCCGCCAACCGCCCGACCATGGTCGACGTCGGCGCCAAGACCGCGACCTGGCGCGAAGCGTCTGCCGAGGCGTTCGTCAAACTACCGCCCGCCGCCGCGCGCGCGCTGAAGGCCGCCGGACACCGCACGAAGAAAGGGCCAGTGTTCGACACCGCCATCGTCGCCGGCGTGATGGCCGCGAAGCGCACGCACGAGCTGATCCCGTTCTGCCACCCGCTGCCGCTCGAACGCTGCAAGATCGAGATCGCCAGCGGCACGGCCGGCAAGTTGCGCATCGTCTGCAACGTCGCCGTGCACCACAAGACCGGCGTCGAGATGGAAGCGCTCGTCGGCGCATCGACCGCGGCGCTGACGATCTACGACATGTGCAAGGCGCTGTCGCACGACATCACGATCGGCCCCGTGCGGCTCCTCGCCAAGTCCGGCGGCAAGCGCGACTTCGCGCGAGTGCCGGCGCGCAAGCAGGCGCGCAGGAAGAAATGAACGCGCCTCCGCTTTTTGGTCTCGTGCTTGCCGGCGGGCGCAGCACGCGCATGCAGCGCGACAAGGCCGCGATCGAGTACCGCTCCGGCGAATCGCAGCTCGATGCGGCGATGACGCTGCTGGCGCCGCTCGTCTCGCGCGCCTTCGTCTCGGTGCGCGCCGATCAGACGCAGGAATCGACACGCTCACGCCACGCGCGCATCGTCGATCGCGGCGACGTCGAAGGCCCGATCGCGGGCATCCGCGCGGCACTGGCCGAACATCCCGAGTCCGCGTGGTTAGTCCTCGCCTGCGACCTGCCCTTTCTCGATGCACGCACGCTCGAAGCCTTGATCGCGGGCCGCGACACGTCGGGAGACGCGACGGCATTCCGCTCCAGCCACGACGGACTGCCCGAACCGCTGTGCGCGATCTACGAACCGCGCGCCACCGCCTCGATCGCCGCGCACCTCGCCGCGGGAAAGAATTGCCCGCGGAAATACCTGATCAACGCGCGAACGCGTCTGCTCGACCAGCCGAACCCGCGCGCGCTCGACAACGTGAACACCGTGGATGAGTATGGCGCGGTCATGTCGTCACTGGCGCAGGCCGCCGAACAAGAAATCCGCGTGCAGTATTTCGCGCTGCTGCGCGAGCAGGCCGGCCGCAGCGCCGAGACCCTGGCGACGCGCGCGCGCACGCCACGCGAGCTGTACACCGAACTCGCCTCGCGCCACCCCTTCACGTTGCCGGCCGAGATGCTGCGCGTCGCGATCAACGCGGAGTTCGGCGACTGGGCCCATCCGCTGAAGGCCGGCGACTCCGTCGTGTTCATTCCGCCGGTGGCGGGTGGATGAGCGACGCTCTCCATCCCTTTTCGTTCAGCGAAGCGGCGCTCGACGTCGCGGCGTTGCAACGCGCGCTGCGCGATGAGACCTGCGGTGGGTTCGCGGCATTCGAAGGCTGGGTCCGCAATCACAACGAAGGCCACGCGGTCACTCGCCTCGAGTACGAGGCGTTCGCGGAGCTCGCGGAGAAGGAAGGCGCGCGCATCTTGAACGAGGCGATCACGCGTTTCGGCGTCACGCGCGCCGCGTGCGTGCACCGCGTGGGTTCGCTCGCGATCGGCGACGTCGCCGTGTGGGTGGGTGTGAGCGCCGTGCATCGCGACGCAGCGTTTCGCGCGTGCCGCTTCATCATCGATGAAGTGAAGCATCGCGTGCCCATCTGGAAGAAGGAACACTACGTCAACGGCGACTCCGGCTGGGTGAACTGCGAGCGTTGCGCGACGCACGCGCACGACCACAATGGGGACATTCCCGTCGGTGCGAGAGCACCGACGGGAATGCTCCCTGACTACTCGCGCCAGATCGCGTTGCGCGAAGTCGGCCCCGCGGGCCAGCAGAAGCTGCGCGCCGCGTCGGTGCTCGTCGTCGGCGCGGGCGGGCTCGGCGTGCCGGCGCTGCAATACCTCGCGGGCGCCGGCGTCGGCCGGCTCGGCATCGTCGACGGCGACGAGCTCGAACCCTCGAACCTGCATCGACAGACCTGGTATTCGTTCGCGGATTGCGGCCGCGAAAAGGCTGCGCTCGCCGCCGAACGGGTGCGCGCGCTCAATCCCGACGTGCGCGCCGAGGCGCACGTCGCGCGTCTCGGCGCGGACAATGTCGCGGCGCTCTGCGCGGGCTACGACCTCATCATTGACTGCAGCGACAACTTCTCGACGAAGTTCCTGCTCAATGATTTCTCGCTGCGCGCGGGCAAGCCAGTCTTGTTCGCGAGCGTGTATCAGTACGAAGGCCAGTTGCAGTTCGTGCGCGGCGACGCCGCTTCGCCCTGTCTGCGCTGCGTGTGGCCGGAGGCGCGCGACGGACTCGTCGGCAACTGCGCGGAGGCCGGCGTGCTCGGGCCCGTGCCCGGTGTGCTCGGTAGTTTGCAGGCGCTCGAGGCGCTGAAGTTCCTGCTGGGCTTGCCGGGGCTCGGCGATGACGTGCTGATCTTCGATCTCGTCACGCTCAGCACGCAGCGTTTGCGCGCGCGCCGGGAAGCGACGTGCACCGCGCATGCGGACGGCGGAACCGCGGCGGCGCCGACGGAAACGCTCGAGGTCGAGTTCCCGTCGCTCGCCGACGCCCAGAGCGCCGGATTTCAGATCATCGACGTGCGCGATGCGCGCGAGCGCGACGCGGAACCGGTGCCGGTTCCCTCCATCCACCTGCCGATGACGCGCCTGCTGACGGGCGCTTCGAGCCTCGACCTCGACGCGCGATACCTGCTCGTCTGCGCGACCGGCAAGCGCAGTTCCGCGGCGGCGGACCTGCTGCGTTCGCAGGGAGTTCGCGATTGCCGTTCGCTGCGCGGCGGGTTGCAGTCCGTCAAGACTTCCGCGTGAGCCCCGGCCTGCTCGCTTCGTTGCTGCTCGCCGCGGCGCCGACGGCGGCCGTGGCGGCCGGCGCGACCCATCCACTGCTCGAACTCGCTCGCGAGCGGCAGGCCCGCCAGTACGAAGGCGCACGCCCGACCCCGTTCGGTTCGAGCGCTCGCGAGATGCGCCACTCGCTCGAGCAGGCGCGCGTGCCCCGCGACGAGGACTGCGCCGCAAGCGTCGGCGCGCCGCGCTTCGCCGAGCTGCATGCGAGCGCCGCCGCGACATTGAGCGGCGACGGCGATCTCCCGGGCGCCGCGGCGGCGTATCGACGCGCACTCGCCTGCCGTCCCCGCAATGGCGATCTGCATGCGGCGCTCGGCGGCGTGCTGTTCGATGCACGCGACTACGCTGGTGCGCGGGCAGCGACGAACGCGGCCCTTGCGCTCGATGCGCGCTCCGTCAACGCGATCCGGCTCGCGGCCAACCTCGATTTCATCGAAGAGCGCTGGACGGATGCGATCCCGCGGTTTCGCTACGTCGCCGCGAGCGATCCGGATCGCGTGCGCGCGGGCTACGGCCAGCTCATGTACTGGCTGGCGCAATCGCGCGCTGGCATCGCGCATCCTGAATGGGTGACCCGAACGCCGGGCGAAGGCTGGCCGCAGCCGCTGGTGCTCTATCTACGCGGGCAGTACACCGAAGCCGAGCTGGTCGTGCCGATCAACGAAGGCGACGACGACGACAACAACCAGCCGAACACGTCCACCGACGAGCGGCTCGCCGAGGCGCTCTACTACATCGGCCAGGCGCATTGGGCGCGCGGAGATTCGAAGGCAGCGCTCGATTACTTCACCGCGCTGGTGAATCTGCGCGTGACTTACTTCCTGGAACACGGTCTGGCAATCGCGGAGATCGCGAAGCTGCGCGGGGACTGATCTTTTTTCCGGTCCTCCGGAAAATAGATCTGTCCCCTTTATCTACGGACGTATTTGTCCGCGTCCCCGAACGACGTACTTGTACGAGCAAAGCTGCTCGACCCCCACCGGTCCTCTCGCATGGAACCGGTCGGTCGAGATCCCGATCTCCGCCCCCATCCCGAACTCGCCGCCATCCGCGAACTGCGTCGACGCGTTGTGCAACACGATCGCGCTATCCACCCGGTCCAGGAACCGCTGCGCCGTCGCCGCGTTCGCGGTGACGATGCTCTCGGTGTGCGACGACCCGTATTTCGCGATGTGCGCGATCGCCGCATCGACACCTTCGACCACGCGCACCGCGATGATCGCGTCGAGATATTCGGTGTACCAGTCCTGTTCGGTGGCGGCCTTCACGCGGACGTCCACCTTTTGCGTCGCCGCGTCGCCGCGCACTTCGCAGCCAGCGTCCAGCAGATCCTTCACCAGCGGCGCCAGTTGAATCACCGCGGACGCCGCGTCGACCAGCAGCGTCTCCGCTGATCCGCACACGCCGGTGCGTCGCAGCTTCGCGTTCTTCACGATCGCGCGCGCCATCGCGAGCTCCGCGTCCCGATCCACGTACACGTGGCAGACGCCTTCGAGGTGTCCGATCACGGGCACGCGCGCTTCCTGCTGCACGCGCGCCACGAGGCTCTTGCCGCCGCGCGGCACGACGACGTCGATGCTCTCCGTCATGGAGGACAGCATGTACCCGACGGCGGCGCGGTCCGTGGTCGGCACGATCTGGATCGCGGCCTTCGGCAAACCCGCGGCCTCCAAACCGGAGGCGAGACAGGCATGAATCGCACGGCTCGAGTGCACGCTCTCCGAACCGCCGCGAAGGATCGCGGCATTGCCGGACTTCAGGCACAGCGCGCCCGCATCGCAGGTCACGTTGGGGCGGCTCTCGTAAATGATGCCGATGACGCCGAGCGGCACCCGCACGCGCGAGATGTCGAGCCCATTGGGCGGCGTCCACTGGGCGATCGTGGTGCCGACCGGGTCCGCCAGCGCGGCGATCGCTTCGACCCCGCTCGCCATACCCTCGATTCGACCGGCGTCGAGCGCGAGCCGGTCTAGCATCGCGCCGGACAGGCCTTTCGCGCGCGCGGCGTCCATGTCGAGCTTGTTGGCGGCTAACAAAGCCTCGCGGCTCCCGCGGATCGCGGCCGCGATCTGCGCGAGCGCGGCGTTCTTGGTCGCCGCGGACGCGAGCGCGAGCACCCCGGCGGCCGCGACGGCATCGCGCCCCAGCGCGTCCATGGTGCTGGCGATGTCGGTGGCAATCTTGTCGGGCGCTGCGTTCATGAATCGGCTCGCATGATGACGAGATCGTCGCGATGAATCATCTCGGCGCGACCGCGGAAACCCACGATCGCCTCGATCTCGCCGCTGCGCTTGCCGATGATGCGCACGGCCTCTTTATCGTTGTACGCGATCATGCCGCGCGCGATTTCGACGCCGTCCGACTCGAGCACGCTGACGGTATCGCCGCGCGCGAAGCGCCCGCTCACGGCCGTCACGCCCGCGGGCAGCAGGCTCTTGCCGGACCGCAGCGCGTTCACGGCGCCCGCGTCGATCGTGATCGACCCATTGGGGCGCAACGCGCCCGCGATCCACTGCTTGCGCGCGTTCTCGGGATTCTCCGTCGGCAGGAACCAGCTGCAGTCCGCGCCCTCTTCGAGACGGCGCACGGGATGCAGCGGCGCGCCAGCAGCAATGGCCATCGCGCAGCCGGCCGCCGTGGCGATTTTCGCCGCGGCGATCTTGGTGGCCATGCCACCCGAGCCGACCGCCGATGCCGAGCCGCCACCCATGGCGGAGATCTCGGGCGTGATCTCGCGGACTTCGGGGATGAGCGTCGCGGTGGGGTCCAGGTTGGGGTCGGAGGTGAACAGGCCGGACACGTCCGACAGCAGCAACAAGCAGTCCGCGCTCACCATCTGTGCGACCCGGGCCGCGAGCCGGTCGTTGTCGCCGTAGCGGATCTCGGCAGTCGCGACCGTGTCGTTCTCATTGATCACGGGCAAAGCGCCGAGGCCGATGAGTTCCGACAAGGTGGCGCGCGCATTGAGATAGCGGCGGCGGTGCTCGCTGTCTTCGAGCGTTAACAGAATCTGCGCAACCTTGACGCCGGGGCCCGCAAACAGCTCTTTGTAGATGTGGGCCAGTGCGATCTGGCCTACGGCGGCGGCGGCCTGGCTTTCCTCGAGCTTGAGAGGGCCGGGCGCGAAATTGAGTTCGCGGCGGCCCAGTGCGATGGCGCCGGACGAAACCAGCACAACCTCCTGCTTGCGTGCACGCAGGCGTAGCAGGTCCTCGACCAGTGTCTCGAGCCACGGCCGGTTGACCTGTCCGCTCGCCTGATCGACGAGCAGCGCCGAGCCGACCTTGACGACAATGCGGCGTGCGCGAGTTAGAGGGGATACGTGGATCATAAAGGGGGCCGATCTTAGCAATTCATCCCGTTGCCGAGAGGCGCGGGCTGACCCTAAACTCTCGGCCCTGCAAAGTGAGGCACAGTTTCGTGAGTAGAGAATACGCACCGGTCCCGGGCAAGTGGTACGAGAACAAGGAAGAAGAAGAGACCTTCCGCGTCCTGTCCGTGGACGAAGACAATGAACTCGTCGAAATCGAGTACGTGGACGGCGAGATCGAAGAGCTCGATCTCGACACCTGGCACGAGCTCGACCTCGAGTTGACGGTGGAGCCGGAAGGCTGGGCCGGTGACGACGAAGGCGACGACGAGGAAGAGGACGAGGAAGAAGAAGAAGACTTCGACGATGACGACGATGATGACGATGACGACGATGAGGATGAGGATGACGACGAAGACGACAAAGACGACACCTACTAGCTAGTCAGCGGGACATTGAATGCGCGTCGTTGCCATCGTGGGTTACAAGGGCAGCGGCAAGACGACGTTGATCGAGCGTCTGATCGGCAGCGCACTCTCGCGCGGGCTCAGGGTTTCGACGGTCAAACACGCTCATCACCACGACGTCGAGCTCGACACCCCCGGAAAGGACAGCTTCCGCCACCGCAAGGCGGGGGCCTCGGAGGTCATCGTCGCCTCGGATCAGGGTTGGGCCAGAATTTCCGCTTCTCCCGAACCCGTGAGTCTCCAGATCCTCCTGGGCCAGCTCCGCCCCGTCGATCTCGTGCTCGTCGAGGGCTACAAGCAACTCGAATGGCTGCGCCGAGTCGAAGTCTTTCGAGGCGACGGAACACCGCTGGCCTCGAAAGACTCCACGATCGCGGCCGTGGCTGCGCCCCTCGGGGTCTCGCTTGCCGGTTTTGGGGGGTTGCGGCTCCCGTTGGACGACAGCACGGCGGTGCTCGACTTCATTCTAAGCACCTGATTTCGCTATACGCGGCGCAGGCGCCTCGCGGCCATTGAATTCCCCGCGCGCGTCGCCAGAATCACGCAGCCTGCTGTAGACATTCCTCACGGAGCGATCGCTAAAACCCATGAAACGCATATTCCTGCTCATCGCCACGAACGTCGCCATCATGGTGGTGCTGTCCATCGTGGTTTCGGTCTTCGGTCTCGACCGCTTTCTGACAGCGCAAGGCCTCAACCTGGGCGGCTTGCTCGCCTTCTCGGCGGTGTTCGGCTTCGGCGGCGCGTTCATCTCCCTGCTGATCTCAAAGTGGATGGCCAAGTCCGCGATGGGCGTGAAGGTCATCACCGAGCCGGCCAACGACACCGAGCGCTGGCTCGTGAACACCGTGCGCACTCAGGCGCAGACCGCCGGCATCGGCATGCCGGAAGTCGGCATCTTCGACTCGCCCGATCCGAACGCCTTCGCCACTGGCGCGAACAAGAACAACGCGCTGGTCGCGGTCAGCACCGGGCTGCTCAACAACATGCGCCGCGATGAAGTCGAGGCCGTGCTGGGCCACGAAGTCAGCCACGTCGCGAACGGCGACATGGTGACGCTCACGCTGATCCAGGGCGTCATGAACACCTTCGTGTTCTTCCTCGCGCGCGTGATCGGTTTCTTCGTCGACAAGGTGCTGCTCAAGAACGAACGCGGCACCGGCCTCGGCTACATGGTCACGGTGATCGCCGCGCAGATCGTGCTCGGCATCCTCGCGGGCATGATCGTCGCCTGGTTCTCGCGCAAGCGTGAGTTCCGCGCGGATGCGGGTGGCGCGCACCTCGCCGGCACCAACTCCATGATCGGCGCCCTCGAAGCGCTGCGCCGGGTCCATTCCCCGACGGCGCTGCCGGAGAAGATGCAGGCGTTCGGAATCCGCAGTGGTCCGCCGAAGGGCTGGCAGAAGCTCTTCATGAGCCATCCGCCGCTGGAAGAGCGAATTGCCGCACTCAATAACGCAAGGTAACTGCCAAGCAATTCAATGTACGCCACGGGCGGAATGGGAGACCATTCCGCCCGAATCCACGTCGCGATCCCCTGCGTATTTCGCAAAGGACCTCCCGAAAGCATGAACCCTGAAACGTCTTCGCTGGGCAATCCCCTCGTCCGCTGGAGCCGCGCACTGCTGGCCTGGTTCGACACGGGTCGCTCATCGAGCTTTTCGAAAGACGTGGAGCACCCCGGCGCGGACAGCGTCGACTGGGTACGCACGCTGCCGTTCGTCCTGATGCACGCGGCGTGTCTGTTGGTGTTCGTGGTCGGCGTCTCACCCGTCGCGTTGATCGTGTGCGCGGCGCTCTACTTCGTCCGCATGTTCGCGATCACCGGTTTCTACCACCGCTATTTCTCGCACAAGTCCTTCAAGACCTCGCGCGTCGCGCAGTTCCTGATGGGTGTGATCGGCGCCTCGGCCGTGCAGCGCGGCCCGATCTGGTGGGCCGCGCATCACCGCGACCACCACCAGTATTCTGACAAGAAGGAAGACGCACACTCCCCGATCCAGCACGGATTCATGCGCGCGCACATGAGCTGGTTCCTGTCGAAGAAGGGCTTCAAGCCCGACCTCAATCGTGTGCGCGACCTGATGAGCTTCCCCGAACTGCGCTGGCTCGACCGTTTCGACATCATCGTCCCGGTGTTTCTCGCCATCGGCTGCCTGTTTCTCGGCATGGCGCTCGAGAAATGGGCGCCCGGCCTCGGGACCAACGGCTGGCAGATGCTCGTCTGGGGCTTCTTCGTCTCGACCGTGCTCTGCTCGCACGGCACTTACACGATCAACTCGCTGTCGCACGTGTTTGGCAAGCAGCGTTACAAAACCGGCGACTCCAGCCGCAACAACTGGTTCCTCGCGCTGATCACGCTCGGCGAGGGCTGGCACAACAATCACCACCACTACCCGAGCGCGACACGCCAGGGCTTCTACTGGTGGGAGATCGACATCACGTACTACATGCTCAAGGCCATGTCGTGGATGGGGCTGGTGTGGGACCTGAAGCCGGTGCCGGTGTCGGTGCGCGATCACCATCCTCGGCGGATCGAGCCGCGGAAGTAGTCGTCCCGGGTCAGGTC
>JAYTOK010000142.1:0-62312 GCA_043747835.1 Pseudomonadota bacterium | reverse complement strand
GCCTGCCGCAGGCTCGGCACTTTTTAGCCCTTTGGGGCCAATCCCCAACCACTACACGTTGTGCGTCGTCGGCTCGATGGACTTGCCGCGATACGCCTTGAAGCGATCGCGTCCGGCCGCGCGCACTTCCGGCCGGGCATCGAGGAATTCCGCGACGCGTCCGAACTTTTCGAAGAAGGGCGGCACTACGTTTCCGAGATTGAGCAGGACGTCGGCGTGGCCTTCCGGCAAGGGGCCGGTGGTCAGCGCGACGGCGGCTGCGCAGGTTGCGCCATCCCGGGTGACGACGTCGTGCGGCACGAAGGTCCCGTCGCCAAACGTCCAGAGCAAGTCATCGAGGCGCGGAAGCACGGCGGCGTCGTCCGTCCAGACGACGACCGATTGCTTCGCAAGGTAGGCCTTCTCGGCGATGCGGCACGCGAGCCGCAGGCGCGCGGGTTCTCCCGCGTCGCCGCTGACATAGAAATCAACGCGCGTCGGCACCAACGACTAGCGCGCGGCCGCGCGACGCAGCAGGAACTCGAGCAGCAACGCGCTCGGACGACCCGTGCTGCCCTTCGCGGCGCCGCCCTGGTACGCGGCACCCGCGATGTCGAGGTGCGCCCAGGTCAGTTCCTTCGTGAACTTCGCGAGGAACGCGGCCGCGGTGATTGCGCCGCCGTCGCGGCCGGCCACGTTCGCCATGTCCGCGAAATTGCTCTTGAGCTGCTCGCCGTACTCTTCCGTCAGCGGCATCTGCCACGCTTTGTCGTCGACGATCGCGCCGCAGTCCACGAGCTCGCGCGCGAGCGAGTCATCGTTCGCGAACACGCCGGTGTGGTGCGAACCGAGCGCGACGACAATGGCGCCGGTGAGCGTCGCCATGTCGATCACGACTTCCGGCTTGAAGCGTTTCGCGTAATGCAACGCGTCACACAGGACGAGGCGGCCTTCGGCATCGGTGTTGAGGATCTCGACGGTCAGGCCTTGCGCGCTGGTGACGATGTCGCCGGGCTTGATCGCACGGCCGTCGGGCATGTTCTCGCAGGCGGCCACGAGTCCCACGACGTTCAGCGGCAGGTTGAGTTCGGCAACGGCGTTCATCGTGCCGATCACGCACGCGGCGCCCGACATGTCGAACTTCATCTCGTCCATGAGCGGCGGATCTTTCAGCGAGATGCCGCCCGTGTCGAAGGTGATGCCTTTGCCGACGAGCACGACGGGTGCGTTCGCAGCCTTCGGATGCCGGTGTTCGATCACCAGGAAACGCGGCGGCTCTTCGCTGCCTTGCGTCACGGCGAGGAAGCAACCCATCTTCTCGCGCTTGATCTCCGCCAATCCAAGCACCTTCACCTTCAGCGATTTGTGCGTCTTCGCGAGGCCTTCGGCGGTCTTGCCGAGGTAGGTCGGCGTGCAGACGTTGCCGGGGAGGTTCGCGAGATTGCGCATCAGCGCGGTGCCGTTCGCGAGGGCGGAGCCCTGCGCGAAACCCTTTTTCACGGCCTGCGCCGCTTTGGCGGGCGCGGTGACGACGACTTTCGTCAGCGCATGCGGGCGCGGCTTCTTCGCGCTCTTGAGATCGTTCACGCGATAGAGTGCGTTGCCGGCGATCTCGGCGACCGCGCGGCCGAGGCGTTCGTCGGTCAGCAACTTGGCTGCGGGACGGGGCAGGGAGAGGGCCAGGGAGTTGATGCGAGTCCGCGTGGCCGCTGACAGCGCGGCGAGCGTGGCGCGACGCCAGGTCTTGCGGGTGATGTCGCCGCGGGCCCCGAGTCCTACGAGCAGCACGCGATCGGCGCGCACGCCTTCGAGGTCTGTTACCAGCCAGGTTTCGCCGGGTTTGCCGCCGAAATCGCCGCGCTTCACGAGACGGGAGAGCTTTTCGCGGCCGCGCAGATCGAGCGTCTTGGCTTCGGCGGAGAGTTCTCCGTCGTCATGGACACCGACGGCAATGCAGTCGATCGGCAGTTCGGCGAGCGCCTTCGACCAGATTTCGAAATTCATTGTTACGCTCGCATTGTCCCGAAGGGCAACGGTGTTCTAAGGTCGGGAATTGTAACTCAAGTCCGTCGGGTGGGCTTTTGCCGAGAATCCTCGATCGCTACATCCTGCGTGAAGTCGCCGTCAGTTGGGTCGCGGTTACTGGCGTATTGCTGGCGTTATTGATCACCAATAACGTGGCGCGTGTGTTAGAGCGGGCGGCCGAGAGCCAATACCCGCGCGGTGTCGTGTTCGAACTCATCGCGCTCGGCACGCTGCAAAACCTCTCCTTCATCATGCCCGTCGCGCTGCTGCTGGCGGTCGTGCTCGCGCTGGGACGTCTCTATCACGACAGCGAAATGACGGCCGCCCAGGCTTGCGGCGCCGGCATGCGTCCCGTGCTCGGGCCGGTCCTCGCGTTCACCGCGGTCGTGGCGGTCTTCCTCTCGCTGCTGTCGCTGACGCTGTCGCCGGCCGCCGCCGGCCGCATGCTCGCGTTGCGCAGCGAAGCACTGCGCGCGGGCCAGTTCGCGCCGATCGCGTCAGGCAAATTCCGCATGTTCGGTGGCGGCAGCACGGTCGTCTACGCGCAGGGCGCGGAACGCGACGGCACGCTGACGCGCGTGTTCGTCGAGCGCGATCGCGGCGATCACGTGGAGATCGCGCTCGCGCAACGCGCCACGCACGCGTACGCCGCCGACGGCGACCTGCAGGTCATCACATTGTTCGATGGCCAGCGTTACGAAGGTATCCCCGGCGAGCGCAAGTTCCGCATCGTGCGCTTCGCGGAGAACAGCATTCCCGTCCGTCTGCCCGCGCTCTCGGGCGGCGCCGTCGCGCTCGAAGGCGTCGCGACGGGCGTGCTCGTGTCGTCGGCGGATCTCAAGCAGCGCGCCGAACTGCACTTCCGCCTGGCGTTTCCGATCATGGCGCTCGTGCTCGGCATCGTCGGCGTCCCGCTGGCGAAGCTCCGCCCGCGCCAGGGCCGGTACGCGCGCGTCGGCTTCGCCGTGCTGATCTTCTTCGTCTACATCCAGCTCATCATCGCGGGGAAGATGTGGCTCGAGCGCGGCGTCTCGCCAGGGTGGTTAGGCCTATGGTGGGTGCATGCCGCGGTCGCGCTGCTCGCCGCCTCGATCCTGCTGGTCCCGCCCTGGCTCGCGCGGGCCAACTACCGGCGAAACATGACGCGCCTCGACGCAGCGGCGGGAGCGCCGGCATGAACCTTCTCGACCGTTACCTGATCCGCGCGATGCTCGGCGGCGTCCTGCTCGTCATGGTCGTCCTGCTCACGCTGTTTGCGCTGTTCCTGTTCGCGAACCAGCAGGACGACATCGGGCAGGGCTCGTATTCCACGCTCGACGCCTTGTGGTTCGTGCTGCTCAATCTCCCACGGCAGGTCTACGAGCTCATGCCGATCGGCGTGCTGATCGGCGCGTTGCTCGGGATCGGCCAGCTCGCGCGCGGCAGCGAGCTCACTGTGATGCGCGCCGCCGGCATCTCGGTGTGGCGCGTCGCGGGTTCGGTCGCGATGGCTGGGCTGCTGATGGTGATCGTGGCGGCGATCTGCGGCGAGGCGCTTGCGCCGCCGCTGCAGGCGATGGCAAAGCAGCAGAAGGCGCTCGCCAAGTTCTCGAACATCAGCTTCGCGAGTCGCGGCGGCGCGTGGGTGCGCGACGGCAACGTCCTCATCAACGTCATGGAGCAGACGGGCGGCAACCAGTTCGACGGCATGCGCATCTTCGAGCTGTCGCCGGATCACGAGCTCCTCTCGGTGGCGAGCGCGGCGACCGCGAACGTGCAGAAGGACGGGTCGTGGAAGCTTTCCCAATACAAACGAACCCGCTTCGGTGGGTCGGTAGTCGAGTCCGATTTCGAGGCGAGCCGCAACTTCGAATCCAGGGTCGGCGGCGATTTCCTGGGATTGACCGTCGCGCAGCCGAATCAGCTCGGGACGCGAGTGCTCTGGAATCTCATGCACCACCTGCGCGAGAACGGGCTCGATGCGCAGGCGCAGGAGTTCGCGTTCTGGTCGCGCATCGCGCGCACGACGGCGATTGTCTTTGCGGCGTTGCTCGCGGTGCCGTTCGTGTTCGGATCGCTGCGCGCGTCGGGCACCGGCACGCGCACGCTGATCGGCGTGCTGATCGGGCTGGCGTTCTTTCTCGTGCAACGCATGCTCGAGAGTGGCGCGGTCGTCTTCAATGCGAGTCCGATCGTGCTCGCCTGGGCGCCAACGCTTTTGTTGGGCACCGCCGCGATAGTTCTCATCGCGCGGACGCGATAGAACCCGCCAACTACTTTGTCGCGGGCTCGAGCAGGTCTTCCTGCGACTTGAAGATCGAGTCGTACTTGTAGGCGGGGATCTCGAATTCCACGCCGTCGACGCGCGTCGACAGCCGCTCGACGGTCGTCGTGGAGGGTTTCGGCGCTTCGGGCTTCGTCGCCGCGGCCTTCGGGTCGGCCGCCTTTGCATCGGCGGGTTTCGCCTCGGCGGGCTTCTCCGGCGGGAACCGCGCGGCGAGCGCGGGATCGCGACGCACGTTGACCGTCACGATCGCCTTGTCCGCGGTGCGCCGGCCGTTGAACTCGATCACCTGTCCGTCGAAGGTTCGGAAGATCGCGCGGTCCACCGCGGTTGGCACCGGGCTCGGCAGCGCATGCACATCGTCGAAGTTGAACGCGACGAGCGCATCGGCCTGGCCGTTCAGCGAGAACGCGCTCGCGGGGATGCGCCCCTTCGGGACGGGCGACAGCGTGAGGTCGTTGTCGTCGCGATTCGCTCGCGTGAGCGTGTACGCCGCGCCCTTCGTCGGCGTGACGGAGATGTCGTGCACGTCCGCGCCCGGGAGGTCGGTGAGCTGCCGGTCGATC
The DNA here is from genome assembly GCA_043747835.1 of Pseudomonadota bacterium. Lineage (GTDB taxonomy): Bacteria > Pseudomonadota > Gammaproteobacteria > Steroidobacterales > Steroidobacteraceae > CADEED01. The sequence goes on along the minus strand of JAYTOK010000142.1, from coordinate 57,479 downwards.
CAGCGCTTCTGGTCCGGATCGACGGTCAACCCGGGTTGCGCGAGCGCGCTCGCGGCGTCCTTGGGATCGCGGATGTAGACCGCCTGGCCCTGCGCGGACTTGCCGACGATCAGGGACCAGGTCTTCTCGCCCGCGACGACTTCGACGAGCGTGCTCGTCGCCGTGGGCGTGTCGGGAGCCTCGACGCCGAGCTTCGCGTAGTTAGCCGGGTCGCTGGTCTTGCGTTCGACGATTTCGAGCGCGGCCAGGTTCAACGCGAGCTCGCGCACGCGCTGCGCATCCGCGGGGAAGTCGCGTTCGACGACGGTCCAGCCGCTGTCGCCGCGGCGCAGGGTCACCTTGCTGCCGTCGCCTTTGGACAGGCGAATTTCCGTGACGTCGCCGAGCTTTGCCTGCAGATCGCCGAACAGCGCGCCGTCGCCACCGACACTCTGTTGCGCGTCGCGGTGCACTCCCAGCCAGATGCCGGCGCCGAGAACGACCGCTGCGATGACGCCGAGCGCCGTGAGTTTCTGGCGCGTCACGACGGCACCTGCACCTTGCGCAGCATCGCGATCGCGTGCCGCCGGCGCTTGTGCCATGCGTTGACGAGCAGCGCGAGCAGCGTGAACACGACTGGCACGATCAGGATGTTGAGCAGCTTGAGTTTCGTACCGAGCGACTTGATGTCGGTTTCGAGGCCGGCCTTCACCGCGCGCAGCTCCTTGCGGATGCGCAGCTTCTCCTGCTGGAAGCGCTCGATAGTTTGGGCGGCTTCGGGCGAGAGAATCGCCTCATTGCCACCCGGCTGCGAAGTCTGCAGCTTCGTGAGCTGCTCCTCGGTTTGTTGCAATTGCTGTTCGAGCTGTTGTTCGGTCGAACGGAACTTCGCATCGGCATCACGGCGAATCGCGTCGACTCGATCGAAGGGCCGCGAATACGCGGCGCGTCCTCGAATGCTGATGAGGTCGGCGCTGCCCGCGAGATTGTCGACGGCGTTCCACGCGAGCTCGCCGTTGTTCGCGAACGGCTGCGCGATCATCTGGCCGAAGAACTGGCGGGTCTGCACCCACGTGTAGTCGCCGAGCAGGTCGGTGTCGGCGATCACGACGATGTTGAGCGGCTTCGCGGAAGCCTTCAGCGCATTCGCCGGCGCGACCACGCCCGCGGGAGGTCCCGCCGCGAAAGCGCTGGCCGCGTCGCCCGAGACGCGCGCCGCGACCACGAGCTCGCCGCTCGGCTTGAAGCCGTCACGCAACGACGCGGGGTCGGACAGCATCGCGAAACGCGACGCGGGCAGCAGGCCGGCCTGCTTGCTCGTGTGGATCAGCGGCTCGAACTTGAGTCTGGACCCGGCGACCGCCTTCAAACTACCGGCAGTCACCATGTTGATGGCGTCGAGCTTCGCGGTGACGACGTCCTTCGTCATGCTGGAGGCGTCGAGTCCGAGGACCGCGATGTGCTGCACGGGCGGTTCGCCCTCGCGCACCGGAACGACGAGGCCGCGCTCGAGATCGGCGACCACCTGGCTGGAGTCGTATTCGATGCCCCAGGCCCCTAACAGCGGCTCGAGGTTCGAGGACTTGTCGGCGCTCATCTGTGCCATCGGGTTCTGCGGATCCGCGCCGGACTGGTCACTTTGGGCGTTCGGATCGACGAACGCCAGGATGTGACCGCCACGCATCGCGAACTGGTCGATCGCATACAACGCCGCGGGCGGCAGCGGTTTCGGATGCACGAGCACGAGGACGTCGACGTCCTCGTCGATCTTGGTCAGCGCGGGTTCGAGCGTGCGCAATGTATAGAGCTGTTCGAGCTGGCCGTAGACGACCCACGGCGGACTCTGGCGACCGCTCTGCATGTCGAAGTTGCCGGTCATCGGCAGCGACGACAGCCAGCCGATCACCGGCTTCTTCGCGGTCGACAGACGCTGGATCAGTTTCGCGACGTCGTACTCGAGCTGCTCTTCGAGCTGGTAGTCGAGGTACGGGATCGCTTCCTTGCCGTCGGTGGAGTTCGAGGCGGCGAGGCCCAGGTAGAGCTTGTCGCCGCCCGCGCCGACCGGCACGGAAGAGATGCCGAGCTCGGTCGCGCGATCCTCTTCCTCCGAGAACGGTTGCGGGTCGATGACCTTGAGCGTGAGTTTGCCGTCCGATCGCGCCACGAGCGTTTCGAGCAACTCGCGCACGCGCACGCCGTGGTTCTTGATCTGCGGGATCGGCGTCGCCGTCGGCTCGGAGAAGAATAGATAGAGGTTCACGGGCTCTTTCAAACCCTTGACGATGTTTTTCGTGCCGTCCGACACCGAGTACAGCTTGTCGGCGGTCAGGTCGAGCTGCGCACCGCGCAGCAGGACATTCGCGAGCAGCATGATGCCGATGAAGAGCAGAGCGATGAGGGCGAGGCCGCCCGTGCCGAATCTGGAATTGGTTAGCATGTGGCGCGCCTCCTTATCGCGACTTGCGGGCTTCGAGCACGACGGTGCTCGCGAGCAGGAAGAAAACGATCACGAGAGCGAAATAGAGCAGGTCGCGCAGGTCGAGGACGCCCTTCATGATGTTCTCGAAGTGCGTGAGGAAGGACAGCGACGCGATCCCGTCGACCAGCCATTGCACGCCGAACCCGCGGAACCATTCCGTGACCGCCGGGAAGCCCGCGAGCAGCAGCAGGAAGCACAGCCACGCCGACAGCAGGAACGCGATGAGCTGGTTCTTCGTGAGGCTCGAGGTGAACGAGCCGATGGCGAGGAATCCGCCGGCCATCACGATGCAGCCGATGTACGCGGCGAAGATCGCGCCATTGTCGGGGTTGCCCAGGAAGTTGACGGTGATCCAGATCGGGAAGGTGAGCGCGATGGCGATCGTGATGAAGATCCACGCGGCGAAGAACTTGCCGAGCACCGCCTGCCACAGCGTCACGGGTTGCGTTAGCAGCAGTTCGATGCTGCCGCTGCGACGCTCTTCGGCCCAAAGGCGCATCGACACGGCCGGGATCAGGAACAGATAGAGCCAGGGGATGAAGTTGAAGAAGGGCGCGAGATCCGCCTGGCCGCGCTCGAACAGCGAGCCGAAGGAGAACGCGAAGCTGTTCGCCATGAGCAGGAAGATGACGATGACGACGTAGGCGAGCGGGGTCGCGAAATAACTCGCGAGCTCGCGACGCAGGATGATGCGAACGGGTTTCACTGGGAGCTCCGGGAAAGGATCAGGCGGCGACGGCGCGGAACACGTCTTCGAGGCGTCCCGAGGGCGCGCGGGACTTGAGCCCCTCGGGCGTGTCGTCGGCGACCAGCCTGCCCCGCGCGATGATGATGGCGCGCGTGCAGACCGCGTCGACCTCTTCGAGGATGTGCGTCGAGATCACGATGGTTTTTTCTTTCGCGATCTCGCTGATCAGGGTCCGCACCTGGTGCTTCTGCACCGGATCGAGGCCGTCGGTGGGTTCGTCGAGGATGAGCACCTGCGGGTCGTGCACGATCGCCTGCGCCAGGCCCACGCGGCGCTTGAAACCTTTCGACAGCGTTTCGATCGACTGTTCGTACACCTGATCGAGTTCGAGCCGCGCGATCACGTAGTCGAGACGTTGCCGGCGGCGCTCGCCGGTCAGCGCGCGCAGGTCCGCGGCGAAGTCGAGGAAGCCGCCGACCGTCATCTCGCCGTAAGTCGGCGCGCCTTCGGGTAGATAGCCCAGCGCGGCCTTTGCGGCGAGCGGATCCGACGCGATGTCGTGGCCGCAGATGCTGGCGCTGCCACTGGTCGGGGTTATGAAGCCCGCGATCATGCGCATCGTCGTCGATTTGCCGGCGCCGTTCGGCCCCAGGAAGCCTAAGACTTCGCCCGGCTGCACGGAAAAGGAGAGATCGTCGACAGCGAGCAGGCCGTCGTAGTTCTTCGAGAGGTTCTGCGTCTTGATCATGGCGCCTATCAGATCGGGGCGCCTGTGAATGGTTCCTTGGCGCCGGGACGCGGATTTTGCTGAGGACTTGGGGTCCGCGCAAGGCTCGATGGGCCTTTCCCGCCTTCAGCCCCCGCGCCGGGTGGCGATGGATTCGATGTGCTCGCGGTACGTGCGCAGGACGCGGCGGATTTCGGACGGACTCGGCCGCTCGGACAGCCGCCCGATCGCGTCAGCGATCTCGTGCCACTGCTTGCCCCAGCCTAACAAGCGCACGGCGTCCGCGATCACGACGTGCTCGGCGGCGGTGATGGTGGACGGCGCCTTCTTCGGCTTGATGGTCGCGGGACGGGCCGGATCGCGGCGCGCTTCCTTCTTTGGCGGCACGGCCGCCGCGGCGGGCTTCAGCGGAACGCCGGCGCGTTGCGCGGCGAGCATACGGTACACCTTCGAGTTCGGCAGCGCCGGCATCTGCCGGGTGGTCTCGGCGGTGCGGCGGTGTTCGCCCGTGCGGGAGTTCGTTTCGACCGCGCGGCGATTCTCGGCAGTTCGCGAGGTGGGCTCGCGTGTCACGGCCTTCGCGGCAGGCGCTGGCTTCGCGGCCGGTGCGGGCTTTGCGGCGAGCACGTCGCGGCGTTCGGTCTCCGGTGTCGCGAGCGGGATGAAGCGATCCATCGACGTGATCCCGACGAGCGTCGCCAGGAATCCCATGATCTCGATGCCCTCGATGAATGCGCGGTCGCCTTCGGATTGACGCTGTTCGACGATGCGCTTGAGCGCGAGGATGCGTTTGCGCGCGAGCTGGATGATCCAGCGCTGCGGGCGTTCGTGGCGCGGCCACGGCTGCACGTGCCAGTAGCGTTCGTCGTCGAGAGCCGAGTAGCCCGCGTGCAGATCGAGACTCATCTGCCAGCGCGAAAGCAGGGACTCGAGTTGATCCAGCGTCTCTCCGGGTTGCGGTGGGTTCGCCATGCGACGGAGGGTAGCATTTGTGCGCGACAGCACACTTGGACCGGTACTAAGATGCCGACAAACAAGAACGCTCTCAGGGAGATAGCCATTGGTGTCACGTTGCGCTGGCCGTGCCACGGCCTGGATCCTGATTGCCCTGGTTTGTTCATCCGCCGCGCTGGCGCGCGAGGTGCGGGTCGGCGTTGTCCTCGACGGACCCGCCGGACGCCAGATCTTCACGTCGGCGGCGATCGAGCGTGAGATCGCGAACGTAGCGTCTCCCGATGCCGAGATCGTGCTGCCGCGGGACTTGCGCTTCACGGGCGACTGGTCGGCGGCCGGCGCAACGGCCGCGCTCGAACGCGCGCTCGCCGATCGCGACGTCGACGTCGTGCTCACGCTTGGAATCCTCACGTCGCAACAGGCTGCGCGACTGACGGCGCTGCCGAAGCCGGTCATCGCGCCGCTGGTCATCGATCCGGTCCTGCAGGGCTATCCACTCGCGCTAGGACGCAGCGGCCGGCGCAATTTCACCTACGTCGCCGATTTCCAGAGCGTCGCGAACGAAGTGCGCGCGTTCCATCAGATCGTGGGCTTCAGGCATCTCGTCGCTCTGGTCGACGAATCGCTGATCAGCGCGTTGCCGCAGCTCGGCGGGAAGGCGACGGAGCTCGCCGCGGCGTTGAACGTGCGCATCGACGTCGTGCGCGTCGGCGCGGATGTCGACGCGGCGCTGGCGAGCCTGCCCGCGGGAGCCGACGCGGTGTACGTGACGCCGCTGCGTTTCGACGAGACACAGGTGAGCGAGCTCGCCGCGGGACTCGTCGCGCGCAAGCTCCCGACGTTCTCGGTCGTGGGTCGCAGCGAAGTCGAAGCCGGCCTGTTGATGACCACGGGCGGTGCCGAGCGCGACACCGAGCGACTCGCGCGCCGCGTCGCGATCATGATCCAGCGCATCGCCGCCGGCGAGAATCCGGCGACCTTCGACGTGAGCTTTCCCACGTCGCAACGCCTCGTGATCAACATGCGCACGGCGCGCGACATCGGTTTCTCGCCGCGCTGGCAGTTCCTCGCCGACTCGGAGCAACTCAATGTGGACGACGGCGGTGCGCAACCGCTCACGCTGCTCGGAGCGATGCGCGCGGCGCTCGATGCAAATCCGGGGCTCGCCGCGAGCGTGGCGCGCGCGGGCAGCGCGGTGGACGACGTCGGCATCGCCCGCTCGAACCTGCTGCCGCAGCTGTCGGCGTCCGCGACGCGCACGCGCATCGACGCGGACCGTGCGAATCCGCAGATCCAGGCCGAGGACACGACGAGCGCGGGCCTCTCGTTCTCGCAGGTCGTCTATTCGGAGCGCGCCTGGGCCGGCTACTCCATCGCGAAATCGCTGGCCGCCGCCGCCGAACAGGGCCAGCGCGCCGACATGCTCGATACGCTCAATGACGCAGCGGCTGCCTACCTCAACCTGCTGCGCGCGAAGGCGGTCGAGAGCGTGCGCAAGCGCAATGTCGAGAACACGCGCCGCAATCTCGAGACCTCGCGCGTGCGCGAGGAGGTGGGGCTGGGCGGCCGCTCTGACTACTTGCGTTGGGTAGCACAACTCGCGCGCGACAAGCAGAGCCTGCTCGCCAGCGAGTCGCAGCGCCGCCAGGCGGAGACCGAGGTGCTGCGGATCCTGCATCGCCCCGCGACGCCGGGCATCGATGCCGCCGAGTCGGGTCTCGACGATCCGCTCGGACTCGTGTCGAGCAAGCGCACGCAATCCTTCCTCGAAACCCCCGCGAAGTGGGCGGTGTTCATGGAGTACGCCGTCGCGACCGCGCTCGAGAACGCGCCGGAGATCGCGCAGGCGCGGGCCGTCGTCGACGCGCGTCAGCGCGCGCTGGTCTCGGCCCATCGCTCGTACTACCTGCCCGACCTCGCGCTGGTGACGAGCGCGTCTAAGTTCACCGACAAGAGTGGCGCGGGTTCGCTGCAGACACCCGGCGCTCCCGACGACGAGTCGTGGAGCCTCTCCTTGCAGGCTTCGATCCCGGTGTTCACGGGAGGTCTGCGCGGCGCTGAACGCTCGCAGGCGCGGCACGAATTGCGCGCGAGCGAAGCCGAACGCGCGTCCGCGACCGACGGAGTGGAGGCGCGCACTCGCGCCGTGCTGCACCGGACCGCGAGCTCGTGGCCGTCGATCGATCTGTCGCGCGAAGCCGCCGAAGCCGCCGACGAGAATCTCGCGATGGTGAGCGACGCGTATGCGCGCGGCGCGGTGACCGTCACGGATCTCATCGACGCGCAGGAAGCCGCGTTGTCCGCGGGGCTCGCGGCGACGGACGCGAAGTACGGATTCCTCATCGATTTCGTGAGCGTGCTGCGCACGATGGGAGAATTCGAAATCCTGCTCGATCCGGCGTCGCGCGAGGCGTGGTACGGGCGAGTCGAAAACTGGTTCAGGACGCACCCATGACATATTTCCGCCACCTCTTCTTATTGGCGCTCGTCGGTTCGCTCGCGGGCTGCGGCAAGGACGAAGCACAGGAGGCGCCGCTGCGGCCGGTGCGCTCCGTCGTCGTCACGGGCGGTGAGAGCGGCGAGAGCGCTACGTACACCGCGGAGATCCGCTCGCGCTTCGAGACGGACTTGAGTTTTCAGGTGCCGGGCAAGGTCGTGCGCCGCGACGTCGATCTCGGCACGACGGTGAAGGCCGGCCAGGTGCTCGCGCAACTCGAGCAGACGGATACGCAGCTCGGCGTCGACGCGGCGCGCGGCGGGGTGCCCGCCGCGCAATCCGATCTCGATCGTTCGCGCAGCGAGGAAGCGCGCTTCCGCGATCTGCTCGAGCGCGGCCTGACTACCCGCGCGCAGTACCAGGCGCAGCAGACGGCCGTGCGCTCCGCCGAAGCCAAGCTCGCGCAGGCAACCGCGGAGCTGCGTCTCGCGCAACAGAAGCTGGGCTACACGACGCTGCGCTCGAGCCAGGACGGCGTCGTGACGCGCGTGCTGGTCGAAGTCGGCTCCGTGGTCGCTGCCGGACAGCGCGCGATCAGCGTCGCGCGGCCGAGTACGCTCGAGGCCGTGTTCGATGTTCCGGATGCGCGCATCGGCGAGCTGCAGACCAACTCCGCGGTGGTCATCGCTCCGGTGCAGGGCGAGAAGATAGTCTGGGCCGGGCGCGTGCGCGAGATCTCGCCAGCGGCCGATCCGGTCACGCGCACGTACCAGGTGCGCACGACGATCGTGGACCCGCCGCCTTCGTTGCGTCTCGGCATGACGGTGAGCGTCACGCTGCCGCGCGTCGGGGGCGCGCCGAATGTCGCGCTGCCTTCCGCGGCGATCTTCCAGAAGGACGCGCGCCCGGCTGTGTGGGTCGTGACGAAGGACGACACCGTCGAGCTGCGCGCGGTGACCGTCGAGCGTTACGACAGCGCCCGCGTCTACATCGCGGAAGGACTGCGCACCGGCGAACGCGTCGTGACCGCGGGCGTGCACCGGCTCGCGCCGGGACAGAAAGTGAAACTCGCGCCGCAGACTGACGGAAAGCCGCAGTGAGCGCGAACGACTCGCCGCACGACAGTTCCGAGCACGGAGCTTTCAACCTCTCCGCGTGGGCGTTGAACCACAAGCCGCTGGTCGGCTTCCTGATGGTGGTAGCGTTGTTCGCCGGTTTTCGCGCCTACGCCGATCTCGGCCGCGACGAAGATCCGCCGTTCACGATCAAGACGATGATCGTGCGCGCCGTGTGGCCTGGCGCCGACGCCGAGCAGACGGCCAAACAACTCACCGAACGTCTCGAGAAGCCGCTCGAGTCGCTCGAATACCTCGACTTCGTGACCAGCTACACGAAGCCCGGCGAAGCGACGGTGATGATCAATCTGCGCGACAGCACGCCGCCGTCCGCGGTGCCGGGTCAGTGGTACCAGGTGCGCAAGAAGTTGGGGGACATCCGCGGCCAGTTGCCGCAGGGCGCGCTCGGGCCTTTCTTCAACGACGACTTCGGCGACGTCTACGGCGTCATCTACGCGCTGACGACGGACGGCTTCACGTACCGCGAGCTGCGCGACCAGGCGGAGTTCATCCGCTCCGAACTGCTGCGCGTCGACAACGTCGGCAAGGTCGATCTCATCGGCGTTCAGGACGAAGTCATCTACATCGATTTCTCGCTGCGACAGATGGCCGGGCTCGGCATCGATCCGGATCTCGTCGCGGCCACGCTCGCGAGCCAGAACGCGGTCATCGCATCGGGCACGATCGAGACACCCGGCGAGCGCATCCAGGTGCGCGTGAGCGGCGCGCTCGACTCGGTGCAGTCGCTCGAGAACGTCGCGATTCGCGTGGGCGACCGGCAGGTGCGGCTGCGGGATTTCGCGCGCGTGACGCGCGGCTACGAGGATCCGCCGTCGCCGCAGTTCCGCTTCAACGGCGAGCCCGCGATCGGCATCGGTGTGTCGATGGCGAAGGGCGGCAACGTGCTCGATCTCGGCGCCGCGCTCGAGCGCGAGCTCACGCGCATCGAGAGCGATGTGCCGATCGGCATCGACGTGCATCGCGTCGCGAATCAGCCCGCCGTCGTCGAGGAATCCGTCGGGCATTTCACGCGCGGACTGTTCGAGGCCATCGCGATCGTGCTCATCGTGAGTCTGGTCAGTCTCGGCTTGCGCGCGGGTCTCGTCGTCGCGATCAGCATTCCGCTCGTCCTCGCGATCACGTTCGTGTTCATGCAGATCTTCGGGATCAGCCTGCAGCGCATTTCACTCGGCGCGTTGATCATCGCGCTCGGCCTGCTCGTCGACGACGCGATGATCGCCGTCGAGATGATGGTCAAGAAGCTGGAAGAGGGGTGGACGAAGTTCCGCGCGGCCACGTACGCGTACACATCGACCGCCTTCCCGATGCTGACGGGCACGCTCGTCTCGTGCGCGGGCTTCCTGCCCGTGGGCTTCGCGAAGAGCGGCGCCGGCGAGTACTGCTTCACGTTGTTCGCGGTCGTTACGATCGCGTTGCTGGTCTCGTGGGTCGTCGCAGTGATCTTCACGCCGTATATCGGTGTCGCAGTGCTCAAGGAGCACGCGTCGGGTGGCAGTCATGGGGTGGATACGCCGATGACGGCGCGGTTCCGCCGGGTCCTGACGAAGTCGCTCGCGAATCGCGGGAAGGTGATGTTGGGGACGCTGGGCGTGTTCGTGCTTGCCGTGATCCTGTTTGGTTTCGTGCAGCAGCAGTTCTTCCCGTCCTCCGAGCGGCCCGAACTCATCGTGGATCTGCGCCTCGCGCAGAACGCATCGCTCGAGGCGACGAAGACGGAGGTCGAGCGGTTCGAGAAGGTACTGAAGGCAGACCCCGATGTCGCGTTCCACAGCTTCTACGTCGGTTCGGGCGCGGTGCGTTTCTATCTACCGCTCAATCAGCAGCTCGAGAACGCGAACTTCGCGCAGGCCGTGGTCATGACGAAGGGCTATGACGTGCGCGATCAGGTCAAGGCGCGTCTCGAAAAGGTCCTCGAGGAGGACTTCGACACGCTGATGGCGCGCGTCGAGCCGCTGGCTTTGGGCCCGCCCGTCGACTGGCCGCTGCAGTTCCGCGTGAGCGGGCCCGATGTCGCGGCCGTGCGTGCGATCGCCGAGACCGTCGCGTCCACCCTGCGGGCCAACGCGAACACGCGCGTCGTCAACTTCGACTGGAACGAGATGACGAAGGACATGCGGATCGTCGTCGATCAGGAGAAGGCGCGGCAGCTCGGCATCAGCTCCGAGCAGATCTCGCGCACGCTGAACTCCGCGTTGTCCGGCCGGACCGTCACGCAATACCGCGATGACATCTATCTGATCGACGTGCAGGGCCGCGCGGAGGCGCGCGACCGCGGCGATGTCGCGCGGCTGCGCGATCTCGAGATCGGTCTTTCGGGCGGCGCCAACGTGCCGCTCGCCCAGATCGCGAGCTTCGAATACGGGCTCGAGGAAACGATCATCTGGCGGCGCGACCGGCTGCCGACCATCACCGTGCAGTCGAAGATCGGGCCGGGACTTCAGCCCGCGACCGTGAACGAGCAACTGGACGGTCCGATCGCCGCGCTGGTGGCCAAACTACCGCCGGGCTATCGCATCGAGGTCGGCGGCGCGGCGGGCGAGAGCGCGAAGGGCTCCGCCTCGATCATGGCCGTCATTCCGGTGATGTTCCTGCTCATGCTGTTCATCCTGATGCTGCAGCTCCACAGTACGCAGAAGTTGTTCCTGGTGATGCTGACGGCACCGCTCGCGATCATCGGCGTCACGCTCGCGCTGTTGGTGTCCAACCGTCCGTTCGGGTTCGTGGCGATGCTCGGCGTGTTCGCGCTCGTCGGCATGATCATCCGGAACTCGGTGGTGCTCATGGCGCAGATCAAGGAGAACGAGGATGCGGGAATGGAGCGGGGAGCCGCGATCGTCGACGCGACGATGCATCGGTTGCGGCCGATCCTGTTGACGGCGGCGGCGGCGATCCTCGGACTGATTCCGATCGTGAGCGAGGTGTTCTGGGGGCCGATGGCGATCGCGATGATGGGAGGGTTGTTCATCGCCACCATCCTCACGCTCATCTTTCTGCCGGCTTTGTATGCCGGGTGGTATCGGGCGCCTAGGCCGGTGGTTTCGGGATAGGAGCGCGAGTAGTCGGGCGCGCGGATCGCGCGCGATACACATCGGGTCCTTGCCTGGAGTCGCGTTGTGTTGTGGTCAGGCGCTGGCCGGCGCGTGCGGAGAAGAAATAGAAATAGGGACAGTGTCCAGGCTGCGATCGAAAATAGAAGAGTTGGGGCAACCCTGACGCGCCTTCGCGTCTTGCGAATGGATAGTCAGGAGTGCGCAGCGGCGTGCTGCGGGCCCCGATGTGCACCGCACACACACACACACACACACACACCGCTCGGTTGTTCACGCTCGCACGCAGTCGCCACCGGGCTCGAACTCGGTAAGAGCCGGACCAGAGTGGCGGCGCAGGTAGATGGGCGTACGTCGGCGGCACGAACTTCGTGTGAGAAACGCGGTAGTTATGTCACCTGGGTGTCATCGGCGGTGGAGCACCCTGATAGGGTCGGGGCGTCCAAAAACCGAATAAGACAGGGACACACCATGGATAGGAAAATCTTCGCTGCGGCGGCGTTCCTCGCAGTCGTGGCTTCACCCGCGAACTCGATTCCTATCGCGTTCGATTTCACCGGCACCGTCCGGGATCGCGCGCTCGTCGATCTGACTGCCGGCAGCCGGACGTTCGACCCGTCGGCCGTGGGTCAGTCGTTCACCGCGCGGGTAGTTTTCGAAACCGATCTGTTCACCGAGCGCTCCATGCCGACGCGGCCCACCTCGCGTGTGCTCGACATCGCAACGCCGACGAGCGCGACCGCGCAATGGAACTCGAGCCTGGTCATCGGCGGTCAGTCGATTGAACTCGCGATCCATGATCGCAATTACGGTCTCGTGCACCTGACCGATTCGCTGTGGCCGTTTACGTGCACCGGAGGCTGCAGAGCGGACAACGACGTGCTGGCGATTGCGACCCGGTCCGAGCACTTCGGCCCGTTGGGTCTGAGCGAAGGCCGTTTCTTCACTCTCGTCGGGTTCGAGGGCGTCAATTTCAGCAGCCCCCTGTCGCCGAGCTACATCGACCTCGACCAGCCTTTCGACGTGGCGAGCATCCTGACCTACGCGTTGCCCAATCTTTCGCTGAGCTACTCGAACTCGACGTCAATCTGCGAGCCGGCAGGGGTCTGCAGCACCCGCACGCAGGACCAGACGCGTTTCAACATCACATCCTTCACGCGCACGGCTCTCTCGGTTCCGGAGCCGGGTACGCTCGGTCTGGTGATGGCGGGGTTGTTGGCCGCGGGAATCACGCGGCGTCGCGCGAAGCAGTCGTCGCCAGCGGATTCGAATATTCGAACGCAGAGCGGCCACTCCGCGCGACGCGCGGAGTGGCCTTTCGTCTTCAGCGAACGGTGACGGTCACCGTCGCGGTGGCGGTGCCGCCGCGGCCGTCGGAGATGGTGTAGGTGAATCGATCGGTGCCGCGGAAGCGGCGCCTGGGTTGGTATTTCACGCGTTTGCCGTCGGCGGTCACCTTCGCGGTGCCGTTCGCGGGCTTCGACACCTTCGTGACATTCAGTGCGTCGCCGTCGGGATCGCTGTCGTTCGCGAGCACGGCGATGGTGACGGTGTCGTCGCAGACGATCGTCACGCGATCCGCGACAGCAATGGGTGGCCGATTGGTCGGCGGCGGATCGCGCGGGATGCCGTAGAGCACGGTGAGCGCGCCCTGCGCACCGACCTGCGAATACGCGGCATCGTTGACGCCATCGCCGTTGATGTCGGTGACCACGAAGCCGAAGTGCGCGTGGCCGCCGGCCGGCGGCAGCGGGATCAGCGTCTCCGCCGCGAGCGTGCCATCGGTGCTCTGCGCGATGACGCCCAGCGAACTCTGATGCAACAGCGCGATGTCGTTCTTTCCGTCGCCGGTCACGTCCGCGATTTCGATCGCCGTGAGCCAATCCGCGGCACCAAGCAACTGCGGCGCGGCAAAGCTGCCGTCCGCGTTCTGCCGGAACACGGCGAGATGCACGTCGGTGGTGTAACCGCCGTAGCTCGCGACGATGTCCTTGCGGCCGTCGCCGTTCACGTCGCCGACGCCGACCTGCCAGACGAGGATTCCGGGGCCGATCGACAGCGGAACCGGAGCGGACATCGTCCCGGCGGCCGTCTGATAGAGCACGACGATCGCGGGTTCATTGAACCCGTTGACCACTACGACGTCGGTGCGGCCGTCGCCGTTCAGATCGGTGGCGTCGACGTCATCGTTGAAGCCATGCGGCAGCGGCACGAGCGCCTGTGCATCGAAGCTGCCGGCGGCATTCTGGTACCAGATGGCCGCCTCTTCGGTGTTGATGTGGCCGTCGACGCTGAACTCGAGGCCGATCACGTCGAGGCGCCCGTCGCCGTTGAAGTCGCCGACGCGCGCCTGCTCGTAGTAGTTCGACGGATAGAACAGCGAGGGGGCGAGCCCGCCCGCGGTGTCCTGCGCGATGACTTCGATTCCGTAGAAACCGCTGCCCACGAGGTCGGCGCGGCCGTCTCCGGTGACGTCCGCGATATTGAGCGATCCCGTCAGCGACAGCGGCTGTATCGCGACTGGCGTCGGGTTCAGCGTGTGATCGGGTTGCCCGTAGAACAGATAGACCTGCGGAATCGGGCCCGGATAGATGCAGCAGCCGTTGGTCACGACATCCTTGTAGCCGTCGCCGTTCACGTCGCCGACCGCGACGCCTGCCGTCTGCAGCGGCAGGAGCACCTGCCATGCCGGTTGAAAGAGTTCCTGCGAGATCGCGGGCGCAGCCGCGGTCAATGTCAGCACGATGGCCGACGTGATCGTCCGGTTCATTTTTCTCCCCTTTCGTCTTTTTGTATTTCGATCGTGCGACCGAGTTTATGAACGAGGAAGATGAAATCCGCAAGCGCGGACGGCCGCAAACGTGCCGGCGGGGTTAGTTAGGCTTCGAACGCCCGAACGGCGGGCCGGCCGGCCGGCCGGAGCAAGGGCGCGTTCGCCGCTGGCGACGGTCTCGATGGCTGCGCGATATTGGAGCGCCAGGCTGGACCAACGGAATCGTTCGACACTCGGCGGGACGGGTTCGCCCGCGGTCGAAAGCACTCTCTACCAGCGCTCGCTCGATCGCGTCCACATCGCCGGGCTCGACGCAGACACCGGCGCCGCTCTCGGAAAGTAGTTCGAACAACGCCGCGCCGCGCGTCGCTACGCCGAGGATCGGACGGCCTTCGAATCGCGCGCTCAGGCGCCGCGCTGCGAGCAGCACCGGCGCGCGCACGCGACGCACGCTTCCTGCGCTCGGCAGCGACGCGTTGGGTGGGCCGTGCGGCGAATCGCCGGGTTCGTTCGCGATCACGTGGACGTCGTAGTCGCGATGCGCCAGGCGGTGACCAGAATCGTGTAGATCGTCCGCGAGCAGCAGCCACGATGCCGAGATCTCCGGCGGCACTAGTCACTGCCGAAACAGCGCGATGACCAGCGCGCTGATGAACGCCATGCCGAGCATGAGCACCGTGGTCTTGGTGATGTCGGTTGCCGCGCGTTCGGGCGTGCGGGCGATCAGGTAGTTTGAGGTTCGCGGAGAGCGCGAAACCGCCGAGCGCCGTCAGCAACATGGCGGTCGCCATGAACAGCCGATAGCGGCCGTATTCGATGATGTCGAGCAGGCGCACCAGCAGCAACGGCCTCAAGAGGCGCAGCGCCAGATTGAGGAGGCGCGCGGAACTAAAAAACACGCCTCTCGAGACGAACGAACGCACGCGGGGAGGGACTGGTATCAAACGGGTCCCGCATTGTCGATCCTGGGCTATTGCATCGATGTCGGGACGAAGGCCGGCCCGGTAAGGATTGCGTCTACAGGTGACCTGGCTCTACCAGGGCTTGTCGAGCAATCCGCCCGTTTCGTGCATCGGTTCGCGGCCGCCGCTGCCCAGGCAATTGCGCATGTTCTGGTACGCGACGAAGTAGCGCAGCATGCGATAGTTAGGCGAGGCCTTGTCGTGACAGATGTTTTCGCGCGATTTCTTGACGGGCGCGAAGCGGTCCGGATTCGGCGGCCGGCTTTCGTGGCAGTGGTAGTTGCCCTTCTTGCGGTCGTAGTGGCAGCCGTTCTCGTCGAGCCTTCCCTCGGTGGCGGAAGCGGGAATGGTGGTCAGGGTGAGAAAAACCGCGGCGATCGTGAAACGCAGCATAGCTACTAGCCCCCATTTCGACCGAAGACCTCAAGCCTTTGATTTGATTGGCGCTCCCTACCGGATTCGAACCGGTGTTACGGCCTTGAGAGGGCCATGTCCTGGGCCTCTAGACGAAGGGAGCGTCTGTTTGGGCGGGTCCAGAATTCGAGCGCGGTAGTATATGCGCCGCTCATTTCAGCTCAAGTGGAACATTGCGATCTTGAACGACGATTTTCGAACCGAATCGGCTTCCCGGCCGTCCGCACGCATCATCCCCCGTGCCGAACATTCCATATCGCGTGCCGCGATCTCACCGAACGCGTTGCGCGTGTTGTACCGGCTGCGGGAGGCGGGCTACGAGGCTTTCCTCGTGGGCGGCTGCGTGCGCGACCTCCTCATCGGCATCACGCCGAAGGATTTCGACATCGCGACCAGCGCGCTGCCGGAGGAAGTCAAACGCACGTTCCGTAATTGCCGGCTGATCGGCCGGCGATTCCGTCTCGCGCACGTCTTCTTCGGGCGCGAGATCATCGAGGTCGCGACGTTTCGCGCGACGAGCAGCGTGCCGGACGAGATTCCGGTGGAAAGCGCCGTTCCCGATCTCGACGACGACGAGCCGGGTGACGAGCTCGAAGACGCGCTCGATGACGACGAAGATCTCGACGACACCGACGAGTCGACGGTGCTCGCCGAAGCGGGTTCGCACAGAACCGGCATCCACGGCCATACGCCGCTCGTCGAGCGCGACCGCTCGCGCCACGCGGGCGCCGGCAATGGCGACGAGGACGAAGACCGCGTCACCGACGAACACGGCCGCATCCTGCGCGACAACGCGTACGGCACCATCGACGACGACGTCTGGCGCCGCGATTTCACCGCGAACGCGCTGTACTACAACATCGCCGACTTCTCGATCTGGGACTACGCGGGCGGCGTCGAAGATATCGCCGCGCGTCGGCTGAAACTCATCGGCGATCCCGCCACGCGCTATCGCGAAGATCCCGTGCGCATGCTGCGCGCCGCGCGCTTCGAGGCGAAGCTCGGCTTCTCGCTCGATGGCGAAACGGGCACGACAATTCCGGAATTGCGCTCGTTGCTGTCGAGCGTGCCGCCGGCGCGCCTGTTCGACGAGACGCTGAAGCTGTTCCTCACGGGCCACGGCGCGATGAGTCTCGTCGTTCTGCAACGGCACGGCTTGTTAGGCGAACTCCTGCCCAGTGTCGCGAGTTACCTCGACCGCTTCCCCGACGGTGCGGTCGCCAAGCTCGTGCGCCAGGGCCTGGCCAACACCGACCTGCGTGTGCAGCAGGGCAAGCCGGTGACCCCGACGTTCCTGTTCGCGCTGCTGCTCTACGGTCCCTTCGCCGAGATCATCGAGAAGCAGCCACAGGAAAAGTGGCATGACATCGGCGTCATCGTCGATTGCGTGGATCGTGCCGCCCGCGGCGCGCAAGGGCGCATCGCGATCCCCAAACGTTTCTCACTCGGTGTGCGCGAGATGTTTGCCGCGCAACCGCGCCTCGAGCAGCCGCGCGGCCGCCGCGCGCTGCGCATGCTCGAACAGCCGCGCTTCCGCGCGGGCTTCGACCTGCTGCTGCTGCGCGCGGAAATGGGACTCGCCGACCGCGAGCTCGCGGAGTGGTGGACGAAGGTGCAGGAAGTCTCGCAGACAGATCGAGATCGGATGGCCGACGCGCTCGGCGCGCAATCGCGTCCCGGTCCGGTGGGAGAGGAGGGTCCGGGTCCGGGTCGTCGTCCGCGCCGGCGTCGTCGCCGAGGTCGCGGACGGACTTCCGCGAGTCCATGACCGTCGCGGCGAGGGACATGGAAGTCGCCGCCTTGCCGCGCTGGCTCCCCGCCTATGTGGGCGTGGGCAGCAATCTCGAAGATCCAGCGCGGCAAGTGAAGCGAGCGCTGGATGCGCTGTCCCATTTGCCCGGAACGCGCCGCGTCGCTGAATCGTCGCTCTATCGCACGAAGCCGTTCGGCGATGTGGTGCAGCCCGCGTTCGTGAACGCGGTCGCCGGACTTCTCACGCAGCGCACCCCTGAAGAATTGCTGGCCGACCTGCGCGCGCTCGAAATCGAGCTCGGCCGCGCTCCGCCACGCGAACGGTGGGGCCCGCGCGTCATCGATCTCGACCTGCTCGTGGTCGGGAGCGAGATTCGCGGCACCGACACACTGACCTTGCCGCACGCCGGGATCGCCGGGCGCGACTTCGTCCTCTATCCACTTGCCGATGTTGCGCCGGATCTCGAAGTTGCCGGGCTCGGGGTCGTGCGCGAGTTGCGCTCGCGCGTCGCGAACCGCGGCCTCGAGAAGCTGTGAGCGCCCCCGACGTCGATGCGGCGGCAGCCGCGGCCTTGCCGCCGCGCGCGACGGGAAGCGAAATTCCGCCGCAGCGTTACATCGTCGTCGAAGGCCCGATCGGTGTCGGCAAGACCAGCCTCGCGCGCCGGCTCGCGGAAACTCTGGAAGCCGAGCTCGTGCTCGAGCAGGACGCGCAGAACCCGTTCCTCGAGCGCTTCTACAAGAATCCGAAGTCCGGCGCGCTGCCGGCGCAGCTCTTCTTCCTCTTCCAGCGCGCGCAGCAGCTCGGGTCTCTGCAGCAGCAGGACATGTTCGCGTCGCGGCGCGTCGCCGACTATCTATTCGAGAAGGACCGGCTGTTCGCCGGGCTCACCCTCGACGAGGCCGAGATGCACCTGTACGAACAGGTGGCATCGCGGCTCGCGGTCGATCCGCCCAAGCCCGATCTCGTCGTCTATCTGCAGGCGCCCGTCGAAACGTTGCTGTCGCGAATCTCCAAGCGCGGTATCGCCTATGAGACTTCGGGAATCGATGCGGCGTATCTCGCACGGCTCAACGATGCGTACGCGCGGTTCTTCCACGAATACGACCGTGCGCCGCTGCTGATCGTCAACGCGAGCAATATCGATCCGCTGCAGAACCAGGCGGACTATGACGAACTGGTCGGCGCCATCCGCCGCATGAAGAAGGGGCGCCTGTATTACAACCCCCTTCGTCACGGTACTATTTGACGCGAGGGGTTCATGTACACACATCTCGAACAACGCGATTCCACGCGCCCGCCGGTTTCACTCGGCACTCTCGATCGCATGAAGCGCGAGGGGCAGAAGATCGCGGCGATCACCTGTTACGACGCGAGCTTCGCGGTGCTCTGCGACGCCGCGGACGCGGATGTCGTCCTCGTCGGCGACTCGCTCGGCATGGTGCTTCAAGGCCACGACACGACCGTGCCCGTGACGATGAACGACATCGTGTACCACTGCAGGGCGGTGGCGCGCGGCAATCATCGTCCGTTTCTCATGGCGGACCTGCCGTTTGCGAGCTACCCGACGCCCGATGTCGCGCTCGCGAACTCCGTGCGGCTCATGCAGGAAGGCAATGCGGCGATGGTCAAGCTCGAGAGCGGGCCGAGCCAGCTCGAGATCGTCGAGTTCCTCGCGCGGCACGACATCGCGGTGTGCGCGCATCTCGGCTTGAAGCCGCAGTCGGTACACAAGACCGGTGGATTTCGCGTGCAGGGCCGCGAGGCGGAAGCCGCGAAGCGGATGCTCGAAGCGGCGAAGTCGCTGGAATCGGCGGGCGCGGACATCGTGCTGCTCGAATGTATTCCGTCGGAGCTCGGGAAGACCATCACCGCCGCACTCGAGGTTCCGGTCATCGGCATCGGCGCGGGGCCGGACACCGACGGTCAGATCCTCGTGCTGTATGACGTGATCGACGTCACCTCCGGTCGCAAGCCGCGCTTCGTGAAGAATTTCATGGAAGGCGCGGTGTCCAACCTCGACGCGATCAAGCGCTACGTTCAGGCCGTGAAACAGAAGAGCTATCCGGGTCCCGAGCACGAGTTCCACGCCTGATGTTGACGGTGACGACCATTGCCGCCGTGCGCGAGCACGTCGCGCGCTGGCGCGCCGCGGGCGAGCGCGTCGTGTTCGTGCCGACGATGGGCAACCTGCACGCCGGGCACGTCAGCCTCATCGAGGCCGCGAAGCAGCACGGCAAGCGTTTCGTCTCGAGCATCTTCGTGAATCCGATGCAGTTCGGGCCCAACGAGGACTTCGCGCATTACCCGCGCACGCCGACGCAGGATGCGACGATGCTCGCGGACGCGGGCTGCGATCTGATGTTCATGCCGGAGGTCGGCGAGATCTATCCGAACGGCGCCGATCAGGCGACGCGGATAGAAGTTCCTGGCATTTCCAACATCCTGTGCGGCGAGTTCCGGCCTGGACACTTCGAAGGCGTCGCGACCGTGGTCGCGAAGTTGTTCCACATCGTCGATCCGGATGTGGCGATCTTCGGCGAGAAGGATTTCCAGCAGATCACCATCATCCGCCGCATGGCCGCGGATCTTTGCCTACGCGTGGAGATCGTCGGTGCGCCGACCGTGCGCGAGTCGGATGGACTCGCGATGAGTTCACGCAACCAGTACCTCGACGCCGAACAGCGAAGGCTGGCGCCGTCCATCTACCGGCAATTGCAGCAGGCAGTGGTCGCATTGCAGGCGGGCGAGCGCGATTTCGCGAAGATCGAAGCCACGGGACGCGCCGCCCTGGATGGCCTGGGTTTCAAGACTGACTACTTCAGCGTGCGCGATTCGCGCTCGCTCTTGCCGGCGACACCGGGCACCAAAGAATTCGTCGTGTTGGTCGCGTCGCGACTCGGCAAGGCGCGGCTCATCGACAACGTGCAAATCGTCACCTGAGATTCACGCGCATGAACTGGCGCCGGATCCTCAAGAGTCGCGATTTCCATGCCGCGTGGATAGGTGTGGTCCTGGTGAGTCTCGCAATCCTTTTTGATCTCGTCTGGATCTGGGCGCTGGCCGTGATGGGCGTGGTGGCAGTCTTCTGGTTCATCCGGTGGCTCGTCCTGCTTTCGAGACCGGGAAGCTGGCCCGAGGGCTAGTTCGTCGCGCGCCCAGCGTGCTCCGCGAGGGACCAATGAACGTGCTCTCGCACCAGCGCTGAAGCATCCTCGCGGCGCGACTCGAGCGCGGTCATCGTCTCCGCGGAACCCGACGCATTCCCCAGCGCCACCGCGATATTGCGCAACCAGCGTTCATAACCAATGCGCCGGATCGCCGAGCCCTCCGTGCGCGCGAGAAATTCCTCCTCCGTCCACGCGAACAGTTCGCTGAGCCGTGACGAATCGAGTCGATGCCGCGTCTTGAAATCCGGGTGCGCGGCCGCGCGCGCGAACTTGTTCCACGGACAGACGAGCTGGCAGTCGTCGCAACCGTAGATTCGATTGCCCATCATGCGTCGCAGCTCGACGGGGATCGCGCCGTGCAATTCGATCGTCAGATAGGAGATGCAGCGGCGCGCGTCGAGTTGATAGGGCGCGGTGATGGCGCCGGTGGGACAGGCGGGTATGCACGCGCTGCAGGTTCCGCAATGCGCGCCTACGGGTTCGTCGAGCGGCAGCGGCAGGTCGGTCAGGATCTCGCCGATGAAGAAATACGATCCGGCATCGCGCGCGATGAGGTTCGTGTGCTTGCCGACCCAGCCGAGCCCCGCCTTGCGCGCGAGCGCGCGCTCGAGCACCGGCCCCGAGTCGACGAACACGCGGTAGCCCATCGGTCCGACATGGGCCTGGATGTCGTCGGCCAGGCCTTGCAGCGCGTTGCGCAACACCTTGTGGTAGTCGCGCCCCAGCGCGTAGCGCGAGACATAGCCCAACTCGTCTTCGCCGAGCGCGTCCCACGCGTCGCGCGCGTCGCCGGGCCAATAGTTCATGCGCGCGGTGAGCACGCGCACCGTGCCAGGCACCAGCTCGCCGGGGCGCGAACGCTTGGTTCCATGCTTGTGCATGTAGTTCATTTCGCCGTGCTTTCCGGCGTCGATCCAGCGATCGAGGAAGGCGGCGTCGGCCTCCAGCGCGACGTCCGCGACGCCGAGCGCCTCGAAGCCGCGCGCTTGCGCGAGCTCGCTCAGGCGGGCTTTGAGGTCGGGGGTGGTGGGTTCGGGCGGGTTCATGGCGCGCCGCCAGTATAATTCGCGGCCATGAGTCGCCCGACCGCCATCTACTCCGCCGCGCAGGTGCGCGCACTGGATGCTTTCGAGATCGAAAAACGGCGCGTTCCGGGCTTCACGCTGATGACGCGCGCGGCGGAAGGCGCGTTGAAAGTCCTGCTCGGCCACTGGCCGCAGGCGAAGCGTCTGGCGGTCGTGTGCGGCGCGGGCAACAACGGCGGCGACGGCTATGTGCTGGCAAGACTTGCGCAGACCGCCGGACTCGACACGCTGGTTCTCGCCGCGACGCCACCCGACAAGCTCACGGCCGACGCACGTCGCGCGCAGGAAGAGTGGGTTGCCGCCGGCGGTCGCGCGCACCCGTTCGCGGCTGACGCTCTTTCGGGTTGCGACGTCATCGTCGACGGGTTGTTAGGTATCGGCTTCAAGGGTCCGTTACGCGCGGAAACGGCGGCGGTCATTCGCGCCATCAACGCGGCTCGCCGCCCGGTGCTCGCGCTGGACATCCCTTCGGGCGTCGACCCGGACAGCGGCGCGGTGGTCGACGTCGCCGTGCGCGCCAAGGTCACGCTGTGCTTCGTCGCGTTCAAGTCCGGTCTGTTCACAGGCGCCGGACCCGAGCACGTGGGCGCGCTGCTGCTCGACGATCTCGGAGTCGTTCAGCCGGCGTTGACGGCATTCGTGCCGCTCATGCGCCGCATCGACGAGAGCGAGCTCGCCGCCGCGTTGCCGCGCCGCCCGCGCGACTCGCACAAGGGCACGAGCGGCCGCGTGCTCGTCGTGGGCGGCGGCCTGAGAATGCCGGGCGCGCTGCGGCTCGCCGCGGAGGCCGCGCTGCGTACGGGCGCGGGGCTCGTCACCGCCGCGGGACACCCGGACAACCTCGTCGCCGTGACGGCGACGCGTCCCGAGCTCATCTATCTACCGCTCGGATCGGGCCCGGTCCTTGACGAGGAGGGGCTCGACGAAGCCATCCGCGCCGCGGACGTCCTCGCGATCGGTCCCGGTCTGGGTCGCGGTGACTGGGCGCAGCGGCTGTGGTCACGGGCACAACGTGCCGAGGCGCCCGCGGTCGTCGACGCGGACGCGCTCAATCTGCTGGCGTTGCATCCGCGCAAGCTGCGCGCGGACTGGATTCTCACGCCGCATCCGGGCGAGGCCGCGCGCCTGCTGGGGACGGACACTCGCGCGGTGCAGACGGATCGGCTCGGCGCGGCGCGCGAGTTGCACGCGAAGTACGGCGCGATCGTGGTACTCAAGGGCGCAGGGACGTTGATCGCCGCGGGCGTGGACGGCGATCTCACGATGTCAATTTGCGATCGCGGCAATCCGGGCATGGCCACGGCCGGCATGGGGGATGTGCTCACGGGCGTGATCGCCGGCCTGCGCGCGCAACTCGGTGACAGCGTCCTGGCCGCGCGCATCGGCGTGCTCGTCCATGCGCTGGCGGGCGATTCGGCATCCCGATCTGTCGATGGGCGGGCCGGCGAGCGCGGACTCATCGCAGGAGACGTCGTCGCGGAGCTGCGCGGCTGGGTGAATCCTTGAGCGGGGATTCCTGGGTCACCCGCAGTGGCGAGGAGACCGAGGCGCTCGCCGCGCGCCTGGAAGGCAGCGCCTCTTCATCTGGCGCGCCGTGCCGCATCGTCACGCTGAGCGGCGACCTTGGCGCGGGCAAGTCGACGTTCGCGCGCGGCGCGCTGCGCGCGCTTGGTGTCACCGGGTCGATCAAGAGCCCGAGTTACACCCTGATCGAGACCTACGAGCTGCCGACCGTGAATGTCGTGCACCTCGATCTCTATCGCCTGAAAGACCCGGACGAGCTCGAGCACCTGGGCCTCGCGGACTACCACGCACCGGGTCAGCGCTGGTTCATCGAGTGGCCGGAGAATGGTGCCGGACGGTTGCCGCCGGCGGACGCCGAGTTCCGGTTTTCGATCACGGCCGAGGGGCACCGTATCGAGAGGATTGAAACTTTTAGGCCACTTAAGTAAATTCCACCGCAGCTGACAGGCTGAACTCCATGACGGAGAAGGGTTTTTTGGGGAAGAAATCGACCATGACGCTGCTGCTGCTCGCGATCATCGCGGGAGCTTCCGGCGCTGCGTCGGCCGCGGAAATTCGCGGCGTGCGCATCGCACTCACCGACACCGGCACTCGAGTCGTGCTCGATCTGTCGGCGCCCGTCAACCACAAGGCATTCTTGTTAGACGCTCCGTCGCGCGTCGTCATCGACGTGGCTCGCTCGTCGCTCTCGGGGAAACTGCCGGACGGTGGTGGCGACGTGACCGCGGTGCGCTCCGGCAAGCTGCCGAAGAGCGGGCTGCGTCTCGTGTTCGACGTGAACGGGCCGGTGACGATCCAGACTTCGAACGCGACGCCCGCGGGTGACTCGGGTCATCGACTGATTCTCGACATCGCGGGTCCGAATGCGCAGAAGGCAGCGGCCGCGCCGCCGCCGGTGCCCGCCGCGCCGATCTCGCCCGTCGCGATTCGCCCCGCGCACATGCCCTCCGACAGCGGGCGCGACATCGTGATCGCGATCGACGCCGGTCACGGAGGCGTCGATCCCGGCGCATCCGGTCGCAAAGGCACGCGCGAGAAGAACGTCGTGCTCGAAGTCGCAAAACTACTGGCGGCGCGGATCAATCAGGAGCCCGGCATGAAGGCGGTGCTCACGCGCGACGGCGATTACTTCATCACGTTGCAGGAGCGCACGAAGCGTGCACGCAAGGCGAAGGCGGATCTGTTCGTGTCGATTCACGCGGATGCGATCGCAAATCCGGATGTGTCGGGCTCGTCGGTGTACGTGCTCTCCGATCGCGGCGCGACATCGGAAGCCGCGCGCTGGCTCGCCGAGCGCGAGAACGCGGCGGATCTCATGGGTGGCGTGAAGCTCGACGACAAGGATCCGGCGCTGGCGAACGTGCTGCTCGATCTGTCGCAGGCTGCGAGCATCGCCTCGAGCATGGTTGCGGCCGAGCACGTGCTCAAAGGGCTAGACCGCGTCGGCGAAGTGCGCAAGCCGAAGGTTCAGCAGGCCGGCTTCATCGTGCTCAAGTCGCCCGACATTCCTTCGATGCTGGTCGAGACCGCGTTCATCTCCAACCGCGAGGACGAACGCAAGCTGTCGCTGCCGGCGCATCGCGCCAAGCTCGCGAGCGCGATCTTCGCGGGCATCGAACAGTATTTCCAGGTCAACGCGCCCGACGGCACGCGTCTCGCCGCATCGCGGCGCAGCGCGGGAGCCGCGCAAGTCGAGCTGCGGTAGGGGTCGGAAATAGCGGCCGAAAGGGGACAGTCCCCTTTTTTCCGAAGCGAAAAAAGGGGACAGTCCCCCGCATGACCATCCGCGTACTCGACAGCCACCTCATCGACCAGATCGCCGCCGGCGAGGTCATCGAGCGTCCCGCCTCAATCGTCAAGGAGCTCGTCGAGAACAGTCTCGATGCGGGCGCGCGTAGCGTGGAGGTCGAGATCGAAGCGGGCGGTGTGCGTCTCACGCGCGTGCGTGATGACGGCTGCGGCATTCCGGAAGACCAGTTGCGGCTCGCCCTCGAGCGTCACGCAACGAGCAAGGTCACTTGCGCGGAGGATCTCGCGGCGATCACCACGCTGGGTTTCCGCGGCGAAGCGTTGCCCTCGATCGCGTCCGTATCGCGCTTCGAAATCACGTCGCGCCACATCGATTCGGAGCGCGCGTCGAGCGTGCTCGTTGATGCGGGCATCGCCGGCGAGCTCACACCCGCCGCGCATCCGCCCGGCACGACGATCGAAGTGCGCGACCTGTTCTACAACCTGCCGGCCCGCCGCAAATTCCTGCGCAGCGAAGTGACCGAGCAGGGTCACATCGTGCGGCTCGTCGAACGACTTGCGTTGTCGCGCGAGGATGTCGCGTTCCGGCTGCGCTCCGGCTCGCGCACGCTGCTCGACGCGCCGGCGCTGAAAGCGGGCGCGGACGCCGCGAACGTGGCGAGTCGTCTCGCGCGCGTCGTCGGCGAGGAGTTCGTCGAGCGCGCGATCGCGGTCGAACATCGCGCCGGACCCGTGCGCATCTTTGGATGGATCGGCGCGCCCGCGGCGGCGCGCGCCACTTCCGATCTGCAATTCTGGTTCGTGAACGGACGCGCGGTGCGCGACCGCCTGCTCATGAATGCGGTGCGACTCGGGTATCGCGACGTGTTGTATGGCGGCCGTCAGCCCGCCTACGTGCTCTACCTCGAAATCGATCCTGTGCTCGTCGACGTAAACGCGCACCCGCAGAAGCTCGAGGTCCGCTTCCGCGACAGCCGGCAGATCCACGACTTCGTGTTTCGGGCGGTGGAACGGCAGCTCGCGGGCACGCGCCCGGGGGTGAGCGCGGTGCCGCCGGCGTACGCGGGCCATGGGGGCTCAGGCGGCAACGGCGGTTCGTATGGAACGCGCCCGATGTCGTTCGCGGTCGCGGATGCGGCACCGGGCGGAATCTGGGCGTTGGCGGATGCGCTGCGCGGCACCACGACCGACCCGCGTCCGCACGAACCGGAAGCCCTCGGTTCGCACGACGACGCCATGGCGCAGCGTCCGCTCGGCGAAGCGATCGCGCAGATTCACGGCGTCTACATCCTCGCGCAGAACGACGACGGTCTCGTGCTCGTCGATATGCACGCGGCGCACGAACGCGTGCTGTACGAAAACTTGAAGGCGCAGTCCGGTCAGGTCGCGACGCAACTGTTGCTCGCACCGGTCACCGTCGAACTCAAAGTCGACAAACTCGATGCATTGCTCGCGCAGACAGAGGAGTGGCGCACGGCGGGGTTCGAACTCGAGCGGCTCGGACCCGCCACGCTGGCCGTGCGATCCGTGCCCGCGATGCTGCCGCGCGAGGACATCGCTGCCTTGATTCGCGACGTCGTCGATGGCGCGGGGGAGGGGGAATCCACGCACCACCTCGACGGCGCGACGGATCGGTTGTTAGGCACGATCGCGTGCCGCTCCGCGATACATGCCCACAGAAGACTCACGCTGCCCGAGATGAATGCGCTGCTCCGGCAGATGGAGCGCACGCCGCGCGCGGATCAGTGCAACCACGGCCGGCCGACGTGGACACAGATCTCCCTCACCGAGCTCGATCGCATGTTCCTGCGCGGACGATGAGCCGGCCGATTGCGGTGCTCACCGGTCCCACCGGGACGGGCAAGAGCGACATCGCGATGCGACTCGCGCGCGAGTTTCCGGTAGAGATCGTTTCCGTCGACTCCGCGCAGGTTTATCGCGGTCTCGACATCGGCAGCGCGAAGCCGTCGGCGGGCGAGCGCGCCCAAGTGCCGCACCACCTCATCGATCTCGTGGAGCCGACCGCGAGATATTCCGCGGGTGAGTTCGTGCGGGACGCTGCGAACGCGATTGTCGACATCGAAGCGCGGGGCCGCGTGCCGTTGCTGGTCGGCGGCACGATGCTCTACCTGCGCTCGCTGATCGGCGGCATCGCGGATCTGCCGCAGGGCAGCGCGGCCATTCGCGCCGAGATCGATGCCGAGGCCGCGTCGCTCGGCTGGCCCGCGATGCACGCGAAGCTGGCAGGCGTCGACGCCGTCGCCGCGGGGCGCATCCATCCCAACGACGCGCAACGCATCCAGCGAGCGCTCGAGGTGTTCGTTGCCACTGGCGAGCGCATCTCGGTGTTGCAGTCACGCACCCGCTCGCCGCTCGCGCGCGAATTTTGCGTCGTGGCGCTCATGCCCGGCGATCGCGCGCGCCTGCACGCCGCACTCGCCCAGCGCTTCGAATCGATGATGGCCGCGGGGTTGCTGGACGAAGTCCGGCGTCTGCATGCGCGCGGCGATTTGACGGATGAGAACCCGGCCATCCGCGCGGTGGGGTACCGCCAGCTCTGGTCGCACCTGGCAGGTAGTTATCCGTTGGCAACCGGTGTCACGCGCGCCATCGCCGCGACGCGCCAGCTCGCCAAACGTCAAATGACCTGGCTGCGATCCATGCCAAACATCGCATCGATCGATCCCCATGATGCGCAAAGCTTTGTAGGCGTCCGAGAATCCCTGAACGCGGCGTTCTGCCTCCTTTGAGTGCGTTGCCGGTGTAAAGCTGCGTGGTATGCTCGTCGCCGTCACGCTTGCTTGAAAAATAAGGAGAACGCCCATGGCCAAGGGCCAATCACTGCAGGATCCGTTTCTCAATACGTTGCGGAAGGAACGAATCCCGGTGTCGATCTATCTGGTGAATGGAATCAAGCTGCAAGGCCAGATCGATTCGTTTGATCAGTTCGTCGTGCTCCTCAAGAACAGCGTGAGTCAGATGGTTTACAAACACGCGATCTCGACGGTCGTCCCGGCGCGCAACGTGCGCATCACCAACGAAGACGGAACGACGATCGAGGCCGTCGCCGGCGAGTGATCCCGGCGCTCACACGCTCGTTTCGCAACTCGGAAGCAAACCTTGTTCGAGCGACCACGCGCAGGTGAGCGGGCCGTCCTCGTGCGCCTTGGGATAGGCGCACCCGCGGATCCCGAAGACATCCAGGAATTCGAGCAGCTGGCCCTCTCGGCCGGCGCCGTACCCGTCGCCAAGATCGGAGGGCGTCGCGATCGTCCCGATTCGCGCTTCTTCGTCGGCAGCGGCAAGGCAGAAGAAATCCGAGACGTTGCCGTCGCCGTCCAGGCCGAAGTCGTGCTGTTCGACCACCCGCTGTCGCCGTCCCAGGAGCGCAACCTCGAGAAGCTCATAGAGCGCCGTGTACTGGACCGGTCGGGACTGATCCTCGACATATTCGCGCAGCGCGCGCGCAGCCACGACGGCAAGCTCGAGGTCGAACTCGCTCAGCTCAAACACATCGCCTCGCGGCTCGTGCGCGGCTGGACCCATCTCGAACGCCAGCGCGGTGGCGGCATCGGCAATCGCGG
Source organism: Pseudomonadota bacterium (assembly GCA_043747835.1). Taxonomy (GTDB): domain Bacteria; phylum Pseudomonadota; class Gammaproteobacteria; order Steroidobacterales; family Steroidobacteraceae; genus CADEED01. The sequence continues at coordinate 29,018 of JAYTOK010000142.1, read as the reverse complement.
TCCCGGCGAAACACAGCTCGAGACCGATCGCCGGTTGCTGGGAAAACGCGTGAAGACGCTCACCGAGCGCCTCGAGAAGATCAAACAACAGCGCGAGACGGGCCGCCAGCAGCGCGCCGAAATCCCGATTCCCTCGCTCGCGCTCGTCGGTTACACCAACGCGGGCAAGTCGACGCTGTTCCGTGCGCTGACCGGCGCGGATGCCTACATCGCCGATCAGCTCTTCGCGACGCTCGATCCCACGGTCCGGCGCATCACGCTGCCTGGCAACACCAAAGTGGTCGTCGCGGACACCGTCGGTTTCATCCGCGAGCTGCCGCACGAACTCATCGCCGCTTTCCAGTCGACGCTCACGGAGGCGCGCGAAGCGACGCTGCTGCTGCACGTCGTGGACGTCGCCGACGCGCGTCGCGACGAACACATCGATGAAGTGAATCGGGTGCTGGCGGAGATCGGCGCCGGGGAACTTCCCCAGATCCTTGTGTTCAACAAGATCGACCGCATTTCCGGCGAGCCGCGTATCGAGCGCGATGAAGCCGGCCGTCCGAGCCACGTGTGGCTCTCCGCCATCCAGTCGAAGGGGCTCGATCTGCTGCAAACCGCCGTGGCCGAACGTCTGGCGCGTGTCGCCCGCCGTGCGACGCTGCAATTGCCGGTGGGCGCCGGCGAGGTGCGGGCCCGGCTGTATGCCGCGGGCCTGGTGCTCGCCGAGCGCTATGCTGCGGACGGTTCGTTCGAAATCGACACGGAGTTGTCGGAATTCGAGCTTCTCAAGTGGGCGCGAGAGCCCGGAGTCGTGGTTGTGGCGGTCGCGGACGACGCTGCTTGTACGCCCACGGGGGGCTACCTACAATCCTCGCCCGCCTTGCGAAGCTCATGACTTATGGCCTGGAATCAACCCGGTAGCTCAAACAACAATCCGTGGGGCAAAAAGCCTTCGTCGGGTGGTGGTGGCGATCTCGACCAGGCCTTCAAGGACTGGCAAAAACGCGTGGAATCGCTGTTCGGCGGGGGTGGAGGCTCATCCACGCCGCTGCTGATCATCGCGATCGTCGCGGTCGGCGGCTGGATGTTGACCGGTCTCTATCAGGTCAAGACGGGTGAAGCGGGCGTCGTGCAGCGGTTCGGCCGCCACGTCGACACGGTCGGCGACGGCGTGGGCTGGCGGCTCCCCTGGCCCATCGAAGTCCTGACGAAGGTAGACGTCGCCGGCGTGAGCTCGGAGACCTACAAGTCGCGCGTCCTCACCGCCGAACCCAACATGGTCGAGCTGGAGCTCGCCGTGCAATACCGCATCAAGGACGCGGAAGACTGGCTGTTCCGCGTGCGCGATCCGAAAGCGACGCTTGGCGAAGTCAGCGAGAGCGCGATTCGCGAAGTCGTCGGCCGCAACGACCAGCAGGCCATCCTCGAGTCGAAGCGCGTGCTGATCGCCGCGGATACGCAGAAGATCATGCAACGCACGCTCGACCAATACGGGGCGGGAATCGAAGTGCGCAAGGTCAACATCACCGCCGTGCAAGTGCCGGAGGCCGTGAAAGCCGCGCAGCAGGACTCGGTGAAGGCGAACGCCGATCGCCTGCGCGTCATCAAGGAAGCGCAGGCCTATGCGAACGGCATCGTGCCCGTCGCGAAGGGCAACGCGGAACGCATGGAGCAGGACGCCGAAGCCTTCAAATCGCAGATCGTCTCGCTGGCAACCGGTGAGGCCTCACGCTTCAACCAGTTGCTGACAGCGTACGAGAAGGCGCCCGCGGTCACGCGCGAGCGCCTCTACATCGAGACCATCGAGAGCGTGTTGCGCGGCTCGCGCAAGGTCATCATCGACGCGAAGGGCGGCAACAACAACATGCTCTATCTACCACTCGACAAGCTGGTCGAGCGTGCTCGCGAAGGTGACGGTTCCACCGTGCGACCCACCGTCTCGGTCGAGGCGGAACCGACGCCATCGACCGATTCACGGTCACGGGCGGAACGCTGATGGGCTCGCGCGTCATTTCGATTGCCATCTTCGCCATCGCGGCGTTGATCCTGATCTCGATGTCCACGTTCGTCGTGCGTGAACAGGAGCTCGCGCTGCGCGTTCGCCTGTCGGCGATCGTCGATTCGGACTACAAGCCCGGACTGCATTTCAAGCTGCCGCTCGTGGAGAACGTGGTGAAGTTCGACAACCGCGTGCTCACCCGCAAGTACAACGGCGAGGAGTTCCTGACGAAGGAAAGCCAGATCCTCACCGTCGACTACTACATCAAGTGGCGCATCCGCGATCCCGGGACCTTCTACCAGGCGACGGCAGGCGACGAGAGCCGCGCCGAATCTCTGGTCGGCGAAAACATCCAGGACGGCATCAAGAACGCCATCGCGAACCGCACGCTCAAGGACATCGTCATCGCCGACCGTCAGGCGGTCACCGGTGAGTTCATGGCCGCCTCGAGTGCGTCGGCCGAAAAGCTCGGCATCCAGCTCATCGACGTGCGCGTGCAACGAATCGATCTGCAGGAGGACGTCGCGGCCAGCGTTTACGACAGCATGAAGCGCGGCTTCGAAGGCATCGCGCGCGCGGAACGCGGCGAGGGCGATCGCGAGGCGCAGGGCGTGCGCGCCGCGGCGGAGCGCGAGCGCACGGAGCTCGTGGCGCGGGCGCAGGCGAACGCGCAGCGCATCCGCGGCGAAGGCGAATCGGCCGCCGCCGCGATCTACGCGGCCGCGTACAACCGCAATGCCGAGTTCTATTCCTTCTACCGCAGCCTGCAGGCCTATCGAACTTCGCTCGGCAACGAGCGCGACGTTCTCGTGGTGACGCCGGACAGCGAGTTCTACCGGTATCTCAAGAGCCCGGCGCCGCCGCGGCGCTGACGGTCCCCGTTCCCTCTCAATATCGGCGTCGCGCGAGCGGCGAAAGTCAGTCATGGGCAAATTTGTCATCATCATCGGTACGCAGTGGGGCGACGAGGGCAAAGGCAAGATCGTCGACCTGCTGACTGAAAGTGCATCCGCGGTCGCGCGTTTCCAGGGCGGCCACAACGCCGGCCACACCCTCGTCATCGGCGGCAAGAAAACCGTGCTGTCGCTGATCCCTTCGGGAATCCTCCACAAGAACGTGCAGTGCCTCATCGGCAACGGCGTCGTGCTATCGCTCGAGGCGCTCTTCCGCGAAGCGCAGACTCTGATCGACACCGGCGTCGACGTGTTCAGCCGCTTGCGCATCTCCCCGAATTGCCCGCTGATCCTTCCGTCCCACGTCGCGCTCGACAAGGCGCGCGAGGTGGCGCGCGGCGCCAATGCCATCGGCACCACCGGCCGAGGCATCGGACCTGCGTACGAAGACAAGGTCGCGCGGCGCGCGGTGCGCGTGCAGGACCTGTTCCAGCGCGAACGCTTCGCCGCGAAGTTGGGCGAGATGCTCGACTTCCACAACTTCACGCTGCAGCACTACTTCAAGCAGCCCGCGATCGATTTCCAGAAAGTCCTCGACGAGCAGCTTTCCTACGCCGATCGCGTCAGGCCGCTCGTGAGCGACGTCACGCAGACACTGGCGAGCTTGCGCGAGAAACGGGCGAACGTGATGTTCGAAGGCGCGCAGGGCGCCATGCTCGACGTGGACCACGGCACCTATCCATTCGTCACGTCGTCGAACACCACGGGTGGCTTCGCGGCCACCGGCACCGGTATCGGACCGCGCGATTTCGACTACGTGCTCGGCATCGTCAAGGCATACACGACGCGCGTCGGCGCGGGCCCGTTTCCGACCGAGCTCTTCGACGAGTATGGCGACCACCTCTCACGCGTCGGCCACGAGTTCGGCGCGGTGACGGGGCGCAAGCGCCGCTGCGGCTGGTTCGATGCCATCGCGTTGCGCCGCTCGATCATCCACTCGAGCGTGTCGGGCCTTTGCCTCACGAAGCTCGATGTGCTCGACGGCCTCGACACGCTGCAGATCTGCGTCGGCTATCGTCAGAAGGGCGAAGGATCGAACGGCGTCGTCACGAAAGAGCCGCCGCTGTTCGCGGATGCATTCGCGGATGTCGAGCCGGTGTACGAAGAGATGCCGGGCTGGAACGAATCGACGATCGGCGTGACGTCCTACGACGCGCTGCCGAAGAATGCGCGCGCATATCTCGAGCGTCTGCAGGAGCTCGCGGGCGTGCCGATCGACATCATCTCGACCGGTCCCGATCGCGAACAGACGATCGTGTTGAGGCATCCGTTCGACTGAGCGGCGGAGGCGAATCGTTGGGGTGTGCGCGGCCATGAGTGCCTTTTCTCCCGCGAACAAACACTATCGCGCCATCCTGCAGTTCTATGGCGCTGCATCCGCACGGCGCTCGACAGTCCCGTTGATGGCGCACATCGACGAAGGCCTCGCGATCCTCGACGCCATCGGGGCTTCGACGGAAGCACGCGAAGCGTTCTGTCTGCACCCGCTGTTGCAGGCGGGCCCTGTCGTTGCGCCATGTGAACCCGATCCCAAGCCTCTCATGCTGGCGATGGAATACCGGCGTGTCGCCAACGCGTATCTATCCCACCACTTTCGCGGAGACGCGGACGTCATCGCGTTGAGCACGGAGCCGGAGGTGAACGACATGCTCGTCGCCGACAAGGTGCAGAACCGCAAAGACTTCGAGATTCACCATCTTTCGACGCACGCGAACGCCGACGTGCTCGCGCGGTACTTCAGGAACTGGTTGCGCGAGCTCGGCGTTTCGGAGGAGCGCTATCTCGAGCTCACCCGGATGCTGGCGCGGGAAGGCCGACCCAAGCCCCCGCACGCATGAACTTCCTCGCGCACATCCTTCTCGCGCCCGACACGGAGGCCCGGGTGGGCGCGTTGCTGGGAGACTTCGTCACGGATTCTTCGGAGGCCGAGTTCGGTGCGGTGACCCATCGCGAGATCCTGCTGCATCGAAAGATCGACGGCTTCACCGACTCGCATCCCGTCGTGCTCGCGGCGAAGTCGCTGTTCCGGCCGGAAACGCGCCGGTTCGCGGGAATACTGCTCGACGTGTTCTACGATCATCTGCTCGCGCGCGACTGGGGACGATACTGCGCGCAGCCGCTGCCGGAGTTCGTCGGTCATTTCTACACCGACTCGGAGCGCTTCCGGTCACGCTTTCCGGCCGACTTCGCCCGGGCATTCACGTACATGGCAGCGGACGACTGGCTCGGTTCGTACCGGGAGTTCGCCGGCGTGAGAACCACCATGCAGCGGATCGGATTGCGGCGGCCGAAATTCGCCGCGCCGCTCCTGGAAGGACTGACCGATCTCGAGAACAACGAACGCGAGTTCGCGGAAACTTTCCCGCGGTTCTTCGCCGACCTCACGCGGTACACAGAAGGTTGTCGTGCCCGGGCGACAGCGTAGGCGCGCGCTGACAGTTCCCGGTGCCGTGCGCTGCTTGCGGGAAAAAGCTTTCAGCTAACTACCCCCTTTTCGCAGGTCCAACGCGTCCCGGGTTTCTATACTGGGCGGATGATTCAATTGGCGGAGCGGGACGCCGCAGCGGTGCACGCGGTGCCGCTGCCTCGCAAGGACTGGTGCCTGTTTCTCGACGTCGACGGGACCCTGCTGGAGCTCGCCGACTCGCCGGGCGGAGTGGCGGTGGATGAGGCGCTGCTGCCGATGCTCGAGCGGCTGCGCGTGATGGCGGGCGGCGCGGTGGCGCTGGTCAGCGGACGCACCATCGAGAATCTCGACCGCCTGCTCGGCACGACCCGGTTTCCGATCGCAGGTCTTCATGGCTGCGAACGCCGCGACGCGCGGGGCAAGTTGCACGTCGCGCCGGTCGCGCGCGAGCAGCTCGCGGATCTGCGCGAAGGGATGTCCCGCATCGCCATGCGTCATCCGGGTCTCCTGATGGAAGACAAGGGCGCGGGCATCGCGATGCACTTCCTGAAGGCGCGCGAAGTCGAAAACGAACTGCGCGCGGAAGTCGCGTTGCTTGCGGCGCCGCTCGTGCCGAAGTTCGCCATTCTCGACGGCCACGCGGTGATCGAGGTGAAGCCGGCGGCGCACACGAAGGACAGCGCGGTTACCGCATATATGGAGGAGCCGCCTTTCAGTCACCGCAGGCCTATCTTCATCGGCGACGACCAGACGGACTACGACGGCTTCGCGGCGGTGCGTCGTTACGACGGCATCGCGATCGCCGTGGGGCCGCGAGTGAAATCGGAATGGTGGTTGCCGGGCCCGGCGGCCGTTCGCGGCTGGCTCGAACAACTGCTGGAGCGTTCATGAACTATGGCGTAATCGGAAATTGCCAGGTGGCGGCGCTCATCGACGAGCAGGCACGCATGGTCTGGGCTTGCCTGCCACGGCCCGACGGCGATCCGGTGTTCTCCGGGCTGCTCACGAAAGAGGGCGGAGATGCGGAGAAGGGCGTGTTTGCGATCGACATGGTCGACCTCACGCGCACGGAGCAGATCTACCTGCGCAATTCCGCGATCATCGAAACCCGTTTGTACGACGCGCATGGCGGCGTCATGCGCATTCTCGACTTCGCCCCGCGATTTCGCAGCCGCGGTCGCGTGTTCAGGCCGATGATGTTCGTGCGTAGCGTGGAGCCGCTGGCCGGCCGGCCGACTTTGCGACTGCGGCTGCGACCTACCTCGGGCAACGGCGAACGTTGCGAGCCCGGCATCTCGGGCAGCCACCACATCCGCTTCGCAGCCAAGGGATTGCACTACCGGGTCACCACGGATGCGTCGATGGCGGCACTGACGGAAAACCGTCCTGTCGTGCTCGAACATTCGCTGCATTTCATTCTCGGGCCGGATGAGACCTTGCAGGAATCGCCCGCGGCGCTCGGGCGCGAGTTCCTGGGCGCGACGCTGTCCTACTGGCAGGAATGGGTGCGCACGCTCGCGGTGCCGGCGGATTGGCAGGACGCGGTGATCCGCGCCGCCATCACGCTGAAGCTCTGCACCTACGAGGACACGGGCGCGGTACTTGCCGCGCTCACGACGTCCATTCCCGAAGCCGCCGACAGCACGCGCAACTGGGACTACCGTTACTGCTGGCTGCGCGACAGCTACTTCGTCGTGCAGACTCTGAACCGCCTCGGCGCGACGCGCACGATGGAGGCCTATCTACACTACATCGACCAGATCATCGCGACGTCGACGGCCGATACGTTGCAGCCGCTCTACGGCATCACCGGCGATCCGCGCGCCGAGGAAATCATTTCGCCGTCGCTGTCGGGATATCGCGGCATGGGCCCCGTGCGTTTCGGCAATCTCGCGGCCGAACAGGTGCAGCACGACGTCTACGGTTCGGTGATCCTCGCGGCAACCCAGCTTTTCTTCGACGAGCGCCTCGTGCGCTCCGGCGATCAGACCCTGCTCGAGCGGCTGTATCGACTCGGCAAGCGCGCCGTCGCGACGTTTGAGCAGCCCGATGCGGGTCCCTGGGAATTCCGGGGCAAGCTGCAGCGGCACACATTCTCCGCGGCGATCTCGTGGGCCGGCTGCGATCGTCTCGCGCGCATCGCGCGGCGCGTGGGCGATCACGTCGCCGCGAAAGTCTGGGGCGCTCATGCGGACCACATGCGCGAGGAAATCCTGAAAGGCGCGTGGAACGAGGAGCTGCAGGCGTTCACGTCCGCGTTCGGCAATCGCGATCTCGACGCGACGACGCTGCTGTTGCCCGAACTCGGTCTCCTGCCCGCGACGGATCCGCGCTTCCTCAAGACGCTCGATCGAATCGAAAAGGAGCTGGCGACAGGCGACCTGCTGTTCCGTTACAAGCATGCGGACGATTTCGGCGCGCCCGAGAATGCATTCACCATCTGCGCGTTCTGGTACGTGAATGCACTTGCGGCCGCGGGCCGGGTCGAAGAAGCGCGCGAGCGTTTCACGCGGCTGCTCGAACGCCGCAATCCGCTCGGCCTGCTGTCCGAAGACATTTCTCCCACGACGGGCGAGCTCTGGGGAAACTTTCCCCAGACGTACAGCATGGTCGGTGTGATCGGCAGCGCGCTGCGGCTGTCGCGCAGCTGGGAGGAAATCGTATGAGTCGCCTGGTCGCGGTGTCGAATCGCATCTCCGTGCCGAGACGTGGCACGGCGCCGGGTGGACTCGCGGTGGGCCTGCACGCCGCGATGCAGTCCCGCCGCGGACTGTGGTTCGGTTGGGACGGCGAGGTCTCTGAGAGTGCCGCGGCGGAAGATCCCGCGATCGTCCGCAAGGATGGAATCTCTTACGCATCGATCGATTTCGATCAGGCTGAGTACAAGGATTTCTATCTCGGCTTCTGCAACGGTACGTTGTGGCCGCTGTTCCACTACTTCGTCGACGGCTTTCGTTACAACGACGCGCACTATGAAGCCTATCAACGCATGAACCAGCGCTATGCGCGACAGCTCGCGCCGCTGCTCGAGCCCGACGATCTCGTCTGGGTGCACGACTATCATCTGCTGCCGCTCGCGCAGCGGCTGCGCGAGGCCGGCGCGACGCAGCCGATGGGATTGTTTCTGCACATCCCGTTTCCGCAGCCCGAAGTCTTGCGCGTGCTTCCCGTTTACGGCGAGCTGCTGCAGGCGATGCTCGCGTACGACGTGGTCGGCTTCCAGACGGAAACCGATGTTCAGGCGTTCCGGTCCGCGGTGGCCTACGTTTGGGGCCCGCAGACGCTTGCGACGGGCGATTCGGTCGTCGTGAGCGGCCGGCGCGTCATCACCGGCGTGTTCCCGATCGGCGTGGACGTCGATGCGATCCAGAAGGAAGCGATCGAGTCGCTGAACACCGATGCGGTCAAACGCATGATCGCGGGCATGCTCGGTCGCAAGCTCATGATCGGCGTCGATCGTCTGGACTACAGCAAGGGCCTCGTCGAACGCTTCCGCGCGTACGAGCGATTTCTCGAGACGTATCCCGAGAACCAGAACCGTGTGTCGTTCCTGCAGATCGCGCCGCTGTCGCGCAGCGACGTGCGCGCGTACGCGGAGATCCGTCGCGATCTCGAGCAGACCACGGGCCGCACGAACGGCCGCTTCGCGGATACGGACTGGACGCCCATCCGCTATCTCAACAAGAACTTTCCGCATGACGTTCTGATGGGTTTCATGCGCTCCGCGCTGATCGGCATCGTGACGCCGGTGCGCGACGGCATGAATCTCGTCGCGAAAGAGTTTGCCGCCGCGCAGGATCCGTCGGATCCCGGCGTGCTGATCCTGTCCACGCTCGCCGGAGCCGCGCGCGAGCTCACGAGCGCGGTCATGGTGAATCCCTACGACTCGCGCGGCATGGCGCATGCGATCCAGCAGGCGTTCAACATGCCGCTCGCCGAGCGGCGCGAACGGCACCAGGCGATGGTCGACATGCTCCGGCTCAATTCCATCGACGCGTGGCACACGAGCTTCATGGACACGCTGGAGTCCGTGCGCGGCCGTCAGCCCGCGCTGCAGCTCAAGGCCGGGTGAGGCGCGCGCGGCCGTAGCGGCCGCCGACTCTTCCCTTCAGCGCGTAGTCCCGCAGGATGTCGAAGTAGCCCGGCGAGTAGCGGGTCGAGACTCGCGAGCCGTCGGCCGCGAGCTCGTATTCCGTCATGCCGTGTTCCGTGCCCGGAAACATCGCGACGGAGATCGGTTTTCCCGCGGCGATGAGCTCGCCTAACAACCGGGCCGTCTCGGCCGACGGTGCGTCGAGGTCGTCCTCGCCCAACACCCAGAGCTGCGGCACGTCGAGCGCGCGCAGCGCCGTCATCGGGTCGTAGCGCCACGGCGTGCCCCAGTCGAATTTCTTCGCGGCCTCTCGCAACTGCGCCTCATCCATTCCGACGAAGAAGTGGGTGAAGTTGCCGTGCAGATCGCGATACCACGGTTCGTCGCGGTATCGCGCGCGCACGGCGTCGAAATCGGCGAAGCCTTTCGTGAAACCGCTCTCGATCACGACGTGACCGGCTTTCGCGACTTCATGCGCCTTCGCGATCGTCGCGGCGTCGTGACCCTTCAATCGCATCTCCAGCTCGATCGCCTGCAGGTCCTCGTCGACGATCGACACCGCGAGACCGTAGCCCACGATCACGAAATCCACCGGCGCGCGTTGCGCGGCCAGCGGCGCGACCCAGCCGCCCTGACTCGTGCCGAGTTGGCCGATTCGTCCCGCGCGTTTGCCCGCGAGCCGGCGCGCTTCTCCCAGCGCCGCCACGACGTCATCGGCGAGACGGTCGAAGTCCTGCGTGTATTTGCCGCCGGAGTCGCCGGTGCCGCGTTTGTCGTACACGAACACGCCGACACCGCGGGCCGGCAGCAGCCGTTGCTCGGCGTAGAACTTCAGGGCCGAAGAATCTTCCGAACCGTGGACGAGAACGACGATAGGCACCTTGCCGCGGCCCTTCGGCATCACGAGCCGGCCCGCGAGCGTGACGTCGCCGGCGGCGAAGCGCGTATCCGTGACGTCGAGCGCGATGCGCTTCGCCGGCGCCTTGCCGAACGACATCGTGCCCCGCTCGCAGTCGAAGCGCACGTCGATCCCGTCCGGTGTGCCCGTCCATCCGTGCGTGCTCGTCCACACGCCGTCCGCACCTTCGGTGAGCAGACCCGTGGCGCCATCGAAGCGGCGCCAGCGCAGCGAGGTCTCGCGCGATGGCCCGACATCTACTATCTCTCCACGGGCCTTGCCACCCGATGTGCGATACGCGCCGACGGGGCAATCGGCGCGTGAAGTTGACGAGAGCGAAAGCGAGAGCGCGACGAGCGCGACGAAAGTTTTGCAGTTCATGCGCTTTCGGACTCGCCCGGCGCCGAACCGGTTGCAGGCCAGTCAGCGTGCGGCCGGTGCGTCCGTACTGCCGAGCCAGCCGCCTTCGAACCCCGCGCGCTTGAGTCCGCGCCGGATGTACTCGTTGCGCTTCATCACGCTCCAGATGAGCTCGCTGCGGTGGTTCTCGATCATCGCGATGATCGGTCCCTGGTCGACGCCGATGTAGTCGCTGGCGACCCAACCCACGCCGCGGATGCGCCGGCCGTGGCGCAGCGGCACGTCGTAGTCGAAACTCGGATTGAACGCGTCGAGGAAGCCGTACTTGCCGTAGATGTACTGCCCGTATTTCCTGTGCATCTCGCGCGTCGCCGGGATGACGACCTCGGGCGCGAAGGGCAGGGACGCAATGGCCGCCGTGGGGGCGATGGTGCCGTCGTCGAAGGATTCGACGCGACTGACGCCGCGCGCGGAATACGAGCGGAACTGGCGCAGTTCGCCGCGATAGCGCAGCTGGTGGTCGCCGGGCCCGTCGCTCGCGGTGATGCCCCAGATGTTCGGGCCGTAGCCCAACCAGTCGAGCGGATTGCGGATCGCATACGCGCGCTGCGCGAGCACGGCGCGCCGACTGTTCTCGAAGTAGTCGATGCCCTGCGGCCACATGAATTCGTCGGTGATGCCGCGATAGTCGATCCACACCGCGCTGTACTGGTGGCCGAACATCGGGCCGAACGTCAGGTGCGTGAATCCCTCGAGCGTGCCCCAATGCTGGTAATAGTTTGACGTGAACGAGTCCCAGGTGCCGGCGGCGGCCGGATGCGTCGGACTGCCGAGCGCGAGCACGTAGACGATCATGCCTTCGTTGTAGCCGCGCCAGTCGTGGATCTCGAACTGCAACTCCGGACTCCACGCCATGCGGATGTCCGGTACGTGCTCGATCGACCAGGGCCAGTTCACGCGGCGGTACAAATCGTCGGCGACCTTGCGCAGCTCTTTTTCCTCCGCGTCATCGCCGTCGAAATAGCCCTGCACGAACAGCACGCCAGCCATGAACAGCGCGGTGTCGACGGTCGACAGCTCTGAGCTGCCGTAGCGCAGACCCGTGCCGAAATTCAGGAAGTGGTAGAAAAATCCCTGGTAGCCGGCGGTCGTCGAGGACTCGGGTCCCTGCGGCAGGCCGTGCAGGAACTTCAGAGTCGTGAGCACACGCGCCCGCGCCTGCGCGCGCGTGACCCAGCCGCGCTCCGCGCCGATCGCGTACGCGTTCAACGCGAAGCCGATCGCGGCGATGCTCGCGAACGGCGGCTTCGGCCAGCGATCGGGTACGAGCCCGGTGTCAGGCTCGGCCGTGTCCCAGAAGAAATTGAACGTGCGCTTTTCGATGTCCTCGAACAGCGGGTCTAACTTGTTGACCACGACGACCGGCGCCACCTTCACGATGACGGGCTCGACGGTCTTCGGTGGCGTCTTGCATGCGGCGAGCGCGAACGATGAGAGCACTCCCAGCAGCAGCGGGACGAGTCGCGCCTTCACGCCGCCACCGCCGCCTTGCAGTAACGCTCGATGAACGCTTCGTGTGCCGGCATGGCGGCGACGCAACTCGCGATCACGCCGCGCACGCTCTCGGCGAGCTTGACCAAGTCGTCGTCGCTCACGGTGTCGACGAGCGGGTGGTGGGCGGTGGGCACGATGCGCTGGCCGATCAGCACCTGCACCCAGCTCGTCAGCGCGAACATCTCCTCGCCGTCGCGATAAAAACGGCCGCTGTCGCGGAACAGCGCGATCTTCGAGGCGAGGGTATCGGGGATCGACATCGTGCGGACGTGATTCCAGAACCCGCTGTCGCGTCGCTCGGTGGCGTTGTAGTGCAGGATCAGGAAATCGCGGATGCGCTCGATCTCGAACGCGGCCTCGGCGTTGTACTCGTCCTGGAGTGCGGGGTTCATGTGTTTGTCCGGCAGCATGCTGATGAGGCGGGCAATGCCGGACTGGATCAGATAGATGCTCGTCGATTCGAGCGGTTCGAGGAAACCGCTCGCGAGCCCGAGCGCGACGCAGTTGCGGTTCCACATCTTGCGGCGCCGGCCGGTCGTGAATTTCAGCACGCGCGGATCGGCGAGCGGGCGGCCATCGAGGTTTGCGAGGAGCAGGGCGCGCGCCTCGTCGTCGCTGGTGTGCGCACTCGAGTAGACGTACCCGTTGCCCGTGCGGTGCTGCAGCGGGATGCGCCACTGCCAGCCCGCGGCGCGCGCGGTGGAACGCGTGAAGGGCGTCGCCGCCTGGGTCTTCTCGCTGGGCACGGCGACGGCGCGATCGCAGGGCAGCCAGTGCGTCCAGTCGTCGTAGCCCGTCTTCAACGCCTGTTCGATGAGCAGGCCGCGGAAACCCGAGCAATCGATGAACAGATCTGCCGCGAGACGCTCGCCGGACTTCAGCGAGATCGATTCGATGAAGCCATCGCCGGCGCGCAGGGAGACATCGACGACTTCGCCTTCGATTCGCTGCACGCCGCGCGCCTCCGCGTAGCGTCGCAGGAATTGCGCGTAGAGACCCGCGTCGAAGTGGTAAGCGTAGGCGATGCGCGCCAGCGGCGAATCGGCCGGCACATCGGAAGCGCCCGCGAAGAATTTGCCTGCGGGCGCCGCGGCGGTGTTCAGCGAATAGTCATCGAGGGGCCCGGCCTTGCCTGCGAGGTGGAGCTTGAGCCAGTACTGGAAGAACGGCAGCGCGAGATAGTCGTGGCCGATGCTGCCGAAGCCGTGAACGTAGCGGTCGCCGAGCCGGCCCCAGTCGACGAACTGGATGCCGAGCTTGAACGTGCCGCGCACCGCGCGCACGAACTCGGTTTCATCGATGCGCAGGGTTTCGTTGAATGCGCGCAAGTGGGGCACCGTCGCTTCGCCAACGCCGACGGTTCCGATCTCGTCGGATTCCACGAGGCGGATCGAAACCGGACGGCCCGTGACGGAAAAGTCGAGCACGCGTGCGAGCGCGGCCGCAGCCATCCAGCCGGCGGTGCCGCCGCCCACGATGACGATGCTGGAGAGTCGTGCTTCGTTCACGGCCCGATTGTGGCAGGAGAGGCGCCCGCGCGACAGCGCGGACGCCTTTCGAGTTTGCTAGAACTTCACGCCGAAGGACGCGCGCAACGTGCGCGGGAAGCCCGTGATGTTGCCGTTGGGATTCAGGCGGCCCGTCGCGCTCGTGCCGTTGAAGGTCTCGTCCGTGTAGTCGACGAGGTTTTCCTCGTTCGTCACGTTGAGCACGTCGAGGCGCACATACATCGAGCCGATGTCGCCGATCTCGATGTTCTTCGTCATCTGCAGGTCGAGCGCGCGATATCCGTCGCTCGTGCCCAGCGTGTATGCGAACGGGTTGCACGCGCCGCCGCCCGGGAAGGTGGTGGGCGCCCCGACGCACGAGATCACGTTGCGTGGCGAAGGCGTCGAAAACACCGCCTTGCCGGCGAACATCAGACCCCACGGTCCCTGGAACGATCCCGTCCCGACGATGCGATGTTTCGGCGCGGCGTTCGAATCGATGAACGGGAAGACATTGATCGACGACGCGTCGAACAGATAGTGCTCGTTGATGTCGCGGTTCTGCTTCGCGCGCGTGAACGTGTACGACAGCGTCGAGCCCCACTTCGAATCCTGGTCGAACGGCTTCTCGAACGAAACCAGCAACTGCGTGCTCTTCGTCTCGATGCCGCTGTTGCCGATGATGAGCGAGCCGAGTCCCGGCGGCGCGTTGCCCCAGGGCTGCGAGCGATTCGCGTCGAAGAACGCGCCATTCTCGTGGCGGTTGCCGAGCGTGAACACGAAGCCGTCATGGCTCTCGATGCGCGAAACCGCGACGCTCGTGTTCCAGTCGCCGAGACGATTGCGCATGCCGAGGCTTATCTGGTCGGAGTAGGGGATGCGCAGATCGTTGTTGATCAGGTCGATCTCGCCCGGACGGCCGCCGAACAATGCGACCAGAGTCGACGGATCGGTCGCGAACGCCGGGTTCCAGTTCACGCAACTCGTGCCATTGACCGTGCAGGGATGGTCCGCCGAATTGAAGCGCACGTCCGACGTCGCCAGCGCGAACTTCGTCTGTTCGAGCTGGAGGTAGTCGTACAGCGTGCGGTCGTAGGCGCGGCCGAGGCCGCCGAACAGGACGTGGCGCTGGTCGGCGCCGAGGTCGTAGCTGAAGCCGAGGCGCGGCTGGAACGCGTTCTTGTACGGTTTTCGATTGTTGCCGGTGCTGATGTAGTCGTTCACGTCGACGCGGACGTTCGGATCAGTCGACTGCGCGAGCTGCTGCGCGTACGTCAGGCCCGTCATCGGATTCACGGTGTTGAACGAATCGATGATGAACTGCGGCGTCACGTTGTCGTGATACGAAGGATTCTCTTCGAGGTCCCAGCGCACGCCGAGATTCAGCGTGAGCTTGTCGTTCACTTCCCAGTCGTCCTGGATGAAAACGCCTAACTGCTTCGAATCCGAGACCGCCGTCGTCGGGAAACCGGTGACCGGCAGCGCGATGGCCGCCTTCCAGGGTGTCGTCGCGACGCCGGTGGGCGTCACGTCGAAGAAGTAGACAGGCTGGCCCGGCACGGAATCCGCGGCGGTCAGCTCGACCTTCTTGTACTTGATGCCGGCCTTTACTGTGTGATCGCCGCCGAACCAGTTGAGGTCGGTGAGAGTGATCGTGTCGCTGATCGCCCAGCCTTTCTGGCCCTTGTTCTGGCCCGCGCGCGGATCGGCGCCGTCGATGGCGAGGATGTTCTGGTCGTTCGCGCCGTTGAACCACGTGTACACGAGGCCATTCTGATCGGGGTTGATGACCTGCGGCACGAAGAAGGCATCTTCGTACGTGAACTGCAGTTCGTTGACCCAGCGTCCGCCGGTGCGCTGCCACGACGCCTCGTAACGCTTGTCGTCGTTGTCCGTATCGACGGCGGCGGATTGCGCGACGCCGACGCCGGCCTGACTACCCTGGCCGACTTCGTCACGAATCTTCGCCGACACTTCGAAGCGGTCAGACTCCGTCGGTTCCCAGCTCACCTTGCCGAAGATCAGGTCTTCGTCGAAGCCGATGGTCGCGGGGCCCAATTGCTCGGCCGCGTTCGCGGGTAGTTGGGCCACGATGTTCGCGGGCGCGTTGCCACCCGCCGTCACGGCCTTGGGAAACTGGATACGCTTCGCCTCGTAGGTCAGGAAGAAATGCATGCTGTCCTGAATTATCGGACCGCCGAACGCAAAGCCATATTCCTTCGATTCCGATGGCGTCTTGCTTCCAGCCGCCTTTTCGGTAGGCGTACGCGCGCGCCAGTTGTCCTGCGTGAACGTGCCGAAGGCCTGGCCTTCGAAGTTGTTCGTTCCGGACCGCGTGACCGCCGTGATGGCCGCGCTCGAGATCTGGTCGTACTCCGCCTTGTAGTTCGACGTGATGACCTTGTATTCGCCGATCGCGAGCTGCGGGAAGGGATTGCCCTGCGTATCGCCGGCCTGGCCGGAGATGCCCGACCGCACGTAGCCCTTCTGGCCGACGCCGTCGATGTAGAGATTCACGCCGTTCTCGTTCTGCGCGCCACCACGGATCGACGTGCGGCCGCTCGAGTCCACTTCGAATACGACACCGGGAACGGTGTCGGCGAACTCGAGGAAATTGCGCGTCATCTGCGGCGTCGTTTCGATCTGCTGCAGCGACACGGTCGTGCCGACTTCGGACGTCCTCACCTCGTTGAGGCGCCGTCCTTGCACGACGACCTCTTGCATCGGCGCTTCGACCGTCGCGGTGGCGTCGCCGGCGGTGAGATCGAGCGTTGCCGTCGAGGCGACGCTCAGCGTGACGACCTGTTCGGTGCCGGCGCCAGCATCGACACGGTAAGTGCCGGGCTGCAGGCCCGCGAACGTATAACTACCGTCGGAACTGGCTTTGGTGCGGCGCGTGGCGCCGGTGGCGACGTTCTTCGCCGTGACGTCGCTGTCAGCGGGCGCGGTGCCGCGCAGCGTGGCGTCGGCGGATTGAGCGAGAGTGACGGTGGGAGCGGCGAGAATAGCGGCGATCGCCGCTCCGAGAATCGAACGCGGAAGACGTTGCATGATTTCCCCTCGTGTCGCGCTCAAACTCCTTCGCCGGAGTCGGCATTCGATGGCAGCTGCGCGCGACTGTTTGTTGCGGCAACCTTACACCCACTATCTGTCTCGCGAGACATGCATCTTTGTCAGATGCATACGTATTCAGGGCATCGGCCGCGTCCTACATTTTTCTTGTGGGGCCATCAATCCATCACGAAACCATCGCGGATACCGTCTGACGAAACCGGACCGACCAACACTTCATACTTTCCTGGCATCACGACCCAGCGATTGTCCGGATCGAGGACCGCGAGGTCGTGCGGGCGCAACGCAAATTCCACGACCGTGGATTCTCCCGGCGAGAGGTGCACGCGTTTGTAGGCCGCGAGCTTCTTCCCCGTCACGGCGCTCGAGACCTTCGGACGTAGATAGAGCTGCGCGACCTCGTCGCCCGCGCGCGCGCCGACATTCGTGACGCGAACCTTCACGGTGATCCCCGCATCGCGGCCGATGCGCGCGGGCAGTTCGAGGGACGAGAACTCGAACTTCGTGTAACTCAGGCCAAAGCCGAACGGGAACAGTGGCGCGTCGGGTTCGTCGAGCCAATGGGCCTTGTAGTCGCCGCGCTCCGGGATGTTGGGCCGGCCGCTCGGCGGATCGTAGTGGTGGATCGGGAGCTGGCCGGTGCTGCGCGGCCAGGTGACGGGTTGTTTGCCACCGGGGTTGTAGTCGCCGAACAGCACGTCCGCGATGGCGGAACCGCCCTCGATTCCCGGGAAGAACGCGTGCACGATCGTGCTCGAGCGCTCGACGACGTCGGGAATCGCGAGCGCGCGGCCCGTGAGCAATACGAGAACGACAGGCTTGCCCGTCGCCTGCAGCGCCTCGAGCAACTCACGCTGCTTGCCCGGCAGATCGAGATGCGCGCGGTTCTTCGCCTCGCCGCTCTGCGTCTCGCGCTCGCCGAGTACCGCGATGATCAAATCCTGATCCCGGGCCGCCGCGACCGCCGCCGCGATTTTCTCGTCGTCGCCGGGCTCCGCGTCGCCCTTGCCCCCGAGGCCAGTGCCTTGCGCGTACGTGATCGTGCGCGCGGGGGTGGCGCCCGCAATGCGCTTCCGCAGCGCCGCGAGGACGCTCGCGGAATCTTTCGCTTCGCCGCGCGCGTGCCATGGGCCGAGCAGATCCGCCGGCGCGTCGGCGAGCGGTCCCGTGACGAGGATGCGGCGCGCGTCATTCGCGAGGGGCAGCAGTTGTTTGTCGTTCTTGAGCAGCACGATGGATCTGCGTGCGACGTCGCGCGCGGCGGCGCGGTGTTCTTTCGAAACGCGCACTCGCTTCTCGAGATCCTCGGGCACGTAAGGTTTTTCGAAGAGACCGAGTTTCCGTTTGAACGCGAGCGCGCGCAGCACTTCCCGATCGATCTCGGCGACGCTGATCCTCTGCTGCTCGACGGCGCGGGCGAGCTGCGCGTAATAGACGCCGTCTTCCATGTCGACGGTCATCGTGCCGTCGCGCAGTCCCTGCACCGCGGCTTCGAGATCGTTCGCGGCGGTGCCGTGTTCCCGCAGCTCGGTCAACGCGGCATAGTCTGAGACGAGCACGCCATCGAAACCGAGTTCCTCGCGCAGGACTTTCTGCAGCAGGTACTTGTTGACCGACATCGGCACGCCGCCGGTGCCGGTCGTGAACGCCGGCATCACGGCAGGCGCGCCGGCCTCGAGACCCGCGATGAACGGCGGCAGGTGCAGCTCGCGGATCGCGCGCTCCGACAGATCGACGTACGCGTAATCCTTGCCGCCCTTCGACGCTCCGTAGCCGAGGTAATGCTTGAGCGTGCTCGCGACGCCGAAATCCTTTGGCGCCGGCGTTCCTTTGAGTTGCGCGAGCGAGGTGTGGAAGCCGCGCACCGTGGCGACGGCATAGTCGCTGGATACGAGCGGCGATTCGCCGAATGTTTCGACGACGCGGCCCCACCGCGGGTCCACCGGGTGATCCACCATCGGCGCGAAGGTCCAGCGCTGTCCGTGCGAATACCCCTCGAGCCCGCCGATTTTCGCGGTCGTTTCGGCATCGGCGGGATCGAACGTCGCGGCGAGGCCGAGCGGCACCGGAAACACGGTCCAGTAGCCGTGGATGATGTCGGTCGCGAATACGACGGGAATGCCGAGACGCGACTCCTTCACGGCGATGCGCTGGATCCGGTTGAGGTCCTTCGCGGAGTATTCGAACCCGGACATCTGGAAGCCGATGCCTTTTCGCGCGAGATCTTCCGAGGAGAGATGCGGCCGGCCGGCGGAGTCAGGACCCGTCATCGTGCCCTTGCTCAACAGCATGAGCTGGTTGATCTTCTCCTCGAGCGTCATGCGCTGAAGCAGCGCGGTGTCGGGTGCCTGGGTCTCGCCCGGAAACTTGACGGCCACTTCGCCGGCGGAGGGGGTCGGCTGTGCGACAAACAAGAACAGCAGCGCGATCTGTGCAACTCGTGCGCTTCGGTGCGGCGGGGTCCGGTTCGTCATGTTTTGCTCCGGCAACGAAATGGCGCGGGATTGTAAGGTACGCGAATGCGCATCGCGACGACCACGCGCTCGTTGTCGAACGGCGACTGACAATCGCCGCGACCTGGGCGACTCGCGGCCGACGGCGGTAGCTAGGCGCGCGCCGCTTGCCGCGGCGACCCGGGCGCGAGTCCCACGGGGATGCGATGATGCGCAGCGGCGGGTTGAGCGCGCGCAGGCGTTCTGGCCACCTTTCCTTGCCCCCTCGATCGGCTACCGTATACGATTCAACCATGAACCTGATTCACGTCATCGATTCGCACACCGCCGGAGAACCCACGCGCTTGGTTCTCAACGGAGGTCCCGCCCTCGGCGACGGGCCGCTCGCCGAGCGCGCGCGCGTCTTTCGCGAGAAGTTCGACGGATTCCGGTCGGCGATCGTCAACGAACCGCGCGGCTCGGATGTGCTGGTCGGGGCGCTGCTGTGCGCGCCGCATCGCGCCGACTGCGAGCTCGGCGTTATCTTCTTCAACAATGTGGGACTGCTGGGCATGTGCGGCCACGGCACGCTCGGACTCGTCGCCTCGCTCGCGCACGCGGGGAGACTCGCGCCCGGCACCGTGAACATCGACACCACCGTGGGTCCGGTGCGCGCGGCGCTGCTCGCCGACGGGTCGGTGGAAGTCGACAACGTGGCGAGCTACCGCAAGGCGCACGCCATCGAGTTCGATGTGCCGGGAATCGGTCCCGTGCGCGGTGACGTCGCGTGGGGCGGCAACTGGTTTTTCCTCGTGTCCGGGCACGGTCAACGTCTCGCGCTCGACAACGTTGAAGCCCTGACGGACTACACTTGGCGTGTGCGCCAGGCCGTGAATGCGGGCGGCTTCCCCGATGTCGACCACATCGAACTCTTCGGCGATGCTGAGGACGCGAATGCCGACAGCCGCAATTTCGTTCTCTGCCCCGGCAAGGCTTACGACCGTTCACCCTGCGGCACCGGCACGAGCGCCAAAGTCGCCTGTCTTGCCGCCGACGGCAAACTCGCGGAAGGCGAGGAGTGGGTTCAGGAGAGCGTGATCGGCAGTTCGTTCAGCGCGCGATTTCGCTGGCTCGATGAGGCTGCCGGCACCGTTGCGCCCACGATTCGCGGCCGCGCGTACGTGACGGGCGAGAGCACGCTGCTGCTCGATCCGTCGGACCCGTACTGCTGGGGCATCCGGTGAAGGAGCCGCTCGCCACTCGGATTCGCCACAAGATCCTCGCGGGCGACTACCGGCCTGGCGCGCCGCTCGTGCAGGACACGCTCGCGGCGGAGCTCGGTGTCGGCAAGGTGCCGGTACGCGAGGCGCTCGTGCATCTGCGCGCGGAAGGCCTGATCGACGACCATGCGAATCGCGGCTTCAAGGTCCGCGCGTTGTCGACGGCAGAGATCGACGAAGTTTTCCGGCTGCGCTTGTGGGTCGAGCCCCCGTCGGCCGCCTGTGGTGCGCGGCTCGCGCGCGCCGACGACCACATCGCGGCGCGCGAAGCGCTGCGCGCCGTGAGCGCGGCGATCGCCGCAAAGAATTTCGCGGAGGTGCCCGCGCTGAACGGCGCTTTCCATCTCGCGCTGATCCTGCCGCGACGCCAGCCGCTGGCGTTCGAGGTGCTGAGCCGCCTGCACACGCTGTCGCAGCAATACGTGTCGCTGCACCTCGTGCCGCGTGGGCGCCTCGAGCGCGCGACGCAGGAGCACCAGGTCTTGTTCGAGAGTTGGGCGGCGGGGGATGAAGTCGCGGCCTTCGAGCTGACGCGCCGGCACATCGGGGAAACCCATGCCGAACTGACCCAGTTCATCGAGCGCGGCCCCTAAGCTTCCGCGAGCGCTGCGGCCGATTCGTGCTACGGTCGCGTCCCGGACGGCGCGCAGGCGCGCGGCCGCAGGTCTGCAAGCCTTTGGAATAACAAGGGAAAGAGTGGTGCCCGGAAGAGGACTCGAACCTCCACGGTGTTACCCGCTAGTACCTGAAACTAGTGCGTCTACCAATTCCGCCACCCGGGCAGGGTGCAAAGAGCGGCGAAAGGTACGCACCACTTTGTAAGCTGTCAATCGAAGGCGTTCGCCTTCACCTCATTGGAAATACGTTGAAAAGAAAGAATGGAAAGTTCGGTGGCCGGCATGAAAGCCCGCGCCGGGATTCAAAACCGGCGGGCGTCGCTGAAGGCGTCGTCAGTGCCAACCGCGCGGGCTTTGGCTTCGTGCGTGTCGAAGGCATGGAAGAGGCCGTCTTCCTGCCGCCGCCACAGATGGCGGGCGTCATGCACGGGGATCGCGTGCGTGTCTCCGTCGAGCGCGGCCGCGATGGCCGCTTCTCTGGAAAACTGGAAAAGATTCTCGAGCACGCGACGAAGGCCTTCGTCGGCACGCTCGAAGCGCACGGGCGCACCGCGTTCGTCACGGCCGCCGACCGGCGGATCGGCATGCGCTGCCTCGTGCCGCCGAACGAGCTCGCGGATGCGAAGCACGGCGACTGGGTAATCGCGGCCGTCACGCGTTACGCGGGGCAGGGCGCGAGCCCGCAGGCGCGCATCGTGAAGCGTCTCGATCCTGAGAAGCCCGTCGAGCTCGCCTGCGAAGCCGCGATCGCGCGCTTCGATCTGCCGAAAGAGTTCTCGACCGAAGCCGTGCGTGAAGCGCAGTCGTACGGTTCGCAGGTGGATCCGGCGGAAGCGGCAAGGCGCGTCGACCTGCGCAACCTGCCGCTCGTTACCATCGACGGCGAGGATGCGAAGGACTTTGACGATGCGGTGTACGCCGAGCCGCACCCGAAGGGCTTCCGCGTCATCGTCGCCATTGCCGACGTCAGCTATTACGTGCGCCGCGGAACGGCGCTCGATGCGAGCGCGCGCGAGCGCGGCACGAGCGTCTACTTCCCGACCCGCGTGATCCCGATGCTGCCGTTCGAGCTCTCGAACGTGCTGTGTTCGCTGCAACCGAACGTCGATCGGCTCTGCCTGGTTTCCGACATGATCGTGTCGAAGACGGGCGTGCTCCTCGAGACGTCGTGCTACCCGGGCGTGATGCGCTCGGCGTTCCGACTCACGTACACGCAGGCATTCGCCGCGCTGTTCGAAGAGAACCTCGAGGTCCGCGCGGAGCTCGGTCCGCTCGTCGACAAACTACTGCCGCTGCTCGACGTCTATCGCGCGCTGCTCAAGGCGCGCCACAAGCGCGGTGCCCTCGAGTTCGACGCGCCGGAGGCCGAGTTCGACATCGATCCGTCCGGACGCATCCAGCGCGTGTACCTCTACGAGCGCAACGAGGCGCACAAGCTCATCGAGGAATGCATGATCCTCGCGAACGTGGCGGTCGCGCGCGCGCTCGAATCCCGCGGCGTCGGCACGCTCTATCGCGTGCACGGCAAACCCGAGGAGCGGAAGATCAATGTGCTGCTCGAGACGCTGAATGCGCTGGGTGTCGCGGCAGAGCTGCCGGAAGACGTGACGCCGCGGGATTTCCGCGCGATCACCGATCGGTTTCCCGACGACGAACAGCGGCCGTTCCTCGAATCTCTGGTCGTGCGTTCGATGATGCAGGCCGTCTATCAACCCGACAACATCGGCCACTTCGGCCTCGCGCTCGGGCACTACGCGCACTTCACGTCGCCGATCCGCCGCTATCCCGATCTCGTCGTTCATCGCACTTTGCGCGCGCTGATCTCGGCGAGCGACTCGTACGGTCAGCGTTACGACGGCGCGCAGCTCGCACTCGCGGGCGCCGAGCTCACGCAGCTCGAGAAGCGCGCGGACGAATCTGATCGTTATGTGAATGCCTGGCTCAAGTGCGTGTACCTGCGCGACCGCATCGGCCAGACGTTCGAAGGGCTCATCACGACCGTGGTCGAGTTCGGCGCGTTCGTGCAGCTGACCGCGATCGGCACCGACGGCCTGTTGCACATCGATTCGCTGCGCGACGACGAATACCTCATGGAGCCGGGTGGCCGGGCCTGGGTCGGACGTGCGAGCAAGCGGCGCCTCGCGCTGGGGTCGAAGGTGCACGTGATCGTGACCAGCGTGAACCCGATCGAGGGTCTCGTCGATCTCACGCTCGTCGAAGTCGAAGAGGGCAAGGGCCCGAAGATGCAGAAGTCGCCCCAAAAATCGACGCAGAGATCGGCGCACCGACCGGCGCAGAAGTCGCGCCATCCCTCGCAGCGCCGCAAGCGGCGACAGAACTAGTCAGGAAGGGTATTCGTTTGGAGAAGGTGTACGGATTGCACGCGGTGCGTGCGCTGCTCACGCGACATGGCGCGCGCATCGGCAACGTGACTATTGTCGAAGGCCGTTCCGAACCGCGAGTCGCGGAACTCATGACGCTCGCGCAGAAAGCCGGCAAGTCGGTGAAGCGCGCATCGCCGGCCGTGTTCAAGCAGTTGTTCGGCGACGCCGTGCATCAGGGCGTCTTCGCCGACGTCCAGCCGTTGCCGCCCTGGCACGAGGACGAACTCGTCGCGGGCATTGCCGCGAAGCTCGAAGCGAAGGAGCAGCCGTTGGTGCTCGTGCTGGACGGCGTGCAGGACCCCCACAACCTGGGCGCCTGCCTGCGCACCGCGGACGCTTGTGGTGCGCTGGCCGTCGTGATCCCGAAGGATCGCGCAGTGCAGATGACCCCGACCGTGCGCAAGGTGGCCGCCGGCGCGGCGGAGACGACTCCGCTGGCTATCGTGACGAACCTGGCGCGCACGCTGCGGCTGCTCAAGGACGCCGGGCTGTGGATCGTCGGCACGGATGCGGAAGCGCCCAAGCTCGCGCACGAGGCGGACCTGACGGGGCCGGTGGCGTTGGTCATGGGAGCCGAGGGCTCGGGCCTGCGTCAGCTCACGCGTGACACCTGCGATTTCCTGGTCCGGCTGCCGCAAGTGGGCGCGGTCGAGAGCCTGAACGTGTCCGTGGCCACCGGAATGCTGCTCTACGAGTCGGTTCGACAGCGCCTGGCTCGTAAGTAGTTGAAAAATCGGGCGGACGCCCGGATTTCTCGCTTGCTTGTGCGAGGCGCGTTGAGTATTGTTCGCGCCCGATTTTGATCCCCTTGCCACACCGCCAACCTCAGGTGGGTGGCTTCACCCATAAGGAACAACCATGAGGCATTACGAAATCGTGTTCCTGG
Source organism: Pseudomonadota bacterium (assembly GCA_043747835.1). Classification (GTDB taxonomy): domain Bacteria; phylum Pseudomonadota; class Gammaproteobacteria; order Steroidobacterales; family Steroidobacteraceae; genus CADEED01. Next base: position 4,611 of record JAYTOK010000142.1, on the reverse strand, counting down.
TCCATCCGGACCAGAGCGAACAAGTCCCCGCCATGATCGAGCGCTACCGCGGAATGATTTCCGCCGGTGGTGGCACCGTGCACCGTCTCGAGGACTGGGGCCGTCGCCAGCTCACTTTCCCGATCTCGAAGGTTCACAAGGCGCACTACGTGCTGCTGAACGTCGAAACCGATCAGAAAACCCTTGCCGAGCTCACCGGCGCGTTCCGTTTCTCGGACGCCGTTCTGCGTCACCTCGTCGTCAACATGGACGAGCCCGTGACCGAGCCGTCGCCGATGGCGAAGGCTGCGCAGGAAGAGAAGGAAGGCGGGCCTCGCGCACGCCGTGAAGATTCCTTCGGTGGTGACGACGACGACATGGGAGTGAACGCCTGATGAAAGACGACAAACCGCGTCGCAGTGGCCCCGGTGGTGGTGGTGGTGGAGCCGGTGGAAACCGCTCCTTCTCGCGCCGTCGCAAGTTCTGCCGTTTCACCGCCGAAGGCGTGAAGCAGATCGACTACAAGGATCTGGCCACGCTCAAGCAGTACATCACCGAGACGGGCAAGATCGTCCCGAGCCGCATCACCGGCACGAAGGCGTTCTACCAGCGACAGCTCGCGTCCGCGATCAAACGCGCCCGCTACCTCTCGCTGCTGCCTTACACCGATCAGCATTGAGATAAAGCATGGACGTCATTCTGCTCACCAAGGTGGCAAACCTTGGAAACATCGGCGACCGCGTGAAAGTGAAGTCGGGCTACGGCCGCAACTTCCTGCTGCCCAAGGGCAAGGCCACGCTCGCCACTCCCGACAACGTGAAGAAGTTCGAGGCGCGTCGCGCCGACCTCGAGAAGGTTGCAAAGGACCAGTTCAAGGACGCGGAAAGCCGCGCCGCTGCGCTCAAGGACTTCAAGCTCGAGATCACGGCGAAGGCCGGCACCGAAGGCAAACTGTTCGGCTCGATCGGAACGTCGGACATCGCCGAGGCGTGCACGAAGGCCGGTCACAAGCTGGCGCGCGCCGAAGTGCGTCTGCCCACAGGTCCCTTGCGCACGGTCGGCGAGCACGTGGTGGCGCTGCATCTGCACACCGACATCGACGTGCAGCTGCCAGTGGTCATCACCGCCGAAGTCACGCGACTGAAGACTGAAGAATAGAAGCGATCTTCTTGATGCTTCAGGAAACGGCGCCCTCGGGCGCCGTTTTCTTTTGAGGGCTTGGCGATGCGGATCGCGAGAAATTAGTCTGGTCGACCGGCGCGGCCGAGAGGAAAATGCTCGCGTCCACGCGAGGGAGCCAGTCCATGTCGAGCACGCCCAAGTTTCGCCGCGAGTCTTCCGGTCCGAGCGATCTGCGCGCCCCGCCGCATTCGATCGAAGCGGAGCAGGCCGTGTTGGGCGGGCTCATGCTCGACAAGTCGGCCTGGGACAACGTCGGCGATGTCGTGAGGGCCGAACACTTCTTCCGCCCCGATCACACGCTCATCTTCGAAAGCATCGCGTCTCTCGCCGGCGAAGCACAGCCCTGCGATCCGGTCACGGTCTCCGAACATCTCGCGCGTCTCGGCAAGCTCAACGAAGCCGGCGGCCTCGCGTATCTCGGCACGCTGACGCGCGACACGCCAGGCGCCGCGAATGCGCGCGCGTACGCCGAGATCATCAAGGAGCGCGCGTTGTTGCGCGAGCTCGTGAGCGCGGGCGGCGAAATCGCGAGCTCCGTGTGGAGCGAGGAAGGCGAACCGGCGCGCGATCTCGTGGAGCGTGCCGAGCGCCGCATTTTCGCGATTGCCGAAGGCAGCTCGCGCGGCAAGGGGTATGTGAGCGCGAAGCAGTCGCTGCCCGCGTTGATCGATCAGATCGACGACCTCTACAGAAATCCCAACAAGCCCCGCGGTCTGCCTACCGGCTTCATCGACTTCGATTCGAAGACCGGAGGATTGCGCGGCGGCGATCTGCTGATCGTCGCGGGTCGTCCCTCGATGGGAAAATCCACGCTCGCGATCAACATGGCCGAGAACGCGGCGCTCAAGGAAGGCATCCGGGCTTCCGTCGCGATCTTCTCGCTCGAAATGCCCGCGGACCAGATCCTGACCCGAATGCTCTCGTCGGTCGGTAGCGTGCCCCTCAACAACATTCGCAGCGGCAAGCTGACTGACGAGGATTGGGATCGCCTGTCCGGCGCCACCAAACAGTTGCAGGACGCGAAGATCTTCATCGACGACACGCCGGCGCTGACGCCGACGGAGTTGCGTGCGCGTTCGCGGCGCATCAAGCGCGAGCACGGGCTAGACCTGATCGTGGTCGACTATCTACAGCTCATGACGGTGCCCGGCACGAAAGAGAATCGCGCGACGGAGATCTCGGAGATCTCGCGCGGACTCAAGGCGCTGGCGAAGGAGTTGCACTGCCCGGTGATCGCGCTGTCGCAGTTGAATCGCGGCGTGGAGCAGCGGGAGAACAAGAAGCCGGTGATGTCGGATTTACGCGAATCGGGCGCGATCGAGCAAGACGCGGACATGATCCTGCTCATCTACCGCGACGAGGTCTACAACAAGGACACGCCGAAGAAGGGCGTCGCCGAGATCGATCTCGCGAAACACCGTAACGGTGAAACCGGCGATATCCGGTTGACCTTCCGCGGCGCCAACGCGCGCTTCGAGAACTACGCGGATCCGGCGTACGGCGAAGGAATCATGCGTTGAAGCGCCTGCTCCGCGCGCTGATCGACACCGCGGCGTTGCGCCACAACCTGGGGACGATTCGAGCGTACGCGCCGGGCTCGAAGGTCATGGCCGTCGTGAAGGCAAATGCCTATGGCCACGGTCTCGTCTCGACGGCTCTCGCGCTCGCGGACGCGGATGCGTTCGCCGTCGCGAGGCTGGAGGAGGGAATCGAACTGCGCGGCGCGGGGGTGCGAGCCCCCATCGTGCTGCTCGAAGGCGTGTTCAGCGCCGAGCAACTGGCCGAAGCGGCGCGCCACCGCTTCGAGCTCGTGGTCCACGATCCATTGCAGATCAAACTACTCGAGGCGCATCGCGGCGCGGAGCGATTCACGGTCTGGATCAAGATGGACACGGGCATGAACCGCCTGGGCTTCCGGCCGGAAGCGTTCGCGCCGGCGCTCGCGCGGCTCCGCGCGCTCACGGTGCCCGCGCTCGAAATCCGGGTGATGACGCATCTGGCGCGAGCGGACGAGTTGGGTGAGCCGATGACCGGCCTGCAGCTGAACCGATTCGAGTCGGCGCTCTCCGCGGCAGGTGCCGCCGGCCCGCAAGGCCTCGCCACGAGCATCGGCAATTCCGCGGCCATCCTGACCACGCCGAAAGCGCAGGGACACTGGGTGCGCCCCGGCCTCGCGCTCTACGGCGTTTCGCCCTTCGCCAACCAGACCTCGTACGCGCACGGGCTCAAGCCCGTGATGACGCTCGAGAGCACGGTGCTCACGGTGCGCGAGGTCAAGCAAGGTGAGACGGTCGGTTATGCGGGCGCATGGCGGGCGAAGCGCGATAGCGCAATCGCCATCGTCTCCGCCGGCTATGGCGATGGCGTGCCGCGCGCGCTTCCGAGCGGCGCGCCAGTGCTCATCGGCGGCACACGCTACGACCTCGTCGGTCGCGTCTCGATGGACATGATCGCGGTGGATGTGACCGACGCTCCGAAGGCGGTGATCGGAAGCAAGGCGGTCATCTGGGGCGAAGGCCTGCCCGTCGAAGAAGTCGCGGTGCAGGCCGGAACGATTCCTTACGAACTGCTGTGCGGCGTGAGCCAGCGCGTGCCGCTCGAGCTGAAATAGCTCGCGGTTCGAATAGGGACATTCCACTCCCCAGGGGCTGCGCCCCACAACGGAAAACGCCGGCCAAGGGCCGGCGTCCGTGAAACGAAATTGGGGACTGACCCCTGCCGTCTCAGACTTCGAAGAAGCCCATCTTCACACCCGCAAGCTGGATCACATCGTTGTCGGTGAGCTTCCGCGCCTGACTACCGATCGCCGTGCCGTTCACGAGCGGGTAGTTGTTCGGCGTGTCGCTGTCGACGTGCACGATGAAGTAGCCATCCTGGCGACGCGTGATCGCGGCGACCTGGATGCCGGGACGTCCCAGCGTCGTGAGCGCCTTGCTCAATTCGAGTTCGCGGCCCGCGAAGGAACCGGAGAGCACCTGCAGCTTGGCCTTCTTGACCGGCGTCTTGCCGTCGAGACCCTTGCGCATGCCGCTCGCCGACACGTCCGCAGAAACCTTCTCGGCCCGATCCTTGGCCGCCTGCATCTTCTCGGCGGCGGGGCGCGACGACGGCTGGATGACCATCGTCTTTTCGAATTCGTCCTGGGCCTCGTCGTCTTCGACGAAACGCAGCTGGTGGTGACCCACCGTCACGACGTCGCCGTGCTGCATCGCATGCTTCTTGATGAGCTTGCCGTTCACGTACGTGCCGTTGGTGCTGTTCAGATCCTCGAGGAACGAGTCGTTGAGGATGTTGATGATCAGCGAGTGATGACCCGACACCGCCGAGTTGTCGATGCGGATGTCGTTGTCGGGGAGCCGGCCAATGGTGTACCGCTCCTTGTTCATGTTGTATTCGGCGAGGACCTGGTTATCCAGGCTTAAGACCAGACGTGCCATTGTTTTCGTCCCT
>JAYTOK010000141.1:0-1328 GCA_043747835.1 Pseudomonadota bacterium | reverse complement strand
TAGCATGGCGCTGGAGCGTACCTTCTCGATCGTCAAGCCCGATGGCGTGGCCCGTAACCTCATCGGCGAGGTCTATCGCCGCTTCGAGCAGGCCGGCCTGCGGATCATCGCCTCGCGCATGCTGCATCTGTCCCAGAGCGAGGCCGAGGGCTTCTACGCCGTGCATCGCGAGCGCCCGTTTTTCAGGGACCTGGTGAAGTACATGACCTCCGGCCCAGTTGTCGTGCAGGTGCTGGAGGGTGAAAACGCCATCCTGAAGAACCGCGAAATCATGGGTGCCACCGACCCGAAGAAGGCAGCGCCGGGTACGATCCGCGCCGACCTCGCGCAGAGCATCGAGGCGAACACCGTGCACGGCTCCGACGCCGCCGAAACGGCCGCCCAGGAGATCGCCTATTTCTTCCGCACGACGGAGCTCTGCCCGCGCGGCTGAGCGCATCGACGATCGCGCCCTCCGCGAACACCGCCCTCCGCGAACACCGAATGGACCAGCCTTCCGCCACCGCGTCACCCACGAACCTCCTCGGGCTGCCGAAGCCCGAGCTCGAGGCGTTCGTCGCGACGCTCGGCAGCAAGCCGTTCCGCGCGCGACAGCTGATGGGCTGGATGTACAAGCGCGGTGAGAGTCGGTTCGACCAGATGACCGACCTCGCGCGCGATTTCCGGGCAGAACTGACGCGCGCGGCCGAGATCCGCACGCCGGAGATCCTCAGCGAGACCACCTCGTCCGACGGCACCCGCAAGTGGCTGCTGCGTGCCGAGTCGTCGCAGGCCTTCGAGACGGTGTTCATCCCCGAGTCCGATCGCGGCACGCTATGCATCTCGTCGCAGGTCGGCTGCGCGCTCGACTGCGCGTTCTGTTCGACCGCACAGCAGGGCTTCAACCGCAATCTCACTACCGCGGAGATCGTCGGCCAGGTCTGGCTCGCGAACCGCGAACTCGGCCTCGACGCGGACGGTCACCGGCGGGTCACCAACGTCGTGCTGATGGGCATGGGCGAGCCACTGGCGAATTTCCGCAACGTCGTGCCCGCGATCCGCATCATGCTCGACGATCTCGGTTACGACATTTCGCGCCGCAGAGTCACGCTCTCCACCTCGGGCCTCGTGCCGCAGATCTACAAGCTCGCCGAGGAGATCAATTGCGCGTTGGCCGTGTCGCTGCATGCGCCCGACGACGCGCTGCGCAACGAGCTGGTGCCGATCAACCGGCGGCATCCGATCGCCGAGCTGCTCGAGGCCTGCTGGCACTACATCGACGAACAGAACGGCCGCAGCGTCACATTCGAGTACGTGATGCTCGATGGCGTCAACGACCAGTTGTCGCA
>JAYTOK010000140.1:0-1513 GCA_043747835.1 Pseudomonadota bacterium | reverse complement strand
GGGCGCGGCCAGGTCGAGTCGTAGAGGAGATAGCCGCCCGGCGCCACGTCGCGCAGGTCGCGCGCATAGGTCTCGGCGTTCATCGCCACCATGATGTCGATCTTCCCGGAGCGCGCCACGTAGCCGTCCTTCGAGACGCGGATCTCGTACCAGGTCGGCAGGCCCTGGATGTTCGACGGGAAGTAGTTCTTGCCCATCACCGGGATGCCGCTGCGGAAGATCGACTTCATCAGCAGCGAGTTGGCGCTCGCCGAGCCGGTTCCATTGACCGTGGCGATCTTGATCACGAAATCGTTGACGCGGGAGGCAGCGGGCGACATGGGGCTCTCTTCGCGTGGCCTCAGGCGCTCTTGAGGCTGGCCGCGGCCGTCGCGGAGGGCTGGTCCGCGGCACGCGGCCATTTGACGGTGGACTTCTGCATGTCCCAAGCGGCCGTGGGGCAGCGCTCGGCGCAGAGCCCGCAGTGCACACAGACGTCCTCGTCCTTCACCATCACGCGTCCGGTGTGCTTCAGCGGCGCGCTGACGTAGAGCGCCTGGGTGACGTTCACCGCCGGCGCCTTCAGGCGCGTGCGCAATTCGGCTTCCTCGCCGTCGGGCGTCATCGTCAGGCAGTCGACCGGACAGATGTCGATGCAGGCGTCACACTCGATGCAGAGCTTCGCCTCGAACACGGTCTGGACATCGCAGTTGAGGCAGCGCTGCACTTCCTCGACGGCCTGCTCGGCCGTGAAGCCGAGCTCGACCTCGATGTTGATCTTCTTGAAGCGTTCCTTCAGCGAGACGTGTGGCATCAGGCGCCGCTCGACGGCGCTGTATTCGTTCGAATACGACCATTCGTGCATGCCCATCTTGCGGCTCTGCAGGTTCACGCCGGGCGGGAGCCGATCCGCAGCGGACAGCCCCTGGCAATGCTGGTGGACCGAGATCGCGGCCTGATGGCCGTGCTCGACCGCCCAGATGATGTTCTTCGGCCCGAACGCGGCGTCGCCGCCGAAGAACACGCCGGGGCGGGTGCCCTCGAACGTAGTCGCATCGACTTTCGGTACGTCCCACTTGTCGAACTCGATGCCGAGGTCGCGCTCGATCCACGGGAACGCGTTTTCCTGGCCGATCGCGAGAATCACGTCGTCCGCGGGCAGGAACTCCTCGCTCGCGACGCGCTCGGCGATGATGCGGCCGCTCGCGTCGACCTCGTATTCCATGACGTCGAACATCATGCCCTTGAGCTTGCCGCCCTCGACGACGAAACTCTTCGGCGAGCGGTTGACGACGATCTGGACGTTCTCTTCCTCGGCGTCCTCGAGCTCCCAGGCCGAGGCCTTGAAGAACTGCCGCGGCTTGCGCGCCATCACCTTCACGCTCTTCGCACCGAGGCGCAGCGAGCTGCGGCAGCAGTCCATCGCGGTGTTGCCGACGCCGATGATCAGCACGTTCTCGCCGATCGCCTTGACGTGGTCGAACGCCAGCGACTCGAGCCAGGCGATGCCGATGTGGATGTGGGCGGCGCCCGC
>JAYTOK010000139.1:0-5662 GCA_043747835.1 Pseudomonadota bacterium | reverse complement strand
GGCCGGCTTCGCCTTGAAAACCATCTTTTCCTTCGTGAACGGGTTGATGCCTTCGCGCGCCTTCGTGGCGGGCTTCTTCACAACCTTCATCTTGAGAAGGCCGGGCAGCGTGAACAGGCCGGGGCCACGCAGGCTCTTCTTGATGATGCCGTTGAGTGACTCGAACACCGCGGCGACCTGCTTGCGCGACAGCTCGCTGTCCTTGCAGATCGTTGCCACGATTTCAGACTTCGTCGGTGCGCCACCTTTCTTTGCCATTAGCTCGACTCCTCAGTGAAAAAGTTCAGCGGAAAAAATGCTCCGCTATCTCGCGATTCGGCGCGCAACATATCACAGCATTTCCCGTTCGCAAACGAATTTTTACGCACAGCAATGCTGCAAATGCCTTGTTTTCTAGGGTCGCGCGCACATGTCGTGTGCGCGGTGCGTGTGTGGCGCGAGAAAAAAACGCTCGCACGCTGTACGAATCTTCGCCATTCACGCGCATTTCATGCATGCGGCGCGACGTCGGGACAGTCTCTTAAGTGACTGTAACTAAGCGAGGTTCAGCAGACGAAGCAACACGCCGAGCGCGAGCAGCGCCCACAACGCGGAAAGATCGATCGCGCCGATGGGTGGAATCAACCGGCGAAATGGCCGTAACACGGGTTCGCAGACGGTGCCGAGCAACGCCATCGTCGGGTTGTATCCCGCGGGGACGACCCAGGTCAGCAGCGCGTAGATCATGATGGCGCCCATGAAGAACACGATGAATGCGCGCAACAGCAGGAGCGCCGTCGCCACCACCCAGGTGATCGGATCTAACACGACGATGCGGTCTTCATCGAGCAGCTCGAGCACGCCGATCGTCGCCGCGGTCACCAGGATGATGGCGAGCACCGACGCGCTATCCACTTTGCCAATCGGCGGAAAAATCCTGCGCAGCGGCATGATCACGGGATTGGTCGCGATGAGCACCGCGTGGGCGAGCGGATTGCGGAAGTCCGCGCGCGTGAGCTGCATGACGAAGCGCAGGATGAGCACGTAGAGGTACAGCGTCAGCAGCGCGTCGAGCAGGAAGTGCAGGGCATTCATGGGCGCGATTTGTCTCCAAAGGCGCGCGCCATCTCGCGGCCGCGATCGGCTGCGGCGGTCAGCGCAGTCTCAACGATAGCACGCAGATTCGCGGCGTCGAACGTGCGCACTGCGGCCTCGGTGGTACCGCCCTTCGAGGTGACCTCGGCGCGCAGCCGCGCGAGGTCTCCATCGCTGGCGCGCGCCATGAGTCCCGAGCCGTACAGAGTTTGCACCGCGAGCTCGCGCGCGCTGGCGCGCTCCAGGCCGAGCTGCACGCCCGCATCGGCCATGAGCTCCGCGAGCAGGAAGAAGTACGCGGGACCGCTGCCGGACAGCGCCGTGACGATGTCGAGCGCGTCTTCCTCCAGCACCCACACAGTGGTGCCGACCGCGCCGAGAATCTCCGCGGCGATCGCGCGGTGCGTGTCGCTCAGCGATACCGGCGCATAAATGCCGGTGGCGCCCGCACCATTGAGCGCGGGTCGATTCGGCATGGCGCGCGCGACCGCAATGCCCGCTCCGCACCAGCGCGCGATGTCGGCCACGCGGATGCCCGCGGCGATCGACAACACCAGTGGCTGGTTCGCGGCGAGCATGGGGGCGAGCGCCTGGGTGGTGTCGGCCATGTCCTGCGGCTTCACCGCGAGCACCACCACGCCCGCTCCATCGACGGCTTCGCGGTTGTCGGCCGTGACGTGCACGCCGAGCTCGTTCGCGAGCTGGCCGCGTCGCGCCTCGTACGCTTCGCCGACGCTGATGTTCTGCGGCGCGAGTCCGCGGGCGATGAGCCCACGAATCAACGCACCGCCCATGTTTCCGCCCCCGATGAAGGCTGCTTTGATGGTCATGATGGGGCGTTATTGTAGTGACAATCCGCGGCGACTATTTACGCGGCCCGAAGATCGCCGTCCCCACGCGCACGATGGTGGCGCCTTCGGCAATCGCGGCCTCGAAGTCCGCGCTGGTTCCCATCGAGAGAGTGTCGAGGCCCATGCCGCGCTCGTTGAGATAGTCGAACACCTGGCGGGTTTCGCGAAACCACTGACGCTGTCGGGCGACATCCTCTTCGGCCGGCGGCATGCTCATGAGGCCGCGCAGTGCGAGGTTCGGCAGCGCGCGCACCGCCTGGGCGAGTGCCGACATGTCGGCCGCTTCGACGCCGCCCTTGCTGGCTTCGCCGCCGACGTGCAACTGCAGGCAGACGTTGAGCGGTGGTGCGTGATGCGGCCGCTGCGCGGCCAGCCGCTCCGCGATCTTCAGTCGATCGATGCTGTGCGCCCATGCGAAGTGCTCGGCGACGGGACGCGTCTTGTTAGCCTGCAGGCCGCCGATGAAATGCCAGCACAGCTCGCGACCCTCGAGCTCGGTGATCTTCGGAAGGCTTTCTTGTAGAAAGTTCTCACCGAAGTGTTCGATGCCGGCGCGCGCGGCGGAGTCAATTGCTGCGGCGCTCTGGCCCTTCGAAACCGCCAGAAGCGTGACGGAATCGACACTTCGGCCGGCGGCTCGGGCGGCGCTCGCGATGCGCTCCCGAACAGCTCGCGCGCTGTCCGAGCAATTCTGCGGACGGGATAACATATTGATCACTGATACCCGGGTCTATACTCAGCGGCGTTTTTCAAGGGACACCGCATGGCCGTCGACGTCGCTCAGCTGCTTGCATTTGCCGTGAAGAATAACGCCTCGGACTTGCACCTGTCCGCTGGCGTGCCGCCGATGATCCGTGTCGACGGCGACATGAAACGTATCAACATGCCCGCGCTTACCCACAAGGAAGTGCACGGCATGGTGTACGACATCATGAACGACAAGCAGCGCAAGAATTACGAAGAATTCTACGAGACGGATTTTTCGTTCGAGATCCCCAAACTCGCTCGCTTCCGCGTCAATGCGTTCAACCAGAATCGCGGCGCTGGCGCCGTGTTCCGCAATATTCCCTCGGTCATCCTGTCGCTGGACGACCTGGCCGCGCCGAAGATTTTCCGCGACCTGTGCATGCTGCCGCGCGGCCTCGTGCTGGTCACCGGCCCCACCGGTTCGGGCAAGTCCACCACGCTCGCGGGTATGGTGAACCACTGCAATGACAACCGTCCCGATCACATCATCACGATCGAGGACCCGATCGAGTTCGTTCACGAGAGCAAACGCTGCCTCATGAACCAGCGCGAAGTGCACCGGGATACTCTCGGCTTCTCCGAAGCTTTGAGATCGGCGCTGCGCGAAGACCCGGACGTGGTCCTGGTCGGCGAAATGCGCGACCTCGAGACCATTCGCCTCGCGCTCACCGCCGCTGAAACCGGACACCTCGTGTTCGGCACGCTGCACACGAGCTCGGCCGCCAAGACAATCGACCGCGTGGTCGACGTGTTCCCGGCGCAGGAAAAGGAAATGGTACGCGCGATGTTGTCGGAGTCACTCCGTGCCGTGATCTCGCAGACCTTGCTCAAGCGCAACGGCGGCGGACGCATCGCCGCGCACGAGATCATGATCGGCACACCGGCCATCCGTAATCTCATTCGCGAAGGCAAGATCGCGCAGATGTTCTCAGCCATCCAGACCGGCGGCGCGGTCGGCATGCAGACGCTCGACCAGTGCCTCACCGAACTCGTTGCGAAAGGTGTCGTGAGCAAGGAAGAAGCGCGCTACAAGGCCACCAACAAAGACGCTCTGTGATTCGAGCTGCGCTCGGGATTCAAAACCGGTTTGCGGACGCAAACCGGGTGCATGAAAAGGCGCCGTTACGCGGCGTAAGAGATAGGTAACCGCGATGGACAGAGAACAAGGTATCAAGCTGATGCAGGATCTTCTTCGTCGCGTGGTCGACAAGAAGGCATCCGATCTTTTCATCACGGCTGGTTTCCCGCCGGCGATCAAGATCGACGGCGAAGTGCGTCCGCAGTCCGAACGCGCGCTGACCGGCGAACAATCGGCGGTGCTGGTGCGTTCCATCATGAACGACCGCCAGACGAAGGAATTCGACGCCACCAAGGAATGTAATTTCGCGATCGCGCCGCCGGGCATCGGCCGCTTCCGCGTGAACACTTTCGTGCAGCAGGGCAATACCGGCTGCGTCATCCGCCTCATCAATTCCAAGATTCCGACGCTCGAAGAGCTCGAGCTGCCGCCCATCCTCAAGGAAGTCGTGCTCTCCAAGCGCGGCCTCGTGATCCTGGTGGGTGGCACGGGTTCGGGCAAGTCGACGTCGCTCGCCGCGATGGTCGGCTACCGCAACGAGAAGACCCGCGGCCACATCGTGACCATCGAAGATCCGGTGGAATACGTGCACCAGCACAAGGGCTGCGTCATCACGCACCGCGAAGTCGGCGTCGACACCGACAACTGGCACACGGCGCTGAAGAACACGCTGCGCCAGGCTCCCGACGTCATCCTGATCGGCGAAATCCGCGATCGCGAGACGATGGAATACGGTATCCAGTTCGCCGAGACCGGTCACCTGGTGCTGGCGACGCTGCACGCAAACAGCTCCAACCAGGCGCTCGACCGCATCATCAACTTCTTCCCCGACGAGCGGCGCGAACAGCTGCTCATGGACCTGTCGCTCAACATCCGCGCGCTGGTTTCACAGCGGCTCGTTCCGCGCGAAGCGGGCGCCGGACGCGTCGCGGCGATGGAAATCATGCTGAATTCGCCACTGATCCAGGACCTGATCTTCAAGGGCAAGGTCCAGGAGATCAAGGAAGTCATGTCGCGCTCCAACCGCGTCGGCATGAAGACCTTCGACCAGGCGCTCTACGAACTGTATGAAGCCGGCTTCATCTCGTACGAAGATGCGTTGCGCAACGCCGACTCGAAGAACGAGCTGCGCCTGCGTATCAAGCTCGAGAGCAAACGCGAGATCAAGAATCTCGACGACGGTGGCACGCTGTCGATGGTCGATGAAGAACAACAGGGCCGTTCGTTCTAACTAGCTCAAGATTTTGAAGACCCCAAGGGCGGATATGGCAGCGGTGAACGAAAAGTTCGTGGAAACCATTGAGGTCAAGGAACCGGGCGACGGCGCACCGATGGTGCTCAACACCCGGCCGCTGTTCAAGCTCATGGTCGAGCGCAAGGCGTCCGACCTGTTCTTCACGTCGAATTCACCGATCAAGGTGAAGATCGAAGGCTCCATCCTGCCCATCAACAAGCAGGTCCTGACGCCCGAGACTGTCCGCCAGGCGGCGTATGGCCTCATGACCACCGACCAGCTGGAAAGCTTCAAGCGCGAGCTGGAAATCGACTTCGCGATCTCCGAGCCCGGCCTCGGGCGCTTCCGCGTCAACGTGTTCTACCAGCGTGGTTATCCGGCCATGGTGCTGCGTTACATCAGCGCCGACATGCCCAAGCTCGACCAGCTCGGCCTGCCTGACATGTTCAAGGACCTCATCATGATGAAGCGCGGGCTCATCCTGATGGTGGGTGCGACAGGTTCGGGCAAGTCCACTTCGATCGCGGCGATGATCAATCATCGTAACGAGGTTTCCTCGGATCACATCGTGACCATCGAGGATCCGATCGAATTCCTGCACACCAACAAGCGTTCGATCGTGAATCAGCGCGAAGTCGGGCTCGACACCAAGTCGTTCGCACGCGCACTTCGCGGCGT
>JAYTOK010000138.1:0-25452 GCA_043747835.1 Pseudomonadota bacterium | reverse complement strand
AGGTCCGTCCCCTTTTGCTAGGAAACGGGGAATGTCCCCATTTTCCGACTCCCTTTACGGCGGTACCACCACCACAGCGCCAACCCGATCACGACCGTCCACGCCAGCACCATCCACCCGATGAACCCGTCGTAATCGCTCATGAGCCACGCCACCGGCTCGGTCTCGCGACGCTCGGACGTCTCGCGCACGGCGTAGATGATCGCGACCCACGACGCGTGCAACCCGATGCAGGCCGCGACGTTGCCGGTCAGATGCCGCACGACGCCTAACAACACGCCGACCGCCGCGAGGCACAGGAAGGCGTCCGCGATACGTCCGAAGTTCGCGAACGCCGTGAGCATCAGCGACAGCATCTCGATGCCGCTTCCCGGCCCGATCTGATCCGGCGGGATGCGCGCCTTGCCGAGGAAGTGCGTGGCGGCGTAGACCAGCGACACGAGCACGACCGCCCAGACCGCGCCCGACTCGCGCGCGATCGCTGTGTGCATGACGCCGCGCAGCGCGGTTTCCTCGATGAACGCGACGACGAGACCGGTGCCGAGCCCCATCGCGACGATGCCGCCCCAATCGCCGGCAGACAGCGAGAGCCCGGGCTTCAGCTCGCGCATGTCGAGAGCGACCATCGTCGCGAGCACGGGAAGCATGAGCACGGCGCCGAGCACCAGCGCCTTCGCGAGCTCGGCGAAGAACGCTGGCGCGGGCAGCGCAAACCCAAGACTCGCGCGATCCGTGACGCGCAATCGCTTCGCGACGACGAAAAATCCCACGAGGAAAGTCAGCATCGCGATGCGGCTCGCGACGCGGTGAAACTTGAAGTCGAGGCCCATCGCCTGCGTCGCGAGCCAGGCGGGGTAGGCGAACGCGGCGATGCCGGCGAGCGCCAATGCGATCAGCGCTGCGAAGATCGCGAAGCTGCGCATCGCGTCAGCGCGGAGACGTTGTGGCCGGTTCGCCCGCGAGCGGCAGGGGCGGATGCCCGGCCTTCCTCAGCAGCGCGATCAATCCGTCGTCACCGACGAAATGCAGTGCACCGACCACCACGAGATAGTCGCGGTCGTCGTCGAGCAGCGCTTCGATCTGCGGCAACCACTTGCGGTTGCGCGCCCCTAGCAATGCGTCGTAGAGCGCAGGTGTCCGGGCGCGTTCCTTCAGGAATTCCTTTTCGAGCGCGGCGAGGTCGCCCGTCCGCCACGCGGCGACGAGACGATCGAGATCGTCCGGGAGTTCCGGCGCGTCTTCCGTGGAGTCGAGCAAGAATTGTGTCTGCTCGGCAAAGGTGCGGTCGTCGAAAACACTCAGTTGATCGACGACGGTTTCGAGGCCGTCGATCTTCTTGCCGTCGGCGCGTGCACGGCCGACGAGCTGCATGTCGATGCCGAGCTCCGCCTCGAAGCCGGACTTCATGAGCGCGAACTGCGTGAGCACCATCGCCGCGGCCCACGGCTCGAGCTTCGCGATCGCAACCTCCGGGACCGCGAGAGACTCCGCGAGCGCGGCCACGCTCGAATATTTCTTGCCGACGATCTGCTCCAGTGTCTGACCGGCCGGCAGCGTCCCTTTTGACGTGATGAACTCCACGGCTTCGAGCGGATCGAGATCGTCGAGATCGACTTCCATGACGATCGCATCCGCCGCGGCGTACGCACGCTCGAGCGCGGGCGGAAACTCCGAGTGCTCCTTGGGCAGCGCGTGCACGGAGCCGGCGAGATAGACGATGTTGGTCTTGCCCTTGAGGGTCCAGACAGAGGACTCGCCGCGCGCTTCGGTCTGGCCCGCCGTGAAAACGAGCACGGCCAGGCTGGCGAGGCCGCATGTCAGGCCTCGCCGCAACGCATCAGGGAAGGTCATGCCACGGATTGTGCGGCAGTCAAAGTGTGCACGCCAGTATCGATCGCGCCGTTGGAGTGCAGCGTGAGCAGGCGATAGGCGGGCGGCTGGTTGTCGATGACGAAATCGTTGGAGCGTGGCTGGAACTGCGCGCAGGTCGAAGGAGTGGCGAGCAGGCGAACCATGCGTCGCGATCCTTCGAAGGGCTGGTGCACGTGGCCCCACGCGACGGCCTTCACCTGCGGATGGCTGTCGATGACGGACCAGAATTCGTTGGCGTTGGAGAGGCCGACCTTGTCGAGCCAGCGGCTCTGCATGTTCACCGGGTGGTGATGCAGGCACACGAGCGCATGGCGCTGGCGCGCGCGGCCCAGCTCCTCGTCGAGTTTCGTGAGCTGTTCGATCGAGACGTGGCCGCCGGCCTGGTTGGCGACGACGCTGTCGATGAGCACGATGCGCCAGGCGCCGATGTCGGCGGGTCCGTCCAGTTCGAAGGGCGGCGCCGCGAGCGCGGTGCGCATCTGCGGCACGAGATCGTGGTTGCCGGGAACGCACAGCACAGGCTTTCCCAGGCGCGCGAAGAGACGGCGGAAATGTTCGTAGCCGCCCGCGTCGTCCTGCACGAGATCGCCGGTCACCAGGACGGCGTCCGCCATGGCGATGTGACCCGACGCGTCGGCGAGCGTGCGCTCGAGCGACTCATAGGTATTGATCCCGCGCAGCGTCGCGGCCGCATCGCCGAACAGATGCGGGTCGGTGAACTGAATGACTCTGATCGCGCTCATCGAATCGGACTGTACAAACCTTGGGCGTCGGGCCGGGTGATGCGCGTCACGACATCTTTCACGTGACTGTCATGGGGTGAACCAGGTCGCAAACTACTGCTGAAAAAATGTGAACCCGCGTCGGCAACTGGCGACGATAGGACATTGGTAAATCAGACAAATGGTGGGAGTCGGCCTACGAATCCTCGCGGGATTCGGTCGGACTTCGCGTAGGCTTTCCCTTGCCCGCAGCGGGCACTAGAGTGTCGCCCCAGATGAAACGACCCGGCAAGAGTGATCCGAGCCGGCCGCGGCAGGACGGCTACGACTACAAGCGCGATTTCTACCGCAGCGACCAGGTCGCCGACGACTACGATTTCCACCGCTTCAGCACGCCGGAACGCCAGAAGCGCAATGCGCGCAAATGGGCGGCGATCCGCCGCGCGCTCGCGCAGGCGACTGGCGTGCGCACCATTCTCGATCTGCCCTGCGGCACCGGCCGATTCACGGGCGCGCTCGCGCGCGAGGGTTTCGAAATCGTCGGCAGCGACATCTCGCACGAGATGTTGAAGAAGGCCGCGAGCGTGACGTCGCAAGGAATGGGCGACGCCAACCCGGCCTCGATCCGCGGTTACGTCCAGGCCAACGCCGAGAAGTTGCCGCTGCTCCCCGACTCGCTCGACTGCGTCGTCTGCATCCGCTTCATGATGCACGTCGATGCCGGGACGCGTGTGCGGATGCTGCGCGAGTTCGCGCGCGTTTCGCGTCGCTGGGTGATCGTCGACTACCGCCACAAATACACGTTCCGTTACGTGCTCACTCACACGTTCGGCAAGCTGGGTTTCGGCCGCACGCCGCTGTCGCGAGTTTCGACGCAGGAATTGCGCGAGGAATTCCGGCAGGCGGGCTTCGCGATCCGCGACATCATCCGCGTCTCGACGCCCCTGCTGTCGGACAAGTGGGTCGTCCTCGCCGAGCGCGGCGTCTAGAAAAACCCGATCTTGGCCCGCGATGTTTCGGAAATTGTCCTCCCGGACAACGCCCTGAACAGCCTTTTTCAATGGGATCAAGGTTGCCCCCAGCGGGGCGCGTAGCGGACAATGCGCGCCCTTTATGGATACCCCGGCAAACACCCCCACCCAGCGCCTGCTCGCCAACGCGATCCGCGCTCTCTCCATGGACGCCGTCCAGGCCGCGAACTCGGGACACCCCGGGGCGCCGATGGGCATGGCCGATATCGCCGAGGTGCTCTGGCGCCACGTGCTCAAGCACAACCCGGGCAATCCGAAGTGGTGGAACCGCGACCGGTTCGTGCTCTCGAACGGCCACGGTTCGATGCTGCTGTATTCGCTGCTCCACCTGAGCGGTTACCCGGTCACGATCGATGAGCTGCGGAACTTCCGGCAACTGGGTTCGCGCACCGCGGGTCACCCCGAGCGCGACCTCGAGATGGGCATCGAAACCACCACCGGCCCGCTCGGCCAGGGTTTCGCGAACGCGGTGGGCATGGCGCTCGCCGAGAAGTTGTTAGCCACGCAGTACAACAAGGAAGGTCTGACGCTCGTCGACCACCACACGTACTGCTTCCTCGGCGACGGCTGCCTCATGGAAGGCATCTCGCACGAAGCGGCTTCGCTCGCCGGCTACTGGAAGTTGGGCAAGCTGATCTCGTTCTACGACGACAACGGCATCTCGATCGACGGCAAGGTCGCGGGCTGGTTCACCGACGACACGCCGAAGCGCTTCGAGGCTTACGGCTGGCACGTCGTGCGCAATGTCGACGGCCACGACCCCGAAGCCGTCGCCGCCGCGCTCAAGAAGGCGCGTGCGAAGAAGGATCAGCCGTCGCTGATTTGCACGAAGACCATCATCGGCTGGGGCGCGCCCAACAAGCAGGGCACGAAGTCCGCGCACGGCGAGGCGCTCGGCCCCGACGAAGTCGCGAACGCGCGCAAGACGCTCGGCTGGGATCACCCGCCGTTCGAGATTCCGGCGGACATCCGTGCCGCGTGGGATCACCGCGAAGCGGGCGCCGCTTCCGAGAAAAAGTGGACGCGCATATTCAAGCGCTACAAACGCGAGCACCCGGAAGCCGGCGCGGAGTTCGAGCGCCGCATGAAGGGCGATCTTCCCGCGGACTGGTCCGAGATCGTGCAGGCCGCGCTCGCCGCCGCCGCCGCGGTCACCGGTGCGCAGGCCACGCGCGCGTCCTCACAGCTCACGTTGAATGTTCTCGGCCCGAAAATGCCCGAAATGTTGGGCGGTTCCGCGGACCTCACGGGATCCGTGAACACGAAGCGCAAGGATTCCGTCGACCTCACCGCCGAGAATTTCCACGGCAACTACGTCTATTACGGCGTTCGCGAATTCGGCATGACGGCGATCATGAACGGACTCACGCAGCACGGCGGTTACCGCCCGTACGGCGGCACGTTCCTCGTGTTCTCCGACTACGCGCGCAACGCCGTGCGCCTCGCCGCGCTGTCGCACGTGCCGACGACTCTCGTCTACACGCACGATTCGATCGGTCTCGGCGAAGACGGTCCGACGCACCAGCCGATCGAACACCTGGCATCGCTGCGCGCGATTCCGAATCTGCACATCTGGCGTCCCTGCGACGCGGTGGAGTCCGCCGTTTCGTGGGCGGCCGCGCTCGAGCGCAAGAACGGTCCGACAGCGTTGATCTTCACGCGCCAGGGTCTGCCGCAGTTTCCGCGTACGCCCGAGCAGTTGATCGCGCTGCGCAAGGGCGGCTACGTGCTGATCGACAGCAACGGTCCGCCCGAAGCAATCGTCATCGCGACGGGTTCGGAAGTCGGATTCGCGGCCGAAGCCGTCAAGGAACTGCAGGCCGCGGGCAAACGCGTGCGGCTCGTGTCGATGCCCTGCTGCGAAGCGTTCGATGCGCAGCCGGCGCCGTATCGCGAGAGCGTGCTGCCCGCGTCGTGCACGCGCCGCCTCGCGGTCGAAGCGGGCTCGACGCAGTCGTGGTGGCGCTATGTCGGTAGTTCGGGCCGCGTGCTCGGCATCGACCAGTTCGGCGCATCGGGCAAGGGCCCGGATCTCTTCAAGCATTTCGGATTGACCAGCGCGGAAGTCAAAGCGCAGGTCGAACAGATTCTTTCGTACTGATTTACAGCCAAGGGGATTGGGACAGATGGCCATCAAAGTAGGTATCAACGGTTACGGACGTATCGGTCGCAACATCCTGCGTGCGTTGTACGAGTCCAACCGGAACAATGAAATCCAGATCGTCGCGGTGAACGACCTCGGCGACGCGCAGACGAATGCGCACCTCACGCAGTACGACACCGCGCACGGCAAATTCCCGGGCAAGGTCAGCGTCGAAGGCGATGCGATCGTCGTGAACGGCGACAAGATCAAGGTGTTCGCGCAGCGCGACCCCGCGAAGATCGACTGGGCGTCGGTGGGCGCTGAATACGTGTTCGAATCGACCGGCTTCTTCACGACCAAGGCCGATGCGGGCAAGCATCTCGCCGGCGGCGCGAAGAAAGTGATCATCTCGGCGCCGGGTGGAAAAGACGTCGATGCGACGGTCGTCTACGGCGTGAACCACGACGTGCTGAAGTCCTCGCACACCGTGATCTCGAATGCCTCGTGCACGACGAACTGCCTCGCGCCGCTCGCGAAGGTGCTCAACGACAAGATCGGCATCGTCAGTGGTTTGATGACCACGATCCATGCGTACACGAACGATCAGCGCCTCACGGACGTCTATCACGAGGACATCCGCCGTGCGCGTTCCGCCACGATGTCGATGATCCCGGCGAAGACCGGAGCTGCGGCCGCGGTCGGCCTCGTGCTGCCCGAACTCAAGGGCAAGCTCGACGGCTTCGCGATCCGCATCCCGACCATCAACGTGTCGCTCGTCGACCTCTCGTTCGTCGCGAAGCGCGCGACCACGGTGGAAGAGATCAACAAGTTCGTGAAGGAAGCCGCGGAAGGCGCCATGAAGGGCGTGCTCGCGTACACGGACAAGCCGCTCGTCTCGATCGACTACAACCACGATCCGGCCTCTTCGACCTACGACTCCACGCTGACGCGTGTCAGCGAGGGAACGCTCGTCAAGGTGTGCTCGTGGTACGACAACGAGTGGGGCTTCAGCAATCGCATGCTGGACACCACGATCGCGTGGTCGAAGGCCTCGTAAGGCGCGCCGCGTGAAATTGCTGCGCATGGCGGACCAGGACCTCGCTGGCAAGCGGGTCCTGATTCGCGAAGACCTCAATGTTCCGATCGAGGGCGGCAAGGTCACGAGCGATGCGCGCATCCGCGCGTCTCTGCCGACCATCAAGCTCGCATTGTCGAAGGGCGCGAAGGTGTTTCTCGCCTCGCACCTCGGACGCCCGGAAGAGGGTGTCTACGCCGAAGAGTTCTCGCTCGCCCCGGTTGCCGCGCGCCTATCGGACTTGTTAGGCCAGCACGTGGCGCTCAAGAAGGATTGGCTCGGCGGCGTGGACACGGCCCCGGGCTCGGCCGTTCTGCTCGAGAACGTGCGCTTCAACAAGGGCGAGAAGAAGGACAAGGAAGAACTCGCGAAGCAGATGGCGGCGCTGTGCGACGTCTACGTCATGGACGCGTTCGGCACCGCGCATCGCGCGGAGGCCTCGACGCACGGCGTCGGCAAGTTCGCAAAGGTCGCCTGCGCGGGTCCGCTGCTCGTCGGCGAGCTCGAAGCGCTCGAGCGCGCGCTGGCGAAGCCGGCGCGGCCGCTCGTCGCCATTGTTGCGGGCTCGAAGGTCTCCACGAAGCTCACCGTGCTCGAGTCGCTGCTGTCGAAGGTCGACAAGCTGATCGTCGGCGGCGGCATCGCGAACACCTTCCTCGCGGCCACCGGCGTCAGCGTCGGCAAGTCGCTGCACGAGGCCGAGATGCTCGACATGGCGCGCAAGCTGCTAAGCCAAGCGAAGGCGCGCGGCGCGGAGATCCCGTTGCCGACGGACGTCGTCGTCGCGAAGGAATTCGCGGCCACGGCGCACGCGGACGTGCGTTCGATCCACGACGTTCGTCCCGACGAGATGATCCTCGACATCGGTCCGGACACGGCGGAGCGCTTCGGCGCGATGCTGCAGAAGGCCGGCACGATCATCTGGAACGGCCCGGTCGGCGTGTTCGAGTTCGATCAGTTCGGCGAGGGTACGAAGACGATCGCGCAGGCGATCGCGAAGTCACCTGCGTTCTCGCTCGCGGGCGGTGGCGACACTCTTGCGGCGATCGAGAAATACGGTGTCGAAGAAGGCATCTCGTACATCTCGACCGGCGGCGGTGCGTTCCTCGAGTTCGTCGAGGGCAAGACGTTGCCGGCCGTGGCGATGCTCGAGGCTCGCGCGAACGGAAGTTAGTCCGGGCTCTTGTACCGGTCCGACATGAACGAGTAGTAGATGTAACCGAAGCGTGCGTACCAATCGCGCTCGCCGAAGTGTTCTTCTTCGCACTGGCCGAGCATTTCCAGGGACGTCTTCAACCCGTCCATCCACTCCGTGTACTTTGCCTGATAGGTCTTGCGCAGCTTGGCCACGGCTTTTTCCACGTCCGGCTTCGCATCGAGCGACCACGCCAGTCCGCCCACGCCGAAGGATCCGGATGCCGTGTCGCCGAACGCGATCGCCGCTTTCGCGTAGTTCAAGGTGCTGTTCGCGATGCCGCGGCCCTTGTCGAGCGAGAAGCGATAGAAGTTGATGTCTTTCACCGCCTTCTCGTAACACTCATTGCACTCTTCGGACTCGGCGCAGGCCGACGGAATTTCCGGCGAACCCTCCGGCGTGTAGTCGGGATCGAACTGCGTATCGCCAGGCGTCAACGCGTCGCTCGCGGCGGTGAAGTCCTCCCAGCTTTCGTAGGCGGCGACGATGTCTCCGCCCAGGCCGGTGCCCGAGTCGACGCCTTCCTCGATCATGTCTCCCGTGATGCCACCCAGCCCTTCGGCAGACGCCGTGGGCGCGTAAGCCGCGAGCACGCAAAGCAGAGCCAGGACATTGCCAACTCGTGTATGGATATTTTTCATTTCAATGCTCCCGCTTCTTGCGCAGCAAGGCGAACAGTAACGCGGCGATGACGGCTAACAAGCCGGCGATCAGCCAGATAGCCAACGACCCGCCGCCGGATTTATCGGTTGCGGGGCTCTTGACGACCACGCCCGCATCGCGGGCGACCGGCGGCGCCGCTGGCGCTGCTGCTGGTGCGGCCGCTGCGCCCGGCTTCCACTCGGATTTCGGCACGACGACGCTGGCCATCGGCCGCTTCACCTCATCTCCTATCCAGACCGTCATGCGGTACGGCTTGCCGGCATCGCTGCCGGACACCGCCAGACCGAACTCACCCTGCGTTCGAAACTTCAACTGCACGCGGCCCTTGGTGCCGGTCGACACGTCGCGCTCTGCCTTCGACCACTGTGTCTTCGTCACTTCGAGCCGGATGTCGTTCGCCGGATCGTCGGATTTCAGCGTGACGATCACCGGCTGCGTGACCAGCAGGTTACTGGCGTAAAAGCGTTGTCCGTCAGGCGTGGTCTTGCTGACGACGTAGGCGAGTCTTCCATTGGTGAGCCCGTCGACCTTTTTCAAGGCGAGTGGTTTTGCGGTGGGTTCCTTCGCGGCGCCGAACGCGGCGGCGCTGAATGCGCCGCAGGCGAGAAGCACAGCGATGGCGATTGCACGGGTCTGCATTGCAGGATTCTCCTCAGAGACTCAGGACGCGAAATTCCACACGCCGATTGAGCGCGCGGCCTTCTTCGGTTTCATTGGTCGCGGCGGACGATGACTCGCCGAACCCTTTGGACTCGACGCGGCTCGCGCCGACACGGGCGGTGACGAGGTACTTCGACACCGCGGCGGCACGCGCGGCGGAAAGTTTGCGGTTGGATTCGCCGTCGCCGATGGCGTCGGTATGCGCCTCGATCCGGATGCGCATTCGCGGGTTGTCGTTCAGCAGCGCAACCATCCGATCGAGCTCGGCCCTGGATTCGGGCAGCAGCTCAGCGGCGTTGAAATCGAAGAACAGATTGTTGAGGCGGACGGTCCGTCCGGGCTCGAGGGGTACGAGCAGCAGGTTGCGCTCGTAGCGTTCTTCGGTTTTTGCCGCCCGCAGGTCCATGCGATCGGCGACCGCCGCGTAGCCTGCCGCGGTCGCACGAAAACCGTAGTCCTCGCCAATCGGCAGTGCGATCTGGTAGTCGCCGGTCGACAGATCGGCGCTGGCACGGCCGGCACGTTGTCCGTCGCGAAGGCGATCGTAGGCAATGCCGGCGTTCACGGATTTACCGGACGGATCGCGAACCTTGCCGTAGATGAATGCGACGGGTGTCGGCCGCAATTCCGCCGGCAACGCGAACTCCCAGACATCTTCGAGCGACTTCGCGTCCGACACGACTAGATAGGCGAACTGCCCGGTCGCATCCAGCGTCATCGAACCTTCGTCCGCCTTCGTGTTGATCCCCGGCCCCAGGTTGCGCGGCGGCGACCAGCGGAGCCAGGTGTCATCGAGCCGGCGCGTGACGTAGAGATCGTAGCCACCGGACCCGCCCGGGCGGTCGCTCGCGAAGTACAGGGTCTTGCCGTCCGCGGCCAGCGTCGGCGCCGCCTCATTCGCCGCCGTATTGATGTCGGCTCCAAGATTCACGGGTGCCGAAAATCGTTGTTCGCCGTTGGTCATGGCGACGAACAGGTCGCGACCGCCGCGGCCGCCCTCGCGCTGCATGTCGAGCAGCAGCGCCTGGAGATTGGGCAACAACGCCGCCGTCGTTCGCTGCGCCCGGGTTTGAAATGCGACGCGGATGGGCTCGGGCTTTTCCCATCCCGCGCCACGGCGTCGCGCCAGCCAGTAGGGCGAACAGTCTTCAGCCGGCTTGCCGTATTGCCCGACGCCGCGTGCGCACTCGGATCGCGCGCCGTCGAACACGCCGAGCAGAACGAGTGTGTTGTTGTCCGGAAGCACCGTCACGATGGAAGTCGACTGCTTGTTCTTGCTCTGGAGGTTGAGAGGTGTCGCCGCGGCCCACTCGCCATCCTTGCCGCGGGCGGCGACGAAAATTCGCTGCGGAGTCTGGCGCTTGAGCGATACCGGAACGGGTTCGGACTTGGGCAGCGGAATGGCGCCCGCCGCGCATTTCGCGAGCAGATCCGCTGGAATCGATCCCGGCATCTGCTTGTCCAGTTCGGCCATCTGCGTGCAGGTGTCTTTCGGCTTGCCGCGCCTGGCGGCAGCATCGGCGGCTTCCGCCGCGGTCAGCGGCTCATCTTCGCGAGTGATGTAGAGAAAGCGACCGTCGGGACTCGCCGCGACATTGATCTCGCGCGCGTCGGTGTTGATGTTGGGTCCGAGCTTGCGCTTCGCCACGGCCGCGGGTGATGCCGCCGACGCCAGCAACAGCACAGCGCCGAGAGAGATGGTCAAGCCATTTCGTGGCATCAACGCGGTAACGGCCTTTTCGTGGCTGGCAGAACCTGTCAACCCTCGGTCCACTCGCCCTTGATCGAGTTCACGCATTGCTCTTTGGCGGCCGCCGCAACGCCTTCCGGGGGTGTGACGCCATAGCCCGGGAAGCCGGCGTAGTAGCGGTATGTGGATGCGGACTCCTCGCCCTTCTTCACGAGGCAACTGCCGGCGCGACCTTCCACCGGACAGGCGCCGGTCGAATGTTCGCCCTTCTGGCTCTTGCACAGTCTGTCGAGTGTCAGACCCTTGTAGCCAGCTCCGTATTCGACGCAGAAGCCGTTGGCCGGGGTGTTGCAACTGCCAGCGATGACGTCCGCGTTGCTGGTGCCGCCGCTTCCGCCGCAGCCGGCCATCGTCAGCACGGTGGCGACCAGCAAGAACGGGATTGCCGCGACGTATGAGTGACGTGTCATGAATTTTGCTTCCTGTTGTTAGGCGTCGGTTCAGGATCCGGGTGCGCGGACTTCGACTGTGCCGCGAGCCGGGCTCGTCGCGCGCGGCGCGAACATCGGGCCGACGGCCTGGCCACTGGCGTCCAGGCGGAACGTCAGGTTCGCGCCGTTGTTGTTGAGCTGGTCGTCGCCCTTCGCGTCGATATCGACGCGCGCGGTATAAAACTTGTCGATCTTCATCAGCGGGCGCTTGCGCGCGTCTGCGTTCCGGCTCTTGCCTTCGAGAGCGATTTCGAAAGTGCGCGTTTGACCTGGAGCCAGGCTGCCGGGGATGTTCACTCCGCCGCGGAATGGCGGAGCGGATCCGATTTCCATGCCGGCGATGACTCTGGCTCCCGAGGGGCGTGCCTCGTCGATCACGTTCACGCCGCTTCGGCCGTGCGGATTGGCGGCTTCCGCCGCGAGCTCTTCGGGAGTGCCAAGAAGCACCAGCGCGGTCAATCGGCCCGAAGATGCCCAAACCGAGGTGCCGGCATTGCGCACCGTGATCCGCAGTCGAGGGCTCTGCAGAATACGCTCGGTCGGCGGTGCGCCTCGTTCCGAGCTGGCGCGCGGCGTGTTGTAGGCCCAGCTCACCGCATCGATGACGAGATCGGTGGCCTTGCGCGCCGCCACCACGCCTTCGACCTTCTGCGCGATAGGTCTGATGGTGGATTCCGGGGTCTGGGCCACTGTCGCCGTGGCCGCAAGAGCCACCGGGATCGCCCACAGGATCGATGAGTGCCGCCGATTCATCATGAGTGAAGTTCCTTCAGGAGCAGGTGCCAAGCATCTTGCCTCAGCGCAGGGGTTGCTGTCGTTGCCGAAGTCCTGTCGTCCTTGACTAACATCCATCGCGGATTTCTGTGCCGCGTCCGCTCAGCGCAACGGCGAGTAGTCGGTCGCGTCGACGAACACCGACTCGATCTTCTCGACGATCTTCCCGTCCCGCTGCGACTCGTCCGAGATTTTCTTCCACTCGGGGTCGGCGATGAATGCCGCCCAATTCGCCTTGGCCTGTTCGCGGCTCGCGTGCGAGATCACGTAGATCAGCGTGCTTTCCTTCGCCGGGCTGTCCTGCGGTACCCAATATCCGTGGTTCGTCATGCCGTGCTTCTCGAACATGCGCAGCGTGTGATTCCGGAAGCGCTGATTCAGTGCGTCGAGCCGTCCCGGAAACGTGTGGTAAGTGCGTATCTCGAACACGCGGGCAGGCGATGGATCGGCCGCGTGCAATTCGGAAAACCCCGCACCCAGAACGAGCCCCGCCAACAGGAAATACAACGCCTTCATCGCGACCCCCGAATGTGATTTCGATTTGGATTATGCGCCCACGCGCCGGGTTCGCATGGCAGAATGCGCGCCCATGCAAGAACGCCAGATGCACTCGCGCACGAAAATCGTCGCCACCCTGGGTCCCTCGACGGACTCCATCGAAATCCTCACCGACATGGTCCGCGCCGGACTCGACGTCGCCCGCGTGAACTTCTCGCACGGCAAGCACGAAGAGCACGGCCGGCGAATCGACATGGTCCACGAGGCCGCGCGCCGCGCGGGCCGCTACGTCGGCATCCTCGCCGATCTCGGCGGACCCAAGATCCGCATCGAAAACTTCACCAACAAGAAGGTCGATCTCAAGGACGGCCAGGCATTCGCGCTCGACACCACGCACGACATCAACGCCGGCAACGAGGAAGTGGTCGGCTGCGCGTACAAGGACCTGCCGAAGGACGTGAAGGTCGGCAACATCCTGTTGCTCAACGACGGATTGATCACGCTCGAAGTCACGAAGGTCTCCGGCACGCGCATCGACACCAAGGTCATCGCCGGCGGCGAGCTCTCCAATCGCAAGGGCGTGAACTTGAAGGGCGGCGGCATTTCCGCGCCCGCGCTCACGGACAAGGATCGCGAGGACATCAAGTTCGCCTGCGGCAAGGGCGTCGACTACGTCGCCGTGTCGTTCCCGCGCGATGCGGCGGACATGAACCAGGCGCGTCAGCTCGTGCGCGACGCGGGTGGCGACGCGCACATCTGTGCGAAGGTCGAACGTCACGAAGCCATCCACAATCTCACCGAGATCATCGAAGCGTCCGACGTCGTGATGGTCGCGCGCGGCGACCTCGGTGTCGAAATGGGTTACGCCGCGATCACGGGTCTGCAGAAGACCATCATCCACGAAGCGCGCTCGCGCAATAAGGTCGTCATCACGGCCACGCAGATGATGGAGTCGATGATCACGAGCCCCGTGCCCACCCGCGCGGAAGTCTCGGACGTCGCGAACGCCGTGATGGACGGCACCGACGCGGTGATGCTCTCGGCCGAGAGCGCCGTCGGCAAGCACCCGATCAAGGCCGTGCAGGCGATGGAAGACGTCATCAACGGCGCGGAGAAATACCAGCTCACGACCAGCCGCATCCGCCACCGCGTCGATGGAATCGTCGACCGCACCGAAGAGGCGATCGCGATGGCCGTGATGTACACGGCGAACCACATGAAGGTGCGCGCGATCGTCGCGCTGACGGAATCCGGCACGACGCCGTTGTGGATGTCGCGCTCGCGCGCCGACATCCCGATCTACGCGTTCACGCGTCACGAAGCGACGCGCCGCCGCGTCACGCTGTATCGCGGTGTGTACCCGGTGCCGTTCGACATCCCGGAAGTGCGCACGATGGAGCTGTTCCGGGCGATCCTCTCTCTGATGCTGCAGCTCGAGCTCGTCGAGAAGGGCGACAACATCATCGTCACGAAGGGCGAGCTCACCGGCATCACCGGCGGCACGAACGCGCTCACGATCCTGCGCGTTCCGCAGGACTAGAAGCTTCCCATGCGAGTCTGGCGCTGGCTGCGATGGACTCTGTTGGTTCTCGCGGTCTGCGCGGCGCTGCTGCTCGGCGTGGGGCGCTGGAAACTGCGGCAAAGTCTGCCGCAGATCGATGGCGTCATCGCCGCGGCGGGTCTCGCAGCTGACGTCACCGTCGAGCGGGATTCCGGCGGCCGGCCCGTGATCACCGCCGGCTCCCGCGCCGATCTCGCTTTCGCGACCGGCTTCGTGCACGGCCAGGATCGCTTCTTCCAGATGGACCTCTCGCGCCGTTTCGCGGCCGGCGAGTTGTCGGAGCTGTTCGGCGAAGTCGCCGTCGGTCAGGACACGAAGGCGCGGCGCTTCGGGTTCCGCGGCGTCGCGCGTCGTGTCGTGGAAGCGGCGCCGCCCGAGGAGCGCACATTCCTCGACGCCTACACGCGTGGCGTGAACGCCGGCCGCGGAAGTCTCGCCGCGCGGCCCTGGGAATACCTGTTGCTGCGCGCCGCGCCGCGCGACTGGGCGCCGGAGGATTCGGTGCTCGTCGTGCACTCGATGTGGTGGCAGCTGCAGTACGGCAACGTGACCGCGGAGATCGATCGCCGCCGCCTCGAGCGCGCGGCCGCCCGCAGCGCGGACGCCACTGCCGCTCACGCGCTCGTCGCGTTCGCGTTCGCCGGGCACAGCGACTGGGACACGCCTAACTATTCCGCGGAAGGGTCGTGCGTGCGCGCCGGCTGCGCGGACGACTCGCGCGTGCTCACGCACCCGTTCCCCGCGCTGCTGCGGTTCTCGCCGCCGCCGGCCGGTGGGCCGGATGCGCCGCCTGCAAAGCCGGCCGGCGATGCGATCGAGCCAAAAGCGCCGGGCAGCAACGGCTGGGCCGTCGCCGGGCCGCACACGAAATCCGGCGTCGCGCTCGTCGCCAATGACATGCACCTCGACATCGGTGTGCCCGCGATCTGGTACCCCGCGCGCCTGATCGCGAACTCCATTGGCCTCGACATCGCGGGCGTCACGCTGCCCGGCACACCCGCGCTCGTCGCCGGATCGAATCGTCACGTCGCCTGGGGCTTCACGAACAGCTACGGCGATTTCGCCGACGTGCGTTTCGCCGCTTGCAAGGACCCGGCTTACGCCGTGCGCCGCGAGACCATCACGGTGAAAGGCGCGGACGACGTGACCGTCGAATTTCGCGATGCGGGCCCGGCGGTGGTCCTCGACGGCGAGGAATACGCGGCCGACGTCGCGGCCGGCGAATGCGCGCAGGTCGCGTGGCTCGCGAACCGGCCCGAAGCGACCAACTTCGGGTTGTTGGGAATGGAGAACGCAAAGACCGTCGATGAAGTGCTGGCGCTTGCGCCACGCATCGGAATTCCGGGGCAGAACGCGGTGATCGGCGATGCAGGCGGTCGCATCGCGTGGACGCTGTTCGGCCGCGTGCCGCGCGGCACAGGTCCCGACCGTTTGTTCGGCCCCGTGGAGTATCGCGACAACGTCGATCATCCGCGTCTCGCCGATCCGCCGGTGGGCCGGCTCTGGACCGCGAATCAACGCATCGTCGACGGGCCGCTCGAAGTCGTGATGGGTGACGACGAGGTCGACGTCGGTGCCGGCGGGTACGACATCGGCGCGCGCGCACGGCAGATCCGCGACGGACTCGTGGGACTCACGCATCCCGCCACGGAGGCGGACATGCTCGCGATCCAGCTCGACTCGCGCGCGCTGTTCATCGCGCGCTGGCGCAACCTGCTGCTGTCGCTGCTCGACGAGGAAGCGATGCGCGATTCCGGACTGCGGCGCGAATTCCGCGTGCAGATCTCGCAGTGGAAGCCGGACGCGGAAGCGGATGTCGTGGGTTACCGCCTCGTGCGCGAGTTTCGTGGCGAAGTGCTCAATTCGCTCTGGAACGCGCTGGTCGCCGGCTTGTTAGGGCCGGACACGGAGATGCGGCGGCCGGCCGCGTTCGAGGGCGCGGGCTGGCGGCTCGCGAACGAACGGCCCACGATGATCGCGCCGCCGGGCGGCGACTGGCGCGCGTTCCTGCTCGCGCGGCTCGACGCCGCGACGCAAACACTCATCAAGGAATGCGGCTCGCTCGCGGGTTGCACGTTCGGCAAGCGCAAGCCGGTCGCGATCCGCCATCCGTTGTCGCGTGCCGTGCCGTTCCTGTCGCAGTGGTTAGACATGCCGGTGCGCGAGCTCGCGGGCGACCACAACATGCCGCGCGTCCAGGACGGCGCGTTCGGCGCGTCCGAGCGTTTCGCCGTGTCACCGGGACGCGAGGATCAGGGCTATCTCGAGTTGCCGGGCGGAAACTCCGGCCACCCGCTGTCGCCTTTCTACCGCAGCGGATTCGACGATTGGGCGGATGGAAAGCCGACGCCTTTCCTACCGGGCATCGCGGCGCATGAGCTGACTCTTAAGCCTTGATTCGCGTTTTCAGAAAATGACGTCGACGGTGCGCCACCACGACGCGGTCGTTTACGCGCGCCCCGAGTCCGCGGACCACGCCGCGCTACGGCTCGAATTCGCCCGTCAACCCCATCGCAGGAGCGTCGCCACGTCTGCCGCAGAATCGAATGTCCCCGAGCGCAAAGAACGCCTGCTCGCGCGCATACCGCCCGCCGCTCCGCTGCCGCGCATCGCCCGTTGGACGGCTCTCATCCTCACGATCCCGCTCGTCGTGTTCGCTGCGTCGACGACGCGGGCCGCGTCGGTGGGGGAGACTTCCACCACGGCATCCGCGCCCGCCGCGCCCCCACTGCCGCCCGGTGTGAGCTTGACCCGGCCCGCGAACCCGGACGACTACTATCCCGCGGTCGCCAAGGAACAGATCATCACGGGGTTCGCGGTGGTCGAAGTCGACGTGGATGTGCTCGGGCAACTGGTCGATGCCCGCGTCGTGCAGGTGGAACCGGCCGACCCGAAATTCGGCTTCGCCGACGCGGCGCTGCAGGTCGCCCGCAACAGCCGCTACTCGAATACGAGTCCGCAGGTC
The DNA here is from genome assembly GCA_043747835.1 of Pseudomonadota bacterium. Taxonomy (GTDB): domain Bacteria; phylum Pseudomonadota; class Gammaproteobacteria; order Steroidobacterales; family Steroidobacteraceae; genus CADEED01. The sequence goes on along the minus strand of JAYTOK010000138.1, from coordinate 8,172 downwards.
GGCACGATGAAGTTCAAGGTCAGATTCGATTTGCAGGCCCCCGCCGCGAATTCGGCGCCGGCAACGGGTGCCCAAACTCCGGTGCGCATCACGAGAATTGCAAATCCGGACGACTTCTATCCGCGCGCGTTCTACCCGGGCGCGGCAAGGCGCGAGAAGGTCGCGGGCGAGGCCGTCGTGGAGGTGGCCGTGGATCCTTCCGGCCAGGTCGTGAATGTCGCCGTGTCGGACGTGCTGCCGGCCGATCCCCGCTACGGGTTCGGGCGGGCGGCGGAGCGGGTCGCCCGGGCCAACCGGTACGCGAACCCGACCGAGGAAGTTGCGACCATCAAGTTCAAGGTGATATTCAACGTGAAACGCTGAGCAACGGCCCGATGCCGTGCCGGGTGGCCTGCACCACACGGTACGGCATAAGCTCGATGCCATGACCGCATCACGCTTCACCGGCACAGACCGCTACGTCGCGACTCCCGATCTCATGACCGCGGTGAATGCCGCCGTCACGCTGGCACGGCCGCTCCTGATCAAGGGCGAGCCCGGAACCGGCAAGACGCAGCTCGCCGAGGAAATCGCGTGCTCGCTCGAGCGGCCGCTCTACGAGTGGCACATCAAGTCGACCAGCAAGGCGCAGCAAGGTCTCTACGAATACGACGCGGTGTCGCGACTGCGCGATTCGCAGCTCGGCGAGGAGAAGGTGCGCGACATCCGCAACTACATCGTGAAGGGGCGTTTGTGGGAGGCGTTCGAATCGGACGTCCAGCCCGTGCTGCTCATCGACGAGATCGACAAGGCCGACATCGAATTCCCGAACGACCTGCTGCGCGAGCTCGATCGCATGGAGTTCTACGTCCACGAGACGCGCGAACTCGTGAAGGCGCGCCACCGGCCGATCATCCTCATCACGAGCAACAACGAAAAAGAGCTGCCGGATGCATTCCTGCGCCGCTGCTTCTTCCATTACATCCGCTTCCCGGACGCGGCGACGATGGAGAAGATAGTCCGCGTGCACTTCCCGGACCTCAAGAAGGAATTGCTCGCCGAAGCGCTCACGGCATTCTTCGACGTGCGCGAAACGCCGGGGCTCAGGAAAAAGCCGTCAACGTCGGAGTTGCTCGACTGGATCAAGCTGCTGGTCGCCGAGGACATTCCGCCCGAAGCACTGCGCGGCGACGATCCGAAGAAGACGATCCCGATCCTGCACGGCGCGCTGCTCAAGAACGAACAGGACGTGCACCTGTTCGAGCAGTTGGTCTTCCTCAACCGGCGAGCGGGAAGATAGGGCGGGAGCGACGATGCTCGTCCGCTTCTTCGGCGATCTGCGCGCGGGCGGCATCCCGGTCACGCTGCCGGAGTTCCTGTCGCTGCTGGAGGCGCTCGAGGCCCGCATCGCCGCGCATTCGCCGGAAGAGTTTTACTACCTCGCGCGCCTGGCGCTCGTGAAGGACGAGCGGCATTTCGATCGCTTCGACCGCGTGTTCGCGGAGCATTTCGCGGGAGCGGAGAAAGTCTTCGAGAAAATCGTGGCGGAACTCCCGGCCGAATGGCTGCAGCAGCTCACGGAGCGATTGCTGACCGAGGAGGAGAAGCTGCGCGTCGCGGCCCTTGGCGGCTGGAACAAGCTGCTGGAAACCCTGCGCGAGCGCCTGGCCGAGCAGCAGAAGCGCCACGAAGGCGGCAGCAAGTGGATAGGCACTGGCGGCACTTCCCCGTTCGGTCATGGCGGATTCAATCCGGAGGGCGTGCGCATCGGCGGACCCGGTGGCCAGGGCCGCGCGGTGAAAGTCTGGGACGCCCGCGACTACCGCAATCTCGATGACGGCGTGGAGCTCGGCACGCGCAACCTCAAGATGGCGCTGCGGCGCCTGCGACGCTTCGCGCGCGAGGGGGCCGCGGAAGAGCTCGACCTCGACGGCACCATCGACGCGACCGCGCGCAATGCGGGGCTGCTCGACCTGAAGCTGGTGCCGGAGCGGCGCAATGCCGTGAAACTGCTGTTGTTGCTCGACATCGGCGGTTCGATGGGTGCGCACGTGAAGGTTTGCGAGGAACTGTTCTCCGCCGCGCGCGCCGAGTTCAAGCATCTCGAATATTTCTACTTCCACAACTTCACGTACGAGCGATTCTGGAAGGACAACCGGCGGCGATTCAGCGCGGTGACGAGTACGACGTCACTGCTGCGCACGTTCAACTCCGACTACCGCGTGGTGATCGTCGGCGACTCCTCGATGAGTCCTTACGAGATCGAGCAGCCGGGCGGCAGCGTCGAGCACTGGAACGAGGAGTCGGGCCGTGTGTGGATGAGCCGGATCACGGCGCATTTCCCGCGCCTCGTGTGGCTGAACCCGGAATCGCAGGATCACTGGAAGTGGACGCCGTCGATCGGCATCACGCGTGATCTGGTCGGAGGGCGGATGTTTCCGCTGACGTTGCACGGGCTGGACGACGCGATGCGCCAACTGAAACGTGGCAGGGCTGCTCCGGCGCTGCCGGGCTGAGATCGGCGCAGAAAAAAAGCCCGGCACGCGGGAGCGTGCCGGGCCGGATTCGATTCGCGATTCGGGGCGATCGGGCCGATCAGGCCGATCAGCCCTTCTTTTCGGGCGAGTGCGCTTTGATCTCCGCGAGCACCGAGTTCGCGTGTTCTTTCGGATCGACCTTCGGCCAGTGCTTGACGACCTTGCCGTCGGGGCCGATCAGGAAAGTCTGGCGGCTTGCGAGCTTGGTAACTCCCGCGTTGAACAGCACGCCATACTGTTCGGAGACCTTGCGATCGGAGTCGGCGAGGATGTCGAAGGGCAGGCTGTGCTCCTTCGCGAATTTCTCGTGCGACGCGACGTCGTCGACGCTCACGCCGAGGATCACGGCGTCCGCCTTGCGGAAGGCGAAGATGTTGTCGCGCAGCTCACAGGCCTGGGTCGTGCAGCCCGGCGTGTTGTCCTTCGGATAGAAGTAGAGCACGACCCACTTTCCCTTGTACTGGGAGAGGGTGTGCCAATCGCCCTTCTGATCCTGTAGTTTGAAGTCCGGCGCAGCTTTGCCTTCCGCGGGTGCCGCTTCGGGGGGCTGTGCGCATACACTGGCGGCCACCGCGAACGTTGCGGCAACCAGTATCCTTCGGAATGCGAGCATGACTTTCTCCGGGAGTAACGTGGCGGAGGCGGATCATAACAGTGTGACGGGACGCGTTTCGCGCGCGGGCCTCATCCTCACCGGCGGCGGCGCGCGCGCCGCGTTCCAGGTGGGCGTGCTCAAGGCGCTGTCCGAAATTCATCCGCGCCAGCAGTGGCCGTTTCCGATCATCGTGGGAACGTCCGCGGGCGCGGTTGCCGCCGCGATCCTGGCCGGGAACGTCACGCGCTGGCACGCGTCCGTTCTCGAGATCGAAAACGTCTGGGCGAACTTCCGCGTCCATCAGGTCTTCCGCTCGGATGCCCGTGCGATGTTGCGCGCGGGCGCGCGCTGGATGGGTTCGCTGTTCACGGGCGGCTACATCGGCCCGCCGAAATCGCTGCTCGACAATTCGCCGCTGCGCGATCTGCTGTCCAAGGTGACGGATTTCGACGCGATCCGCACGAACGTCGCGAACGGCGACCTGCGCGCGCTCGCCTTGTGCGCGACCAGTTATTTCACCGCGCGCTCGGTGTCGTTCTTCGAGGCCGACACGACGGTCAGCGAGTGGTCGCGCGCGCAGCGTCACGGCGAGCGAGTGCCGCTGTCGCTCGATTACCTGATGGCGAGTCTCGGGATTCCCTTCCTGTTCCCGCCGAGCTGTCTCCAGGGCGAGTTTTTCGGAGACGGCGCGATGCGCCAGACCGCGCCCTTGTCGCCGGCGATCCACCTCGGCGCCGACCGGCTGCTCGTGCTCGGCGTGCGCCCCACGCACCTCGATGCGATCCCGCGCTTCGTCGCGTCCGATTCGCCGCCGACGCCGGGCCAGCTCTTCGGTTACATGCTGGATACCCTCTTCAGCGATCAGATCGCGGCCGATCTCGAGAACCTGAATCGCATCAACCGGCTTACCGCGCTCGCCGGCGCGAACGTCGGCACCCATCAGATACGCACCTTGATGATCGCTCCCAGCGTGGATCCCTCCCAGCTCGCGGTCCGGCACGTCGACTCGCTGCCGATCAGCATGCGCGCTTTCATGCGGATCATGGGCGCGCGCGGCGCGGCGGGTAGTTTGCTGGCGAGCTACCTGATGTTCGAGTCGGGGTATACGCGCGAACTGATCGAGCTCGGGTATCGCGATACCCTGTCGCGGCGCGACGAGATCACGGCCTTCCTGGAGGAATGATCGCGGCGCTGACTCTCGCGACCCACGACATCCACCTCTGGATTTCGTTCGAGCGAACGCCCGACGAGCCCGCGCTGCGGCCGTTGCGGCCGTTGCTCCAGCCCGCCGAACTCGAACGGGTCGACAAGGGGTATTCGGAAGAGGTCAGGCTGCGTTTCCTCGCCGCGCGCGCGATGCAGCGCACGGTGCTCGCGCGTTACGCGCCGGGAGTGGATCCGGCCAGCCTGCGTTTCGTCACGGGCGAGCATGGCAAGCCCGCGCTCGCCGCGGAGTTCGCGCCGCTCGGCCTGCATTTCAACGTGACGCACACCGAAGGACTGGTCGGCATCGCCGTGAGCCGGCATCGCGACGTCGGTTTCGATGCGGAGAACCTCTTCGAGCGCACCACCGCGCTCAAGCTGGCGCGGCGTTACTTCACGGCCGAGGAGTCCCGCAATCTCGAAGCCCTGCCGCTGACCGAACAGCCGGCACGCTTCTACTCGCTCTGGACGCTCAAGGAATCGTGGATGAAGGCGACGGGGCGGGGCATCGCCGCCGGCCTCGACAACGCCGCGTTCTCGCTCGATGACAAACACCGCGTCGTTGGCCTCGATTTCGCGGCGTACGACGCGTCGGACTGGCGCTTCTGGCAATTCAACCCGACGCACGAACACGTCCTCGCGCTTGCGCTGCGCGCGCCCGGCGCGACGCGCGACGTGACGGTCTCCACTTTCGAGTGGCGGCCGGGGGAGATGGCCAATCCACTTTGACGCGCGACCCGCTTCCGGCGATAGTTTGGCCGTCCGACAATCTCCAATAATGCCCGATCGTCTCAGGGAGCCATCCATGTTCATTCGTCGTTTCGCCACGGGCGTGGCGTTGCTCGCCACCCTCGCGCTCAGTGCCTGCGCGCCCCCTAACTATGCCGCCAAGGCGCCGTCGCCCTCCGGGCTCAAGTACGTCGTCTCGGCCGGCGCGCCTCAGGCCGCCGCGTTTTCGGTGATCGACGAGCGCCGCGCCGACGGGAAAATCTTCAGCACCGGCGTGCTGCCGGCCGAGCTCAAGATCGATGGTGCGCCGATCGATCCGATCCCGTTCCTGGCCACGCACCTGCAGGCGGAGCTTGCCTCGCGCGGCCTGCCGACGACGGTCACAGACAAGTCGACCGCCTCGCCCTCGATTCGCGTCAAGCACTACCGCATGGAAAACATGCGCACGAACGCCTATACGCCGTTCATCACGCTCACGTATCTCGCCGCTGACGTCGAAACGCCCGCGGGTGTGAAACGGCTCGGCGTGTTCATCACGCGCGGCAAGACGCCGGTCTGGAGCTTCGAGGAAATCGTCGAGCCGACGCTGAACCAGCCGCTGTCGCTCGGCATCCGCGAATTCGCGAGCAAGTTCGTGAACGCGGTCTACGGCCTGCGCGCGGACGACGCCACCGTGAAGTCGCTGACGGCGAAGATCAACGGCACGCGCACGCCGGACACCTTCCTCGACGTCTACGCGCTCGGCTTCACGAACAATCCGTCGGCGATCGACACGCTGATCGGACTCACGAAGGATTCGCAGGAGTATGTGCGCCAGGCGGCGATTTCCTCCCTGGGCAACATCGGCGCGACGACGCAGTTCGGGCTGCTGAAGACTCTCTACCAGGACCCGCAGGTGAGCTGGCAGGATCACTGCATCGCGCTGAAGGCGATCGGCGACCTGAACACCGACGAGTCGAAGGCCTTCATCGCAGCCGAGGCGAAGAAGCTCGGCAGCGACTCGAGCAAGGAGTCGCAGGTGCTGTCCCGGATCCTCTCGCTCTATCTCTAGAGGACCCGTCCCCGGCGATCAGCGCGGCCGCAGCGCGGCGGCGAACTCCGGATCGGCGATGAACGCGGCGATGAGCCGCTGCACGCCGGTCTGGTAGTTCGCTGCCATGCGCGGGATCGCGACGTCGCCCGGAAACGTCGAGCGCCATTCGTATCGTCCCGACTTCCGCGCGCGATAGACCAGCGCTCCATCGCGGGTCACGGTCAGTTCGGCCTCGACCACGACGCTGTCGTTCTCGCCATCGCCCGGCGCTTCGTTCCGTAGCAGCACGCCGTCGATGCGGAGCGGCGAGCCCGGCGCGTACAGGTCTGCATGGTCGAACTCGGCGGCGAGCGCCTCGCGCAGGTAGGCGGTGAACGATCCGTAGGGGGACGCGAGCGTCAAGGCGCGTGCGTTCACGCGATCGACATCGTGGCGCGCGCCCGGCTCCTTGGCGATCTCGCCGATCGAAACCTTCTCGAGCCTGGCTTCGCGCAGCGCCACGGTATTGCTGACGTGCACGGAGTAGCGCGGCGTGTTGACGACCATGCTGCCGCAGCCGGCGAGGCCGAGGCAGGCAGTCAGGGCGGGAAGCAGGCGTCTCATGGACTCAGCCTAACAAAGATCAGGTCAGGAAGAGCGCGCCCAGCCCGAGCAGCGTGGCGAATCCGATGCAGTCCGTGAACGTCGTGAGGATCACGCCCGCGGACAGCGCGGGGTCGATGCGCATGCGCCGCAGCAGCAGCGGGACGATGACACCCACGGCGGCGGCCGCGACGAGATTGATCAACGTGGCGGCCGCGATGATCGCGGAGATCTTCCAGGTGCCGAACCAGACGATCGTGACGCTACCGACGACGACCGCCCAGATGATGCCGTTCAGGCCGCCGACGGCGATCTCTTTCCACAGCAACCATTTCGCGTTGACCCATTCGACCTGGCCGAGCGCGATGCCGCGGATGATCAGCGTGACGGTCTGGGAGCCCGCGATGCCGCCCATCGAGGCGACGATGGGCATGAGCGCCGCGAGGGCGGCCACTTTTTCGATCGTGCCTTCGAAGCGGCTGACGACCGCCGCCGCGAGGAACGCGGTGACGAGATTGATGCCGAGCCACAGCAGGCGCCGCCGCGTCGAGGGAATGATGCCTGCGAACACGTCTTCCTCGTCGCGCAGGCCGGAAGCCGCCATGACTTCGTGCGCGGCTTCCTCGCGGATGACGTCGACGACGTCGTCGACCGTGATTCGGCCGAGCAGTTTGCCGGAGTCGTCGACGACGGCGGCCGAGACGAGGTCGCGGTCCTGGAACAGCCGCGCGACTTCATGCGCGTTCGTATCCGGCGTGATTCGCGTCGTATCGGTGTCGAGGATCTCACCGACGGTCTTTTCAGGATCTTCGGTGAGCAGGCGCGTGAGGGCGACGGTGCCGAGGTACACATCGTCGCGCGCCGCTACGAAGAGACGGTCGGTCTTGTCGGGCAGCTCGCCGCGCATGCGCAGGTAACGCAGCACGACCTCGACGGTCACGTCGGCACGCACGCTCACCGCGTCCGTGTTCATGAGGCCGCCCGCGGTGTCGGGCTCGTGCGCAAGGACCGAGTTCAGTCGGTCGCGGTCCTGCGCGTCCATGGACTTCACGAGCTGCAGCGACACTGTTTCCGGCAGGTCGCCGACGAGGTCGGCGAGATCGTCGAGCTCCATGTCCTCGGCGGCGGCCAGCAATTCCTCGGCGTCCATGCCGTCGATGACGGCCTGGCGCACGTCGTCGCTGAGCTCGACGAGTACATCACCCTCGATTTCGGGCTCGACGAAATTCCATACGACTTCGCGCTGCGCCGGCGGCAACGACTCGATGAGGTTCGCGATCTCGGCCGGGTGCATGGCCGCGATCATTCGCGCGGCGCCGCGCCACGAACCCTCACGCAGCGCGCCGCGGAGCGCGGCGAGGCGGCGTTCTTTCGTGGGAGTGCGCGTGGATTCCATTTCGGGCGGGAGTGTAAATGGGGAGATTCCCCATTTCCTAGGAAATGGGGAGGGACTATTCGTGCAAGTCGACGCTCGTGCCTGCGTTTGGATCGTCTTGCGGCCCGCAGGGAGATCG
>JAYTOK010000137.1:0-21362 GCA_043747835.1 Pseudomonadota bacterium | reverse complement strand
AGGTCCGTCCCCTTTTGCTAGGAAACGGGGAATGTCCCCATTTTCCGACTCCCTTTACTCCGTCACCGCGCTAGCCAGCGCTTCGAGTCTCCGGATCGGATCTTCGATCTCGAGCAGCGCCTGTTTGTCATTCGGATGGATCGGCAGCAGCTCCGCGAGGCGCGAGCTGACCCATGAGGCGTCATCGAACTTCCTGTCGACGAATTGGTAGTGATCTTCCAGCTCGCCGAGCGCACGGCGCACGACGTCGACGAGCCGCGAGTATTCGGCGGGCAGCACGAGCGATGGCTCCTCGGGCAACCACGTCACTTCGCCGAGGTTCAGCCCGTCCGTCGCGCGCCACACACGTTCCACGCGGAACTTGCGCTCGCCGACGCACGAGATGCCCAGCAACCCGTCGGGCAGCGCATTGAAATCGGCGATGCGCGCCGTGCAACCGACCGAGACGGTGGTCGAGACGTTGCCCGCTTCTTCCCCCTCCTGGATCAGCAGCACGCCGAACGGCGATTGCTCGCGCATGCAGCGGCTGACCATGTCGGTGTAACGCGTCTCGAAGATGCGCAGCGGCAGCGGCCCGCCGGGGAAGAGCACGGTGCGCAACGGAAACAACGGGATGACGTTGCTGTCCGCCGTCATGCGTCAGGCCCTCGAGGCCAGCGCCTCGAGTAGTTTGCCGTGCAGCCCGCCGAAGCCGCCGTTGCTCATGATGAGCACCTGGTCGCCGGGCATTGCGCCGCCCGTGAGACCCGCGAGCAGTTCGTCGAGCGAGCGCGCGACGCGCCCCTTGGCGCCGAGCGAGTTCACGACGGCGGCGGCGTCCCAGCCCAGATCCGGCGGCGCGAACATCCACACGGCGTCCGCGCCGGCGAGCGACGGCGCCAGCGTGTCGCGATGCACGCCCATGCGCATCGTCGCCGAACGCGGCTCGAGCACCGCGACGATGCGCTTGCCGCCGACTTTGCGGCGCAGGCCGTCGATCGTGTAAGCAATAGCCGTGGGGTGGTGCGCGAAGTCGTCGTACACAGAGATGCCGCGCACTTCTCCGCGCAACTCCATGCGGCGCTTCACGCCCTTGAACTCGGCGAGCGCGGCGATCGCACGATCCACCGGGACGCCGACGTGGCGCGCGGCGCCGATGGCGGCGAGCGCGTTCTCCGCGTTGTGCGCGCCTAACAAGTCCCAGCGCACGGTCTCGCGCGGCCGCCCGCCCTCGAGCACGACGAACTTCGAGAAGTCACCGCCCTCCGGCACGTCGAGCGACCAGGCAACTTTGCCGCCCGCCTCGCGCGCGAAGCCTTCCAGCGGCGTCCACGCGCCCATCTCCAGCACCTTCGCGAGGTTCGCATCGCTGGCGTTCCACAGGATGCGGCCCGACGCGGGCACGGTGCGCACGAGGTGGTGGAACTGCTTCTGGATCGACGCCAGGTTTTCGTAGATGTCAGCGTGATCGAACTCGAGGTTGTTGAGGATCACGGTGCGCGGACGGTAGTGCACGAACTTGGCGCGCTTGTCGAAGAACGCGGTGTCGTACTCATCCGCCTCGATCACGAAAACCTTGCGGCCACCGAGCCGCGCGCTGATCGAGAAATTGCCGGGAACACCGCCGATCAGGAATCCCGGCTCGAGACCCGCGTGCTCGAGGATCCACGCCAGCATGCTCGACGTGGTCGTCTTGCCGTGCGTGCCGGCGACACCGAGCACGTGCACGCCGCGCAGCACTTCGCGCGCGAGCCATTCGGGTCCGGAGGCGTAGGGGATGTTGCTCTCGAGCAGCGCCTCGATGACCGGCACGCCGCGCGTCATCACATTGCCGACGACCACCACGTCCGGCCGGGGCGTGAGCTGCGCGGCCTCGAAGCCGCTCGTGAGCTCGATCCCGAGCGCCTCGAGCTGCGTGCTCATCGGTGGATAGACGTTCCGGTCCGATCCGGTGACGCGGTGACCGGCGGCTTTCGCGATCGCGGCGATGCCGCCCATGAACGTGCCGCAGATGCCGAGGATGTGAACGTGCATGGAGCTTGGACCCTTTACGCGGGCGGCGGCTGCGGCGGGCCGACCAGCAGGATGAAGACGGTCAGCATGACGAGCTGCTGCGCGACCACGAGCACCAGAGCTCCCGGCGTCGGCCACTCGAACGCCGCGCGCACGATGCGCACGTCGATGACGAAAATCCAGATCATGCCCGCGAGGACCAGCAACGCGAGCATCGACGGAGCGGCTTCGCCGCCCTTCATGGCCGACACGAGCGCGCCCATCATCGGGATCAGCAGGGGCGTGAAGATGGCGCGCACCGCGAAGATCGCGGTCATGGTCTGCGTGAAGCGCTCGCGCTTCTTCGCGATGCTCAACGCCAGATGGTAGAACACGAGCGTCACTGCGACCGCGACGACGAGTTCGACCGCCCAGCGTTGTTCCGGCGGGCCGAACAGGGATGCGGTGATCGCGGCGCCGGCGGCATAGATCGAGATGACGACGGCCAGCAGCGCGGGTGACGCGGGCACGTGCTCCGGGCCCCGCCGAAGCAGGATGATGTCGACGATGACGCCGAGCAATGCGCGCAAAGACCCAAGCATAATGCGGGCGGGATTGTACACGTCACCCGGAGACACGCGCCCTTGATGATCGACACTGCCGATGCACTGACCGCTTTCACGGCGAGAGCGGGGCATGCCGACGCGCTCGCGCTCGACACCGAATTCATGCGCGAGAAAACCTATCGCGCGGAGCTCTGCCTGCTGCAGCTCGCGGATGCCCGGGAAGCCGTCTGCATCGATCCGATCGCGCTCGACATCGCGCCGCTGGCCGCGATGCTCACCTCACCCGCCGTCAAGGTCATGCACGCCGCGCGCCAGGATCTCGAAGTCCTGCTGCCCGTCGTGGGGCTCGTAAGACCGGTGTTCGACACGCAGATCGCCGCGGCGCTGGCCGGTCACCCGGCGCAGGTCGGCTACGCCGAACTGACGCGCCGCCTGCTCGGTGTGGAGTTGTCGAAGGCACATACGCGCGCGGACTGGTCGCGCCGCCCACTCTCGCCAGAGGAGCAGGAGTACGCGCTCGACGACGTGCGCCACCTCCTGCCGTTGCGCGCGCTCTTGTTAGAGACGCTCGACGCGAAAGGCAGACTTCCCTGGCTCGAGGAAGAGCTGGCCGCGCTCGCGAACGCCGACGCGTTGCGCGTCGCGCCCGAGGATGCGTGGAAGAAGGTGAAAGGATTGCCCGGACTCGACCCGGATCGTCAGCAGCTCGCGCAAACGCTGGCCGCCTGGCGCGAGCGGCGCGCGGTCGATCGCAACCGGCCGCGCGGCTGGATCCTCGACGACGTGTCCCTGCGGGAAATCGTGATGCGTCTGCCGCGAACGCCCGAGGCGCTCGCCGCGCTGCCCGAGATGCAGGAGTCCGTGGTCCGCAAATGCGGCGAGGAATTGCTCAGTCTCGTGCAGGACGCACGGATATCCGATCCGCCGCCCCCGCTGCCGCGCCGCGAACGCCCGGATCCCGCACAACTCGCGCTCGTGAAGCGGCTCGCGGACGTGGCTGCCGGCGTCGCGCAGGAGCTCGAGATCAGTTCCGAGGTTCTGGCGACGCGCCGTGAGCTCGAAAAACTCGCGGCCGGCAAGCGGGATGTGAATCTGCTGCGCGGTTGGCGTCAGCAGGTGGTGGGCGAGAAATTGTCGGCCGCTCTGGCCGGCTGATCGGCCGCCCGCGGGCGGCCGGAGCGACGCGCTATTTCTTGCGCGTCGCTTTGCGCTTCGGAGCGCGGACTTTCGCCTTGGTCTTGGCTTTGGCCTTGGCTTTGACCTTGGCTTTGGCTTTGGTCTTGGCCTTGGTCTCGGCTTTGACCTTGAGCTTTGATTTGGCCTTCGCTTTGGCTTTGGCGGCCGGCTTCTTTCTCGCGACGGCTTTCGACTTCGCTTTCGTCGACGGCTTTTTCGCGGCCTTCGCCTTCGCTGCCTTCTTCGCCACCTTGACGGGCAATGCCTTCTCTCTGGCACCACTACCGGCGCGCAGCGTATCCAGCAACCGCTTCGTCACAACGTCGATGTCGCCTTCGGCATGCACCGTGCGGATCAGGCCGGTATACGAATAAAAACCGGAAACCGGTTTGCGCGTTTTCTCTTCGTAAACGCGCAGGCGTTCGCGCACGGTCTCTTCGGTGTCGTCGGGGCGCTGTTCGACTTCGTGCTCCGCGCGGCCCGGCACGCATTCCGGCGGCACCGACGGCGGCGCGGTCAGCACGTTGAACACGCGCTTGCAGTGCACGCACACGCGGCGCGACGACAGGCGCTTGATCAGCTCTTCGTTGTCGACCTCGAACAGCACGACGGCGTCGAGCGGCGTGCCGAGTTCGCTGAGTAGCTTGTCGAGACCGCCCGCCTGGGCGACGGTGCGCGGGAATCCATCGAGGATGAACCCGCGCTGGGCGTCAGCCTGCGCGAGGCGATCGCGAATGATCTCCAACATCGTTTCGTCGTCGACGTACGCGCCCGACTCCATGATCTGCTTGGCACGCAGGCCTAACGGCGTGCCTTCCGCGAGATGCTTGCGGAGGATGTCGCCAGTGGAGACCTGCGGGATTCCGAAACGTTTGATGAGACGCTGGGCTTGTGTGCCCTTGCCCGATCCGGGCGCGCCCAAGAGTACGATGCGCATGCTAGATTCTTGACCTGAGACGAGACCCTTTCGAAGGGCCGTCACAGTACCCAAACCACTCACGCCAAGCAAACCGTTACACGCTTGCTGACGCGAGACATCCACGAGACAACGAGAGAAGCACATGAAACGCCCCGCCGCGAAGAAGCAGAAGCCCATGAACGCGTTTTATGCTCAATCGGGCGGCGTATCGGCCGTCATCAACGCTTCCGCCGCCGGTGTGATCGAAGCGGCGATGAAGTCGAAGAAAATCGCCAAGGTTTACGCCGGCCGCCACGGCATCGTGGGCGCGTTGACGGAAGACCTGATCGACGTGAGCAAGGAATCGCGCGCCACGATCAAGGCGCTGCGCCACACGCCCGCCGGCGCCTTCGGCTCCGCGCGCTACAAGCTGAAGAGCCTCGAACAGGATCGCGCGAAATACGAACGCCTCATCGAGGTGTTCAAGGCGCACGATATCGGCTACTTCTTCTACAACGGCGGCAACGATTCAATGGACACCGCTAACAAGGTGTCCCAGATCGGCGATCAGCTCGGCCACCGCGTCGTCTGCGTCGGCGTGCCCAAGACCGTGGACAACGACCTGCCGCACACCGATTGCACGCCCGGTTTCGGCTCCGTCGCGAAGTACATCGCCGTGTCGACGCGCGAAGCCGCGCTCGACGTCGCGTCGATGGCGAAGACCTCGACGAAGGTGTTCGTGATGGAAGTGATGGGCCGGCACGCCGGCTGGATCGTCTCGGCCGCGGGCCTCGCGGGCAAAGGCCCGGACCAGGCGCCGCACATCATCCTGTTTCCCGAGATCGCGTTCGACAAGGAGAAATTCCTCGCGAAGGTGAAGGAGACCGTGACCCGCGTCGGCTATTGCGTGGTCGTGGTGTCGGAAGGCGTGCACGACGCCGACGGAAAATTTCTCGCGGATGCGGGCACGAAGGACGCGTTCGGCCACACGCAGCTGGGCGGTGTCGCACCCGTCGTGGCCAACATGGTCCGCGAGGCGCACGGCTACAAATACCACTGGGCCGTGCCGGACTATCTACAGCGCTCGTCGCGCCACATCGCGTCGAAGGTCGACGTGCAACAGGCGTATGCGATGGGCAAGGCCGCGGTGGAACTCGCCGTGAGCGGCCACGACGCCGTGATGCCGACGATCATCCGCAAGAAGTCGAAGCCCTATAAATGGGTCATCGGGCACGTGGCGCTCAACGACGTGGCGAACGTCGAGAAGAAGCTGCCGCGCGACTACATCACGGAAGACGGCTTCGGCATCACCGAGAAGTGCCGCGCGTATCTCGAGCCGCTGATCGCGGGCGAGGATTACCCGCCGTACAAGAACGGCCTGCCCGATTACGTCACGATCAAGGGCGTGGCGGTGAAGAAGAAGCTGAATACCGAGTTCAAGCCCTGAGAACGCCCCGGGGCTGAAAAACTTTGTGAATAAAGTGTCGAGTTCGCGAACGGACTCGACTCTCTTCGAACTCCGCGACCGCCACGGATGTCACAACCCTGGCGCTCAGTGTAGATAACACTTACCGGCAGTGGGCCGAGACGGAGTTCGAATCATGCGACTGTTTCGCGGCGGCCTCGGCTCACTACTGGTATCGGTTCTGGTCTCCTGCGGCGGCGGGGGCGGCTCCTCGAATCCTCCACCGCCCGCGCCGATCCCGGCGCCTTTCGCGCTGTCCTATCCGGCTCACCCGGCGTTCACGATCAACGCCGCGATGACCGCGTTGACGCCGAGCGTCACCGGTACCGTAACCTCTTACACCGTCTCGCCCGCGCTACCCGCGGGCCTCGCGCTGAACGCGACCACGGGTGTGGTGTCGGGAACGCCGACCGTCATCGCCGCGGCCGCTAACTACACCGTCACAGCGACCAATACGTCGGGCTCCACCACGTTTGCGCTCCCGATTACGGTGAACGACTCCGTCCCGACGTCGATACCGCCGTCGGCGCTCTCGTACCCGGCGCACCCGGCGTTCACGATCAACGTTCCGATCGCCCCGTTGACTCCCACGGTGACCGGCACCGTCGATTCCTATTTCACGGTTACCGGCCCGCTGCCGCCGGGTCTCTCGCTGAACGCCACCACGGGCGTCCTCTCTGGTACGCCGACGGGGCTCTTCCCCATCCTCGATTATCAGATCACCGCCGAAAACGCTGCGGGTTCGACCACCTACATGCTGCGGATCGAGATCAACGACATCGCGCCGTCGATCAGCTACCCGAACACGAGCTACACGTTCGCGACCGGCGCCTTCTCGGCCAACATCCTGCCCATCGTGACCGGCGGCACGCCGACGAGCTGGGCCATCGCCCCCGCGCTGCCCGCGGGGATCGAGTTCACGAGCGGAGGCATCAGCGGCACGCCGACGGCGGCCAGCGCCGCCGCGACCTATCGCGTGACGGCGAGCAATGGCGGCGGCGAGGACACGTTCGACCTGAGCATTTCGGTCACCGACGGACCCGTCGCGCAGGGACTCGTCATCGACCTCGGCCACGCGAACTCCTTGCTCGACATCCGGATGGAAGGTCAGCGCATCCTCAGCGTCGACTACGACGACCGCATCGTGCTGTGGAACGCGCAGACCGGCGCGAAGATCCACACGGCAACGCTGCCCTGCAATAACTGCGGCGGCCGGATTGCGCTCGCCGGTTCCATCGCGGTTTTCCGCAGTGCATCGGGATTCCAGTTGCGCTCCTCGTCGAACGGCGCGTTGCTCGGCAGCGTCGCATTCTCGTCACCCAACCCGTGGTGGCATCTCGCGGCCGACGGCAGCTATCTAGCCGCCGGTGACGCCAACAGCGTGCGCGTGTGGTCGACCGCAGGAGCCCTGCTGTTCAACCGCGCCGGCAACTACTCCGCGGCGAAGGCGTACGCGGCGGCGGGCGAGCTGCGCATCGGCAACGGCGCGGCCGGCGCCAATGTCATCGAAAAGGTCGCGGTACCGAGCGGGACGGCCACGCTGACCCCCACGTTCCAGGGTGTGCTGAATGCGTGGTTCCACGACGGCGAGCGCTTTCTCACGAACGTCGGCACGACGGTGTGGATCTACTCGAGAGAGGCCGTCCAACAGGAGCTCGTCTCGCTTCCTCTGACCGCTGGCGCTGGCCTTGGAGGGCTCGGCAATTGGTACTGGAGCACGGGTTCCAACGGCAGTGGTTTGACACTCTACGCCGTGGGATCGAATGCCACGCTGACGGCGACCTATGGCGTCGACAAGTTGGTCGTGAGGCCCAATCTCCTGGGATTGCTGCGGAATACCGGGTCGGAGGTCGCGATCGTGGATCTGTCCGGCGCCGCGCCGGTGGTCACGCAGCACGACACACCGTACTTCAATCTGACCGCATTCGCCGCGAACTCTCCATCGGATTGGGTCGTGGGCAACGTGCACGGCGTGATGATCGGTGAGATTCCAGTGGCCGGAGCTCCGCTGCGGTATTCCCACGGATCCGCGATGGCCATCGCCGGCAGCACGCAACGTATCGCCGTCGCGACCGCCGCGGGCAGCATCTACTTCTACGATTCGGCGACGCTCGTCCAGGAAGGCGAGATCGACTTCCGCAGCAATCGCCTCGACCTGTCAGCCGACGGCAGCGTGCTGCTCGCGCAGGCCAGCAACGAGGACTCTCAGTACCTGCCGGACCGGACGGTGCGGATCTTCGGACTCCCCGCGGGAAACACGATCAACGATCGCCCGTACGACTCCACGACGCCGCCCTATCCCGCCGACGCGATGTTGTCGCTGTCGGGCACGGTGGTCGGCGAGGTGAAGGACCAGCATTTCGTCACGCTCGTCGACGGAACGCCCGTGTTCACGGAACCCCTGGCCCCGTGGCGCGGCGGGTTCGAGGAGTTGTTTGCGTACCGCAAGCTGCACATCTCTCCGAACGGCGCCCGCTTCACCATTTCGAATGGTGTGCGGGTCGTGGACACCACGACCAACCTGCGTACGGCAGCCGCGCTCGTGGGAGCGGCACCGGGTGTTTCCGTCGGCTGGATCGACGACTCGCGCGTGCTGCTCAACCGTTATCGGGACCGGGCCGGCCTGTCGCAATACGTCGGCGCCAACATCGTGAACAACATCGGCGTTCTCCTGGCTTCGCCGCCGCTGCCGGAAATCGGCCGGTTCCAGACGGTGACCGCGAACACGATCTATTCGCCGGAGCGAAACGCCCTCTACGACCTGACGACGGGCAACCCGACCTGGCTGAGCGCGATGCGCATCAAACGCGAGGTTGGAGAGGTCGCGGGTGCGAACGTGGTGTTCGCCACGGCCAGTTTCGTTCGGGCCGAGCCTCGTTGAGCGGCGCACGGTCTCCCGCCACGCAGAATCCTTGCCCGGCACTGTCTAACGCTGTCATCTCCGGTTGAGGTTGGCCGGGCTACCTCCCATTGCTATAGTTCGCGCCCTTTTGGGGTGGCGGGCGTGTGCGCGGCACTTCCTGAAAACAATTAAATAACTGATTTCGTAAGGAGTCCGCATGGTTGCCACGACGTGGCTGTGGCTGGCGATCGGCGCCGGCGTGATCGCCGTTTTGTACGGCGTATTTTCGATGATGGCGATCCTGAAACTGCCCGCGGGTAACGCGCGCATGCAGGAGATCGCGGCGGCCATCCAGGCCGGGGCCAAGGCATACCTCGATCGGCAATACATGACGATCGCCGTTGTCGGCGCCGTGCTGTTCGTCGCGCTCGGCTTCGCGCTCGACTGGTACACCGCCGGCGGCTTCGCGATCGGCGCGATCCTCTCGGGTCTCGCGGGCTACATCGGCATGAACATCTCGGTGCGCGCGAATGTGCGCACCGCGCAGGCCGCGCACGACGGCCTCAACGCCGCGCTGCAGGTCGCATTCAAGGGCGGCGCCATCACGGGCATGCTCGTGGTCGGTCTCGGTTTGTTGGGCGTCGCGGGCTACTACGCCCTGCTCCAGCCGCGCATCGGCACCGAACACGCATTACATGCTCTCGTCGGGCTCGCGTTCGGCGGTTCGCTCATCTCGATCTTCGCGCGTCTCGGCGGCGGCATCTTCACGAAGGGCGCCGACGTCGGCGCGGACCTCGTGGGCAAGGTCGAAGCCGGCATTCCCGAAGACGACCCACGCAACCCGGCGGTCATCGCGGACAACGTCGGCGACAACGTGGGCGACTGTGCCGGCATGGCGGCGGACCTCTTCGAGACGTACGCGGTGACGCTGGTCGCCACGATGCTGCTCGGCGGATTGATGATGTCCGGCATGGGTGAGAACGCGGTGCTCTACCCGCTCGCGCTCGGCTCGGCCTCGATCATCTCCTCCATCGTCGGCACGTTCTTCGTGAAGACCTCGGAAGGCGGCAAGATCATGAACGCGCTCTACAAGGGCGTGATCGTGTCGGGCCTGATTTCCGCTCTCTCGTTCTGGTTCATCACCGAGTCGCTCATGCCGAGCACTCCCGACGCGCCGAACCTCACGCTGCAGTTGTTCGGCTGCACGCTGATCGGCCTCGCGCTCACGGCGGCGATGATCGTGATCACCGAGTACTACACCGCGACGGAATATTCGCCGGTGCAGAAGGTGGCCGCCGCCTCGCAGACCGGTCACGCGACCAACATCATCTCGGGCCTCGGCGTTTCGATGAAGTCGACGGCGCTGCCGGTCATCGCGATCTGCTTCGCCATCTACGGCGCGTACGCGCTCGGCGGCCTGTACGGCATCGCGATCGCCGCGACGTCGATGCTCTCGCTGACCGGCATGGTCGTCGCGCTCGACGCGTACGGCCCGATCACCGACAACGCGGGCGGCATCGCCGAGATGTCCGGCCTCGACAAAAAGGTGCGCGACATCACCGACCCGCTCGACGCCGTGGGCAACACGACGAAGGCGGTCACGAAGGGTTACGCGATCGGCTCCGCCGGCCTCGCCGCGCTCGTGCTGTTCGCCGACTACACGCACAACCTCGAGACGCACCTCCTGGCGACTGGCCGCGAGATGGTGAACTTCTCGCTGTCGGATCCGGCCGTGATCATCGGCCTCTTCATCGGCGGTCTCGTGCCCTATCTATTCGCCGCGATGGCGATGGAAGCCGTCGGCCGCGCCGCGGGCGCGGTGGTCGAAGAAGTGCGCCGTCAGTTCCGCGAGATCAAGGGAATCATGGAAGGCACCGCGAAGCCGGAATACGGCAGAGCCGTCGACCTGCTCACGAAGGCGGCGATCAAGGAGATGATCGTCCCGTCGCTGCTGCCGATCCTGATCCCGGTCGTCATCGCATTTGGCATGAACTGGCTGATGGGTCCGGGCGCCGGCATCCGCGCGCTGGGCGGCTTGCTCATCGGCACCATCGTCACCGGCCTCTTCGTCGCGATCTCCATGTGCACGGGCGGCGGCGCCTGGGACAACGCGAAGAAGTACATCGAGGAAGGTCACTTCGGCGGCAAGGGCTCCGAAGCGCACAAGGCCTCGGTCACGGGCGACACCGTCGGCGATCCTTACAAGGACACCGCGGGACCTGCGATCAACCCGCTGATCAAGATCATCAACATCGTTGCGCTGCTGCTGGTGCCGTTGCTCTAATTGGGGTCAGGCCCCATTTCTCATGGCCGCCGCCCCTTCAGGGCGGTGTTTTCCTTCGTGGGGCGCGAGCCCCTGGGGTGTGCAAACGATGACGGAAAAATTCCCGGTCGAGAAATCCGACGTCGAGTGGCGCGGACTATTGAACACCGACCAGTTCCGCGTGCTGCGCGAGCACGGCACCGAGCGCGCGGGCACGAGCCCGCTCAACTTCGAGAAGCGAACGGGTCAGTACGACTGCGCTGCCTGCGGTCATCCGCTGTTCGAGTCGGGCACGAAGTATGAAAGTGGCTCGGGCTGGCCGAGTTTCTTCCGCCCGTTGCCAGGCGCGGTGTCGACGACCACCGATCAGACACACGGCATGACGCGCGTGGAAGTGCGCTGCGCGAATTGCGGCGGACACCTGGGGCACGTGTTCAACGACGGGCCTGCGCCAACCGGCCAGCGCTATTGCATGAACGGCGTGTCGCTGAAGTTCGCAGAGAAGAAGTAACGGCTCGGGACTGGCCTATCTACGCCGCATCCCCGGCCGCACGGCCGTGCGCGCGGTGTCCGGACTCGCCGCGGAGGCGTCCTTGTCCGCCTCGAACGCGGGACCGGCATTCACCAGCACGGCGCCGACCAGCTGGTTGAGGCGCGAGCAGTAAGCCACCACTTCGGGGGTTGCACCATCGACGTGCTCGAGCGCGTGCGAGATGTCGTTCAGGCGCCGCTCGATGCGCGAATCCAGTTTGAGCGATTGGGTCAACGACGCGCTGACGCAGGCGGTGATCTCGGCATCGAGATCGCGCACCGCGGTGCCGGCGATGGCGAGGCCGCGCATTTCCGGCGGGCAGCCCGCCTGCAGATGCTCACGCCACATTTGCGACAGTTGCATCGCTAGCCTCCAGAGTCGAATGCGCCCGAAAGTACCCCACTTTGTTGCGGTTTTCCCGCGCAATTTCGCTCATCGTCAGGCTGCCCCCGGCGGCCCGCACCCGAACCTCTGGCGAGCGGCCGTCGCAGCCTCCCAACATCCCGGCCAACGCGCTCGCTTGCGAACAATAAGTGTTTGATTTGGCTTGTCCTCACGAACACGCTACGGCGTTGCGATCACGCCATTCGCAAGGATGCCCACCCGCGGCGACCCGCGATCTGGAATGGGTACCAAAAATGCCTTTTGTAACAATTGCCGCGAAATAACCGCGCCCGTCCGCCGGTCTGATCGCCAACTAACTTCCGGGGAGGAATGATGACGATCTGGTCCACGCTGCACCGCTGGCACGATGCGCTCGCGCGCGCACTCGATTTCCTGCGCTCCCCCTTGCTGCTCGCGACCCGCCTCTGGGTCAGCTGGCAGTTCCTCAAATCCGGCTGGCTCAAACTAACAAACTGGGATACGACGCTCGTGCTGTTCGAAAACGAGTATCAGGTTCCCGTCGTCTCTTCCACCGTGGCGGCGGTTGCCGGCACCGCCGGCGAGCTCCTCTTCCCGCTGCTGCTCGTTCTTGGTTCGTTCACGCGCGTCGGCGCACTCGGTCTGTTCGCCGTCAACCTCATGGCGGTCGTATCGTACTGGCACGTGATCGGCGGCGAGGGCTACGAAGCCGCGGTCGGCCAACATTGGACCTGGGGTTTCATGCTGCTGGTTCTCGCAGCATTCGGAGCGGGGCGCATCTCGATGGACGAGATGGGATCGCGCGCGCGGCAGTAGTGAGGCGCGGTCGTCTTCAGTCGCCTATACTCGCGGCTCCATCCATTGGATGTCGCTTGAAATGCTGGCTGACGTCTCGATCGACGAACTGCAATCGTTGGCCCGGGCCGCGGCCAACGCGCGTGGTGCGGCATTTTTCCCGGCGATCGTGCGCTTCGTCGCACGCGCGCTCGGTGCCGACAAGACGGTGATCAGCCAGGCTGACGGCGCCCGGGCGCGAACGCTCGCGGTGCTCTCGAACGGCGAGATCTCGCCTAACTACGAATTCGCACTGGACGATCCCGCCGCCGTCCCCGGCGACTCCGGTTTCAACCTGCCGCTCACCGGCTCCGACGGCGCCGTGCGCGGTCACGTGCGCGCGTGGCGAAAAGTTGCGGCGCCGCTCTCCGCTGAAGTGAAAGTGCTCTGCGAGGTCCTCGCGGGCCGCGCGGCGGCCGAGTTGCAGTGGCTGCAGGAAAACGCTCGGCTGCGCGCTCACAACTCGGCGTTGCGGCACGAGATCCAGTCGGATCACAACTTCGACACCATCGTGGGCGGAAGCCCCGCGCTCATCCGCGTGATGGAGAACGTGCGACGCGTCGCGTCGACCGACGCCACCGTGTTGATCTCCGGCGAAACCGGCACGGGCAAGGAACTGATCGCGCGAACGATCCACTCCCTGAGCGCGCGCGCCGAGGGTCCGTTCATCAAGCTCGCTTGCGCGACGCTGTCGGCGGACCTCGTCGACGGCGAGATCGCAGGTTACGGACGCGAGGGCGCGACCATCTTCCTGGACGAGGTCGGCGCGCTCGAGCTCGACGCGCAGGCGCAGATCCTGCAGGCGTTGCGCGCGCAGGAGTCGCGCAACGGCACGACGCAAAAGCCCGCGGTTCGCGTGATCGCGGCGACGAATCGCGATCTGCGCCGCGCGGTTCGCGAAGGCCGTTTCCGCGAAGACCTCTTCTACCGTCTGGACGTCTTTCCGATCGAGGTGCCGCCGTTGCGCGCACGCGCGGAAGACATCCCGCCGCTCATGCATTTCTTCGTGCAGAAATATGCGACACGCGTCGGCCGGCGCGTCGATGGCGTCGATCCCGACACCCTCGTGGCGCTGGCGCGCTATCCCTGGCCGGGCAACGTGCGGGAGCTCGAGAATCTCGTCGAGCGCGCGATGGTTCTCAACACCGCGTCCGTCCTCAAGATTCCGCCCGAAGTTCTCGCCGTGCACGGCAGCGCGGAGTACGCGAGCGTCGCGGCAGCCGCGACCGGCGTGCACAGGATTCCCGCGCTGCATTCGATGGGCGAACTCGACGAGAGTGAGAATACGGGCCTGCACTTCGTGCAGCGCGAGCACATCCTCCGGGTGCTCAACGCGACACACTGGGTGATCGAGGGCAGCTCCGGCGCCGCGCTCAAGCTCGGCATGAAGCCGGCGACTCTGCGTCACCGCATGAAGAAGCTCGGCATCTCGCGCGCGCAGAGCCCGCAACCGGGCTGAATCGGGCGGCGGCTGCCGCTTCGAGTGGGCGTGCTCCGACACAGGGCATGCGGATTTCACGAGAGACTCCGTGGATGGCGGTTGCCACGACCACTCGCTCGAAGAACCGGTGGTGCTCGACCGGTTCCTGGCCATCCACTCCTTCGATGGCGCGCACGACCGGCTGCAACACGCGGCGGATTTCTACGACGCCGGAAAGTACTACCCGCTGAGCTATCTGATCGGCCGCGCGGGCCAGGTCGAGGAGCGCTGGAGCGGCCGGCCGAACGAGAACTGGCTGGACGACGCGATCCGCGCGGCGCTTTAGCTAGTCGCGCGCGAGCTTGTAACGGCCCCACTGAAACGCCGAGTGCGCGAACAGGATGAGGCCATAGAGGATCGGCCCCCACGCGAGCAAGACATACTGATTGTTGCCGTGATCCGCTGAGTACTGCGTGAACCAGGTCGCGAACGCGCCGCCCGCGAACCATGCAACGCCATAGAGCATGCGGCGCCGGCTCTTCGCGAGCAGTTGCTCACGTCCTTCGGGATTGTTCGCGAGCTGCTTCAACTCGAGTCCCATTCGCGCGACGAATTCCCGCGCGAGATCTCCTGGCCAGCCGTCGTCGACCAGTTGTCCCGCCAGACTCTCGGGCCGGTCGCGTTGTTCGAGCCGGTCGGCGATGTGGTGCATCCGGTCCTGGAGGCGCGCGTTCTGCTCGCCGACGATGGCGGCCGACTCGTCTACCGGCAACTCGACGCTCTCCGTGAGGAACTTTACGAGCGTCTCCGGATTCGCCCCACTCACGAGTTCGAGAAAAACGGATTCGACGAGCTCTTCGATGACGAGATCGTCGGAGCCGACGAATTTGTCGAGTCTCGTGCCGACCAACGAATCAGCCCTGCTCGAGCACGATGTCCCAGTGCGCGAGCAGCGAATCCGGCTCGAGGTCCGGCGTCGGCTTGCCGACATCCGCGACCAGCAACGAACGAAATTTGCGCGACGTCGCCATGAAGATGTCGCCCTCGTTGAGCGACTCGCCCGGAAAGTACATCTGCGTGACTAGGCGGTTCACGCGGCCCTTCACGTCGAAGTGGATGTGTGGCGCACGAGTGAGGCCGGGGCCGTTGGGATAGGCGCCGGGCTTGATGGTCTTGAATCGATAGCGGCCCTCCGCATCCGTTTCGAGGCTCGCGAATCCTTCGAAGTTGGGATCGAGAGGCGCGGTGTTTTCGTCGCTGGGATGCGTGTAGCGCCCATGCGTATTGGCCTGCCAGATCTCGAGGCGCGCCCCCGCGATGGGCTCGCCCTTGACGTTGACCACCCGCCCCATGACGTGCACGGCCTGCCCCGCCGCGCGCTGTTTGTGTCCATTGATCAGGGTGAGGTCCGCGTCCTGGTCCAGCGGCTTTTCGATCGGGTAGAAAGGCCCGAGAACCTGTGCCGGCGTGCGGCGCAACTCGGCGGCGAGCGAGTGGCCGGCGGTGCCGAACAACGCGGCCCCCGAGAACCCCAGCATCCCGCGGCGTGACATTCGCATGGAACTCTCCCCGTTCGATCGCGGCGCGAGCGTTCGACGGAAGCTATGCGCCTCGGCGCATCAAGTCAAAGCACGCTAACTACGAACTGCGCTTCGTCGGCGCGAGTCTCGACGCCGGGCGACGCGCGCGCGAATCGCGCAGGCGCGGACGGCTGCTCGCGCGCAGGCCGCGGCGCGTCGAGAGACACATCGCACCGGCGCGGCCGCGGCCAGCCCCGCTCGCGAGTGGCAGACGTGACGCGGGACGCGTGACGGTCGGATGTTCGCCGCGAAAACGGCACGGCGCGGTCCGCTGGCTTTGCGCGACACTCATGGAAATCCCCGAAATATCTGGAAGGTTGTCAGGCCGCCATCGCGAGCTTGGCCGGCCGCGCGATGATGAAACCTTGTACGTAGTCGACACCCATCTTGCGGGCGGCATCGAGCGCGGCGGAGTCCTCCACCTGCTCGGCAATTATCTTGAAGTTGAGCGTGCGCGCGAGCTTGATCATGGCTGACACCATGGTCTGGTTCACCGAATCGAGCGCGAGGTTGCGCATCACCGAGCCGTCGAGCTTCAGGTAGTCGAGCGGCAGGTTCTTGAGGTTCGAGAACGAGCCCACGCCGGAACCGAAGTCGTCGATGGTGAACTTGCAGCCCATGCCGTGGAGCACATCGACGAAGCGGCGCGCGTGCTCGATGTTGCCGATGACTGCGCTCTCGGAGATCTCGAAGCACACCTGCTCGGGCGCCACGCCGGTCTGGTCGAGGCATTCGACCACGAACTCGAGGAACAGCGGGTCGCCCAGCGTCTGGCCCGAGATGTTGATCGCGAGGCTTCGATCGCGCGCGAGCTGGAACGCGTTGCGCGCGAGCGCGCCCAGCGTGTTGTGCACGACCCAGCGATCGACCGACGCCATCAATCGGTACCGCTCGGCCGCGTGCACGAACTCGCTCGGCGGGATCTCCTCGCCGTTCTCGTCGATCATGCGCAGCAGCACTTCCATGGACGGACCGTCCGTGTCGTTGCCCGAGGCGGAGACGATCGGCTGGTAGTAGAGAGTGAAGCGTTCTTCCTTGAGCGCGGACTGCAAGCGCTGCAGCCACTCGATCTCGCCGGTGCTGCGGGCCAGCGCCTCGTCGCGCGCGGAATACACGGACACGCGACCCGCGCCTTCCTTCTTCGCGACGTAACAGGCGGAATCCGCGGCGGCGAGCAATTGCTCCACGGTGCCGGCCTCGCGGCCGATCTCGACGAGCCCGATCGAGACGCCGACATTGAACACCCGGTCGTGCCAGCCGAAGCGGTACTGCGCGATCGAGCGGCACACGTCGTCGGCGATCTGCCGCGCCTTGTCGAGCGGGCAGCCGACCAGCAGCATCCCGAACTCGTCGCCGCCGAGCCTTGCCACGGTATCCGAATCGCGCACTGCTTCGCGCAGTAGTTTGGCGACCTCGCGCAACATGCTGTCGCCCGCGAGATGGCCGCTGGTGTCGTTCACGATCTTGAAGCGGTCGAGATCGAGGTAGCACAGCATGTGCGACGCTTCGCCGCGGCGCGCCGACTCCGCCGCTTCCTCGAGACGGCGCTCGAAGTCGCGACGGTTCACGAGACCCGTGAGCGCATCGTGCGTCGCCTGGTAGGACATCTGCCGGTGCAGGCCGCGCAACTCCGTCACGTCGTGCAGCAGCACGACCGCGCCGACGAGTTGATCGTCGACGAGCAGCGGCGAGGCTGACAGCTCGATGGCGCGTTCCTCACCGGAGGCCTTGCCCAGCAGCACCGCGCGCTTGCTCAGGCTGTGCGGAGTTCCGCTGCCGCCGCCGATCGCTTCGCGCACGGGATCCGCGAGCAGCTTCCGATCGTTCGAATCGACGAGACCCACGACTTCCTCGAGCAGACGGCCCATCGCCTGCGCGCGGCCGACTCCGAGCAGTTTCTCCGCCGCGGGGTTGAGGTACGCGAGGTGGCCCTCGAGATCCGTCGTCACGATCGCCTCGCCCAGCGAATGCATCGCGAAAACCTGCAGCGGCGGCGGAGTGGGTGGCGGCGGCGGCAGCGGGGGCGCGACGAGCGCCGCGCGCGCGGTCGCCTCCTTCTCCTCGACTTTGCCGCTCGCGAGCGCACGCAGCTTTTTCGTCGGGATGACTTCGACGCCGGTCACGAGCAGCGCGCTCGTACCCTCGAACTCGATCGGCGCGGTAGTGAGTTCGAGCAGCGACAGTTGTCCCTGCAATCCCACGATCTCGACCTCGAAGCGTTCGGGGCCGTGCGCGCCGGCGAGCCGGCGTTTCAAGTTCTCGGACACGATATCCGCGTACTCGGGGACGACGAGATCGGAGAGCTTGCGGTCGATGAGATCGACACGATCGGCACCGACGAAGCTCGCGAACTGGCTGTTGGCGTAGAGGATGACATCGCGATGCACGAGCACGGCTTCGTGAATGCGCTCGCCGAGTTCGGTGAACAGTTTCGGCCCGGATTTCTCGCGGCCGCTGTTGCGCGCGGCACGCTGCAGAAGCTGGTTCACCGAGATTCCGAGCGCGTGCAGATCGATCTGGCCCTCGTGTTCGGGGTCGAGTTCGATCCGATGCGGCAGACGTTCGCCGCTGATCGCGCGTTGAACCTGCAGCGACAAGTCGGAGATCGCCCGCAGATCGCGCCGTTGAAAAACGAACAGCACGAGCAACAGCGTCGCCACGACGGCGAGCAGCACGCAGATCAACCCAAGAAAAGACATCCCGAAACGTCGTCCTGTTTTCTTATTAGTCCTTTATTTTTATGCGGAGCATCCTTGCCCGCGGCCAGAATAGCCGAGCGTCGGCAACCGGCTATGCAACATTAACCATAAAAACAAGCGATGTGCCGACTGGTTCCGCGACGAAACGTGGGCGATTCTTCCGGCATTTCGGGCACAATAAGTCGCATCCAGTTCAAGGAGTTGCACATGCAGACCGAGTTCGCGCGCGGCCAGATGATCACGCAGCAGATACGCGCGTGGGACGTGCTCGACGGTCGTGTGCTCGAAGCCATGCAACGTACGCCGCGCGAGGAGTTCGTGCCCGAGCGGTTCGCGGGAGTTGCTTTCGCGGATGCGGACATCCCGCTGCGCGAAGGTCAGCACATGCTCGCGCCGAAAATTGTCGGACGGCTCCTTCAGGCGCTGGACCCGCAGCCGGGCATGCGCGCTCTGGTCGTCGGTGCGGGCACGGGCTTCGTGCCCGCCTGCATCTCGGCGATGGGCGCGAGCGTGCGCGCGATCGAGATCGACACCGTGCTCTCGGCGGCGGCACGCAGCAACCTCGACCGCACGGGGTTCCGACAAGTCGAAGTCGTCGTGGGTGACACATTCAACTTGGATTTCGGAAAGGACTATGCGGTCATCGCGGTATGCGGTGCCCTGCCCTTGTACGACGATCGCTTCGCTCGCGCGTTAGCCGTGGGTGGGAGACTTTTCGTGATCGTCGGCACGAGCCAACCGCAGGAAGCGCTGTTGGTGACGCGATCCGCGGAGCACCAGTGGGACAGCACGGGTCTGTTCGAGACGCGGGTGGACGCGCTCGACCATGCCGCGCGCCCCGAACGGTTCCAGTTTTGAAGTCCGTCGTGGTTCGCGAGATTTCTGTTGCCGAGCTCAAGGCCCGCCGCGACCGTGGCGAAAAACCGCTCGTCATCGACGTGCGCGAGGCGTGGGAATTGCAACTTGCGAGCATTCCAGACGTCGTACATGTGCCGATGAACCAGGTTCCGGCCCGGTTCGCGGAGTTTTCGAAGGACGTGGAGACGATCGTGATGTGCCACGCCGGCGGTCGCTCGATGCGGGTCGCGCAGTTTTTGGCGGGACAGGGATTCACGAACCTCGCGAATCTTTCCGGGGGAATCGCGGCCTGGAGCGAGACGGTGGATGCAACCGTTCCGCAGTACTGAAGCGTCTAAGGTTTTCCGGAGCGTTGCTTACGCCCCCGTGGCAGGTGATATAGTGAGCTACAACACTAACGAGGATTCTTATTAATGCGCCGTTTACTCGCCTTGGGGCTGGGCTGTGTGCTGTCTGTTTCAGCCTATAGCGAAGACCTCCTCACGATTTTCGATCAGTCCGTCGTCAATGATCCGCTGGTCCGCGAAGCCGAATTCACGCGCAAGGCCACGCGCGAGGCACGACCCCAAGCGTGGGCTGCGTATCTGCCGCAGATCAACGGTCAGTACACCAAAGGCGAGACCGAGGGTTCGCGCACGTCGACTGGCTCCTTCCTCATCGAGGATCCGACCAGCCCGTTGCCCGAAGGGCAGCGCCCGCTCCAGCTGCAGCAGCAGGTGAACAACACATCCTTCCAGCCCGAGAGCTCGAGCTGGGGCGTGCAGCTCCGCCAGAGCATCTTCAACTGGGGACAGCTCGCGCAGCTTCGCCAGGCCGGCAAGATCGTCGCGCAGGCCGACGCCGACTACGGCACTGCCCAGCAGGACCTCGCGCTGCGCGTATCCACGCGTTACTTCGATGTGCTCGCGGCGCAGGACAACGTGCAGGCTCAGCAGGCGTCGGTTGACGCGATCTCGCGCCAGCTCGAGCAGGCCGACAAACGCTTCGAGGTCGGCCTGATCGCGATCACGGATGTGCAGGAAGCGCGTGCCGCGCGTGACACCGCCGCCGCCGATCTCATCGCCGCCAAACGTCAACTCGCGACGTCGCAGGAATTGCTCCGCGAGATCACCGACATGCAATACACCGTGCTCGCGACGCCGCGCACGACGATGCCGCTCGCCGTGCCGGAACCCGCCGATCCGCAGAAATGGGTCGAGGCCGCAATGGATCAGAATCTCGCGCTGACCTCGAGCCGTCTCGGCGCCGACATCGCGCGTGACAACGTGCGCGTCGCGTTCGGTGGCCACCTGCCGCAGATCGATCTCGTCGTCGGCCGCTCGCACAACGAGAGCGACGACATCGAAACGTTCAGCCCGATCCCCGGCCGCTTCGGCGGCGGCACGGCGCCATCGCTCAGCGAAAACGACACCGACAAATCGATCTCGCTGCAGGTGACCGTCCCGATCTGGGCGAGCGGCGGCACGCAGTCGCGGGTGCGCCAGTCGTCGTACCAGTGGCAGGCCGCGAAGCAGCGTCTCGAGCGCGTGTCGCGCGAGACCGAGCGCACGGCGCGCGACGCCTATCTCGGCGTCTCATCCGAAATCTCGCGAGTCCAGGCTCTCAAGCAGGCGCTAGAGTCCTCGGCAACGGCGCTGAAGGCGACGGAAGCCGGGTATGACGTGGGCACGCGCACCGCGGTCGACGTTCTCGCCGCACGCCAGAAACTGGTCGGCGCGCAAACGGCGTATTCGCGCAGCCGTTACGACTACATGCTCAATGTGCTGCGACTGAAGCAGTCCGCGGGCATCCTGGATCGCAAGGCGCTCGAAGATCTGAACACGTGGTTAGAGGCGCCGCCGGCGGCGGCGAGTACGGGGCAGTAGTTTGAAGAGCGGTGCCGGGGAGGGGGTTCG
>JAYTOK010000136.1:0-15893 GCA_043747835.1 Pseudomonadota bacterium | reverse complement strand
CGGGCCTGCAGCAGGCCCGTCCCCTTTTGCCCCTCCGGGGGAAACGGGGAATGTCCCCATTTCTGAAAAAAGCGCCTGACCCCTACTGCGACTCCCGCGTCGCGCGGAACGAGATCTTCGGCCAGCGCTCGATCGTGAGTTCCAGGTTCACGCGCGACGGCGCGAGATACACGAGCGCACCCGAGTGATCGACGGCGAGGTGGTCGTACGCCTTCACCCGGAACTCGTCGAGATGCTTCTCGTCCTCGCAGTAGATCCAGCGCGCGGTGTGCACGGAGATCGTGTCGAACACGCTGGCCACCGCGTACTCATCCTGCAACCGGAACGCGACCACTTCGAACTGCAACTGGCCGACGGCGCCGAGGATCATGTCGTTGTTGCGCAGCGGCTTGAACAACTGCGTCGCGCCCTCCTCGCAAAGCTGACCGAGTCCCTTCGCGAGCGCCTTCATCTTGAGTGGGTCTTTGAGCACCGCGCGGCGGAACATCTCGGGTGCGAAGTTGGGGATGCCCGTGAAGGTGAGCTTTTCGCCTTCGGTGAACGTGTCGCCGATGTTGATCGTGCCGTGATTGTGCAGGCCGATGATGTCGCCCGCGAATGCCTCGTCCGCGGCGCTGCGGTCGGAGGCCATGAACGTGAGCGCGTCGGCGATGCGCATCTCCTTGTCGAGCCGCACGTGGTACATGCGCATGCCGCGTGAATACTTCCCCGAACACAAACGCATGAACGCGATGCGATCGCGGTGCTGCGGATCCATGTTCGCCTGGATCTTGAAGACGAACCCGGTGAGCTTGGCCTCTTCCGCCTCGACGGGTCGCTGCACGCTCTCGCGCGGCAGCGGACCCGGCGCGTGCACGGCGAAATGCGAGAGCAACTCCTCGACACCGAAGTTCGAGATCGCGGAGCCGAAGAACACCGGCGACTGCCTGCCGTCGAGATACGCGGCCACGTTGAACTCCGCGGTGCCGCCGCGCACGAGATCGATCTCGTCGTCGAAATGTTTCGCGCGATCGCCCAGGAACTCGCGGCCTTCCGCGCTGTGCAATCCCACGATCACGCGATTCGTGCCGCGTTCGCCGCGCCCCGCCGCTTCGTAGGCGTAGATCTTGTCCTCCAGCAAATGGTAGACGCCCGCGAGATCGCGCCCCATGCCGATGGGCCACGTGACGGGCGCCGTGCGGATCTTGAGCACGCTCTCGATCTCGTCGAGCAGCTCGATCGGCGGACGACCCTCGCGGTCGAGCTTGTTGATGAACGTCATGATGGGCGTGTCGCGCATGCGGCAGACCTCCATCAGTTTGATCGTGCGTTCTTCGACGCCTTTCGCGCAGTCGATGACCATGAGCGCGCTGTCGACGGCCGTCAGCGTGCGATACGTGTCTTCCGAGAAGTCCTCGTGACCGGGCGTGTCGAGTAGATTGACGATCTGCCCGCGGAACGGGAACTGCATCACCGACGACGTGATGGAGATTCCGCGCTGCTTCTCGAGCGCCATCCAGTCGGAGGTCGCGTGGCGCGCGGCCTTGCGGCCCTTGACGGTTCCCGCGAGCTGGATGGCGCCGCCGAACAGCAGCAGCTTCTCGGTCAGCGTGGTTTTGCCCGCGTCGGGATGCGAAATGATGGCAAAAGTCCTTCTTTTGCTTATTTCCTCGGTTGAAGGGCCATTTGCCATCGTCATAAATCCTCTTCTGTGTACGCATGTGTGTACACAGATCAAAATGTGCCTTCGGATGCTCCGAAACGGGCCGGAACGCCGTTCCAGTGGGGCTTTGGACCCTTGTGCTGACCGCTCTCTTTCGCGGTTTCAGCGGCCTAGTCGCTCATCATGTCGCCTTTGGCGACATGATAACCTAAAAACTGATAAGCATAATAACCTAAAAATAGGTTGACACAATAACCTAAAAATAGTACAACTTAATAACCTAGAAATAGAAAGACACGAAACCCTAAAAACTGGAATTGCCATGGCCGCGCCCGCCGACAAACTCGCTGACTCCCTCGATGTTCTGAAAGCACTTCAGGACCAGGGCAGGCACGCCATTCGCGCAAGCGACCTTACGCGTACGCACCGTGAGCGTCTGTTGGCGAACGGGTTCATTCGCGAGGTTATGAAGGGTTGGTATATCCCGAGCCGTCCAGACGAACCTGCGGGCGAAAGCACCTCTTGGTACACGTCGTTCTGGGCATTCTGCGCCGCCTATCTCAGCGAGCGCTTTGGCGAGGAGTGGTGCCTCAGCCCTGAGCAATCACTGAGCCTGCATATCGGCGACTGGACAGTCCCAAGGCAATTGCTTGTTCGCACTCCAAAGGGCGGCAACAAACCGACCGACCTGCCATTTGGAACCTCCGTATTCGACGTCCGGCTTGAAACGCCGCCTGCTGCCGATGTCGAAACTCTGGATGGCTTGCGCGCTTACAACCTACCCGTCGCCTTGATTGCCTGCGCGCCAGCGCAATTCACAGCGCACCCGCAAACGCTGCGCGCAGCGCTGGCAATGATCCCTGACGCGTCCAATGTACTCAGCCGCCTCCTTGAAGGAAGCCACAGCAAAATCGCCGGACGCCTCGCCGGAGCCTTCCGCAACATCGGACGCGATCAGATTGCCGACAACATTATCGGCTCGATGCAGGCCGCCGGTAATACCGTCAATGAGAGCGATCCGTTCGAAGATAAGTCCCCTCTTCCCTTCAGCCCGCGTGAAACATCGCCATACGTCAATCGACTGCGGATGAGCTGGGAAGCAATGCGCGAGGACGTATTGAAAATCTTCCCGACTTCACCGGGTGCAGTAAAAGACCGCACCGCCTATATGAAGCAAGTGGAGGAGAACTTCGTCGCCGATGCATACAACTCACTCTCGATTGAAGGCTACAAGGTGAGTGCCGAACTCATTGAACGGGTGCGCTCGGGCAAATGGAATCCTGACTCAATCAAGGGCGACAAAGATCACCGCGATGCGTTGGCTGCGCGCGGTTACTTCCAGGCATTCCAGACGGTCAAACAAAGTATTGAGAAAGTCCTGCAAGGCCAAAACGCGGGAAAGGTTGCCGATCAGGACCATGCCACTTGGTACAGAGAATTATTTGGTCCAAGCATCACTGCGGGCCTTTTGAAACCGAGCGATCTCGCCGGTTACCGCAATGGACCTGTCTATATTCGAAAATCCATGCACGTTCCGCCGCGTCAGGAAGCCGTGCGTGAATTGATGCCCACCTTCTTTGAACTCCTCGAGCAGGAGAAAGAGCCTGCCGTTCGCGTCGTATTGGGACACTTCATGTTTGTCTATATCCATCCCTATATGGACGGAAACGGGCGCATCGGTCGATTCATGGTGAACCTCATGATGGCGTCGGGTGGATACCCATGGACCATCGTTCCAGTTGAGCGCAGGGCTGACTATATGGCCGCACTTGAAGCTGCCAGTTTTGGGCGGGACATCAAGCCATTCGCGCAATTTCTAGCCGAATTGGTTTCAAAGAAGTAGTAGTAACTCTTGTTGTGGGACACAAATGGATTTGTTCACATCAGTTATCCCGTCCGACAAACACCATCCGAATTTTTCCGAGCTGCGCGCCTCACCATTTCATGACGGCGCGCGCGCGCGCATGGATGAATTGTTTGCTCGCATGGGCGATCCAAACGGCAGTTTCATTCGTCATTTCCAAGGGGAAGCCTTTCACGCACGCGTCTTCGAACTCGCCTGCTTTGCCTATCTGGAAGAAGCAGGTCTAACAATCGACCGATCGCATGTACGACCAGATTTCCTAGCGGCAAGCGGAGCGCGCGGTGTTGCGGTGGAAGCCGTCACTGCTAACCCTGTCGGCGGACAAGGTCAGGACGTCTCACTGCGCACAATGCCGCAGCTCACCGACGATGAAATTTTCGACAAGGTTAGTGTCGATGTCGCGGACCGAATTACGAAGAGTCTTCGAAAGAAACTTCGCCACCGCTATCACGAACTTCCTCAGTGTGCCGGGAAGCCGCTCGTGTTGATGAGCGCCCCGTTCTTCGAGCCAGGGTCAAATTTTTATACTGACGACGCCTTAGTTCTATCCACTCTACGGGGACCGGAGGGGTGGACAAATACAGTCACTCCGTTCTTCCACCTGGAACAAGCCGCGACCATCAGCGCGGTCATCTATTGCAATCAATTCACGGTGTCACGGTTCTTCCGCCTCACGACTGATTTCAGCGCGCAATGCGCGCCGCATACCGTTCGGTCAGGGTTTTGCTATCGCAAACGTGGCGAAGATGAGCACGCCCTGCACCGCTTTTCGCATCTTCTCGGGTCCGCAGGTCTTGAGCAGGAAACCTGGTCGGAGGGTGTCACGGTTTTCGAGAACCCATTGGCCGAAATGCCCCTACCCCGTGACCTGTTACCCGCTACTAGTTACGTCTCCGTCCAAGACGACTTCGTCTGCCGTGAGGTTAGCGACTTCCATCCAGTTGTGTCGTCGACGACAGGCAGTACGGCTTAGGAAGACGCGCCACCTAACTCTTATGGAAAATATCTCACAATCAGTCTGGAGTAATGATGGTTCTTCGTGCTCTTGTCTATCTTAGGAGGAAGAGATAGCGGCTAAGCCCTGAAAATAGACGGCTAACTCCCCCGGATGCTACAGACAATGGTCTAACATCCGCTGTGCTCGGCGAATTGACGGGAGGGGAGCAATGAAGGAACAAGATTTCCTAAAACACTACGCACAGAACGCGCAGCACCTTGCCTGGTTTTAGTTCCACGATATCGGCAACAAGGCAATCCAGGCAATCCAGGCAATCCAGGCAAAGATTCAGGCTTCGTCGTTTTCGTCTCGCGCAGGGGGGTGTTGAATGGATTCGTCTCGTCCTGTTTCGGCTCGTTTCATCTCGTCTCGTCTTGCGGTGCTCGCCGCGCTGATCGCCATGTCGACTGGCTGCGCGCTCACCACGGTGGCAGAGCCTCAGCCGGACGGGGAGCCGGTGGAGCTGCGGGTGTCGATCCCCGCAGATCCCTCCGCTGGCGACGCGGAGGTGTTACCGCCGCCGCTGACGGCCGAAGAAACTCGCGCTCTGCGTGCCTCGTTCTCGTGGGAGTCGATGACGCCGCTGCGGGAGCTCGACTCCGCTGGGCGACCCATCTTGCACTACGCGCTTGTCTACGTGACGTCCCGCGACGCGCACGAGTCGCTCGCGCAGCTCGATCTGCACCACGCGTATCTTCCGCTCTTCGAGAGCGAGCGAGCGCGCTACCACGGCATGACCGGCATCTTCACGCACGAGGGCGATGGCGTCGGCGTGTTCGCCTTTGCGTTCCTGCCGGCCGCGCTCATCAACGAAGAGCGGCGCCTCGCGCTCGCTGGCGAGCCCGCGTTCGATGCGATCCTCGTGCGCGAAGTTCCCGACTCGGCGGCCCGCGGCGCAGACGGCGGTGTCTCCTACGATTGGCTGCGCAGCGAGCACTTCCTCTACAACGGGCGCGCCTTCGTCCCGCGCGCGACGGGCGATGACAACGTCGGAGGCGCACGCGCAGAGCTGCTGGGTGGGCTCTTCAGGCGCATCGCGAGCGCCGTGACCAACCTGGGAGAGGCGATCGTCGAGGGGGTGCGGCAGGGAATTGGCGTACTTGACCGGGCGGCGAACGGTTCAGTGCGGCTACGCATCGCGGTCACGCCGCTCAACACCGATGTGAGCTTCGTCGGCGGCTCGCCGATGTTGCAAGGCTGGGGTGCGCGGCGAGGTGATGTCCTGCGGATCGACCAGCAGCCTGTCCACGTCTCGCAAGGTGTGAGCTTGTTCGTCACGAACACCGATGCCGCGGGCACCGCGCGAGTCGACGTAGTCGACGGCAGCAACGCGGATGTGTGCGTCGAGACCGAGTCACCCGCAGGATTCGTGACCCGCTTTCTCGTACCGATGAGCCTGTGCGGCATCGGTGTCCTGCCTACCGCCACGAGCGCGACCGTCAACACGCTCATTCTCACGCCCGAGATGAACGTGCTGGCGCAGCTCGATGATTCTCGCAGCTACGTGCGCGAGATACACGGCTATACGGTCAGCCAGCCGCAGGTGGCGGTAGGCGGCGCAGCTGACATCGTCACCTCGGTCAACGGTGGTCGCGCGTTCGCGCCGTGCTTCAGTCTCCCGCCGATTCCGCCCGGAGACATCGTCGGATTGATACCGTCACTGCTCCCTATCGTGAGTGGCTTGAGTACGCTCGCCGAAGCCGCCATCGACTTCGACATCTTGATTCCAACGGGCGACTCGCTGCGGAGCCGCGGCCTTCCCACCCACGAATACGGCCACTTCGTCATGTGCGACATGCTGAACGAAGACAGCGCCTATCTCAGCGTGTGGATCCCGATGATCATCGAGGGTCTCACGCAGGACCGCGGCGACACCGCCTCGCAGCTCAACGAGGCCTTCGCGGACTTCATCGCGTCGCAGGTCGTCGGCGGAGTGAACTACTTTCAGACCGAAGTGGCCCGCGTTCCGCCGTCTGGTAACGGTGACACGGTTAGCCAGCAATGGTATTGCGATCCCCGAAGTTCAGTTTGCGTGGACGACAACATCGGCGGTCCAACATCGGCGGTATCCGCTCCACTTGGCCAGGTCGCCACGAATGCGGAGCTGATCATGGGATCGGGAATCGATCCGCTGTTTGTTCAACGCTCGGCAAAAATGATGACGACGATCGTCGACGCCTTCGACGGACAGCTCGTGGGCGGCAACGTTCCAGGAAACGGCGCAGCGTGGACGGTCGCGCCGTTGGCGTTGCTGCTGCCGACGACAGGCTTCGGCGCCCCCGTCACCGACGGCCTGTCGCTTCTGGACGAGTCCGTGACCCTTGCCGCTGCCCCAAGCTTCCGCGGCAACGGCTTTGGCCTGCCTCAGATCGTGCGCGCTTTCACCGACACCAGCGGCGGGAGACTCGACGTGCAGTTCTTTCGCGGCATGAGCGCCGTGATGCGCTCTGCTGGTTTCACGGATACCGAGATCTGCGAGCTATACGCCCTGCACGACCTCGCAGGCGCGTGCCCCGGCGGATTCTTCGATACACCGCCGGACATCGTTCCGTCCGCGCCTGTCGACCTCAACCATCTACTCGTTTCGCCCAATACGGCGACGTGGAGCTGGCGCGATATCTCGCCCGTAGCGGGGGCGCGCTTCGACTTCGAGGTCGCGGATGCCACGGGCGTGTTTCAGTCGGGGCGCGTGGCATACGCGCGCGCGCAGACGCTGACGCGCTCCGTACTCCCACGCTACGACACTGGCATCGTCTTCCGGGTGCGGACTCTCAGCCCTTCGCTGCGCGTGAGCGAGTGGACTGAAGACCGCCTCTGGTCGCTGGCAGAACCGGCGCGCGGGCTGCGCACTACCGGCGCCGTCTCCGGGAGAGTGCCACTCCTCTGGACGGGTGTTCGCGCCACTGAATACGGCGTCGTGGTGACTGACGCGACAGGGCGCCGCGAGGTCGCGCGTGTCGGCACGCCGCGGTACACGCTCGACCGTCTCGATGGCGGCGCGATCCGCGTGGAAATAATCTCGTACAACCGCGAGGGCGTACCGTCCACGCCGTCGGCGCCATTCGTACTGGCATCCACGCTTGCTGCACCAATCCTGTATGTGGCACCGAGTGGCGATGACACTGCATCTGGCGGTCCGACGGCGCCGCTCGCCACACTCGCCGCAGCGCTTGGGCGCGCAGGTGCGCTTGGCGTCGCGACAATTCGCGTCGCGGGCGATGCCTATGTGAGTCCGGCACTTTCGGTCAGCGCGGGAGCCGTGGTGCAGATCGGAGGCGGCTACGTCTTCCCCTCGTGGGCGCGCCCCAATCCGCTCACGAATGTGCGCGTGGGGACTGCCACCGTGGGTCCGACGATCTTCCGTGGCTGCGGTGCCGTCGTCGGCAACTGGTCTGCGGGGATCCGGGTCGGTGTTGGCGCGCGACTCTATCTCGATCAGCTCGGACTCACCGCGGTTCCGACGGACGGCGCGTGCACCGCTGCCGTCGAACTCGAAGGCAGCGCGCTCGATCTGCAGAGCGTCGCGCTCGCGGTGAATCTCGGCGCCGGCGGGAACTGCGCTGCCGCCGTCCTTGGTGCCAGCGTCACCGGCCAAGCGCTGACGTTCGCAGCACGCCAATCACGTATCAGCGGTGCGGAGAAAACCAATCCAGGCGACACGGCCGCACAGTTTGCTGCCGTGTGTCTCGCAGGTGCGCAGAGTGTCTCGTTGGAAGACAGCACGCTGACGGGTCTCTCGGCGGATCCCGGCGCGACGCTGCGTGCGCGCTCGGCGAATGGCCTCGTTCTCACGCAGGCGAATGCTGTCGACGTAGTCCGTTCTGTCATCGCGAGTGCCTCGTCCGGGGTGCGCGGTGTGGAGGGCGGGCAGACAGGCGTGCTGTTGCGTGAGTTTGTTGGACGCGCACGTCTCGCAAACAGCCTCGTACGCACGGGGCGCGGGTCGGATAGCAACGTGGCCATCTCCGCGGGTGGCCTGTTCGGTACTGGCAACCTCTCGCTCTTCTACGTCACTGCGCTCGCGGGTGATGACTACGACCGAACCGACGCCTTGCCACTCAATCACCGCTCGGCGCCCATCGCACTGTCTGGTGCGCTCGGCGCCGTGCGAATCCTCAACTCCGTACTCGCGAATGGCTCTGGGCTCGGCGATCCGGCACTCCAAAAGGTGATTGCCGGCGTCGATCGCGGCACCGATCGAATGACCGCCGACCCGCTCAGCTTCGAGATGCGCGGCACCGCGATCTCGTTCCCGTCCCGTGATCCCGGCGAGGCCGAAGCCCTCGCCTACTGCCGTCCCGATGGCGAACGTTTCCTCGGAGGCATCTACGATGAGAGCGGCCTGAACGTCGCGCAGTTTCATCGCTGTTACGCGATCGCCGCGCCGAGTTCGTATGCCGCTTCGGGCAACCTTGCGTTTAGCGGAGGGCCCGGCGATATTGTCGGCACAACGCGGCCCGCGGCGCGTTTCGACGCCGACGGACGACCTCTGCCGACTGCGCCGGTATTGCCTGCCACGACACCAGGGACCATCGCGATCGACGCTTTGCGCGCCGTCGGCGTAGACCTGACAACGGAACCAGTGGCGGTCTCGCTGACGCTCACGCGTGACCTCGGCAGTACCGTCCGGCTGCGTGCACCGCCTGGCGCGGGCGCATGGGTGCTCCCATGACACGCTGGTCCCGCTCGCTGATCCGTTGGATAGCATCTCCATCATGGCGCTCGGCGCTCTCGACGGCCGACCACAGCTAGCGCGCCCGTACGGGGTCCTACTGGATGGACCGGCCGCTGGGCACTTGGCACGCTTCCCGTCCATGCCCGTGCCCATCACCAAACTCTCTGACCGCTTCGCGCGGATAGTACTTTCAAACGCCCCTGATTGCGGCTGCGGACTTGCCTTGCGGGCGGGAGCCTGGAACGGATCTGCTGCGCGGGCAGCCCCGAACCGCTGATCAGCCAATCCGTCGTGCTCGACTACCGCATGCCACCCATGATTCTCCCCCTCCATGCCGCAGTGCCGATCAGCAGCCGCAACGCTTACCACCCCGCCGCCGGCAATCCCACTCAGGTTCTTCTCTCGAGATGATTTTCGCCGTCCTATCTAGTCCCACAGCAGCGCCGACTGCCGCGGTGGTGGTGGTGGTGCGCGTGCCGCTTGCGGCGCCAGCTCCGGCTGCGTTGCTGTGGATGTGCGATCCAGATGCGTCAGTATCCGGGCGATGACCGCCGGATCTTCGATGCTGACCAGCACCTTTGAGTTTTCCCTGGCATCGGGCGCAGCGGTCAATCTCAATGCCGAACACCCGCTTCAGGCGTTGCGCCCAAGTCATAGCCGCATGACGGGGAACGGCGGGTTGCTCGTCGCCAATCCTTCCTTCAGCCTCCCGCACTTTAGATAGGCGTCAAATTCTTCCTGCACCCAAGCCGGCAATGGCCGACCGGCCATCGCGCGCTGCTCCCGGAATGCGCGGTAGTGCTGCTCGACCAGTTGATACAGCAGTGTCGTCTCGGGCCGATGACGCGCATAGCTCGGCGGATCGACGAACTCTGGTGCACGCGGCCGCGCGCTGGCGGCGGCGTGCATGGCGCGGGTCCCGAAAACCGGCAGGGACTGCGCAGGCACGTGGCGGCTTTCCGGATCTGGCTTACGTAAATACGTGCGTTCTGGCAGAAATGGCCGGCGTCAAAACCACACCGCCTCGAAATCCAGCCCGAGGCGGATGCGAAATGATGGCGAACGTGCGCCGGCGCGCCGTTTCGGCGTAAGTCGGGGTCATTGTCTCTACAGGGATGGTTTGTTAGCGGCTTGGCGAAGATCGAGCTTCAGCACGATCGCGTCTTCGCGTCCGTCGGGGGCTTGATAATAACCGCGCCGGATGCCGATTTGTTCGAAGCCGAGTCTTTGATAGAGGCGGATGGCCGACAGGTTGCTCGGCCGGACTTCGAGGAACGCCTCGTTGACGCTGGCGGCGCTCGCGCGTTCCAGCAGATGCCCGAGCAGCCGCCGTCCGAAGCCGACGTTGCGGAATTCGGGAAGCACGCACACGTTCAGGATGTGCGCTTCGCCCGCGCCCAGGCTCATCACGCCGTAGCCGATGATCTGCCCGCGCAGATCGAGCGCGCGGCAGGTGTAGCCGACGCGCAGGCAGTCGCGGAAGATGTTCTCGCTCCACGGAAACGCGTAGCTGCGCTGCTCGATGGCCGCGACTTCCGTCAAATCGGCTTCCATCATCGGGCGCACGTGCACTTCGGGCACTTCGCTCACGTCCTCGCGGCGCGCGGCCATCAACCCTTCCCTCCCCCGGTCACCCGCGCATGAGTCGCACGCGCGAACTTGAGGTCTTCCCAGGCCTTGCGCTTGTCGACGGGCGTTCGAAGTAGATAGGCCGGGTGGTAGGTGGCGACGAGCGGCGTCGCCGCCTCGCCGAAAGCGTGCAGCTTGCCGCGCAGGCGGGCCAGCGGCAGGTCGGTGGCGAGCAACGCTTGCGCGGCAATCCGGCCCACCACGAGGATGACCTTCGGCTTCAGCAATGCGACCTGCGCTGAGAGATACGGCAGACAGCGAGAAATTTCCTCAGGCTTCGGGTCGCGATTGCCGGGCGGCCGGCACTTCAAGACATTGGCGATGAACACCGTTTCGCGCGGCAGGCCGATGGCGAGCAGCATCGCGTTGAGCAACTGCCCGGCCCGGCCGACGAAGGGTTCGCCCTGCGCGTCCTCGTCGGCTCCCGGCGCTTCACCGATGATCAGCCACTCCGCTTGTTTGTTGCCGACGCCGAAGACTGTCTGCGTGCGCGTCTTGCAAAGGTCGCAGGCCGTGCAGCCCGCGACGCGTTCGCGCAAGGGCTCCCAGTCGAGGCCCGGCGGTAGCGGAGTCGGTTCCGATCGTGGCGCCTCCGGTGCAGCCGGCGCACGCGCGACGGCGGGAGATTGAATCGGCGGCGCGGACAGAGCGGCAGAACGGCGTACGCGCGGCGCCTCGACTTCGGGCACCGCGGCGGATTCAGCAGGGACGCCACCGCGCTTCGCCACCCAGCGGTCGATGCCGAGGGCGTCGAGGTAGGCGGTCCTCAGGCCATCGTCGCGCACGTCATGCTCCCGCGGGCCGCCTGCGGAGGACCTTGCGGCCTATCCACTGCACCGGCCCGAAGGTGGCGTACGAGATGAACATGGCGAACAACATCGTCGGCGCATCCACGCTGATGAGGAACAGCATCGGCAGGATCACGAGGCCGAAGTAAGAGAACTTCACGCGCTTGTCGACGTCGACCTGCTTGAGGCTCAGGTAACTGAACGACGACACCATGAGCGCGGCGGCGTAGCCGGCGACGGCAAACGCGAGCACGAGTCCCGGCAGGCCGGGCTCGCGCCACTTGGCGAAGAACCACACGAAGGCCGCGACGGTCGCCGCCGCGGACGGGCTCGGCAGGCCCTGGAAATAGCCTTTGTCGCCGGAGGTGATCGTGTTGAAGCGCGCGAGGCGCAGCGCCGCGCAGAGTGCGTAGAAGAACGCGATGATCCAACCGAACTGGCGCCACTCCGCGCCGTATTCGCCGATGCGGACGACGCCCCATTGGTAGACGAGCACGGCGGGCGCGACGCCGAAGGCGACCATGTCCGCGAGGCTGTCGTATTCCTTGCCGAACGCGCTTTCCGTGCGGGTCCAGCGCGCCACGCGGCCATCGAGACCGTCGAACAACATCGCGATGAATATCGCGCCACCGGCGATCGCGAAATTTCCATCGATCGCCGCGACGATCGAATAGAAACCGGAGAACAGACAGCCGGTCGTGAGCAGATTCGGCAGCAGGTAAATGCCGCGGGACGGTGGGCTGGAACGCTCGTTCTTCACGGCCGGCATCATAGGCGAATCCCCCACCTGATACACTCTCGCGCCCTTATGCGCTGGTCCCAATACCCGGTCAACACGACCAAAGAAACTCCCGCGGATGCCGAAGTCGTGAGCCACCAGCTCATGCTGCGCGCGGGCCTCATACGCAAGCTCGCCGCGGGTCTCTACACCTGGATGCCGCTCGGTTTGCGCGCGATGCGCAAGGTCGAGAACATCGTGCGCGAGGAAATGGATCGTGCCGGTGCGCTCGAAGTCCTGATGCCGGGCGTCATCCCCGCCGAACTGTGGGTGGAATCCGGCAGATGGGAGAAGTTCGGGCCGGAACTCGCCCGGCTCAAGGACCGCCACGAGCGCGCCTTCTGCCTCGGGCCCACGCACGAGGAAGTCATCACTGACATCGCGCGCAACGAGCTCAAAAGCTACCGGCAACTGCCCGCGAATTTCTACCAGATCCAGATGAAGTTCCGTGACGAGCGACGTCCGCGCTTCGGCGTGATGCGCGCGCGCGAATTCCTCATGAAGGACGCGTACTCGTTCGACATCTCGCCCGAAGCCATGGCGAGAAGTTACGACGCCATGT
Source organism: Pseudomonadota bacterium (assembly GCA_043747835.1). Classification (GTDB taxonomy): domain Bacteria; phylum Pseudomonadota; class Gammaproteobacteria; order Steroidobacterales; family Steroidobacteraceae; genus CADEED01. The sequence goes on along the minus strand of JAYTOK010000136.1, from coordinate 2,958 downwards.
TCAAGGCGTACACCGCGATCTTCACCCGACTGGGACTCAAATTCCGCTCCGTGACCGCGGACACGGGCGCGATCGGCGGTAGCAAATCCGAGGAGTTCCACGTGCTCGCGGATTCCGGCGAGGACGCGATCGCGTTCTCCGATGGCGACGCTTACGCGGCGAATCTCGAGATGGCGGTTGCCTTGCCGCCGGCCACGCCACGCCCCGCGCCCGCCGCGACACTGCAAGAAGTCGCGACGCCCGGCGCCAGGACAATCGCCGACGTCGCGGCGCTGCTCAAACTACCCGCCGGGCGTCTCGTCAAGACGCTGCTCGTCGACGGCACGGACGGAATCGTCGCGTTGCTCGTGCGCGGCGATCACGAGCTCAACGCCGTCAAGGCGCAGAAGCTGCCCGGCGTCGCGAACCCGCTGCGCATGTCCTCGAACGATGCCATCTCGAAAGCCACGGGCGCCGAGCCGGGCTTTCTCGGGCCCGTGGGCTTCAAGGGCAGGATCTACGCCGACCACTCCGTGCTCGCGCTGGGCGACTTCGTCTGCGGCGCGAACAAACGCGACGCGCATTTGACGGGCGTGAACTTTGGACGAGACTTGCCCGAACCCGTCGCGGCCGATCTGCGCAACGTGGTGGCGGGCGATCCCTCGCCGACCGGCAAGGGCACGCTCGGCATCGCGCGCGGCATCGAAGTCGGCCATGTGTTCCAGCTCGGCCAGAAATACAGCGAGGCGATGGGCGCCACCGTGCTCGACGAATCCGGCAAGCAGGCCACCCTCCACATGGGCTGCTACGGCATCGGTGTGACACGTGTCGTAGCTGCCGCGATTGAACAGAATCATGATGCGCGCGGGATCATCTGGCCGGACGCCATCGCGCCCTTCCATGTGGTCGTCGTTCCCATCAACGCGCCGAAATCGCCACGTGTCCGTGAAACCGCAGAACGCCTCTACACCGAACTGCTTTCCGCCGGGGTCGACGTATTGCTCGACGACCGCGACGAGCGGCCGGGCGTCAAGTTCGCGGACTCGGAGCTCATCGGCATTCCGCACCGCGTGGTCGTGGGCGATCGCGGACTCGAAGCGGGCAAGCTCGAGTACCGCCACCGGCGCGCGGAAGCCGCCGAAGAATTCCCGGCCGGCGACGCGCTCGCGTTCGTGCGCGGGAAGCTCGCGGTCTAGCTACCGGGCAGCGGCTCGTATGCGCGCAGTCCTGCCCCTCCTCCTGTTGCCCGCGCTGTGCTGGGCCGCTCCGGCGCCCGAAGCGCAGCGCGAGCCCGAGCTCAAGTCGGCCGTTCAGCACGCGATCGACCAGGCCGAGTGCTTCGAGGACAAGTTCGACTCCGCCGTCTGGTACAAGATGATGGAACCGCGGTTGCGCAAACGAGTGCCGGATCGCGAAGAGCGCATGCTGATTCTCAAGACCGTATTCTGCGAAGCAAATCGCGCCGGGGAGACGAAGATCCCGCCCGGCCTCGTGATGGCCGTGATGGAGATCGAGAGCAACTTCAACCGCTACGCCGTCTCGTACGCCGGCGCCGTCGGGCTCATGCAGGTCATGCCGTTCTGGCCCGAGACTTTGGGCATGCGCCGCCACCAGCTCGTGAAGACGACGGAGAACATCCGCATGGGTTGCGCGATCCTGCGGCACTATCTCAAACGCGAGAGGAACGACGTCCCGCGCGCGCTCGCGCGCTACAACGGCAGCGTCGGCAAGCGCTGGTATTCCGACAAGGTGATCGCCCAGTGGACGCGCTGGAACGGCGCGGACGACCTGGGACGAAGTTCGACCGTCACGCGGAAGTGAAGCCCGCTGTCTGAACGCTTGCGGGATCCGCCTCCGACGTGGCGATGTCGGTCACCTTCGAGGCCGGCGACCCTTCCCAAAGCCACTCGACGAACTCTTTGACCGCGGCCGGTTCTCCACAGGCCAGCACCTCGACGCTCCCGTCGGTGAGGTTGCGCGCGAAGCCGGCGAGACCCAGCTCTTTCGCCTTGCGGACGCAGGTGGCGCGGTAGAAAACGCCCTGCACCCGCCCCGAAACGAAGGAACGACGGCAAATCATGCGGCATGATAATCACCTCAGTTGTTCCGGGGCGACCATGGCCGAAATTCTGATCGTCTACTACTCGCGCCACGGCGCGACCGCCGAGCTCGCGCGTCACGCCGCGCGCGGTGTGGAAACCGTGGCCGGCTGCAGCGCGAGCTTGCGCACCGTCCCGCCGGTGAGCGCCGAGAGCGAGCGAGCGGTGAAGGCCGTGCCGGATGCGGGCGCTCCTTATGCGACGCTCGACGACCTCAAGCGCTGCGACGGATTGTTGTTAGGCAGCCCGACGCGCTTCGGCAACATGGCTGCGCCCCTCAAGTATTTTCTCGACGGGACTTCGAGCCTGTGGCTCGACGGCAGCCTGTCGGGCAAACCCGCCGGGGTGTTCTCGTCGTCGACGACGCTGCACGGCGGTCAGGAATCCACGCTGCTCACGATGGCGATTCCGCTGCTGCATCACGGGATGATGCTGCTCGGCATTCCGTTCACCGAGCGCGCGATCAATCAAACGCGCACCGGCGGAACACCCTACGGCGCGACGCATGTCGCGGGCATGGCGGCCCAGCCCGCGGCGTTGTCGGCGGATGAGATCGAGATCGCGCGGGCGCTGGGGAAGCGAGTTGCCGATGTCGCGGCGACGCTGGCCGCGGGCCGCAGGTAATGGGGATATTCCCCGTTTCCTAGCAAAAGGGGAGGGACCTGCGGCAGGTCCCTCCCCTTTTGCTAGGAAACGGGGAATATCCCCTACCGCTTGTCGACGATCTCGCGGATAAACGGAACCGTCAGCCTTCGCTGCGCCGCGAACGCGGCATCGTCCAGCGTGTCGAGGATGTCGCAGAGCGTGCGCATGTCGCGTGGAAAGCGCCGCTGCAAATACTTCGCCGTCTCCGCCGGGAGCTCGAACCCGCGCAGGTGCG
>JAYTOK010000135.1:0-119575 GCA_043747835.1 Pseudomonadota bacterium | reverse complement strand
AAGCGCGATCGACCTTGAGGGCCAAAAAATGATTCAGCCGGAAGCCGTCGCACCGCCGACAATCAGGCCCGTCCCCTTTTGCTAGGAAACGGGGAATGTCCCCATTTTGCCTGACCCCTATTTCCAGACTATCTCGAACGTCTGACCGACCCGCAGCGTCGACCCGAGTCCAGAAGCCGGAATCGCGTTCTGCCCGAATATCACGCCCTTCAGCTCGCGATCGTGCCGATACGTCTTGAGCGTCGCGAGCGGCTCGACGCCATCGACCTCGCCGCGCTGCTGATCGGTGGTCGTGATCGCGCAGCGAGTGCATGCCTTCACGAAGCGGATCGCGAGATCACCCGCGCGCAATTCATGGATGCGGTCCTCGTCGTAAGCCGCCACGCCGTCGATCACGAGATTCGGGCGGAAGCGTTCCATCGGCAACGCCTTCGGCAGCCGTGAATTGAGCTCGGCGAGCGACGCGCGCGAGATCACGAGCATCGGAAATCCATCGGAGAATTCGGTGACGGCTTGCGTGCCCGGCGTCCACTCCGGACTGCAGACTCGCGGCGACGCAGGATCGAATCGCACCAGTCGCAACGGCGTCTCCAGGAAATCCGACACACAGGCCGCGACTTCGTCGCCGCAGTCGATGCCGCTCCCGGAAAACTTCCACACGGTAACCTGACGCGCATCGCGTCCGGCATCACGAACAACACGCATCGATGCGCGCCCCGGCGCCGTGAGCATGAGCGCGTCACCCTCCAGCGCGGTTCCGATCAACGCCATGCGCGGCAGCTCGCGCTGCGTGACGAAGCGCCCATTCGGCCGCACGAGCATCCAGTGACGATCGCCGGCGAGACCGGTCGACTCGACGCGCTCGGACTCGCGCGCGATCCCGCGGCACGACTTCACCGGATAGACAAAAAGATCGACGAGAGTCGCGGTGGTCATGGCCGCACCGCGAGCGCACGTTCGGCGCGCTCGAGGTCGGCTGCCGTGTTCACGTCGGCCAGCGGCCGTTCCACGGCGAGCGCGACGCGGATCTCCATGCCGTTCTCGAGCGCGCGCAACTGCTCGAGCTTCTCGATCTGTTCGAGACGCCCCACCGGAAGTGCCGAAAGTTTGCGCAGCGCGGAGACGCGATAGGCGTAGATGCCAACGTGGCGCAGATGCGCCGGCAACAGAGTTGTCGGCGCATCGCGATTCCACGGGATCGCCGCGCGTGAAAAATACAGCGCGCGTCCGGTTGCATCGCAGGCCACCTTGACGACGTTCGGCTCGGTGAGATCCGTGGCGGCATCGAGCTTCACCGCAAGCGTCGCGATGTCGGCGCGCGTATGCGTCGCGAGCAGTTGCGCCACCTGGTCGATGACGGCGGGCGGGATCAGCGGCTCGTCGCCCTGGACGTTCACGACGATGTCCGTCTCCGCCCAGCCGCGCGCGACGGCGACTTCCGCGATGCGGTCGGAGCCGGACAGGTGGGTGCGCGCGGTCATCGCGACATCGGCGCCGAACCCGCGCGCGGCGATTGCGATCCTTTCGTCGTCCGTCGCGATCACGACCTCGGCGGCGCGCGACGCGCGCGCGCGTTCGTGCACCCACTGCACCATCGGTTTTCCCGCGAGCGGCAACAGTACCTTGCCCGGCAGCCGCGAGGAATCGAATCGGACGGGAATGACGACGCGGAAGATCATCAGCGCTCCAGCAAAGGATCGTCGTGCGCGAGCTGGCGCGCATCCTCCTCGAGCATCATCGGCACTCCATCCCGGATCGGGAATGCGAGCCGCTCGGCGCGGCAGACCAGCACCGCGGCCGCCTTCTGGAATTTGAGCGGACCCTTGCACACGGGACACGCGAGGATATCGAGCAGCCGGTCATCCATTCTGAGTCCGCAATTTGAACGCCTTCACGCGCGCGAGGACGAGGTCGATGAGACCGCGCGCTTCGACTTCCACGAACTCCGCCGTGACGGGAACGTACCAGCAGCGGTCGTCCGCGAAGGACGCGCATTTTACGGCATCTTTCTCCGTCATGATCACCGGCAACGCGTCGCCGAAGTTGAGGTCGCCGGCCTTGAACGGGTGATGATCGGGCAGCGGATGCTCGTACACATTGAGCCCGGCCTCGCGGAGAGTGTCGAAGAACCGCTTCGGATTGCCGATGCCCACGACCGCGTGGACGCCGGCGCCGCGGAAGCTCGCGAGCGCGCGCAGCGATCCACCGCCCGTCACGGGGCGCGCGTCGCCGGGTTGCAGATTCATCGTGAACGCCGTCCCCGACACGAACTTCGGCAGCGCGAAGCCGGGCCGCCGGATCTTGCCGTTCACGACCACGGCGTTCACTCGCCGCAGTCGCCCAGGCGATTCGCGCAAGGGTCCGCGCGGCAGCAGCGCGCCGTTGCCGAAACCACGATGTCCGTCGATCACGACGATCTCGCAATCGCGCTTGAGCGCGAGATGCTGGAGTCCGTCGTCGCAGATCACGATGTCGGCGCCGTCGCGCACCGCTTCTTTCGCGGCCGCGACGCGGTCGCGCCCGATGAACACGGTCGCGTGCGCGCGGCGGGCGAGCAATAGGGGTTCGTCGCCGACTTCGGAGGCGCGCGAGTGCAGCGTGACACGCGTGACGTCACGCGCCTTCCCGCCATAGCCGCGCGACACGATCGCGACTTTCATGCCGACCGCCGCGAGCTTCGATGCGAGCCACGCAACGAGCGGCGTCTTGCCGGTGCCGCCGACGGTGAGGTTGCCGATGACGACGACGGGCGCGCCCACGGCGATGCGATGACGCAGCCCGAGGCGGTACAGCACGCTGCGCACCGCCATGACCGCGCCGTAGAGCATCGACAGCGGCAGGAACCACGGCGAGCGCTCCTCGCCGTACCACATCGCCTCGATCTTCGAACGAAGGCTCATGCGCATCCGCGCGTCAGGCGCGGAACTCCGCGCGCTTGAGGCTGGTGTACGCGCCTTCGCGCGCAACGAGCTCGGCGTGCGTGCCGCGCTCGGCGATGCGGCCGTCTTCCATGACGATGATCTCGTCGGCGTGTTCGATCGTGGAGAGCCGGTGCGCGATGACGAGCGTCGTCCGATCCTTCATGAGTTCGACGAGCGCCGCCTGGATGCGGCGTTCGGATTCGTTGTCGAGTGCCGAGGTTGCCTCGTCGAGGATGAGGATCGGCGCGTTCTTGAGCAGCGCGCGCGCGATCGCGATGCGCTGGCGCTGCCCGCCCGACAGCAGCGTGCCTCGATCGCCGACGGGCGTGTCCATGCCCTGCGGCAGTTCTTTCGCGAACTCGTCGACGTACGCGGCGCGCGCGGCGGCTTCGACGGCGGCCGGATCCGGGTTGTCGACGCCGAGCGCGATGTTGTTGCGGATCGAGTCGTTGAACAGCAGCACGTCCTGGGTCACGAGCGCGACGTTCGCGCGCAGGTCGCGCAGGTTGCAGTCGTGCACGTCGATGCCATCGACGAGCACCTTGCCGGAAGTCGCGTCGTAGATGCGGGCCACCAATCCGACGAGCGTGGATTTGCCGCTGCCCGAGCGGCCGACAATCGCGACGTTCTTTCCGGCGGGCACCTGCAGATTCACGGAGTGCAGGACGCCGCCCTTCTCCGACGTGTACTCGAAGCTCACGTCGCGGAATTCGATCTCGCCCTTCACGCGTCCGAGCGGCCGGCCGCTCTTGAAATCCTCGATGGGCTCGTCGAGCACTTCGAACACGCTCTGCCCCGCCGCGAGGCCTTGCTGCAGCGGGCCGATCGCCGTGACCAGCGTGCGCATCGGCGCGGTCGTCAGCAGCAATGCGGTGAGGAAGCCCCAGAACTCGCCGATGGTCATCTCGTTGCTGTTGAACTGCACGAGCGCCATCCACAGCACGCCGCCGAGCCCGATCGAGGCGATGAATTGCACGATGGGGTTGCTCGTCGCCTTCGCGGCGATGAGTTTCATGTTGCTGCGGCGATTGTGCTCGTTGACGATCTCGAACTCGCGCGCTTCCTGCTCCTGCGCATTGAAGACCTTGATGACGCGCTGGCCGTCGAGCGCTTCCTTCGTCACTCGCGTGACGTCGCCCATCGACGCCTGGATGCGCGCGCTGTAGCGGCGGAAGGATTTCGTGACCTGGCGGACCAGCCATGACAGCGGCGGCGCGAGGATCACGACGAACAGCGCAAGCTTCCAGTTGAGGTGAAATAACCAGGAGATCTGCAGAACGATCATCAACGAATCGCGGATCAGCGCGCCTGTCGAATTCGTGGTGGCTTCGGCGACCTGCTCGATGTTGAACGTGAGCCGCGACAGCATTACCGCCGTCGATTGCCGGTCGTAGTAACGCGCGGGGAAATTCAGGAACTGGCGGAACAGGTCGCGCCGCATCGCCTTGATGATCTGCCGCGAGACGTATCCCGGGAAATACACGCCGACGTAGTCGCCGATCCCGCGCAGCAGGAACAACAGCGGCGCGCCGAGCGGCACGAGCCACAGCACACTCGCGTCCTTCTTGACGAAGCCCAGGTCGACGAAGTTCTGCACGAGGAAGGCGAAAGCCGGACCGGTCGCGGCGAACAGCGCCATGCCGACGACGCCGATCAGGAACATGCCGAGATGCGGTCGCGCGTATCCGAGCAGGCGGCGGTAGACGCGTCCTGCGTCGACTGGCGCGACCGGCGACGACGTGATCATTTTGGAGGCGAGGAGTCTTCGACCGTCGCGATGTTGATGCGCGTGAAGCCGAGCTTGCCGAGCACGTCCATCGCGCTCACGACGGACTGGTGAGTCGATCGCGCATCCGCGCGCACGGTCACGGGCTTGTTGCGGTCCGCGCCAGCGACTTCGAGGATGGCCGCGCGCAGCGTGTCGGCGCTGTTGTTGATGAGCTCGCGATCGTTGACGCGATAAACGCCGGCCTGTGTCACCGACACGACTATCGGATCCGTCTTCTGCTTGCCCGTCGGCGCGAGACTGGCCTGCGGCAATTCAATCTTGAGGCGGCCTTCCTGCATGAACGTCGACGACAGCATGAAGAAGATCACGAGGAGCAGCGCGACGTCGATCAGCGAGATCAGGTTGATCTCGGGATCTTCTTTCGGCTTGCGAGTCTGGAGCTTCATGCGCCGCGCGCGACTCCGCCGTCATCTTCGCCCGCCTGTGGCGAGGCGCCGAGTGAGTCCGCGAACTTCACCGCGATCTTTTCCATGTCGATGACGATGCGTTCGACCTTGCCGCGCAGGTAGCGATAGGCGATGAACGAGGGAATCGCCACTGCCAGTCCTCCGGCAGTCGTGATCAGCGCTTCGGAGATGCCGCCCGCGAGCATGCGCGGGTCGCCCATGCCGCCCATCATCACCGCATTGAACGCGCGGATGATGCCGGTCACGGTGCCGAGCAGTCCTAACAACGGGGAGATGCTCGCGATGGTGCCGAGCGTGTTGAGGAAGCGTTCGAGCTCGTGCACGACGTGGCGGCCGGTGTCCTCGACGCGCTCCATCATGATCGCGCGCCCGCGATCGCGGTTGGCGAGCGCCGCCGCGAGCACGCGCCCGAGCGGCGAGTTCTTCTCGAGCGCATCGATGACTTTCTCGTTGACCTGGTTCGAGTCGGCGAGATGGGTCACCTTCTTGATGAGCTCCTGCGGCAACACGCGTTTGCGCTGCAGGGTCCAGAGTCTTTCGAGGAGAATGCCGACGGCTGCGATGGAGCAGAGGATGATCGGCACCATGAAGGGGCCGCCGGCCTTAACGATTTCCCACATGGGTCCGGATCATACAGAAGCCCGGTCAAAGGCGTCACGACGACCGCCGCCAAGCGAAGGGATATCGTGCCCGTCTTGCTCTCTCCACGAAGACATCGCGCGTCCCGATCGTGAGATCCATCGCGCCTTCGAGGCGCGTGTCGAGCACGACGCTGCCCGCGCGACGCCACCGCTCGAGCGCGGCGCGCCGAGCCGCGGACAGTTCGATACCGCCCGTACCGATCGCCCATCTCGGGCCCGATGGCGGCGCGGTCGCTTCTATCCACTGGCGGCTGGATCCGACCGAGCTCGCCTGGCGCGAGAGGACGACGACGTCGCTCGCGAGCGCGCCCGCGGGCAGCCGCGCGACAAGCGCGCGTTCCGCCACCAGGTCGAGGTCGCCGGCTAGCAAGATCGCGCGCCCTCCGGCGACCACGCGCAGGACGCAGTAGCGGCCGTGCACGAGAAACTCGAAAGTCACGCCATCGCGCCGGAAATTGCCGTCGGCGCACCGCTCCGCGGGCAGCGACGACGCCGGCCAGCCGCCGCCGACCCGCACGAGCCCGAGCGTGCGTTCGTGCGCGAGCCACGCGGCGCCCGCGGCACGATCGGGCGTGAGTGTCGGGAGAACGAGCAGGTCCACCCGGCTCCGGCCGAGTGCGTCGAGCGCAGGCAATGCGAACTGACGAATCCGTGTACCCGAGGTGTTCCAGCCGTCGCCCGTGTCGAAGAGCAGCACCTGGGTGGCGGTGACGACGAGCGCCGCCGAACCGCGACCCGCGTCCAGCACGCGCAACCTCACGACACCCGGCTCGGGCATCCGCGACGGCGCGAACAGCAACGGCAGCACGAGGCACGCGGCGGACAGGCGCAGTCCGCCTGGCCAGCGCCACAGCCCGACACCCACCGCCGGCAATGCGCAGAGGAACCACCACGCCGGCGCCGACACGTCCCAGCGGGCGGCCGGCAGATCGGCGGCCCAGACGAGCGCCGGCCAGCTCGCGTCGTAAGCCCAGGCCGCGAGAGCGAAGAACGGCACGTCGAACCCGGGGAATGCGAGCGCGAGTACGGCGCCCGCGAGAACCAGCGGCACGAGCAGCAGCGAGACGAACGGAATGGCGACGAGATTCACCGCGAGCCCGCCGATCGACACCGAATCGAACACGGCGAACGTGAGAGGCGCGAGCGCGAGCATCACGGCGATCTGCAGGCGGATCGCCTCGCGCGCCATGGCGCCCGGGCCCGGCTTCCACGCCCACGCCGACGACGACGACGCGATCAGCAACACGCCCACCGCCATGAACGACAACCAGAATCCGGCCGCGAGCGGCGCCAGCGGATCGAGCAGCAGCACGGCGCAGAGCGCGAGCGACCACACCTGCCCCGCGCCCACGTGCCGCGCGGCGAATCGCGCGAACGCGAACACCGCGAGCATCAGCCAGGTGCGTTGCGCGGGAACCGAGAAGCCCGCGAGCAGGGAGTAACCGCCCGCGGCCGCGAGCCCTAACAACCCGGCGAACGTCTCGCGCGCGACAAACGTCCGCAGCGCCAGGCGCCTCCACAGACGGCGGGCGAGCGCGAACGCGACGAGAGCGAACATCGTCACGTGCAGTCCGGAGATCGCGACGAGGTGTGTCGTGCCCGTGGCGTTGAACACTCGCCATTGATCGAGGCTCATGCGGTCGGTCAGCCCCACGGCCAGCGCGACGAGAAGCGCCGCCGCGTCGGGATCCGCAACCGAGTCGTCGATGCGCGCCGCGATGCGCGCGCGCGCGGTGTCGATCGACGCCTGCGCCAGAGCCAGTCGCGAATTGAGTTTCGCGGGCAGCACGCGGCCCGCGACATGCACGCGGTCGCGGAAGGCGAGCCGCTCGATGTCGGCGCCGTCGAAGTTGCGGGTTTCCGCGAGCGGCGCCAGCCGCACGAGCCAGCGCCAGCGTTCGCCGACGCGCGGCGTCGCGGGTGGGTCGCGCCAGACGAGGCGCGCGCGCCGCGGCCGTGAATCCTCCCGGCCGATGACGCGCACCTCGGCGTCGAAGCGGAGTTCGGCGCCCGCGCGCGTGGGAACATCGAGCACGCGCCCTTCGACGAGAACGCGCTCATCCGCGGCAGCCGGGTCGATGCGCAAGGCGCGCCACTCGACCGCGGCTTGAGACGACAGCGCCGCTCCCAGAAGCAGGAACGACGCGCACCTCCACGGCGCACGCCGCCGCAGCCGCGTCAATCCGACGATGCCGGCACACAGCAACGCGGCTGCCATCCAGCCGGCATGCGGCGCGTCGGCCGCGCACAGGCCGAGCAAAACGCCCGACAGCAACGAGAGTCCGCCGATCACGCGTCACGCCCCAATGCTAAAGTCCCGCCCCCATGCCAAGGCGACTCCTGCGCAAGATCACGCCTCGCAGCGAAACACTGCGCAACCATTGGCTGCTGAAGCCCTTCAGCCGCTTCTTCGGCGATCCGCGGCTCTGGTCGCTGCAGCGACGCACCGTCACGCCGTCCTTCGGGGCCGGGCTTTTGATCTGCTTCGTGCCGCTGCCCATCCACATTCCGCTCGCGGCGATGACGGCGATCTTCTGCCGCATCCACGTCCCGACGATCATGCTGACGCTGCTCATCGTGAATCCGCTGACGTTCGCGCCGCTCTACTACATGGCTTACAAGATCGGCGTCATCGTCACGGGCGCGCCGGAACTGCCATTCGCGTTCGAGATGAGCTGGAACTGGCTGCGCGACGGATTGGGCCTGATCTGGAAACCTTTCCTCGTCGGTTGCGCGGTGACCGGCGCCCTGCTCGGCCTCACGGGTTACGCGCTGTTCGACGTGATCTGGCGTTACGCCGTGCGCAAGAGATATCGCGAACGCGCGGGCGCCGCGAGCGGCAAATCAGGTGCGATCGACTAGATTCCCGAGTTCGAGCTCGAGGATGCGATCCATGCGCGCGGCGAGCCGCCGGTCGTGCGTGACGACGACGAGGCTGGTCGAGAGCTCGCGATTGAGCTCGAGCATCAGGGCGAACACCGACTCCGCATTGTTCCCGTCGAGGTTGCCCGTGGGCTCGTCGGCGAGCACGAGGCGCGGCTCCGTCACGAGCGCGCGCGCGACCGCGGCGCGCTGACGCTCGCCGCCCGACAATTCGTTGGGACGGTGAACGAGCCGCTCCGCGAGCCCAACGCGACTGAGAATGGCGCGCGCCTTCGCTTCCGCTTCCTGTTTGGGCATGCGCCGCACGAGCAGCGGCATCGCGACATTCTCGAGCGCCGAGAACTCCGGCAGCAGATGGTGGAATTGATAGATGAAGCCCAGCGTGCGATTGCGCAACTCGCCGCGCGGCTTCTCGTCGAGACTGTGGATGTCCTGGCCTGCGACGCTCACGGTTCCCGTGGTCGGGCGATCGAGCCCGCCCAGAATCTGCAGCAGCGTCGTCTTGCCGGAACCCGAAGCGCCGATGATCGCGAGGCGCTCGCCGGATCGAACGCTGACATTCACGCCCTTCAGGACTTCGATGTCGATGGGGCCCTGGCGAAAGGCGCGCGTCACGTTGCGCGCTTCGAGCACCGGTGCGTCGCTCATGGTGTTTTACTCATCAGCATCTCACTCATCTCGTTCATGGGTGTCCCATTCATCCGTGGCGCAGGGCTTCGGCGGGCAGCGTGCGCGAGGCGCGCCAGGCCGGGTAGATCGTTGCGATGGCGGACAGCGCGAGCGCGACCGCGCTCACCTGCACCACGTCGGCGAGCCGCACTTCGGAAGGCAGGTCGCTGATGAAATAGACGCTGGCGTCGAGGAACTGCACCCCGAACAGGCTTTCGATGCCATGGATGATCGACTGCACGTTGATCGACAGGATCCAGCCGAGCGCGGCTCCCGCGAGCGTGCCAACCAATCCGATCAGCGCGCCCTGCACGAGGAACATCTCCAGCACGTTGGCCGGCGCGGCGCCGATCGCGCGCAGGATGGCGATGTCGGTCTGCTTCTCCTTCACGATGATCACGAGTGTCGCGACCAGGTTCACGGCCGCGACGATGACGACGATCAGCAGGATGAAGAACATCATCGACTTCGTGAGATCGACGGCGCGGAACAGCGTCTCGTGGTCGCGCGTCCAGTCGGTGACGAAAAATCCCTCTCCCGAATCGTCGATGACCATCGCCACTTCGCGCACGCGTTTCGGCGCGGTGAACGGATCGTCGAGCGCGAGCCTAAGTCCGGTCACGCTGGCGCCGAGGCGATAGAGTTTCGCGGCATCGCTCATGTGCATGAGCGCGAGGCCGCGGTCGTACTCGAACATCCGCGATTCGAAAATTCCGCTGACGGCGAAGCGGCGCGTGCGCGGCACGAAACCCGCGGGCGTCGCGCTGCCCTCGGGCGCCATCAACACAACGTTGTCGCCGACGCCGACGCCGAGCTCGGTCGCGAGCGCACTGCCCAGGATGATGCGGAACTTGCCGGGTTGAAGATCGGTGAGCTTGCCTTCTTTCAACGAACTCGCGAGACCCACCGCCTTCACTTCCTCTTCCGGCAGGATGCCGCGGATCATCGCGCCCGCGACGCTTTGCCCGTTCGCGAGCAGTCCACGCGCTTCGACGAACGGCACGACCGCTTTGACGCCGGGCTGCTGCGCCGCGCGCGCCGCAGCGCTGCGCCAGTTCGGGATCGCGCCGTTGAGTCCGGTGATCGTCGCGTGCGAGGTCACCGAGAGCATGCGGCTGCGCAATTCGCTCTCGTATCCGTTGAGCACCGACATCACGACGATGAGCACCGCGACGCCGAGCGCGAGCCCGATCACCGACATCGACGCGACGAACGACACAAAGCCGCTGCGATGCGTGGAGCGCAGGTAGCGTGTGCCGATGAGGAACTCGTAGCGCATGTTCACTCGTACCGGAGTGCGTCGGCCGGCGGTACGCGCGACGCGCGGAACGCCGGGTACAACGTGGCGGCGAGCGTGATCAGCATCGCGATGCCGGCGATCCACAGGATCTGGGCGAGGCGCAGCTCGGACGGAATTCGCGCGACCGTGTACACCTCGGAGCTGAAGATCTCGAAGCTGAACAGGCTTTCGACGAACGCGGCGACGGCGCCCGCGTTGTAGCCGATCAACGTGCCGAGGATCACGCCCAAGGCGACGCCGAACCACGCGATCACGCTGCCCTGGATCAGGAACACCGCCATCACTCGCCGCGGTGACGCGCCAAGCGTGCGAAGAATTGCAATATCGGTGCGCTTGTCGGTGACCACCATCGCGAGCATCGCGACGAGATAGAACGCGGCCACCGCGACGATGAGCATGAGGATCAACGCGACCATTGTCTTCTCGATGCGGATCGCGCGGAAGTAGCTCGCGTGGTCCTGCGTCCACGCGCGGACCTCGAGTCCCGGCGGCAGTCGCGCGGCCAGCGCCGCCGAGTACTCAGGCGCCTGCATCGCGTCGTCGAAGTTCACGTTCAACGAGAGACGGGCATCCGGGTTCGGGAACAATGCACGCACGTCGGCGAGCGCGGCGACCAGTAACACACCGTCGTAGTCCTGCAGCGCGACGTCGAACACGCCGGCCACGATGAACTCGCGCAACTTCGGCTCGGGCGTGCCGTTGACGTCCGTCACGGGGACGAGCACGGTGAGCGGATCGCCCAGTCCGACACCCAGCATCTGCGCGAGGGTCCGGCCGAGCACGACTCGATTCAGGCCGGGCTCGAGGTCGGTGAGCTTCCCTTCGACCATCGCGCTCGCGAAGCGCCCGACTTCTCCTTCGTGCGCCGGATCGATGCCCCGCAGCCGCACGGGCAGCATCTCGGGCTTGCGCACGGCGAGCGCTTCGAGATCCAGGAACGGCGCCACACCCTTCACGTTCGGGGAGGAACGGATGGTTTGCGCAATTTGCTGCCAGTCCGGCGTCGTGGTGACGCCGCGCGGTACGAAGACGCGCGCGTGCGCCGAGAGCGACAGGAGGCGCTCGCGCAGCTCGCCCTCGAGGCCGTTCATGACCGACAGCACGACGATGAGCGCCATGACACCCAGGCACACGCACAGCAGCGAGACCCAGGTGATGAAGGACACGAAGAACTTGTGGGAGCGCGCGCGGACGTAGCGCAGCCCCACGAACAGGGACAGGGAATTCAGCATTCGGCGCGATTTTGACCGGAAAACCGGACGAGCTTCACAAAAGTGGTCTTGTTTGGAGTCGGCGCATGGCGACAGCGGCTGACTTTGCCATAGCGCGGCGTATATTGCCGCCATGGCTCGGGTTCGGAGCCTAAGGAGAAAGCCATGTTTGCACGCACGATTCGGATGACATTCATTGCCGCCGCGCTGGTGGCCTCACCCGTGTTTGCAGAGACGCTCGCCATCGACGGCCAGGTCGCGGTCAAGGCGTCGGGCGTCGAAACCCCGCAACGTGGCGCGTCGATGAGCGCCGTCGAGGCGAAGTTCGGTGCGCCGGCCAACAAGACCGGATCCGTCGGCAGCGGCGCCAAGACCCCGCCGATCACGAAGTGGTTCTACCCGAACTTCGTGGTGGTGTTCGAGAACGACAAGGTCATCCACACGGTCGTCGTCGCGGGCTGAGGCTATCGCAGCGCCTCCCGGGCGCATTCCACCGCGTGGCGTTCCGCCAGCATCGCGGGGATTTCCGTCACCTTGAATCCGCGCAGCGCGGTGATGCGGGATTTTCCGACGCTCACCCAGGCCGGGTCGAAATCGTCTGCGTCGTCTTCGTAGCGCTGGCCGAACGACTTGACGTCGCGCCAGCGATACGCGACCGGCTCGAGCCACCGCTTGTAGTCATGCGGCCACCAGCCCTCGGGCGACAGCTGCGAAGGATGCGGCTCGTCGAAGACCGGGATCACCATGCCATCCGGGCCGCGCGCGGCGAACTCGATTCGCGCGAGATACCAGCCACCGAACTTGCGAGTGAGGAACAGCACCGGCTGACGGAGCTCGGGATTGAACTCGCCGTGCAGCGTCGCGCCGATAGTTAGCCGGCCCTTCGGGATGTCGCCGACGTAGACGTCGCGCACGTCGATGTCGACGTGCCACGTCCAGCTCATGACGATCGTGTCGGCATCGCCGGGATACGGCAGCGGCCGGTACTCGACGAAATCCGCCAGCACGACTGCCTCGATGCAATCCGGCCGCGGGTCGTCGGGAACTTCCACGCACTCTTCCACAGCGTTTTCGTCCGCGCCGAACGCCGGGCCGAGCAGGAAACACGCCAGAGTCAGCCTGCGCCACAGGCTTTCAGTATCCACCATAGGCAGGTCAGGCGCCTGCGGGTAAGCTCCCGCGCTCCCGAAATGCCCCCACTCCTCCACCCATCCCTACCGGCGCCCCGGTCGCGCCAGCGTTGGCACCAGCTCTATGGCTCGGCGCGCAGTCTCGCGCTGGCCGAAGCGATCGCCGCCGACTCGCGGCCGTGGCTCGTGATCGCTCGCGACGCGCGCGAGCTAGACCAGTTGCGCTCGGAGATCGGCTTCTTCCTGGGCAGCTCAAAACCCATTCACGCACTGCCCGACTGGGAAGTGCTGCCCTACGACCTCTTCTCCCCGCACCCCGACATCATCTCGGAGCGGCTCGCCGCGCTGGCCGAACTGCCGCGCCTGAAGTCGGCGGTGTTGCTCGCCGCCGCCGACACGCTGAGCCAGCGGCTCTCACCGCGCGGCTACGTGGACGGCCGCACGTTCAACTTCGGGATCGGCGACAAGTTGCCGATCGAACCGCTGCGCGCGCGGCTCGTCGAGAGTGGCTACGCCTCCGTGTCGCAGGTCAGCGTGCCCGGCGAGTTCGCGCTGCGCGGTTCGCTGTTCGATGTCTTCCCGATGGGCGCGTCGACGCCGCTGCGCGTGGACCTCTTCGACGACGAGATCGAAGTCATCCGTGAGTTCGATCCGGAGACGCAGCGCTCGGGCGAGTCGCTGAAGAAGGTACGGTTGCTTCCCGGCCGTGAGCTGCCGCTCGACGCGGATTCCGTCAAGGCATTCCGCCTGCGATATCGCAAGCGCTTCGAAGGCGACCCGACGAAGAGCGTGATCTACCGCGGCGTCAGTGACGGTCTCGCGCCGCCCGGCATCGAGTTCTACCTGCCGCTGTTCTTCGACACGACGGACACGCTGCTCGACTACCTTCCCGCGGACACAGTGATCGCCGCGGGCATGGGGTTGCCCGGCGTGCTCGAACACGCGGCGCAAGGCGTTGCCGAGCGCTACGAGGAACGCCGGCACGACGTCGAACGTCCCGTTCTTGCGCCAGAGGAACTGTTCCTGCCGGCCGAGGAGATCACCGCGCGACTCGACACGTTCACGCGCGTCGATCTCGAGTCGTTCAAGATCGAAGACGAGTCGACAGGCCACAACTTTCCGACCGCCGCGCCGAAGGAATGGAAGCTGGACCTGCGCGCGGAGAAGCCGCTCACGCCGCTCGTGAATTTCCTGTCGACGTTCGAAGGCCGCGTGCTGCTCGCCGCGGATTCCGCGGGACGGCGCGAAGTGCTGCTCGAGATGCTGCGCGCGCATTCGCTGGCACCAAAATCCGTCGCGGGGTGGAACGAGTTCGTCGAATCGGACGCGCGTTTCGCGCTGACGATCGCACCCGAGATGGCCGGGCTCAACGTCGTCTCGCCGCCGATCGCGGTGCTCGGTGAAGGCCAGTTGTTCGGCCAGCGCGCGCGGCAGGAGCGCCGCCGCCGCCGTGCGCAGTCGGATCCCCAGGCGATCCTGCGCGATCTCACGGCGCTGGGCCCGGGCTCACCCGTCGTGCACGAGGAATACGGCGTCGGCCGTTATCTCGGCCTGCAGGTGATGCAGGTCGCGGGACAGGATGGCGAGTTCGTCGTGCTCGAATACGCGGGCGGCGACAAGCTCTACGTCCCGGTCCAGCAGTTGCATCTCGTCTCGCGTTACTCGGGCGCGGCGCCCGAAAGCGCGCCGCTGCATCGCCTCGGCACCGATCAATGGGCGAAGGCGCGCAAGCGGGCCGCGGACAAGATCCGCGACGTCGCGGCGGAATTGCTCGACCTTTACGCGCGGCGGCAGGCGCAGCGCGGCCCCGCCCTGGCGTCCAAAGAGATCGACTACCAGGCGTTCGCGAACAGCTTTCCGTTTGAGGAGACCGCCGACCAGGCCGAAGCGATTCGGCAAGTGCTTCAGGACCTCAACGCCGAGAAGCCGATGGATCGCGTCGTCTGCGGCGACGTCGGCTTCGGCAAGACGGAGGTGGCGATGCGCGCGGCATTCGTCGCGGCGCAGTCGGGCAAGCAGGTAGCGGTGCTCGTGCCCACGACGCTGCTCGCCGAGCAGCACACGAACAATTTCCGCGATCGCTTCGCGGACTGGCCTGTTCGGATCGAGACCTTGTCGCGCTTTCGAACGGGCAAGGAATCGAACGCGGTGCTCGAAGGCATCGAGCGCGGCACGGTCGACATCGTGATCGCGACGCATCGCCTGCTGCACGCGAATCTTCGCTTCAAGGATCTCGGCCTCATCATCGTCGATGAGGAACACCGCTTCGGCGTGCGCGACAAGGAGAAGCTGAAGACGCTGCGCGCGGAAGTGCACGTGCTCACGCTCACCGCGACGCCGATCCCGCGCACGCTGAACATGGCGCTCGGGGGCCTGCGCGATCTATCGCTGATCACGACGCCACCGGCCGAACGTCTCGCGATCAAGACCTTCGTGACGGAGTGGAATGCGCCGACATTGCGTGAAGCCGCGTTGCGCGAGTTCCGGCGCGGCGGCCAGGTTTACTTCGTGCACAACGTCGTCGAGACCATCGAGAAGACTGCGCAAGAACTCGCGAAACTGATTCCGGAGGCCGACGTGCGCGTCGGTCACGGCCAGATGCGGGAGCGCGATCTCGAACAATTGATGGTCGATTTCTATCACCGCCGGTTCAACATGCTGGTCTGCACGACGATTATCGAGAGCGGCATCGACGTGCCCACGGCCAACACGATCATGATCGATCGCGCGGACCGGCTCGGGTTGGCGCAGCTCCACCAGTTGCGCGGCCGCGTGGGTCGCTCGCATCACCGCGCGTATGCGTACCTGCTGACGCCGCCGCGCAAGGCGCTGACCGCCGATGCCGTGAAGCGGCTCGAGGCCATCGAGTCGCTCGAGGACCTGGGCGCGGGCTTCGTGCTCGCGACGCACGACCTCGAAATCCGCGGCGCGGGCGAGCTGCTCGGCGAATCGCAGAGCGGCGAACTCACCGAGGTCGGCCTGACGATGTACCTCGACATGCTGGAGCAGGCGGTCAAGGCGCTCAAGGAAGGCCGCGAACCCGATCTCGACCGGCCGCTCGCGGCGACCGCAGAAGTCGAGTTGCGCCTGCCCTCGTTGCTACCGGAGAGCTATGTCGCCGATGTCCCCGTGCGCCTCGCGATGTACAAGCGGCTGGCCGCGGCTCCTGACAGTGCGGCGGTCGACGAGCTGACCGAGGAAATCGTGGACCGGTTCGGGCCGCTGCCGCCGCCGGCCACGAACCTGTTGCGCGTGGCAAGACTCAAATTGACGGCACGCGCCCTCGGAATCCGCCGACTCGATCTCGGGCCCCAGGGTGGCTACGCATTGTTCGAGGAAGCGAACCAGGTGGACCCACGGGCGGTCATACGATTGGTGCAGCACCCGGACCGCGACTACCGCCTCGAAGGCGCGCTCAAACTACGCATCTCCATCGAGAGCGAGACCGACGCGGAGCGTTTCGAGTTCGCCGAGAAGCTCCTGGGCGAGCTGCGCGACGGCGGGAACAAGACGCCGCCCGCCGACAAGCCGACGCCCAAACCGCCGGCCGGGAAGCGCAAGTGAACCCGCTATACTTTCGGCCCATGAAGAAAGCCGCTTTCTTGCGTCTCCCGCTTCTCGCGGTTCTGGCCGTCGCCAGCGTTGCGCCGTCCTCCGCGCAGACCGCAGCTTCGCCGCGCGTGTACACGGTCGAGATCATCGTCATCCGCAACAACACCGGTGCCGGCGGCCCCGAGGACTGGAGCGTCAAGCCCGTCGCACGCCGTCCCGACCGGGCGGATCCGTCCGTCGCGGGCCGCTTCGTGCAGGCCATCGCCGCTTCGCAGTATCAGCTCAAGGAAGTCGCGACGCGCCTGCAGAATTCGTCTAGCTACCAGCCGATCGCGCATTTCGCCTGGCAGCAGACCGCGAGCTCATGGGGATCGGGCGCCGGCTTCACGGTTGCTAAGCTGGCCGGCAACGTGCCGGGCCTGTCGGGAATCATCTATCTCGAAGCGAAGGACTACCTGCACCTCGGCATGACGCTGAACTACACGACGTCGAGCCCGCCCGCGGGTCTCGCGGCGGCGCCGGGGACGACGTTCGTGCTGAGCGAGTCGCGGCGCGTGAAGGCGTTCGAGAGGAACTACTTCGACCACCCGGCGTTTGGCGTGATCGCGCTAGTGACGCCCGTGAACAAGGCGACCGGCGGACGTTAAAGGGGACAGATCTATTTAGCGGCTAAATAGATCTGTCCCCTTTAACTGAAGTCAGGCGAAATCCGATTCCTCGGCAACGATGACGCGATTCCGCCCCTGCTCCTTCGCGCGAGCCACCGCCGACTCGACGGCCTTGAGAAACGTCTCCGCGGAATCTTCGGACCGCGCCGCGTGGATCGCGATGCCACCGCTCACCGTCACGAATTTCTGCTGCGAACGCGGGTGATGGATCTGCTGTTCGCGCACGCGATGCGCGACGGTCGTGGCGTGCTGGATCACATGATCCGCCTGCGTGCCGTGCATCAGCACGATGACGCTCGCGCCTTCCCAGCGGCCGACGATGTCGGTGCCGCGACGGAACGCGCCCGCGACGGCGCGCGCGACACGCTTGACGACGGCGTCACCGCCGGCTCGATCGAAGATTTCGTTGTACGGGCCTAACTGGTCGATGTCGAACAGCAGCAGCGCGATCTCGGTCTTGTCGCGTTGCGCGAGCGCGAAGTCGCGCTTCAGCACATCCTCGAAGTAGTAGCGCGACGCGAGACCGGTGAGCCGGTCCTCGCGCACCCAGCTCGGCAGGCCGCGGATGCCCGTGTCGCCCGCGCCGGTGCGCGTGCGCGTGCCGCCTTCGCGGTGATAGCCGATGAAGTGGGTGATCTTTCCGTTGGAATCCTTCAACGGGAATATCTGCATGTCGTTCACGAAGACGGTGCCGTCCTTGCGCGTGTTCCGCAATAGGGCACGCGAAGCCTCGCCGTGCCGCAGCGCTTCGCGCAGCGTGTCGAGTTCCTGCTGGTCGCGATCCTCGCGCTGGAGCAGTCGCAGATTCTTGCCGAGCAGCTCGTGCAGCTCGTAACCGGTGAGCCGGCAGAACGCCGAGTTCGCGTAGATGACCACGCGATCGCCGCCCGCTTCGCAGATCACCGCACCCTCGGGCGCGACATCGAGCGCGCCGCGCAGGAACTCACCCTGAAATCCATTCATGCTCATGCGTTGCCCGCCGTGAGCTTGAGCGCCGGCGCCTGCGCGGAACGCGCCAGCAAATCCTGCGCACCACGCCACGGCTCTCCAGCCAGAAGTTCTTCGCGTTCGGGCGCGGCCTTGCCGCGCATGCGCACGAGCCGCAAATGCGAGCTCGGCTGGGTCTCGTGGTCCAGCTCATCGAGCAGTTTCGCGACCGCGGGACGATCGTTGCACACGGGCAGAACATCACAACCCGCCTCGAGCGCTGCCCTCGCACGTTGCACGACGTCGCCGAATTCCTTCGCGCCGCCCATCGACAGATCATCGGTGAAGACCGCACCCTCGAAGCGCAGCTCTTCGCGCAGCGCGTTCTGGATCCAGCGCCGCGACAGGCTCGCGGGCTCGGGTGCGACCGCGGGGAACAGGACGTGCGCGACCATGACGCCGGGCAACCCGTTCGCGATCAATCGGCGGTACGGGAGGATGTCGTCGGCGATGCCGTTCCAGTCGCGCCTGTCTACCGGCAGCGACTGGTGCGAGTCCGCGACGACGGCGCCGTGACCCGGGAAATGTTTGGCGGTGGCGGCCATGCCCGCGTCCTTCATGCCGTGCATGTACGCGAGCGCGAGCTGCGCGACGGCCTCCGGCTTCGAATGGAACGCGCGGTCGCCGATCACCTCGCTGACGCCGTAGTCGAGATCGACGCAGGGCGCGAACGACAGATCGATTCCGTGCGCGCGCAGCTCGGCGGCCATGAGCCAGCCCATCGAACGGGCGAGCGTGAGCCCGTGCTTCGCGTCGAGATCGAATTCATGGCCGATGCGGCGCAGGGGCGGCAGGACGGAAAACTCTTTGCGGAAACGCTGGACGCGGCCGCCCTCGTGGTCCACGCCGACGACGAGCGCGGGCGCGCGAACGGCGTGGATGTCGGCGACGAGCTGGCGCAACTGATCCGAGGCCGCGAAATTTCGCGTGAAGAGGATGACGCTGCCCACGAGAGGGTGGCGCAGCACATCGCGGTCTTCGGGCGTGAGCTCGAGACCGGCGACGTCGACCATCAGTGGGCCCAGAGTCACCTGCTAATTCCTATCTCAGGAGCCCCCTCGGGTCGGCGCCCTTTCGAGCACCGCCACGGACTCCACATGTGTCGTGTGCGGAAACATATCAAGGACCCCCGCGGCCGTTAAGCGGAAGCCCAGTTCGTGTGTCAGGACTCCCAGGTCGCGTGCCAGGGAGCCCGTGTGACAGGAGATATACACCACCCGTCGCGGTGCAATGTGTGCCACGGCGCTCAAAACCTCGCGCGCGCCCACCCGCGGCGGGTCTAACAGGACCGCATCATAGGCCCCGCGCATCCAGGACAGGGTCGGATCCGGGGCCACCGACAGGTCGCCCACGTGGAACTCGGCGTTCTCGATGCCATTTCGCCGGGCATTTCCGCGGGCCCGCTCGATCAGGCCGGCGTCGCCCTCGATGCCGACCACCGCCGCGGCGCGCCGCGCGAGCGGCAGCGTGAAGTTGCCGAGGCCGCAGTAGAGGTCCAGCACCCGGTCGGTGGGGCGCACGTCGAGTAGTTCGATGGCGCGCGCCACCATTGCCTGGTTGATGGCGGCGTTCACCTGCACGAAGTCGCTGGGCCCGAAGTCGAGCCGCACGTCGAACGCATCGAGCCGGTAGTGGAGATCGACCGGCCCGGGTGTCAGCGGCGCGATGGTGTTGAGTCCGCCCGGTTGCAGGAGCAGACGCAGGCCCTGTTCGCGTTCGAACGCACGCAGTTTGTCGAGATCGGACTCGGGCAGCGGATCGAGCACGCGCAGGACGAGCGCACTCTCGCCATCGGACAACGCGACTTCGATCTGCGGGATGCTCTCGCGCCGCTCCATCGACGTCAGCAACAGCGCGAGCGTCGCGATGAGCGCGCCGACCGGCTCCGCCACGACCTCACAACGCTGGACGTCGGCGACGTACTTGCCCTGCTTCTCGCGGAAGCCGACGAGGCTCCTGCCCTTCTTCGTGACGTAGCGCGAGGAGAGCCGCGCGCGACGCCGGTAGTTCCAGTGAGGTCCTAACAAGGGAGGCAGCCAGGTCGCGGGATCGACATTGCCGATCCGTTCGAGGTTCGCGGCGAGTTCGCGTTGCTTGGCCGCGATCTGCGCGGCGGGCGCGAGGTGTTGCAGCGCGCAGCCACCGCACACACCGAAGTGCGCGCAACGCGGTGTCACGCGGTCGGGCGATGCCTCGATGATCTCCAGCAACTCGGCTTCGTCGTGACTCTTGTGGAAGCTGCGCCGGCGGAAGGTCACGCGCTCGCCGGGCAGCGCGCCCGGGATGAACACAGTCTTGCCGCCGACGTCCGCTGCGCGCACGACGCCCTCGCCCTCGTGCGTGAGATCGGCGACGACCGCGGTTTCCGGCTCCGCCAGCTTCCGGGGCACGCGCGCGACGCTTCCCGCCTTGATCACGGTTTGCTCTCTTCCGGGCTCCACGCGGCCAGGAACTCGTCGAAGTGCGGCTGCTTCGCTTCCACCAGCCACGCGCGCGTGCGCGCGATCTCCTCGTCGAGGCCGGCATCCGTGAGCCGGCCGCGCATGTGCTGGAAGCGCAGGAACACGAGCCAGGTGTTGATCACATCCGTTTCGCAATAGCGGCGGATGCGCGTGAGCTCGCCGGCGCGATAGGCATTCCAGACCTGCGACCCGTCGAAGCCGAGCTTCCCGGGAAATCCCAGCAACACGGCCGTGTCGGACAGGGAGGCGCGCGCGCGGTTCTGGTATCCCGCCAGCACGTCCATGACGTCGATGTGGCGCCAGTGGAAGCGGCCGAGATAGTTGTTGAAGCGGAAAGAGGTGTCTTCCTCGCCGGTCTCCCAGTAACGCGGGGCGGCCACCTTGTGGCGCAGCGCGCGGTAGTGCAGTACCGGCAGGTCGAAGCCGCCGCCATTCCAGCTCACGAGATCCGGCGTGAATTTCTCGAGGCCATCGAAGAAGCGCAGCACGAGCTCGCGCTCGTCCGCCGATTCGTCGCCCAGGCTCCAGACGCGAAAGCCGTCGCGCGAGCGGAATGCGCACGAGATCGCGACGATGCGCTGCTGTTCGTGTTTCAGGAAATCGCTGCCCGATTCCTGCCGCGCGCGCGCCTGCATCGCCTTGCCGACTTCCTCGTCGTCGAGGCCTTCGAGCCCGAAGAGACGCCGGCCGAACTCGACGTCGGGCACGGTCTCGATGTCGAACACGAGGGTGTTCATTTGCGTCTTCCCGCGCGCGCCTTCACGACAGGCCTCACGCCGCGCACCGGCCGTGCGCCGCGCGCCGGCCGCGCCCGCGGCTTCGCACGCTGCGCATTCTCGAGCACGGCGACCGCGACGATCAGCCCGGCTTCATCCGTCAGCGTCACGTGACCGCCGCCGATGCCGAGACGCCGCCGCACTTTCTCGCCGCGCGCCGAGTACACGACTTCCGGCCGGCCCCAGGCGTTTTGCACGATGCCAACGTCGCGAATCCAGATGCCGTGCGCGAATCCGGTACCCATGGCTTTCACGATGGCCTCCTTCGCGGCGAAACGCATCGCGAGAAACCGTTCCGTTCGCTTCGTTTTGTAGAGCTGCTCGCGCTCGGCGGGCATGAGGAGTCGATCGACGAAATGATCGCCGTACTTCTCATAGAGCTTCTTGACGCGCGCGGCTTCGAGGACGTCGACGCCGATGCCGAAGATCATCGGCGCGCTCCGGCCATGAGCGCCTTCATGTCACGCACCGCGGCCGGCAGGCCGGTGAAAATGGCGCGCGCCACGATGCAGTGGCCGATGTTGAGCTCGACGATCTCGGGGATCGCGGCGATCGGCTCGACATTGTGGTACGTGAGGCCGTGTCCCGCGTGGACCTCCAGCCCGAGGCTCGACGCGCGGCGCGCGGCGCTCACGAGCCGCTCGAGCTCGCGCGCCTTTGCTGCGCCCGTGGAGTCGGCGTACGTACCCGTGTGCAGTTCGATGACCGGCGCGCCCGAGCGCTTCGCCGCCTCGACCTGCGCGATCTCAGGACCGATGAACAACGCTACGCGTATCCCGGCGTCGGCGAGCTTGCGCACGCCGGCGGCAACGCGCTCCACGTTGCCGGCGACATCGAGTCCGCCCTCGGTCGTGATTTCCTGGCGACTCTCGGGGACGAGACAACAATCCTGCGGGCGCACTTCACAGGCGATCCCGATCATCTCGTCGGTGAGTCCCATCTCGAGATTCATGCGCGTGAGCAGCAGCGGACGCAGCGCGCGCACGTCGCGGTCCTGGATGTGGCGGCGATCCTCGCGCAGATGCAGCGTGATGTTGTCCGCGCCCGATTGCTCCGCGAGCAACGCGGCGTGGACGGGATCCGGGTACGGCGCGCGCCGCGCCTGGCGCACCGTGGCCACGTGGTCGATGTTGATCCCTAAGGCAATGGGCGATGCGGAACTCATGCGGAACCTCGCCGCAGCATCGAACGCGCCACCGTGCGCGTGCGGATCTCGCGGCCTTCTAGACAGTGGTCCAGCGCCTGGCGCAGCACGCGCCGCGCCGCGTCGAGCGACGGGGCATCGTCGAGGGATTCTTCGCGCAACGCGAGCAGATTGCGGCCCGTGAACGCACCGGGCGCGTCGGGGAGCACCTCGAGGAATCCCAACCCCGCGCGGAATTGGTAGTGGTGGCCCTCCTCGACGTCGAGCTCGAGCCCGTAACCGATCGATTCGAGCAGGCGCTTCTCGAACACGCGCAGCGCCGCGTCGGGCGGGGATTCGACCGCGAGACGGCGCAACGCGCGCGCATAGTCGACGAACAATTGCGGCTGCGGGTCGTGGAGCGTCGTGAGGCGGATCACGAGTTCGTTCAGGTAGAACGCCGCCATCACGTGCGCCGCGCGCAGCGGCGGCGCCTGACTACCCGCCTCCGCCCCCGTCATTTGCGCGGCATCGCCGCGACCCGTCCACGACAGCAGCAGCGGCCGGAACGGCATCAGCAACGAGGCGTATTTCGACTTGGGCCCGCGGGCGCCGCGCGCGAACAGCGTGATGCGGCCGTGGCTTTCGCTGAACACGTCGAGGATGCGGCTGGTGTCGCGGTACTCGCGGTGATGGAGCACGTAGGCAGGCTCGAGTGCGATGCGTTCGCGCGGCTGCATGTCGTCCTGCTACTCCATCCCCAGCTGCGCGAGCGCGCGCGCATCGTCCGCCCAATCCTCGCGCACCTTGACCCAGAGGTTCAGGTGCAGCCGCTTGCCGAGCCGCTCGTTGAGCTCGGTGCGCGCCTTCTGCCCGATTCGCTTGAGACGCGAGCCCTTCGCACCGATGACGATGGGCTTCTGCCCCGCGCGATCCACCCAGATCACGGCGTCGATCACGAGTTGGCCTTCTTCTTCTTTCTGCTGCTCGATCTCGACCGCGATTCCGTAAGGCAGCTCTTCGACCAGCTCCATGGTCAGCTTCTCGCGAATCGTCTCCGCGATCTGAAAGCCCATGCTGCGATCGGTGCGATGGTCGGGCGGGAACAGCTCGGGCGATTCCGGCAGACGCGCCGCGATGACGTCGATCAGCCGGTCGAGGTTCACGTTTTTCTCCGCCGACACCGGGACGATGTCCAGAAAGGTGTGCTTCGCGGAGAGCATGGCTACGAACGGCAGTAGTTTGTCGCGGGGGCTGACCTTGTCGACCTTGTTCACGATCGCGACGCAATCGCGACCCGAATCCTTGATGCGTCTGAGCACGGCCTCGTCTTCCTCGCCGAAGCGCAGCGCCTCGATGACGAACAACACGAGATCGGCATCGGCGAGCGCGGCCGCCGCGGTGCGGTTCATCGCGCGATTGAGCGCGCGCCGTTCGCCGAGATGCAGACCGGGCGTGTCGACGAACGCCGCCTGCAAACCCGGACGATTGAGCACGCCCAGGATGCGGTGGCGCGTGGTCTGCGGACGGGAAGTCACGATCGACAGCTTTTCGCCGACGAGCGCGTTGAGCAGCGTCGACTTGCCGACGTTCGGCCGGCCGACGAGCGCCGCGAATCCGGCGTGGAGAGGAGGAGTTTCAGCCATGGAGACCTAACGCGGTCAACGCCGCCTGCGCCGCGACCTGTTCGGCGCGGCGACGTGATGGGGCTTCGCCCTCGGTTTCGACGGACGCGTACTGCACCGCGCAAGACACGAGGAAGATCTGAGCATGGGGTTCGCCGGTGGTGCGTTTCACGGAATACACGGGCAATGGATGACCGTTGGCCTGCAGATGTTCCTGAAGCCGGGTCTTCGGGTCCTTGAGCGACGCGGGTTCCGGCAACGCCGCGATGCGCGGTTCGAACATCGGCCCGAGCACCGCCCTCACCGCTTCGAGCCCGCCATCCATATACAGCGCGCCGCACAGCGCCTCGAAAGCATCGGCGAGAATCGACTGCCGGCGGAAGCCGCCCGTCTTCAGTTCGCCCGAGCCGAGCCGCAGGAACTCGCCGAGCTGCATGCCCTGCGCGATGTCCGCGAGCGGCTCCTCGCTCACGAGGCGCGCGCGCAGGCGCGAGAGATCTCCCTCGCTCGCCGTCGGGAACTCGCGATACAGCCTCTCGGACAGCAGCAGGTTCAACACCGAATCGCCCAGGAATTCGAGGCGCTCGTTGTTGGGACCTTCCGCGCTGCGATGGGTGAGGCCGACCACGAACAGGCCGAGATCTCGCGGCTCGTAGCCCAACCTCGCGGTGAGCGCTTCGGCCTGGGCAGTAGGCGTCATGCCCATGAGCGCCACGGCATTCAGTTGATGTCCACCGAATTCTTGAACGTCATCAGCAAGTGGAGGTTGCCGAACATCGGCGCGGTGGCCTCGTAGTCCATGGCCATCAACCAGCCATCGGATCCCTTCGTGATGATGATTTCCTTCACGTTCGGGTGATCCACGTACCCGATGTCGAATCGCTTTTCGAGCGATGCGCGAATGCCGGCCGCGGTCAGCGTGTCGTCGCCCTTCATCTCGGATGCCGTCTCCTTCATGGCTTGAAGGACTTTGTAATAGTTCAGATACTCGGGCGTCACGCGGATCGCTCCGTACAGGCAAATTGCCACCGGAGTCAAAAGACAGATCCAGCCAATCATCGTCACGCCACGTTGTCTGCGCTTCATGATGTGCCTCCCAGGGCTTCGTCGTGCATCAATCACTCGATACTGTCGCCGATGCGATCCCAGTTGATCCACTGCGACTGCGGCCGTTGCAGGTCCAGATTGAACCAGATTCGCGTCGCCTTGCCGACCAGATTCTGGTCCGGCACGTAACCCCAGGCGCGGCTGTCCAGGCTGTTGTCGCGGTTGTCGCCGATCATCAGGTAGTGACCGGCCGGCACAACGTCGAATACATAGTCGCCGTTGTCGCTCGCGGCGGCCTCGCCCGAGTCGTCGCAGACCCAGCCACCGGTGTCGCGCGCGATGCTCTTGCGCTCGCACATTGCCGGCGAAGCGTTGCCGCCCGCGAACTCGACCTCGCGCGCACCTAACAGCCGACGGGTCGAACGACAGGACAACACGTTGTGGGTGTGGCCGCCGATCGTCTCGACGGATCTGCGCATGCCGACGTAACAGCCGTCGGTGAAGTCGCCGACGAGTTCCTGCGGAATCGCTTCGCCGTTCACGATCAGTCGATCACCGCGGACTTCGATGCGATCGCCGGGCAGTCCGACGAGCCGCTTGATGTAGTTGAGCCTCGGATCCACCGGATAGCGGAAGACGACGATGTCGCCGCGTTGCGGCACGTTGGTGTCCACGAACTTGCGGTCCACGATCGGCAGTCGCAGACCGTAGGAATACTTGCTCACGATGATGAAGTCACCATCGAGCAGCGTCGGCATCATCGAGTCGGAGGGAATGCGAAACGGCTCGAAGATGAACGCGCGCACGATCAGCACCATGAGGGCGACGGGGAAGAAACTGCGCGCGTAGTCGACCGTGCCGGGCTCGGCCAGCTTGACCGGCTTCGGCGCGGCCGCCGCGGTGGCATTGCGCTTCTTGCTGATGATTTGCCGATCGATGAGCCAGATCAGACCCGTCGCCACCGAAAGCGAGAACAGCACCAGATTGAAGTTGAGCTTCTCGGCGGTGAGCATCCGCACGATGACGGCGACGACGAGCACGGGCAGCACGAGGTACGCGGCGCGCACCAGCGGCGGATCCGCGACCTCCACGCTGCCCGCGGCGATCTGCCGGCGAGGAGCTACGAACCAGCTGTCGATGAGGCACCACAGACCCACAGGCGCCGCGAACCAGCTGAGCGGCACGGCAACGGTCTTGAGCAGGCCGAACACGGCCGCCGGTCCGATGCGCAGAACGACCGCGATCAGAACGAACAACAACAGCGCGTACGCGATTCGCGTGTAGATCGGCGGGCGCGCAGGATGACCGTCGGGCGTCTTCGGGCGCTTCGGCGTCAGCACCCAGTGGTCGTACGCGCAGAGCAGCACCACCGGGAGCGCGAGGAAGCTCAGCGGCACGACGAGCTGGTTGAACCAGCCGAACACGGTCTGGACGCCGATCTGGATGACGGCCGCGATGATGGCGAACGGCAGTAGTTGGTAGGCGACGCGCACGTACCCCGGGCCGGGTTCGGGCACGCCTTCCGCCGTCAGCGGACGCTTGGGCCCGAGGACGAACTGGTCGTAGAGACAGATCGCGATCACCGGCAGCGCGAGCACCGAGAGCGCGAGGATCAGGAAGTCGAAGATCGGCTTGATCACTTCTTGCCCACCTTGAGCACGGCCAGGAACGCCTCCTGCGGAATCTCGACCTGGCCGATGTTCTTCATGCGCTTCTTGCCCTCTTTCTGCTTCTCCAGCAGCTTCTTCTTGCGCGAAATGTCACCGCCGTAGCACTTCGCGAGCACGTTCTTGCGCAACGCCTTCACGGTAGCGCGGGCGATGATGTGGCTCCCGATGGCGGCCTGCACCGCCACCTCGAACATCTGCCGCGGAATCAGTTCCTGCATCTTGTCGACCAATTGACGACCACGCTCGTAGGCACTGTCCTTGTGGACGATGAGCGCGAGCGCGTCGACCTTGTCTTCGTTGATGAGGATGTCGAGCTTCACCAGCGGCGCGGCTTCGAAGTGGCTGAAGTCGTAATCGAACGACGCATAGCCGCGGCTCGTCGACTTCAGGCGGTCGAAGAAATCGAGCACGACTTCCGCGAGTGGCATTTCGTACTGCAGCGAGACCTGGTTGCCGAGGAACAGCATCTTCTTCTGCCGGCCGCGCTTCTCGTTGCACAGCTGCAGCACGCCGCCGACGTGGTCGGGCGGCACGAGGATGTTCGCGATGATGATGGGCTCGCGCAGCTCATCGATGCGATCGACCGGCGGTAGTTTGGTCGGGTTGTCGACGAACGAGACCTCGCCGTCGGTCTTCTTCACTTCGTAGATCACGGTCGGAGCGGACGTGATCAACTCGATCTGGTATTCGCGCTCGAGACGCTCCTGCACGATGTCCATGTGCAGCAGGCCCAGGAAGCCGACGCGGAAGCCGAAGCCGAGCGCGGTGGACACTTCGGGTTCGTAGTGCAACGCCGAGTCGTTGAGTCTGAGCTTGCTCAACGCATCGCGGAATTTGTCGTAGTCGTCGGAAACAATGGGGAACATGCCCGCGAACACTCGCGGCTGAACCTGCTTGAACCCGGGGAGCGGCTCGCTCGCCTGCTTGTATTCGAGCGTGATCGTGTCGCCCACGGGCGCGCCGTCGATCTCCTTGATGCCCGAGATCACGAAGCCCACATCGCCGGTGCCGAGCTCGCGCGCGGGCACGGACTTGGGCGTGAAGCGGCCGAGCTTGTCGACGGTGTGCGTGCGCCCAGTCGACATCACGCGGATCTTGTCGTTGACCTTGAGCGTGCCGTTGAAGATGCGTACCAGCGTCACCACGCCGACGTAGTTGTCGAACCACGAATCGACGATCAGCGCCTGCAGCGGCGCGTCGGGATCGCCCTTCGGCTGCGGGATTCGTTCGATGAGCTGTTCGATCAACTCTTCGACGCCCTGGCCCGTCTTGCCGGAGACTTCCAGAGCGCCGTCGGCCGTGATGCCGATGATCTCCTCGATCTCCTTGATGACTCGCGCGGGGTCCGCCGACGGCAGATCGATCTTGTTGATGACCGGCACGACTTCGAGGCCGAGCTCGGTTGCGGTGTAGCAGTTCGCGACGCTCTGCGCTTCGACCCCCTGCGTCGCATCGACGACGAGCAGCGCACCGTCGCAGGCCGCGAGCGAACGCGACACTTCATAGGAGAAGTCGACGTGCCCGGGGGTGTCGATGAGGTTCAGCTGGTAGGTCTCGCCGTCCTTCTTCGACTTGTAATAGAGAGTGACCGCCTGGGCCTTGATGGTGATGCCACGCTCACGCTCGAGCTCCAGCGAATCGAGGACCTGGTCCTGCATTTCGCGCGCTTCGAGGCCGCCGCAGATCTGGATGAACCGGTCGGCGAGCGTGGACTTGCCGTGATCGACGTGGGCGATGATCGAGAAGTTGCGTATGCGCTGCATCAGAGCCTGAGGTGGGCCTGCCGGGAACCGGCAAAAAATTAGCGCGGAAGTATAGCGGGGCCCCGCTTCACCAGCCTCAAAAGTTCGTTGGAATTCAGCGTGTAATGACAAACGGCGCTGCCGTCCAGCAGCAGCACCGGCACCTTGAGGCCATATTGGCGTTCGAGGGCGGGGTCGGAATCGACGTCGACGATGGTTACGGTCGGAATCGAGCCCGCGGATTCGAGTACCGCGAGCTCGCTCAACATGTCGTCACAGAGGTGGCATCCGGCGCGGCTCACGACGACGAGCCCGGCCGGAACCTGCCCGGGGCTCACTTCCGCCGCGATTGCGGCGCGAGTCCCAGCCCCTCGGTGGCGGCGGCGGACGACTTCGAGGCTTTCACCTGTTTGGCGATCAGCTCGACGGTGTGCGGCGGGACCTCACCGACGGCCGTGACCTGGTGGCCATCGACGACGGTCGAGAACGCCGAGGAGGAACCGACACGGGCCGGACCCTGGGCGGGCTTCGAATCCGGTTTGCGCGGTTCGACGAAAACCGACACCGAGGCAATCCCATCGGTGAAGACGAGGTGCGCGACCGGCTCGCTCGAGCCCGGCAGCGCCTGCGCGGAACGCGTGGCCATGCGAAAGCCCGGCGGCAGGCGCATCGCTTCCCAGAGCGCCGGCGCCGGCTGGTTCGCGAGCTGTCGCTCCGCGCGATGCCAGCGATAGTTGGACGCATCCATCTGCGGCTTGAACATCGAATCTGGAATGCGCTCGGGCAGATCGATTGCCGAGAACACGATCTGCTCGATCACTTCGCCCGCCTGGTTGCAGAGCTGGGTCTTGAGCGGCATCGACGTTTCCTCGTCGATCCACAGGCGATAGCCGTAGCGGAATTCATCGCGCGGATGGAGAGCCACGACGCGCGTCTTGCGACCGAGCAGACGCTCGCGCTCGCCACCGCGGATTTCATACACGGCCGAATTGCCATTGCCAAGCGGCGGCAACGCGCCGAGCAACGGACCGTCCGGAGCGCGACGCTCGACGAGCACCGTCTTCTTGTCCGGGAAATAGCATGTGAGCTCGTTGCCTTCGCGAATGAACTCGCGGCCAGGCCCGTCGAGCGAGAGCAGACGTTCGGAGACGTCGCGGCCGCGAACGCGGTGGATGATGCGCAGCGTCTCGACGCGACCGCCGTGGTTGTGCGTGAAGACGCCGATGTAGTTGCGCGTCGTCAGCGCATGGTTCATGCGCTCGAGCCATTCCTTGGGTTCCGCGCCCAGCGCGACACCGACGCCCAGGAGAAACGAGAACGCCATGAGTCGCGCCGCGCGCTGACGCGCGGCTCGAACGGAACTCGACGCGTGAGAATCACGGACCATCGCTGGCCTCCGACGACGGCGTCCCATCCGCATTCTCGGAAGTCGCTTCGCCCGATCCGACGATCACTTCGGCACTCTCCGTACCGACGAGACCCAGCAGCGCCATGCGGCGCGAGAGCGGGCCCGAGTACTCGCTGTGCGCGACGACGTAGTTCGCGAGGCGCGCAGGCGGCGCGATGCTCGTCTGCGAACTCGGCGCGGGCGTGGAGTAAAGATCCGGCTCACCGTTCGACACCACCACCGGCGCGGCGACCGCCGCGGGCTCAGGCGTCAACACGATCGTTTCCGTGGGCGTATTGCTCGCGCTCGCGACCACAGTCTCCGCGGGAGACTGATTGCGCAGCCAGAGAACGGACATCACGGCGACACTCGCGGCGATTCCGGCACCGGCCAGCGGGCGCGAGAACCGCATCCAGCGCTCGGCGCGCGAGGCGCGCAATGCATCGGCGGGGACGACGGCGGCGGTACGACCCGTCGCGGCGACGTCGCCTTCACCGTAGGTGGGTTCCTGAGCGATTGCCTTCTGCACGCGCCAGGCAACGCGGTCGTGCAGCGCCACTCCCCGTTCGGCACGCAATGCGGCGCCGATCATGGAGTACCGCGACCACTGCGCGCGCAGTGCTTCATCCTTGGCGAGGCGCCGTGCGAGCAAGTCGCATTCCGCGGCGGACAGTTCTCCGTCGAACATCGCCGAGAGCTGACTGTCTCTCACGACCTGACGTTCTTCGGGAAGCTCATCATTCATACCATTTCCTCGGTGCGGCCCAGGCCGCCTTCGAACACTTCGCGCAGGCGCTTGTCGATCGCCTCGCGCGCTCTGAAAATTCTCGAACGCACCGTTCCGACGGGACATTCCATCGCGGCCGCGATCTCTTCGTAACTCAGCCCGTCGAGCTCGCGCAGGACAATCGCCGTCTTGAGTTCTTCTGGCAATCCTTCGATCGCAGAGTTCACGATGCCGCGAATTTCTTCGGTGAGGGCCATGCCTTCGGGTGTGTCGGGGTCCTGAAGTTTCGATTGCAGGTTGTGCGATCCCTCGGGGTCGTTCAGGTCGATGTCGTACGCGATCGGACTGCGATCGCGCGAAGCGAGACTGTTCTTGGCCGTGTTGATCGCGATTCGATACATCCAGGTGTAGAAGGCGCTGTCACCGCGGAACTGCGGCAATGCTCGATACGCTTTGATGAAGGCTTCCTGTGCGATGTCTTCCGCTTCGGCCGGATTGCGAACGTATCGCAACACCAGCTTCACCACTTTGTGCTGGTACTTGCGCACCAGCAGGTCGAAAGCGGTCTTGTCTCCGCGCTGCACGCGCTTCACGAGCACCAGGTCGCTTTCTTCCATCGTCACCAGATCACCCCGGTGACTGACTGGCTGAATAGACCCTGAACGACCGCGAAAGTTTCCTTTCCGGACGGGTCTAGTCGAATGATTTTCAACGGCGCGTGACGCACTTCAAACCTTGTGGCCGCGATAGGGCCGGTTGCCGTGGATGGTATCAGCTAGTCCGGGAATCCCGCCGCGAGCTGCCCTTCAAACCGCGGGAAAACTCGCGACAGAGGCGCCTGAACGCCCGGGCGTCCTGATATCGCCCGTCGACCAGCACCTGCCGTCTGCCGGCCGGTGTGTCGAAGGTCAACGCGAGCCAATGTCGGCCTGGGCGGAAAGATCCGGTTCCCCAGGTCGCGGCGAGCGGCCGGCGTTCCGGTCCCATGCGAATAGTCAGCGTGGAGCCAGTCCATTCGATGGCGCGCACGCCCTGCGCTCCACTCAGCATCACGAACGAACGCACCGTCCGGATTCCCGGCGCGGCGACGAGCACGCAGACCGCCATGCGGACAATCAATGGCAGCGCGACGGCGCACAGCGTGATCCCGCAGACGAGCGCGAGCCAGGCGAGCCACGCAGAGGCGGCGCGACGCGACGGCAGGAGATCAATCCGGCTGGACGAGAAACCGGCAGAGCGCGGCGTGGCGCGGATCGTCTGGGACATCGCCTGCGATGAGATACCGCGCAATATCAGGGTCGGGCAATTCGAGAAACTCCGCGAACGCAACGCGTTCATCGCTTGGCGCGGATTCGTAGCGGCGACGCAGGTAACGCACGAGCAGCAAGTCCAGCTCTTTCATGCCGCGCCGGCAACGCCATTCGAGCCGGCGGAGATCAGTGCTGTCGTTCAATCATCATCTTCTTGATCTCCGCGATCGCCTTCGCGGGATTGAGGTCCTTCGGGCAGGCCTCGGTGCAGTTCATGATCGTGTGGCAGCGATACAGCCGGAACGGATCCTCGAGCTCGTCGAGTCTCTCGCCGGTCGCTTCGTCCCGCGAATCGATGATCCAGCGATACGCCGCGAGCAGCGCCGCGGGCCCGAGATAACGGTCGCTGTTCCACCAGTAACTCGGGCAGGAGGTCGAGCAGCACGCGCACAGGATGCAGGCCGACGGGCGGTCGATCTTCTCCTGGTCTTCCTTAGATTGCGGGCGTTCGCGATCCGGCGGTGCGGGCGTGCGCGCCTGCAGCCACGGCTTCACCGCCGCGTACTGCGCGTAGAAATTCGTCAGGTCGGGCACGAGATCCTTCACCACCGGCATGTGCGGCAGTGGATAGATCTTCACGTCGCCCTTCACTTCGCTGCACGCCTTCGTGCACGCGAGTGTGTTGGTGCCGCCGATGTTCATCGCGCAGCTTCCGCAGATGCCTTCGCGACAGGAGCGGCGGAATGTGAGCGTGGAGTCGATCTCGTTCTTTATCTTGATCAGCGCGTCGAGAACCATCGGGCCGCAGGAATCCATGTCCACTTCGTAAGTGTCCATGCGCGGGTTCTTGCCGCTGTGCGGATCGAAGCGGTAGATGACGAACTTGCGCACGCGTTTCGCACCGGCCGGCGCCTTGTGTGTCTGGCCAGCAGACTTGTCGATCTTCGAATTGGCGGGCAGCGTCAACTCAACCATTCCAGTCTTCCATAATCAATATGTCCTCGCCTTCGGCGGGATCGGCTCGACGTCCGTCGTGAGCGTGTTCATGTGCACGGGGCGGTAATCGATGCGCGTCTTGCCGGCGTCGTCGACCCAGCACAGCGTGTGCTTCTGCCAGTTCACATCGTCACGGTCCTGGAAATCCTCGCGCGCGTGCGCGCCACGACTTTCCTTGCGGTTCTCCGCGCTGACGATGGTCGCCATCGCCTGACCGAGAAGATTGTCGAGCTCGATCGTCTCGATCAGATCGGTGTTCCAGATGAGGCCGCGATCCGCGACGCGCACGTCGACGAACGATGCGTGCGTTTTCGAGAGCGCTTCAACCCCCTCTTTCAATGTCTGGCCCGTGCGGAACACCGCGGCGTCGCGCTGCATCGTCTTCTGCATCTCGAGACGAATGTCCGCGGTCGCGCGCGAGCCTTTCGCATTGCGGAGCCTGTCGAGGCGCGCGACGGCGAAATCGCCCGCGTCCTTGGCGAGCGGTTGATGACGCTCGCCCGGCTTCACGACGGTCGCCGCGTGGCGCGACGCTTCGCGGCCGAACACGACGAGATCGAGCAGCGAGTTGCTGCCGAGGCGGTTCGCGCCATGCACGGAAACGCACGCAGCCTCCCCCACGCCCATGA
The DNA here is from genome assembly GCA_043747835.1 of Pseudomonadota bacterium. Taxonomy (GTDB): domain Bacteria; phylum Pseudomonadota; class Gammaproteobacteria; order Steroidobacterales; family Steroidobacteraceae; genus CADEED01. The sequence continues at coordinate 85,983 of JAYTOK010000135.1, read as the reverse complement.
GGCCGGGGACGACGGTATCCGGGTTGCCGTCCTTCACCGTGACCACCTCACCGTGCACGTTGCACGGGATTCCGCCCATGTTGTAGTGGACGGTCGGCAGCACGGGGATCGGATCCTTGTTGACGTCGACGCCCGCGAAGATGCGCGCGGTCTCGGCGATGCCCGGCAGGCGCGCGTGGATCACCTCGGGGCCCAGGTGCTCGAGGTGTAGATAGATGTGATCCTTGTCCTTGCCGACGCCACGGCCTTCGCGGATCTCGACTGTCATGGAACGCGACACGACATCACGGGATGCGAGGTCCTTGGCGTTGGGCGCGTAGCGCTCCATGAATCGCTCGCCATCGGAGTTCGTGAGGTACCCGCCCTCACCGCGCGAGCCTTCCGTGATGAGGCAGCCGGAGCCGTAGATGCCCGTCGGGTGGAATTGCACGAATTCCATGTCCTGCATCGGCAGCCCGGCACGCAGCGCCATGCCACCGCCGTCACCCGTGCAGGTGTGCGCGGAGGTGCAGGAGAAGTACGCGCGGCCGTAGCCGCCCGTGGCGAGGATCACGGTGTGCGCGCGGTATCGATGCAGGCGACCGGTCGCCATGTCGAGCGCGACGACGCCGCGGCACGCGCCGTCCTGCATGATCAGGTCGAGCGCGAAGTATTCGATGAAGAATTCGGCGTTGTGCTTGATCGACTGCTGATACAGCGTGTGCAGCATCGCGTGACCTGTGCGGTCCGCCGCGGCGCAGGTGCGGTGCGCGGTGCCCTTGCCGTAGTGCGTCGTCATGCCGCCGAACGGACGCTGGTAGATGCGGCCGTCGTTGGTGCGCGAGAACGGCACGCCGTAGTGCTCGAGCTCGATCACCGCGGCGGGCGCTTCCTTGCACATGAACTCGATCGCGTCCTGGTCGCCGAGCCAGTCCGACCCCTTGATGGTGTCGTAGAAATGGAAGCGCCAGTCGTCCTCGCCCATGTTGCCGAGCGCGGCGGAGATGCCGCCCTGCGCGGCGACCGTATGGCTGCGGGTTGGGAAGACCTTGGTGATGCAGGCGGTAGACAGACCCGCTTCCGCGAGCCCGAGCGTCGCGCGCAGGCCCGCGCCACCGGCGCCGACCACGAGGACGTCATAGGTGTGATCGATGAATTCGTAATCTTTCATGTCAGGAGAGCGCCAGCAGGAGGATCGCGAAGCTGCCGGCGGCGGCCGCGAGCACGTGAACGAACGTCGAGATCAGCAGCAGCGAAGTCTTCGCGCCCTTGCCGTGGACGTAGTCTCCGATGACGACTTCGACGCCGAGCTTCGAATGCCACGCGAGAGTGAGCACCAGCACGAGTGTCAGCACGGCGACCCAGGGCTGGGCGATCCAGCCGCGCATGGCGTCGTACGATTGCAGCGTGTGCGTGAGCAGCGAGATTCCGAACCACACCGTCAGCGGCAGCAGCGCGACGGCTGTCACACGTTGAACCCACCAGTGGCCGGAGCCCTCGCCCGCCGAACCTAACCCAAGAACCTTGCCGAGAGGAGTTCGCAGACTCATGCGGCCTCCGTGAAACCCATCGCGCGGCAGCCGGCCCAGACCACGACGATCGTGAGCACCACGGCGGCGACGATCACGACCGCCCCACTCGCGCGCGCCTGCGCACGCTCGAGACCGCGGCCGGTATCCCACACGAGGTGCCGGACGCCGTTGCAGAAGTGGTAGATGAAAGAGAATGTGAAGCCTACGAGCAGTAGTTTGCCGAACGGCGACCCGAGGCAGCGCATCGCCGTCGCGTAAGCGTCGGGGCCCGACGCGAGCGCCATCAGCCACCAGACGAACGCGAGAAGACCGACGGTCGCGACGCATCCGGTGATCCGGTGCAGGATCGACAGCGACATCGTGTACATGAATTTGTACACGCCTATGTGGGGGGATAGCGGGCGTTGGCTCATGGCTCAGAAGTCGATGCAGCGACCGTTCTTCTCCCAATCGCCGAAGCGAGTGGGTTCGGGGCCGGCGGGACCGCCCAACTCCGCGGGACGGTCGTCAGGAGGGTGATTCGCCGTTGCCGCGCCCGGCTGCGCTTCCGGATTCGTTGAAATCCTGGGGGAAGCGCTGGCAGACACTACGTCGGAAGGGGCATTCGGCACGGGCACGAATTCTGCCAGAATCGGCCGCATCCGACCACATGAAATCCCAGCAAAAACAAAGATGAGCATCACCGGCATCGATCTTTCGACCGGCACCGACGCATTGGGCGTGCTCGCGTTTCGCGGGCCCGATGCCGCACGTTTCCTGCAGGGTCAGTTGTCGGCAGACATTGAGAAGCTGACCGAAGGTTCAAGCACGCTCGCCGGATTGCACAACCCGCAAGGTCGCGTCATCGCGCTGCTGGCTCTCACGCGCAACTCCCCCGAAGAACTACTCGCCGTAATGCCTGCGGCGCTCATTCCTTCAGTCGCGGGACGACTCGCCAAGTACGTGCTCCGCGCGAAGGTGAGCATCATGCAGGACCTGACCTGCGGCTTGATCGGCACGACGGCCGAAGTCTCTGTCGCGCTCGGGGCGAAGCCTGCGATTGCCTGGGGCGGCCGTCGTGTGCTTGTCGTGGGAATGAAGGCCGCAACCGATGGAGCTATCACGCGCGAGTCATGGGAGCGACTCGACATCGAGGCCGGAATTCCGCAGATCTATGCATCGACGAGCGAATCGTTCGTCGCACAGATGCTCAATCTCGACTTGTTAGGCGCGATCGCCTTCGACAAGGGGTGTTACACGGGCCAGGAAGTGATCGCGCGCGCGCACTACCGCGGTCGCGTGAAGCGCCGCCTGCAACGCTGGTTCCATTCCGGAAACGGCCTGGTGCCCGGAGCCGCGGCGCGTTCGACGGACGGCAGATCCCTGATCGTGGTGCGCGTGGCGCCAGGGGCAAACGGCGGTCAGGAAATTCTCGCGGTGGGCCCGTTCGTCAACGACCCGTCCGCGCCGGCGGATGTCGAGCCGGGCGCCACGCCGATTGTCGAGCCGCGGCCTCTGCCTTACGCCCTGCCCGGATAGCCGGGCGAATTAGTTGGCCTCAGCGGCGCGCGAACGAAACCACGACCTGCGAGTACTCGGCGGCGCGCGCCGGTGTCAGCATCGGGTGATTTCCCGCGAACTTGTGGCCGCGCGAATTGCGCGCACGTTCCAGCGCGCGGTTGTAAGCGGCGGCGAGCAGATCGGTGTCCGACGTCATGACGAGAACGCGCTGCGAAACCTCGCCGAGCCGCGCGAGCACATCGTGCGCCGGCTTCGCGTTCTTCGCGTCGGCCTCGACACCCGCGGCGATCGCGTCGTAACCGAGCTCCAGGTAGTCGCGCAGCGTTTCGTAAACCAACGGCAACGATTCTTGCGTGAGTTCGAAGGATGGGTCCCACTCCTTGAGCGTGCGCGTCGCGACGTCGAACGCGAAGCTGCGATGCGCGCCGTCGGCGGCGACCTTCGGAGATATGCCGGTGGTCGGGGTGTTCATCTTGCGCAGCTCTTCGGGGGCGAGCCCCGGCACGCCGTCGAGCACGGCGCCCGTCACCTGCGCGGGCGACGCCAACAACATATCGACGGCGACGGCCGCCGAAAATCGTCCGCCGATCACGGTGTACGGCACGGTGTGCAGCGAGCTGCAGGCTTCGAGCACGTCCGCCGCGTATTGCTGCACGGTCCAGTTGCGATTGTTCTTGTGGGAACGGCCCGAGCCCGCGACGTCGAAGGCAATGGCGCGAAAGCCCGCGCGCGCGAGATGCGGCATCACGTGTTCGAACATGCGTCCACTCGCCGGAAGCCAGGGCAGCAGAACGATATCGGGGCCGGCACCACAGGCGCGAAAGTGGAGTTGGCCGGAGTGCGTGTCCGCGAAACCGAAGCGGATCGGTGCGACGACGCGATCGTGGGCAACGCCTGTTCGTTCTCTCATCCGGTCCATCCCTTTGCACCCTGTGTCTGCGGGCGCCAAGTGTACCCGTGTTATGGAAAGTTCCTAAAGATCAATTGCTTCCACCGAGCGCGCCGCGATCGATCCGCCCAGGAATCTCGCACCGACGCGGGCGAAGCGTTCGGGACTGTCGGTGGCGAGCAGACGGACCTGACCGCCACGAGTCGTGCGCGCCAATTGCCGCGTTGCGAGAGTGCGTTGCGCGGCGCGCGCGGTCGTCGCCGCGGAATCGACGACCCGGCGCGCGGGGCCGAGCCGCCGGGAAATGACGTCGACCAGCAGCGGAAAGTGCGTGCACCCGAGCACGACCGTGTCGACGCGAGCATCGAGGTGCGCGAGATAACACTCGGTAACCGCTTCGACCGCTGGCCCCTCGCTCCAGCCCTCTTCCGCCAGGGCGACGAAAATCTGGCACGCGATCTGGGTGACGTGAGCATCGGGTTTCAGCGCCTCGATCGCGCGCTGGTATGCACCGCCCTGCACTGTGCCTTCGGTCGCGAGCACGGCGATGCGGCCCGTCGTGGTGGCGTCGCAGGCCGCTCGCGCACCGGGCTCGATGACGCCGATCACCGGCAATGACGGAAAGCGCTCACGCAACCCCGGCAACGATGTCGCGGACGCGGTGTTGCAGGCGACCACCAACGCCTTGACGTCGCGCGCCACGAGCGCCTCGGCGGCGCGCACGGAATACCGCGCCACGGTCTCGGCGCTCTTCGTGCCGTACGGCAACCGCGCGGTGTCGCCGAGGTAGAGGAAATCCTCGTGCGGCAGCTCCGCGATCAATGCGCGCAGCACCGTGAGACCGCCGACACCGGAATCGAACACCCCGATCGGTGCTTCGGTGTTCGGCATCGTCACGGTCTATTCGGTCTCCGGCCGCATGTGGGGGAACAACAGCACATCGCGGATGGACGGCGAGTCCGTGAAGAACATGACGAGACGATCGATGCCGACGCCGAGCCCCGCCGTCGGCGGCATGCCGTATTCGAGTGCGCGCACGTAGTCGGCGTCGTAATACATGGCTTCGTCATCGCCAGCGTCCTTGCGCTCCACCTGCGCGCGGAAGCGTGCCGCCTGATCTTCGGCGTCGTTGAGCTCAGAGAAGCCGTTCGCGATCTCGCGACCCGCAATGAAGAACTCGAAGCGGTCCGTGAGGAAGGGATCCTTGTCGTTCGCGCGCGAGAGCGGGCTCACCTCCGCGGGATACGCGTAGGCGAACGTCGGGTCGACGAACTGGTCCTCCGCGAACTTTTCGAACAGTTCGATCTGCAGCTTTCCCGCGCCGTCGCCGGGCTTGAACGTGATGCCGTGCCTGGTGAGCTCGCCGCGTAGATAGTCCAGGTCGCGCGCGCGAGCGCGATCGAAGCCCGGCGCGTACTTCGCGACCGCCTCTTCCACCGTGATGCGCGTGAACGACTTGTTGAGGTCGTACGACTTGCCCTGATAGGTGACGTCGCGCCGGCCCAGGCACACATCAGCGAGACCCTGCATCGCGCGCTCGACCATGATCATGAGGTCGTTGTAGTCGGCATACGCGACGTACAACTCGAGCATCGTGAACTCGGGGTTGTGCCGCGTCGACACTCCCTCGTTGCGGAAATTGCGGTTGATCTCGTACACACGCTCGAAGCCGCCGACCGTCAGCCGCTTGAGATAGAGCTCGGGCGCGATGCGCAGGTACATGTCCATGTCGAGCGCGTTGTGATGCGTCTTGAACGGACGCGCCGCGGCGCCGCCCGGAATCGTCTGCAGCATCGGTGTCTCGACCTCGAGGAAATCCATCGAGTCGAGGAAGTCGCGCAGGTACTTCAGCATCCGGTTGCGCACGATGAAGACGTTGCGGGACTGCTCGTTGACGATGAGGTCGACGTAGCGCTGGCGGTAGCGCATGTCGACGTCGGCCATGCCATGCCATTTGTCGGGCAGCGGCCGCAGCGACTTCGTGAGCATCCGCAGGTTTTCCACGCGGACGGAGAGCTCGCCCGTCTTCGTCTTGAACAGCACGCCGGTGGCCGCGAGGATGTCGCCAACGTCGTATTTCTTGAACGCTTCGTATGCATCGCCGAGCAAGTCGCGCTGCAGGAAGATCTGGATCTGCCCGGTGCGGTCCTGCAGCTTCGCGAAGCTCGCCTTGCCCATGATCCGCTGGAACATCATGCGACCCGCGACGTTCACGCGAACGGGGTTCGCGTCGAACCACTCGGCGGGCTTCTCGCCGTATTCGGCGGCGAGCAACGTCGCCAGCACATCCCGTCGATAGTCGTTGGGAAATGCCGGAATGCCCGCGGCCTTCGCCGTCTCGCGCCATGCGGCGAGCTTCGCGCGCCGCTCGGCGATGAGTTTGTTCTCGTCCGGCTTGTTCCCTTCGGGACCAGCGCTTCCTAACTTCTCGTCGTTGCTCACAGTCCCGCCTTCAACGATGCTTCCATGAACGGATCGAGGTGCCCGTCGAGCACCTTGTTGGTATCGCCGATTTCGACGTCGGTGCGCAGATCCTTGATGCGCGACTGGTCGAGCACGTAAGAGCGGATCTGGTTACCCCAGCTCACGTCGCTCTTGGAGTCTTCCAGAACCTTCGACGCGGCATTGCGCTTGTTGACTTCCAGCTCATAGAGCTTGGCCTTCAACATCTTCATCGCGGTCGCGCGGTTCTTGTGCTGCGAACGCTCGTTCTGGCACGCGACGACGATGCCCGACGGTCCGTGCGTGAGACGCACCGCGGATTCGGTCTTGTTCACGTGTTGCCCGCCGGCGCCGCTGGAGCGGTACACGTCCATGCTGATGTCGGCGGGATTGAGATCGACCTTGATGTCGTCGTCGACTTCGGGCGATACGAACACGGACGCGAAGGACGTGTGTCTTCGATTGCCGGAATCGAACGGTGACTTTCGAACGAGGCGGTGCACGCCGGTCTCGGTGCGCAGCCACCCGTACGCGTATTCGCCCTTGATCTCGACGGTTGCGCTCTTCATGCCGGCCACTTCGCCCGCCTGCGAGTCGATCACTTCGGCGTCGAAGCCACGTGAAGCCGCCCATTTCAGATACATGCGCAGCATCATCTGCGCCCAGTCCTGCGCCTCGGTGCCACCCGCGCCTGCCTGGATGTCGAGGAATGCGTTGTGCGAGTCCATCTCGCCCCGGAACATGCGCTTGAATTCGAGCTTGCGCACATCCGTCTCGAGACGCGCCGCGTCGCGCTCGATCTCGCGCACCATGCCTTCGTCGTCCTCGCTTTCGGCGAGTTCGAGGAGTTCCGCGGTGGAAGTGATGGCGCCCGTGCCCTTGTCCATGGCGGCAAGATCGGTGGTGAGCCGCGCGCGCTCCTTGCCGAGCTCCTGCGCTTTCTCGGGTTTCTGCCAGACACCGGGATCTTCGAGTTCCCGGCTGACTTCTTCTAGACGTTCTTTCTTATGGTCGTACTCAAAGAAACCCCCTCAAGGAGTTCATTCGCTCCTCCAGGTCTTTGAGTTGACGCTTCAGTTGGCCGAGTTCGAGAGGCATTGGCAATCCAGGAAAGGCGGGCGCGAATGCTACCTGAGCCCGCGCTCCATGAATATCGACAAAGGGTCGGGCTTGTACGGCGGAAACGCCGGGATCTCGTGGAAACCCGCACGCCGGTAGAATTTGAGCGCGCCCTCGCTCTTGTCGCCCGTCTCGAGCCGGACGACGGTGAGGCCTTCCGTGCGCGCCCAGTCGATGAGGCGGTCGAGCATGATCGTCGCCAACCCGGCGCCGCGCGCGGAGGGTTTGAGGAACATGCGCTTGACCTCCGCCCATTCGCCGCAGTGCTTGGCGGCCCCGCATCCCACGATCTGCCCGTCGCGCTCCGCGACCAGAAAAATCGAGCGCGAAGCGGCGAGTTGTTCGGGCGGATCGAAGTGGTTGCTCTCGGCGGGATACAGCGAGGAATTGAAGGAATCGAGCTCGGCGATCAGCGCGCGCACGGGCGGATCGAGCGGGCTCGCTTCGCGGATTCGGTAGTTAGCGGCGACGCCGTGTCTCATGGAAGCACGTGATCCACGAGCAGTTGCAGACGCCGCTCGCCCTTGTATTCGTTGATGTCCAGCCGGTAGACGAGCCGCACGTCCCCTTCGGGCAAGGCCGGCTTCTCGTCCGCACCCTTGAAGTTGAACGCGATCGCATCGAATGAGCGTGCCGCATCGTGCGTCGTCACCCACATCTTGAGGTGCTTCTCGCCAATCACGCGCGCGTTCTTCACCGCGAACACGCCGTCGAAGCAAGGCTCCGGAAACGCCTGTCCCCAAGGCCCGCCGTCGCGCAGCGCCTGCGCCGTTTCGAGCGCGATTTCCTCGTTCGCGAGCTCGCCGTCGGTCTCGACGCGGTTGGAGGGAATCGACGGATCCGTCCAGCGCGCGACTTCCGCGTCGAACGCGCGCGAAAACGCATCGAGGTGACGCTCCTCCAGCGACAGCCCGGCCGCCATCGCGTGGCCGCCGAAGCGGCTGATGAGTTCGGGATGTCGCGAGGCGACGGCGTCGAGCACGTCGCGAATGTGGATGCCGGGCACGGAGCGCGCCGAGCCTCTCAAACTACCGTCGCCCGCGCGCGCGAACGCGATCACCGGCCGGCGCACGCGATCCTTGATGCGGCTCGCGACCAGGCCGACGACGCCCTGGTGCCAGCCCTCATCGAACAGACAGACGCCTCGACGAGCGGCGCTGATGTCCGGGTCGCGCAGCGACTGGATCGCCGCGAGCGCGTCGACCTGCATTCGCGTTTCGATCTCGCGCCGCTCGACGTTCAGCGCGTCGAGCCGCGACGCGAGTGCTAGCGCCTCGCTGTCAGTGTCGGCGAGCAGACAGCGGATGCCGATGGACATGTCGTCGAGCCGGCCGGCCGCGTTCAGACGCGGACCGATCGCGAATCCCAGATCCGCGGACGTCAGCGACGGAACGCTGCGGTTCGCGATCTGCAGCAGCGCGCGGATGCCGGGCACGGCACGACCGGCGCGGATGCGGCGTATGCCCTGCGCCACCAGCACGCGGTTGTTCGCGTCGAGCGGCACGAGATCGGCGACCGTGCCGAGCGCCACGAGATCGAGAAAATCGGTGACGGGCGGCATCACGACCGTGCCGCGAACGTCGAGCTCGCGCCGCACAGCCGCCATCACGTAGAACGCGACGCCGACGCCCGCGAGCGCGCGCGACACGAAACGGCTGCCGGGCAGGTTCGGATTCACGATGACCTGCGCGTCCGGCAGCGTCGCGCCCGGCAGATGGTGGTCCGTGACGAGAACGTCGATGCCGCGCGCACGGGCGGCCGCGACGCCGGCGATGCTCGAGATCCCGTTGTCGACGGTGACGATCAGCGAGGGCGCGCGTTCGAGGGCGAGCCCCACGATCTCGGGCGTGAGGCCGTACCCGAACTCGAATCGATTGGGCACGAGGAAGTCGACGTTCGCGAATCCCCACGCGCGCAGACAGCGCACGATGAGCGCGGTGCTCGTCGCGCCATCGGCGTCGAAATCGCCGATGACGAGAATGCGGCGCTCGCGATGCTCGAGGATCAGCGCGACCGCGGCGTCCACGCTCTCGAGCGTGCTCACCGGCGCGAGGCGATCGAGCGTCAGCGACAGATCCGCGTCGGCCAGCACCCCGCGCGCCGCGTACGCGCGTCGCAGGACCGGATGCAGACGCGCGTCGAGAACGGTGTTCCCGGAAACGGCGCGGCGTTCGATGACGAGTTCCATGCGGGCGCGATTATGCCTTCACATCGCGTGGCGGGCGCGCGAGACCCTTGGCCCAACCGGAGCGGCGCCGCCAGATTCGCCATGACGGTCGTCCGGACACACGGACCACCGAGTCGTTGGCCACCACTTCGACCAACGCCCCTCTTTCGAGACTTCGGCGCGCGGCGCCGAGCCAGAGGCAATCGACATCGGCGAGCGACTGGCGTGGTTCACCACTCATCGGCGCGAGCACGACGACCCCATGAGCGGGAAGCGAAGCGTTTTCGCCGAACTCCGAGCCATCCAGTGAAGCCGCGCGCATCGATTGGCCGGCGTCGCGCGCCAGTGCGGCGACGAAGGCATCGTCACCCACGAACCCGACATCGCTCTGTCGCGGCTTTGCCGTCTCTCGGGACGGCGTCACTCCTCCGCCCCAGAGCCAGAGCGCGGACACCGGTCGCTCGCCGCGCCGCGTGCGCGCGCCGTTGAGCGGCTCGGCGTGCAACCACATCTCGATCTCGGCGCCGAGGCGGCGCAACTCGCCGGCTTCGGCAGCCCGGGGAATATCCGCTGCGATGTCGGCGCCGAGCAGGCGCGCGGGATCAGCCGTGCGCACGTTCGCGGGCGCGAGCCCCGTCAGAAAAAATCCGCGCACGCCATCGTCGTGCAACACGTATTGGGGACCGAAGGTGCGTGCGAACGCCGCGCACCAGGCACCGCGCTCATCGGATGCGAGCGTCAGCAGACCGCGCGCATCGAGCCGCACGTGGTCGAGCGCAGCGAAGAGGTGCACCGGTGTCGCGAACCAGGCGTCGCGCGGCCCGGAGAAACTCGCGAAGGGAATTATCTCGCCGGCGACGTAGCCCAGCTCCGACGCGAGCCACGTCCGCCAGTCCGTGATGGATTGCCGCCCATTCGCGAAGCGCAGCAGCCATTCGAGATTCGGCATCGGAACGACATCGTGCGCTTCTTCCTCCGGCAAATAGAGATCGGAAAGAATCAGCGTGAGGCGGCGCATGCCGGTATCGTATCGAACGGATGAAGTTCACTCAGCAGCATCCCGAAGGCCTCAACTTGATCCGCCGTTACGGCCCGGGCTTCGTTGCCGTGGGCGACCGCGAGATCCGCTCGAGTTGCATCGTGAGCGCGCTTGCCCTCGCGGCGTGGCAGCCCCGCAATGTCGAGGAACTCGGCCTCGAACACCTGACTCCCCTGTTCGACCTCCAACCCGAAGTCGTCATTCTGGCGACTGGCGAACGGCAACGATTCCCGCGCGCGGCGCTGCGCGCGGAGTTCGCGACGCGGAAGATAGGGATCGAGGTGATGGAGATCGGCGCCGCCTGCCGGACATATAACGTACTGGTCGGCGAGGAGCGGCGCGTGCTGGCGGCGATTTTGCTACCCGGCTGACACTGCGGCCGCGAAGGGTTCCGAGTGAAAGCACAGGGGGAGAAAGTTGTTTAGCGAGGCCAATGGTTCGAAGCTGACAGACTCGAATTACTGGCGATGAATTTCTTTTTCTTCTGTTCGGCGTGTTCTTCTTGTTACCGCGACTTCCCCGTTCTCCCCTGTGCCTTCATGCGGAACCCCTCTAAACCATTACGAGGGGCCATGTCGGCAAGCGGCGACATCAAAACATGTTAAATCCCGACTGACAAGCCCGCCGGGATATGCCCAACAAAGCCAGCCGATTTCGGCCTAACAAGGGTTTTTAGAAACAAAGGCTTAGACGGGCTTCTAAAAGCGAGAAATTACTCGAATTCCGTGCCGCAGCAGCGTTCAGGCCATGCCGCCGAGCATGGGCACGAAGGCCACGTTGCCGAGCACTTCGCGTTCGATGTGTTCGTCGCGACGGGTGAAGCGAATCAGCTGCTGTGCGCCTTCGGGACCCACCGGGACGATGAGTCGGCCACGATTGCCGAGCTGCGCGAACAGCGCCTCCGGCACCGCAAGCGGCGCTGCGGCCACGAGAATTCCATCGAAGGGCTTCTGCGAGCGCCAACCGACGGTGCCGTCGCCATGCTTGAGCATCACATTCTTCACGCCGAGCTCTTTCAGCGTCGCCTTGGCGCGCTTCGCGAGCGGCGCGATGCGCTCGATCGAGTAGATCTTCTTCACGAGCGGCGCGAGCACCGCGGTCTGGTACCCACAACCTGTGCCGACTTCCAGAACCTTGCCGATCTTGCGGCCACCCTCGAGCAACGCCTCGGTCATGCGCGCGACGATGTAGGGTTGCGAGATTGTTTGGCTGAATCCGATCGGCAGCGCGGTGTCTTCGTAGGCGCGTGACGACAGCGCTTCGTCGACGAAGATGTGGCGCGGCACGTTGCGGATGCGGTCGAGCACCGTGAGGTTCGTGATGCCCTGCTCCTGCAGCCGCTGGATGAGCCGGTCGCGCGTGCGTGCGGACGTCATGCCGATGCCAGCGAGGCGCTGGGTCGCCATCACCCCGAACCCACCCAGTTGCGCACGGTGTCGAGCGCGCCGTGATTGGTGAGGTCGATCGTGAGCGGCGTCACGGAGACGTAGCCTTCCGTCACGGCGTGGAAATCGGTGCCGGGTCCGTCGTCCTGGCGCGCGCCCGAAGGACCCACCCAGTACACCGGCAGTCCGCGAGGATCTTCCGCCTTGATCACGGCGCCCGAACGGTTGTGGTTGCCGAGGCGCGTGACCTGAATGCCCTTCACTTCCTCGAGCGGCAGGTTCGGCACATTGACGTTGAGGATGGTCGCGCGGCCCATCGTGACGACGAGCGGCGTCGAGAGCAGGCGTTCGACGATGACGCGCGCGTAGTGCGCGCCGGTTTCGAAGTGACGCTTCGCATCGCCGCGACTGCCATCGGTGTTGAGCGAGACGGCGACCGCGGGCTTGCCGAGGAAACGGCCCTCTGTCGCGGCGGCAACCGTGCCGGAATACAAAACATGGTCGCCCATGTTCGAGCCATCGTTGATGCCGGAGACGACCATGTCAGGCTCGAAAGGAAACAATCCCGAGACCGCGAGGTGCACGCAGTCGGTGGGCGTTCCGAGCACGTAGTAAACGTCCGCTTCGGCCTTGCCGACGCGCAGAGGCACGTCGAGCGTGAGGGAATTGCTGGCGCCGCTGCGGTTGCGATCGGGCGCGACCACGGTGAGATCGCCGAGACCCTCGAGCGCTTCGCGCAAGGCGACGATGCCGCGGGCGCGGTAGCCATCGTCATTGGAGATGAGGATTCGCACCGGCGCGCAATATACTCAATGCGACCCTGCGGAGGTAGCTTGAGCGGCAAACGCAGCGAGGATTCCGAACTGTTTCGCGAGGCGATGCGCGGCGTGAAGCCGATCGCGCACCGCTCGCGTGCAGCCGTCGAGAAACGCAAACCACCGGCGCGCGCCACGTTCACGGCGGCGGACCGGGCGATGGTCCTGGTCGAAAGTCTTCAGGGATTGGACGACGGCGAGATCAAGGATTCCGGCGACGAGATCGCGTTCCACCGCGAGGGCGTGCAGACCAGCGTCCTGCGCAAACTCAAGCGCGGTGAGTACCGCATCGAATCCGTCTGCGACCTGCACGGGTTGCGCGTCGATGAGGCGAAGCAGGCGTTGCGCGAGTTCCTCGCCGAATCGCTCGCGCGGAAACTGCGCTGCGTGCGAGTGATCCACGGCAAGGGCAAGGGGTCGGGACCGAGAGGTCCGGTGATCAAGACCGCGGTGAACATGATCCTGCGCAAGACCGCGCCCGTGCTGGCGTTCACGTCGGCACGGCGCGTTGACGGCGGCACCGGGGCGATCAACGTGCTGCTGAAATAAAGGGGACAGATCTATTTTCCGGGAAAATAGATCTGTCCCCTTTATTTCTTGGCGAAGACCTTGCGCAGTCGCTCCTGCGTCGCGGGCACCAGCCACTTCTCCACCGCCATCGCCCCGAACTCCCGCTCCGCGAGCATCGCGTGGCTCGGGTTGCCGAACAACTCGACGAGGTCGCGGCGGACCATCTCCCGCGTCTTCACCATCGCCTCGCGCGGCGACGCGCTCATCTCCCGCGCCAGCTCCAGCGCGCGAACCGCGACGCGCGCGGGTTCGCAGAGCTCGTCGACGAGGCCGACACGCAACGCAGTCGCGGGATCGATGAGCGCTCCACGCGTGAGCAACTGCGCGGCATGCCCGCCGACGAGGCGCCGGAACGCGCCGTGAATCACGGGACCCGGAAACAGTCCCACCTGTACTTCGTTGAGACCCATGCGGTACTCGCCGCTCGCGAGGATGCGGTAGTCACCGTAGATGGCGAGCACCGTGCCGCCCGCCGGCGAATGGCCCGTGAGTCCGAACACGACAGGAATCGGCGAGCAGGCGATGGCGCGACCCGCGCGCCACAGCTCGACGAACGTCGCCGCGACGCCGTCGCGATCGAGCTCCAGCATGCCGCGCACGTCGAGCCCCGCCGAGAACACGCCGGGCTGGCCGGTGATCACGAGCGCCGACGCCGGCGTGGCGCCCTGCACGGCCTCGACGATCTTGCGCAGCAGCTCCAGGTTCAACGCGTTGACGGGCGGTCGCGCGATCTTCAACTCGCGAATCCGCCCGCCGTCGAGCGATCCGTCGGGAGTGAGCGGGTGGTCGATTATTTCGAGCATGCGGATTCTCCGGAACTCAGTCGTCGACTCATTCTTCGTCTTTGGCGACCGTGATGATTTCGCGCAGCACGGTCGTCGCGAAACTGCCGGCATCGAGCGCGAAGCGTACGCGAAGCACGCCGTCCGCGTACTCGTGCGTGAGCTCGCGCACGCGGATGCGCAGCGCGCGCCGCTCCGCATTCATGCGCTCGGCGCGAATCACCGCCAGCGCTTCGGGAAATCGCGCGGCCACGCTCTCCTCGAGCGCCGCGATTTCGCCAGATGACATGCGCGTGCCCTCGCCCATCAGCGGCGCGGTTGGATGGATTTCGAGCGCGGCGCCGCGCGACTCGATCGTCGCGTCCGCAACGTCGACGGCAAACACGCTGCCGCGTCCGTCGAGATTGGCGACGTCGCCTGCGCCGAGACGGTTCCACGTACCCGCACTGACGCGCTCGGCGAGAATGGCGTTGAAGATGAGGCTGCGGGCCGCGGAGAACATGAAGCCCTGATCCGAACGACCACGGCCCCGCTCGCGGCGGCCGCCCGCAGCGATTGTGCCGGCCGCCGAGATCACCGCCGACAGATTGCCCGCGTCGCGGCCGAATCGCTGCGGGCCAAAGTAGTTTGGCACTCCGCCGGCGCCGATCTCGGCGACGCGACGCGTCAGCGCCAGCGGGTCGCAGTCGACTCCGCGCGCAACGATGTCGAAACGATTACCGGCAAGCGCGCCGCGCGGCAACTTGCGTTGATGGGGAGCGGAGCTCAGGACTTCGAAACCCTCGCCCGCGACGCCGATGAACTCGGCGGCATCACGCGGCCGCTTTCCGGGCGATGTGCACGGCACCGTGAAGTGCTGCGTCGTCACGGCATTGCGATCCTTGAGACCCGCGAAGCCGACTTCGAAAGGTTTGCATCCCGCCGCGCGCGCGAGTTCGCGCGCCACCCACTCGGTGTTCGCACCACGCTTGCGCACCACGAGCAGCGCGTGCGGACCGGTGCCCGCGGCCTCGAAGCCCAGGATTTCGTCGACGACGAAGTCTTCGGGCGTGGATCGCAGCTCGCCGGTCGAGAGCGGCTCGCCCCAGGCGTACGGTGGCGTCAGCGCGGCATCGCGCCAGTGATCGGGAATCGGCGGCATGTGAATCAGGCTTTGTCGGAGGCCGGCTCTAACAAGACGACCGCCTGCGCGGCCAGCCCCTCGTTGCGCCCCACGAAGCCGAGATGCTCGGTGGTCGTGGCCTTCACGTTCACCTGGTTCTCGCCGACGCCCAGCATTTGCGCGATCGAGCGGCGAATCTCCAGGCGGTACGGCGAGACTTTCGGGCCCTGCGCGAGAATCGTGATGTCGGTGTTACCGACCTTGAGCTTGCGCACGGCGAGCATCTCCAACACAGCGGCCACAAAGCGCCGGCTCTCCGCGCCCTTCCAGACCGGATCGGTGTCCGGGAAATGCATGCCGATGTCGCCGAGTCCGGCGGCGCCGAGCATCGCGTCACAGAGTGCGTGCAGCACGACATCGCCGTCGCTGTGCGCGACGACGCCGCGCGTGTGCGGAATGCGCACGCCGCCCAGCACAATGGAATTTCCCGCGCCGAAGGCGTGGACGTCGAAGCCGGAACCGATGCGCACCGCTAGGAACCCCTCTCGCTGACTGACTCTCTGGCCCGAAGAATGGCGGCGGCGAGTTTGAGATCGTCCGCCGTCGTCACCTTGATGTTATCCGCACGGCCCGCGACGAGTCGCGGACGATGCCCCGCCCACTCGAGCGCCTGGGCTTCGTCGGTAGGCAGACGCTGCGCGGCCAGTGCGGCATCGAGTGCGCGCATCAATGGGCCGAAGCGGAACACCTGCGGCGTCGCGGCACGCCACAAGCCCTCCCGGTCGACGGTGGCATCGACCTCGGGCGCATCGCCTGACATCGGCGCGGCGCGCTTCAGCGTGTCGGCGAGGGGAATCGAGAGGAGCCCGCCCACGGGATGCGCGGCGAGGTCCTGCTTGAGAAGCGAGAGGTCCGCGGCGGCGAGGCACGGCCGCGCCGCATCGTGGACCATGATCCAGTCGTCATCGCGCACGCGCGCGGCCAACGCGAGCAGGCCGGCGCGCACGGATTGCGCACGCTCCGCTCCGCCCGGGGCGGTCTCGATGGGGCGCTTACGGCGCGCCGCGATCGCGGGCCACATCGCATCGTCGCTCGCGGTCACGACGACGATGCCGGCGCAATCGGGATCGGCTTCGAACAACGACAGGGAATGCTCGATGACGGTCGCGGCGCCGAGCGCGGCGTACTGCTTCGGTGTGCTCGCGGAGAAACGCCGCCCGCTGCCCGCGGCCGGCATGACGAGGAAGTAGCGCATGCGGCGCGAAGCTTAACGCGGAAGCTTCAGCGCCCGGCGGTCTGCTTGAGCGTTGCCGCGGTCGGCGTCGCGCGCATCGCACGCTTCGGCACGACCTGAAAGAAGGTTTCGTTGCGGCCGATCATGCCGAGCTCGCTGCGCGCACGCTCTTCGATCGCCGCCATTCCCGCCTTGAGATCCGCGACCTCGGCGATCAACTGCTTGTTGCGCGACTCGAGCTCGAAGTTCTCCGATTCCTGGCGTTCGACGGCGTCCGACAGGCGCGAGACCTCACGCACCCCATCCCCGGACAGCCACAGGCGGTACTGCAAAAGCAGCACAACGACGATCAGAGCTCCACCCAGCCATTTCATTGTTGAGTAGACTAAACTAAACTAAGTTCACTGTGAAGCCCGCCAAGATCAACATCCATGAGGCGAAGACGCATTTGTCGCGTCTCATCGAAGACGTCGCGAACGGCAACGAAATTCTGATCGCCAAGGGTGGACGCGCGATGGCGCGGCTGGTGCCGCTCGGCCGCGACGCAAACCCGAGGCGCCCCGGGCTGCTCAAGGGCAAGCTAAAGATTGCGGACGAGTTCGACCGCTCCCTCGAGCCGGTGAGCGCGCTGTAGCGCCCTCCCCTCCTCCGTGAAAGCTTGAATGCGCCTGCTCCTCGATACGCAGATCTATCTTTGGTGGCTGGCCGACTCGCGCAAGCTCAGGCCTGCGACGCGCGAGCGCATCGAAGCGGCGGACGAGGTGTATGTGAGCGCGGCGTCCATCGTCGAATGCGAACAGAAGATCGCGGCAGGACTGCTCGAGGGCGATCCGGAAGAGCTCGTGCGCGGGATCGCCGCGAGCGGCTTTCGCGAACTGCCGGTGCGCGCGCGACCCGCGGCGGCGGCGGGGACGCTGGAGCGCGTGGACGGTGCGGACTTCTTCGACCGACTCCTCGTCGCGCAGGCGATGACGGAGCCACTGCGGTTCCTCACCGCCAACAGCGTGCTGAAGCGTTACTCAGAGCTCGTGGAAGTGACGTGAAAAGGCGCGGCGAGTGATAGTCTCGCGCGTCATCGACCCGAGGAGACGGACATGAGCAAAGCACAGGATCAAAAGAAGAGCGTGAAGAAGAAGGCCGCGAAGTCCTTTGACGAGAAGCGCGCAGCGAAGAAGGCGAAGAAAGCCGAGCGCTCGTTCTTGCAGAAGCCCTGAGGGGCGCGCGACACACGCTGAAGAATCTCCCGGGCCATCCCTGAAGGAGCGGCCCGGGAGATTCAGCGATACCCGATCAGTCCAGCGACGGGCGCCACTCCGAGCGCAAGTGGCTCATGCGCGCGAGGTCGTGCGCCGGCGCCACGCCTAGCTTCTCGAAGTCGGACGCGTCGCCCGCGGGCGACCCGATGTCCCCCACCAAGTCCGCGCCGAACGTCGACATGGCGTCGATGAGGCGGTTCACGCCGATGTCCGTGTCGTCCAACGGGTACGACTTGATCGGTTGCCAGATGCGGTAGATGGAGTCTTCGGCCGCGGACTTGGCTCCCAGAGTCGAGACCGAGCTATCGCCTTCAATGGAGAACGCCTTGATTGGCTGCCAGACGATCGCGTGGTTGGACGAATCCGCTTTCGCCGCGTAGGTCATCGCGTCACTAGCGAGCGTGGCCGAGTCCATTGCATCGAAGTTCAAGGGCTCCGCGAAGAGTCGCGAAGCGACCGAACCCACCGGCTCCGTCGTCGCCTGCCGCGGCGCGATCGCGTTGATCACGCCTCCAGTGCCACCACCCGCAAACAGCGCATCGATCTGCGCCGACGTCAGCTCGCGATTCGTGAAGTTCACGAAGTCGAGACGGTTGGCCGTCGCCGCGAACCAGTTCGTCACGGTCAGGACATCCGTCGGCGTGGCGGTTCGCGTCATGACGAGGTTGTTGCCAGACTTCGAGAACGCGATTTCGCCCGAGGTCAGATCCAGGAGCCGCAGCCGGTCGATGAGCGAATCAGCGGCCACGTTGTCGATCGTGTCCGCCCCGCCGCCCGCGTTGTACTGGTATGTGTCGGCACCCAACCCACCAGTCAGCGTGTCGTTGCCGGCGCCGCCGTTGATCGTGTCGTCACCGGATCCGCCATTGAGCGAGTTGCTACCCGAGTTGCCGACCAGCACATTCGCGCCGGTCGTGCCCGTGATGGTCAGGTTACCGCTGCCGAGCAGCGTCATGTTCTCCACGTTGGCCGCCCACGTCGTGATCTGAACGCTGGTCTGGACGGTGTCGGTGCCGCCACCGCTCGCTTCGGTCACGACATCCGACAGGCTGTCGACGACGAAGATGTCGTTGCCCGCACCGCCGGTCATGCTGTCGTTGCCGGCCATGCCGTTCAGGGTGTCGTTGCCGTCGCCGCCCGAGAGCGTGTTGTTAGCAGCGTTGCCGGTGATCACGTTGTTCAAGGTGTTGCCGGTGCCAGTGACGATGCTCGCGCCCAGCGTGAGGTTCTCGACGTTGTTGGCGAGACTCCCCGTGAGCTGGAAGGTTGTGACGATCGTATCTGTGCCGGCATTGGAGCTTTCAGTGACGGTCTCGCCGGTCTGGTTGATGTGATAGGTGTCGTCACCCGCGCCGCCCGACATGCTGTCTGCGCCAATACCACCGTCGAGAATGTCGTTGCCGTTACCACCGTTGAGAGTGTCATTGCCCCCGAGACCGTTCAACGTGTCGTGGCCGTCGCCGCCGTTCAGCGTGTTCACCGCGGCATTACCCGAGATCACGTTGTCGAGGGTGTTGCCGGTTCCGGCCGCGATGCTTCCCGACAGCGTCATGTTTTCGACGTTGTTCGCGAGCGTGTAACCCGTGACGGATGCCGTCACCGAGTCGATGCCCTCGCTGAGTTGCTCGGTCACGATGTCGTTCGTGCTGACGACGGTATAGGTGTCGTTGCCGAGCCCGCCGATCATCTGATCAAGGCCGCCGTTACCAACCAGCGCGTTGTTGCCACTGTTGCCAGTGATCGTGTTGTTGACACTGTTGCCATTGCCGTCGACGTTGGCCGTGCCCGTGAGCGTCAAGTTCTCGAAATGGTTCGCAAGAGTGAAAGTGATCGAAGATCGCACGGTGTCGTTGCCCTGGCCCGACACCTCCTGCAGCACGAGACCACTACGGTTCACGATGAACGTGTCGTCGCCTTGCCCGCCGTTGAGAATGTCATTGCCGGCGGCGCCGCCATCCAGCGTGTCGTTGCCCGAGCCACCCGTCAGCGTGTTCTGTCCGTCATTCCCGGTGAGGACGTTGTTGCCGGTGTTACCCGTGGCGGTGATCGCCGAACTACCGGTGAGCGCCAGGTTCTCGATGCTCGCGAAATTCAGGATGCTGAAGGTGATCGAAGACCGGATCTCGTCGATACCCGAGCTGTCCAAGAACGCGTCATCCAAGTCGTCGATGTAGTAGATGTCGTTGCCCGCGCCGCCTTCCATGTAGTCGCCGCCAAGCCCTGCATTGAGCTCGTTGTTGCCGCTGTTGCCGTAGAGGAGGTTGCCGACGTTGTTGCCGGTCGCGTTGAGGTCTCCGCTGCCAAGCAAGCGAACACTGTCGACGTTGGTGCCGAGCGTATACGAGATGCTCGATTCGACCATGTCTGAACCTTCTCCCGATAGTTCGGTGACGGTGTCGCTCGCGCTGTCCACGCGATAGGTGTCGTTGCCCGCGCCACCGCGCATGTCGTCGGCACCCGCGCCGCCGTCCAGGATATTCGCCCCCAGGTTGCCCAGCAGTACGTTGTTCCCGCTGTTGCCGTTGGCATTGATGTTGTCGGTGCCCGACAACGTCAGGTTTTCGAGATCCGCCGTCAGAGTGAAGCTCGCACTCGAAACAACGGTATCCGTACCGCCGCCGGGGGCTTCCACGATCGAGTCGCCCGCGTCTATGACATAGATGTCGTCTCCGGCCCCACCGCTCAGTTGGTCCAGCCCACCGCCGGCAGCCAGCGTGTTGTTGCCGGAATTTCCCGTGATGACGTTGTCGGCGTCGTTGCCCGCTCCGTTGATGTTTCCCGTGCCGGTTAGCGTGAGATTCTCCACGTGGCCGCCGAGCGAGAAAGACACGGACGAATGAACGTGATCGATTCCCCCGCCGTCTTGTTCGATCGCCTGGTCGCCAGCGTCGTCGACGAAGTAGGTATCGTCGCCCGCGCCACCCGTCATCGAGTCGGCGCTCGCGCCGCCATTGAGAACATTCGCCGCGGCGTTACCGTTGAGGATGTTCGCCAGGCCGTTGCCGGTCAGATTGTTGGCGGCCACGCCCGTGAGAGTCAGATTCTCGAGGTTCGCGCCGAGCGAATACGACAACGCGGTCTCGACCGAATCGTCGCCACTATTCAACCCCTCGACCACCTGATCGTTCGCATGATCGACGATGTATCGATCGTTACCCGCGCCGCCGGCCATCTGGTCTTCGCCAAGTCCGCCGTCGAGCACGTCATTGCCATCATTGCCGTTCAGACTATCGTTGCCACCCAGGCCGCGAAGAATCGTCGACGTCGACGTCGCATTCAGCGTGTCCGCTCCCGCCGTGCCTTCGATGACTGGCAGGTTCAGCAGTTCGGTGGCCGTGATCGTCGAGCCATCCGCGAAGCGGAGCAGTTCGATCTGATCGGAGCTCGGGCCGCCGGCATAGAAGTTGCGAACCGTGATTTGGTCACCTCCCATGCCGACAGTGATGAGCAGATCGTCGGTCGAGGTGGGCCTCGAAGTGCTCACGCTCGCGCGTATGATCGACGCGTCGAATTCGATGACGTCGATCGCACTGTCCTGACTACTGCCGGTTGCCGAGTCCTGGATGATGTCCTGGCCAAATCCCGCCGAGCAGCGATAGACGTCGCCGCCGCCATTGCCTCGCAGTGTGTCGTTGCCGGTGCCGCCGACGAGGATGTCCGCGCCCGCGCCTGCGCTCACCGAGTCGTCGCCGCCGAGAAGTTCGAGACGATCGGCACCGCTCGTCCCGGTCACCGTGTCGGACAGGCCGGTCGGTACACCGGTCGCCGTTTGGGCGAGCGTGCCTAACTGCTGCGTCGTCATCAGCGGCCCGCCGTTGATTTGCAGGCCCTGGATTCTCGCCGACACTGTCCAGTCCGAGAGACTCGCCTGGAACACCTGGGTCACGCTGATGCGATCCGCGGAACCGAGGTAGATGTGCATCGTCGTGTTTTCGCGGCCGACGCGGATGTCGCCCGCCGTGATGCCCGCATTCGCCTGAATCCAGCCGCCCGCGTTGGTCTGGTCGATCGTGTCGAACTCGGAACCGTACCCGAAGACGAACTTCGAACCGAAGCCCGTCAGCAGGTCATCGCCGGCGCCGCCATCGAGAGTATCCGCGGTGGCGTATGAGATGAGCCGATCGTTGCCACTACCGCCCAGCAGCAAATCAGTGCCGACGTCGGGATCGATCGAGAGACCCGAGCTGTCGTAGATCGTGTCGTTGCCGGCGCCGCCCATGAGGGTGTTGGCACCGCTGTTCCCGCGCAGAACGTTGTCCCCTGCAGTTCCCACGAGCGTGACGTTGCCGAGTGCATTGCCTGCGTGCAGGTTCTCGATGTTTGCAAACGAAGAGAGCTGGACCGTTCCGTGGAGCGGCCCTTCCATCACCCTGATGGAATCGATGCCCTCTCCCGCGTTCTCGACGACGAAGTCGCCCGCGCCGACGACATAGCTGTCATTGCCGCGTCCGCCGGTCAGCACGTTCGCAGCGGAGTTCGTGGAACCGTAGAACGTTTCATTCGCGTCGCCGCCCGTCGCGGAAACCGCCGCGGTGCCGACGAGATCCACGCGCGCGATGCCTTCGCGCGTCGTGAACGAAAACGGCGTCTCGACAATTGCGCCGGTGTTGTTGTTGATGACGAACTGATCGCCCAGGTCGTCGATGACGAAGCGAACGCTGATGTCGGCGAACGACCCGATCAGAATGTCGGCTCCGCCGCCGCCATCGAGCACGAGTTCGCTCTGAGCGCCGGCGTCCAGCGCCAGAAAAGCGTCGATGACGTTGGCGAGCGCATTGCCCACTAGCTTGCGCCGCTGATCGATCGTGGGATCGCCGAAGGAAGGGTTGGTACCTCCCGTCGCGATCAGCGCTTCGACGTTGGTGGGCAGCGTGGCCGAATAGATGCTGTTCGCGACGATCGTGTCGTAGCCTTCGCCGGCGTTCTCGATGATCGTATCGAGCGCATTGCCCCAACCGAAATGAACCGGCGTGCTCACGAGGTATCGATCGTCGCCCGCGCCGCCGATCAACGTGTCGGTGCCCCCTCGACCGTCGAGGATGTTTGCGAAAGCATTGCCCGTGATGGTGTTGTCGAGCGAATTGCCGCCTCCATACAGCGCATGGCGTCCCGACAGCGTGAGGTTCTCCACGTTGCTGGGCAGGTTGAAAGACACCGTGCTCGTCACGCTATCTGTTCCGGCATTCGACGATTCATTGATGAAATCGTTGCTGTGATCGACGTTGAACGCGTCGTTGCCGGCGGTTCCATTGATGGTAGCGGCGACGCCAGTCACGTTGATGACGCGGCTGGCAATCGCGGCGGTGTTCCAGATCGTGCCGTCACCGAACACGATCTCGCTGATCACCGGAGGACTTTGCGAGCTGTAATAGCTCTCGACACGAACCTGCTGCAGACCACCGTTGAGAACCACGAGCAGCGCATCGGAGTTGAAGCCGCCGGGGAAAAGATTGCTGTTGCTCGAATCGCGATAGAGCGAGACTTCACCGGGGAGAATTCCCGCGTCGAAGACGATGCGATTCGTGCCACCCAAATCGTTGATCTCATCGACGCCGTCGTTGCGCGCGAAGCGATAGGTGTCATCGCCCGCACCCGCGGTCATCTGATCGTCGCCGGCACCGCCACGATAGTCGTCGTTGCCGCTGTCACCGCGCAAATGATCGTTTCCGCCGCTGCCCGCCAGAAGATTGGCTGAGCCATCGCCGATCAACGTCTCATCGTATTGGCCGCCGAGCAGCGAGCGTCGCAGCATCTCCGTGCCATTCCAGATCGTGCCGTCGTTGAAAAGAATGCGATCGAGAACGCCTGGCCCCCACGAGCTGAAGATCCAATTGATGGCGAAAGCGCGTGTTTCGAGACCCGTGGCGTTGTCGCGCACATATACCCACATGTCTCCGGCTGACAACGGTGATTGGGCAATGCGAACGTCAGTCGGCGCGATGCCGGGTCCGAGCAACAGCGTGTCGACCTGGCCAGGCGCGCTGTCGCTACCGTTATAGATCTGATCGCGACCGTCTCCGAGATTCCAGACAAAGGTATCCCCGCCCGCACCTCCATCGATTCCATCGTTGCCGGTTCCGCCTTCGAAGCGGTCGTTGCCACCGAGGCCGATGAGCCCGTCGTTGCCCGCAAGGCCGCGCAACACATGGGCGTTGTTGTTGGTTGCGTGGAGACTGTCGACTCCGGACGTGCCGGTTAACACGATCAGAGTGGGAACGACCAGACTGAAGGTGTCGGATGCGGCGAGTCCGCCCGGATCCGTGGCTATGATGACGATCGCCAGGTTCGCGGCATCGCCGAAGTCCGGCGTCCCCGACAACGTTCGGGTCGCTGCGTCGAAAGCGAGCCAGGTTGGCAGGGCATTACCGTCGGCCAGCGTCGCTGTATAAGTCAGCACGTCGCCAGCATTGGGATCGAAGAATGCATTTGCGGGAATCGTGCGGGAAAATACTTCCTGAACTTGCGCCGTTGCGTCCGCAAGAGGATTCAGAACGCGCGGAACTCGGTTACCCGAAATGTGCCCGTCGATCTGCTGGGCATTCCACACAATTCCACCATCGAATGAAATCATGTCGATTGACGGAATGTATGGAGAAGTGCTCGCGATGGAGATCGAATTACCGAAGTTTGATGGGCCGATCTGCAATTGCAGACCGAGAACGGATTCCGTGATGGTCAGTTCTTGGGGAGCAATGCCTGACAGGACCAAGGTGTCGAGTCCCGACGAATCGGAGATGAAGTCGGCGCCATCGCCGGCGGCATACCTGTATTGATCGTCTCCGTCACCACCGCGCAATGTGTCGTTGCCGTCACCTCCGACAAGAACGTCGTCTCCCGCGCCTGAATCTAGGGAGTCGTCACCGGCTCCGCCGTCCAGGAAATCAAAACCGTTGGAAGTCCGGACCGTGTCATTGCCGCCGAGCGCACTGACTCGAAACCATCCCGAAGCAAACTCCAATTCATTGTCCGAATCATCGCCCGAAAACTCGCGCTGTAGATAGGGAGCATAGTCGAGCAGATTTAGACTTGCGCCGTTCTCCGCAAGCAGGCTGTTCACATACGTCTGGGAATTGCTGAGATACCAATTCGAAAGCACGAGCGCGGCGGACCCGCCAGGGGCTCCCCCATACTCGGTGCGATCGGCGGTACGGAAGAGAACATTGTTCGCCGTTAGAGCTGCGGCATCAAACCAATTCGTATTGAGAGCGGACGAAAGGATGATGAGGTCGTTGCCACGAGCACGAAATGACAAATCTCCCGGGCCGACCCCACCATTCAGCCGGATCAACCGATCAAGTGACTGGCCGGGCGTGAACCTGGAGTGCATTTGCACGGAAGTTAGCGACTGTCCACTCCCGAAGTCGAAGTTGTCGAAGCTTGCAAATGTGTCGGCGCTCAAGACCGAAAAGTTGGTCTCGTCGTAGACAAGCAGCACGTTGCCCCCGGACATCCGGAGCCGCGCGCCTTCCGGTTGGGTGCCGCCGCTTACAATGATCGTGTTGGAGCCTTGGTTGTCGAAGATGTTGAAACGACCGTCGAGGCTGGTGATGACGTATGTATCGTCCCCTGCACCTCCGAAGAGGAAATCCTCACTGCCCCCCACCAGAACATCGTTTCCTGCGTCCCCTTGAATCTGGTCCGCTCCGTCTCCTCCGACCAGCAGGTCGTTGCCCTCGCCACCGCTGAGCTGGTCGTCGCCGGCGCCTCCGTACAACTGGTCGTTGCCGCCGTCGCCCACCATCAAGTCGTTCCCGTCACCGCCATCCATGACGTCGTCGCCTTGCACGCTGACAGGCGTCACATTCGAGCCATCCCCCATCATGATGTCGTGGCCTGCCCCACCTAACAACGTGTCGCCGCCACCGTGACCAGTGATGGTGTCGTCGCCGTCACCGCCATCGATGACGTCGTCCCCCATGAATTCGCCCGGCGTGTATGAGGCATCGCCAAACAATTCGTCTTGTCCGGCCCCACCGTGAATCGTGTCCGCGCCCCCTCCCCCGACAACGATATCGTTTCCGTTTCCGCCCGCTATTACGTCGCCGCCTCCAAACTCGTCTGCATCGGCATTGCCGTCACCATTGAGCAGGTCGTTACCCTCGCCGCCATCGATGTTGTCGGCTCCGCCATAGCCGGCAACCACGTCGTCGCCGTCTCCGCCTTCAATCAAATCGTTGCCCGCAGCCTCTTGTTGGTTTGCTTCGTCGTCGTCCCCATAAATATGGTCATTTCCTGCGCCTCCCTTGAGAGCGTCCGCTTTGCCTCCACCGATCAGGGTGTCATTCCCCGTGCCACCGTCGAGGATGTCTTCGCCATCAAAGGCGTCGCCAGCATCACCCACGAGAACGTCATCGCCGTTACCTCCAAGCAGCTGATCTTTTCCGCCGTAACCGGATAGTTTGTCGTTGCCGTCGCCACCATACAAAGCATCGTCGTCCTTGGCGGAATCGCCAAGATCACCACCAATCAGAACGTCGTCCCCAACGCCGCCAACGATCACGTCGTCACCCAAGGATCCGAAGATGACGTCGTTGCCCGTCTCTCCGTAAACCAGGTCGTTGCCACCACCCGCGAGAACGACGTCGTTGCCACCGCCTGCGTAAATGACATCGTCACCGTCAGGATCAGGCCGGTCGTAACGAATTGCGTTCACGACCGTGTATGTATAAGTCTCCAGAAGCGTGCCGTTCGGTCCGGGGGAGATGGCAATAGCAACCGTGACGCTCCACGGATCTGGATCGTAGTTGTCGGGTTGCCACGCGGGAAAGTAGTCGCGGTCTCCCAGAACAAAGTCGTCGCCAGCGCCGGCGATGAGGGTGTCTTTGCCCGCGCCTCCGCTGAGCACGTCGCGAGACTCGGAGCCAACGAGCAAATCATTGCCCGCTCCGCCGGTCAGAAAATCTTCAAAGCCACTACCGTTCGTATCGACAACTCCGCGCTCTTTCGCGTAGTCCTCCGTTACCTCCGAAACCGCATAAATACGATCGCTTCCGCCATTTCCAGCGAGACGATCGCGACCATTGCCGCCGATTGCGACATCGTCGCCCGACCCCATGATCGCGATGTCCATCCAGCTTCCACCGACGATGCGATCCTGGCCGCCGTGCTGTTCCGTGAAGTAGTAGTTGGTGCCCTCGCCGCCGCTCATTAGATCGTTCGCTGGCGTGCCGAAGAGATTGTCATCGCGCCCCGGATCTGCGCCGATCGGAACGATGTTGTGCCACTGGTCATAGACGATCTCACCTTGTGAGTCGCGCAGCGGATCTTGATCCCCATCGACCGTGTAGGTGGCCGGCAGCGGATTCTCCGTCGGTTGACCGATCGCTTCGATCGTGATCGGGACAAACGCGCCCGAACCCGAGATCGGATCGCCCGCGAGATCTAGCAAGACCGCGGACAAGTTGAAAAGCGTGTTCTGTTGAACGTTTCGAGATGAGAACAGGACGACGGAGAGCGAACGCTCGCCGCCTTCCAGCGTGATCTGAAGAGTACCGTCGCCGTTGAAATCATAGTTCGTGCCGGCGTAGCTCAGCCTCACGAAGTCACGAAATGCAGGCCCCACCGCGAAGCGGACAACTTGGCCTGGCGCACCCAAGCTCGAAAGCGGAATGACAAAAGCGGAGCCATTGCCTTCGCTGAACTGTCCATTGCCGCGGATCTCCCGGATTCGCTCCATCGCTCCGAGATCGAAGCCGAATTGACCGCTCGAGAAGTGCTCGATGGTGATGCTGCCTCCGTCGCCAAGCCGTGATCCAGTGATCTCCAGCGTGCCGTCTTCGAGGCTGCCCGAGAGCAGCGTGAGGTATAGCTCGCCTTCCTCTGCGTCTTCGAGTGTCCAGGCGTTGCGAATCGGATAGCGTGGGTCAACCGTCCTGACAAACGTGCCCGACACGACTTCACCGGCGATTTGGAGATGGTCGCTACCACCAATATCGAGAATGATGTCTTGGCCGTCACCGCGGCGGTAAATGTAGGTGTCGTTACCGAGGCCACCTTCTAGATAGTCCTTTTCCGCAGAATTTCCGTCGTCGCCGCCGGTCAGTGTGTCGTCGCCACCTTCGCCGAACAGACGGTCATCCCGATCGCCGCCAGTCAGGGTGTTTACGGATTGATCGCCGAAACGAAGGTAGCGCGGCTGCGTGAATCCAAAGTCAAATCCGTCGATCGTGAGATTGCCGTCCGCGCCGAACGACGCGTCGGACATTACAACGTCACCCGAATAGTTGAACGGCAGGGCGAAGGATTTCGAGAGAAGACGATCGTTCTCTTCGTCGCGACCATAGTATTCGACGAATGCCGCCATCATGATGCAGCGGGCTTCAATCCATCCTCGGGTTATTAGACCTGCGCCCGTCGCCGGGTCGTACAGCGCCAACGCGGCCGGGTTCGGCGGCACACCCATGAGCAGCGCTATCGGATTCAGTTCCGCAAGCGCATACCGATATGCCAACCCTTCCGCATCATTTTTCGAAGCGATCTGGACTGTTGTCGTGAGATTCCAAGTTGGATCCGATCCGAAGGGCTCGAACAGCTCGGCAATCACTTGGTCACCGAGAATTCCACCCGCAATTCCCGCCATCAGAGTCAGAATTCCCCAACCAGCCGCACCAAGCGGCCCCGTCGCCGCAAGCGGCGCCAAAGCTGTCCCTACGATTTCCGCTGCGGCAATGCCGCCGGCCATGCTCCCGCTGAAACGAGCGCTCCATTCCATCACGACCGTCGCGGCTTCAGAGTGACGCCCTGCCTTTGCATGCTCGGAAGCTTCGTTCGCAGCGGCATACATTGAAATCAGGTCAGCAACTACTCCAAGCGGACCAAGCGCGCGGACCGCAGGATGGGACAATGAAACCTTCGCTTTCCTAAGATTCTCGCGAACGCTCTCGGGGCCCGCCTTCTCCATGACGAACTCGAGTTGAGTCTTGGTTACGCCATCGACCGCGACTGAAAGCTTCCCTCCACGAATTGATTCACCGGCGAGCGCAAGGGTATGCAGTACTTCCGCCACTTGGTGCGACGGCAGTGTTTGCAACAATGCTTGATAGGTCTCTCGCGTGATTCCCGACACCGACGGAACATCGGCGTTTGAGACGAAAGCGGGAAACTCGGTGAGCGCTAGTACCGAGTTTGAATTGAACTTGTCCGCGATGATTTCGACAGACCCACGCGCGCTCTGAGCAAAGCGTAGCGAAACCTGATCATCGATCGAGAGGATATTAGAGATGCCGTACTGCGAGACCCTCACGCCATTTATCTTTCCGCTCAACAATTGAATGCCGAGCTCGGTCGTACCGGCTGCACGGAAAACAGCATCTTTGAAAGCGTCGGTATTTAAGAGGCGACCGGCCTCGGTGTCTTTGATGGTGTATTTGGCCCCGTTGCTGGCGGCGGCTCTCTGTTCGGCCAGATCGGAAGCCCAGGTGTCACCAATCTTTCCAGAGAAAGCGATCGCGGTAGCATCCGGTAGCTTCCCCTCCGGTGCGATGGAGAGCTCGGCCACCTTCGCCTGCAGAAACTGTGCTAGCTCTATCAGTTGCGCCTCTGTCAGCGCCACGCTGGCATCAATGGTCCTCGACGACCGCCAGTTTTTGGTTTCTTCAATCACCGAGTCGATTGTTGCCATTGGAATGCTCTCGCGGACTATCGAACGATCGGTGCTGGCAAGTTCGCGCGAACCGATCGCGTGACTTCCGGATTCCCGAAACTTCCGTAGGCGTCGAGCGCCTCGCGGAGTCGCGCGAGCAAGTGTTCCTCCTGCCCCCTTGCGTGAGCGGCAATCGTGATGCTGTCAATATCCCATACGACATCGACACTCTTCGGACGATACGGACCGCTGACGGACTGAAGGCCTCGCGCCTGCAGCAGCGCGGTTCCATCCGCGTCCGCAAGAACTAGGTAGTAAGGGCTGTCAGGGCCACCTCCACTGAGATTCAAGAAGTACAGCCCTTGCTCCGGATCGACTAACCACTTTTTTAAGTCTGCCCTTCCACGTGAGAATGGTGACAAACGCGCGAATGCGTCGGCCTTTTCTTGTTTTGCGGGAGAGTCGATATCTTCAAATACGAACGGCATTGGTTGCTCCAAAGTCTCACTGAAAATGTCAATCATCGTGCCTCCCCTAAAGGATTCCGACTTATACGGCCCATAGCGCAAAAACGCCTCTACCTCTCTCTCCCACTCTCATCCAAATGCGCCGTCACCGGACTCAAGACAAACTCGATCAATCTCCTCGTCCCCGTCGTCACTTCCGCCGTCACCGCCATCCCCGGCGACAACAACACATCCACCCCATCGATCCTCATCGTCGCCTTCGGCACGCGCACTCGCGCCGAGTAATACAACCCTAACTTCTCATCCGTGATCGCATCCCGGCTCACGCTGCTGACCGTCCCCTCGAGCGCGCCATACCGCGTGAACGGAAACGACTCCACCTTCACGGTCACGGACTGCCCGGCGCGCACGAACCCGATGTCCTTGTTAAGAACCCGCGCCTCGACTTCCAGCAACTGATCCTTCGGCACGACGACGAGCAGCGCCTCCGCCGGCTGCACGACACCGCCAATGGTGTGCACCTTCAGCTGCTGAACGATTCCCTCGACGGGCGACACGAGAACCTGATTGCTCGCGATATCCCTTGCCTTCACCAGCTCCTGCTGTTGCGACGACACGCGCGCGCCCAACACCTCCACCTTCTCGTACGCCGTCCGCCGCGCCTCGGCGAGCGCCAGCAACCTCTGCTCCATCAGCTCCGCCATCGCAGCATTCGTCGACACAAGCGCCGACTGCTGGGCCGCAAGATCCTGCTCGGCCTCTATCCGCTCCTGCTCGATCTCGAGATAGGTGTTCTTCGCGATCAGATTCGACTCCGACAGCTTCTTCACCGACTCGGCGCGCTGCGTCACGAGCGGCAACGTCTTGCGCAGCTTCTCCAGCACCTGCTCGGTGGACTGCGCATCCGCTCGCCGCCGCGCCAGCTGCTGGTCGATGGTCGCGACCTTGGAACGTTGTTCCGCAATCGATTGGGTCAACAACGCCCGCTGCAGATTCACGCTGCTCTCCGGCTGCTGTAGATTGACGGTCGCGAACGCCGCCTCGGCATCAGTCTTGATGTCGCCGGCCTTGCCGGTCTCCAGCCACGAGGCGAACGCGCGCCAGCGCGAAAGCTCCAGCGTGCCGGCGATCCAGTCGCTTTGCAGCCGCTCGCGATCGGCATCGGCGAGCGTGGGGTCGAGCTCGATCAACGCCTGCCCCGCCGTCACCGCATCGCCATCGCTCACGTGAATCGCCTTCACGCGTCCGATGTTCGACGCCTGGATCACCTTGACCTGCCCGGACGGAATGAACTTGCCCGGCGCGACGGCCACGATCTCGATGCGCCCGAGCACGGACCACACGAACGCAATCACCACCAGCGCGATCACGATCCACATCGTGGCGCGGCCCACGGGCGACGGCGGCTTCTCCTGCACCTCGAGCGCCGCGGGCAGGAACTCCATCTCCGTCACGCCGCGGGCAATGTCGAGTTTGCTCATGACGTCACGCGGCCTGCTGGTTGAACAACGCGGCGTAGTGCCCGCCGCGCGCTATGAGCTCGCGATGCGGCCCCTCTTCGACGATCTCGCCCTTGTCGAGCATGATGATGCGATCCGACGGCTTCACGGCGGAGAGCCGGTGCGCGATCACGAACACGGTCCGTCCCTTGCAGATCAGGCGCATGTTGTCCTGGATGATTCGCTCGGACTCGTAGTCGAGCGCGCTGGTCGCCTCGTCGAAGATCAGCACGCGCGGATTCGTCAGCAATGCGCGCGCGATCGCGATGCGCTGGCGCTGCCCGCCGGAGAGGTTCGCGCCGTGCTCTTCGATGATGGTTTCGTAGCCGAACGGCAGCTCGAGGATGAATTCGTGCGCGCCCGCGAGTCGAGCAGCCTCCATGACGGCATCGAGCGGCGCGCCGGGATCGGCGAGCGCGATGTTCTCGCGCACGGTGCGCCGGAACACGACGTTCTCCTGCAATACCACCCCGATCTGACGGCGCAGCGAAGAAGGATCGATCAGCGCGAGATCGGTGCCGTCGATGGAGACGCGACCCGCCTCCGGCACGTACAGGCGCTGTATCAGCTTCGAGAATGTGCTCTTGCCCGACCCGGAACGACCGACGATCCCGATGATTTCGCCGGGGCGCACGTCGATCGACACGTTCTTGAGCGCCTCGGCACGGTTCGGCGAATACCGGAAGCTCACGCGATCGAAAGTCACTCGCCCGTTCACGCGCGCGAGCGTCGAGCGCTGTCCCGAGTATCCCGGCTCCGCGGAGGCATTGAGAATCTCGCCTAATTTCTCAATCGACACCCGCGCCTGCTGGAAGTCCCGCCAGAGCTGCACCACGCGCAGGATCGGACCGCTAACGCGCCCGGCGAGCATGTTGAACGCGACGAGCTGGCCGATCGTGAGGTCCCCGCTCATCACGAGCCGCGCGCCCACCCACAACGTGCAGACGGTGGCCACGCGGCTGATCAGCGTCGCGATCTGGTTCGACACGTTGCCGAGCTGGCTCGCGCGAAATCCCGCCGTGACGTAACCCGCGAGTTGCTCCTCCCAGCGACGCTGCATCTGCGGCTCGACGGCCATCGCCTTCACGGTCTCGGCCGCGTGCACGGACTCGACGAGGAATGCCTGGTTCTCCGCCGTGCGCTGGAACTTGTCGTCAAGGCGCTGGCGCAGGACTGGGATCACGAAGTACGACAGCGCGGCGTAACACGGCACGGTCGCGAGCACGATCCAGAACAGCGTCGGGCTGTAGAAATACATCACCGCGAAGAACACGATCGTGAACACCGCATCGATGAGCACGGTCAATGCGGAGCCGGTGATGAACGAGCGCACGGTCTCGAGCTCGCGCATGCGCGCGACGAAGGTGCCGACGGGCCGCGACTGGAAGAACGCGATCGGCAGGCGTTGCAGGTGGTGATACAGCCGCGCGCCGAGCTCGACATCGACGCGATTTGTGGTGTGCGAGAAGAGATAGGTCCGCAGGCCGCCGAGGATCACCTCGAAGAACGCGACGATCAGAAGCCCGATCGCCAGCACGTCGAGCGTCGTCATCCCGTTGTGGACGAGGACTTTGTCGATGATGACTTGGAAGAACAGCGGCGAGACCAGCGCCAGGATCTGGATGAAGAACGACGCGACGATGACTTCGCTGAACTGCTTGCGGTATTTGACGATCGCGGGGATGAACCACGACAGATCGAACTTTCCCGTCATGCCAGGCAGTAGGCTGCGCTTCGTCACGAGAATGACGCGGCCGCTCCACCGTTCCTCGAACTCCGCGCGCGTCAGCGCCACGGGTGCGTTCGTCACGGTGTCGTGCAGCAGGATGCGGTCTTCGACGATCTTCGCGGCGACCAGCCATCTGTCGTCGCGTTGCTGGATCAGCGCGGGAAGCGCGGTCTGGGCGATGCGCGCCCAGTCTGATTTCAGCTCCTTCGCCTTTAGGCCCAGTTTTCTCGCGGCGAGAACGAGATCGGAGGGTGCGAACACCTCACGGTTCTTCGCGAAATCATGCCGCAACTGGCTGGGATCGACCGGAATGCCGTGGAAGCGCCCGATGATGGCGAGCGAAGCGAGTCCTGTGTCGTCGGGCGGCGCACCCGCGTCCATTGCGGAAGTTTCCTGAGTCACTGACTACCAATTGCGGTTCCCGAGGGTGCAGATGAATACCGGCGCTGCATGCCGGGGTCAATGCCTACGTCAAGAAAAGAAACTCTTGCGAACGTGTGAGAAATCGTGGAGACGTGACACGTAGGGCATAACTGCTGCGTTTCACCAGATTTGCCGCTGGCATTGCAGTCACGGAAATGAAACGGGCCGAGAAGCTCTCGCCTCCCGGCCCGCGATCGAACTTCTGGGTCTGACTACCGGGCGACGACCTTCCCGTCCGCGTCGACCACCGTGACCTCGCCAAATCCGAGCGCCCGCACCGGCTTCTCGATCTTCGACAGATCGCCAACGACGATCCACGTCATCGCCTCCGGCTGAATCAGCTTCCCCGCGACGCCGTTGACGTCCGCCGGCGTGAGCGCATTGAGATCGCCCACGAAGTCGTTCCAGAAGCTGTCCTTCAATCCGTACGTCAGGATCTCACCATACGAGCCCGCGATCTCCGTCGACGTCTCGTTGCTGCCGGGCAGCGCGATCGCGATGCTGTCGGTCGCGAACTTGATCTCGGCGGCATCGGGCTTGCGCGTGGTCAGGATCTCGCGCAGTTCCTTGCGGATCTCGGTCATGGACTCCGCGGTCTTGTCCGTCTGCACGCCGGCGCCGGCGCGAAACGTGCCCTGCCCGATCGCGTCGGTGAGGCGAGTGCCCGCGCCGTAGGACCAGTGCTTTCCCTCGCGCAAATTCATGTTGAGGCGCGACGTGAAGTTGCCGCCCAGCATCGTGTCGATCACGACGTGACGGATGTGGTCGGCGTCCGCGCGTGACGGCGCGATGGTGGCGGCGACGATCTGCGACTGCTCGGCGGCCGGGCGGTCGATGAGGAACACGCGCGGCTTCGCGGCGACGGTCACCGGCGCGATGTTCTTCACAGGCTTCGCTTCCGCCGGCGTGCGCCACGCGGCGAGTCTTTGCTCCAGCAGCGGCTTGATCGCGTCGAGCGTGGTGTCGCCGACGACGAGCAGCGTCGAGGTGTCGGGCCGCACCCAGCGCTTGTAGAACGCCGCGAGATCTTCGCTCTTCATGCTGCTGACCGCTTCTTCCGTGCCCGTGCCGGACGCCGGCAGCGAATAGGCATGCCCGTCGCCGAACAGCAGCTTCGGCAACACCCGGCCGATGAGCGCGGCGGGCTGCGCCTTCTCCTGCTGGATTCCCGCGAGCGTCTGACCGCGGATGCGTTCCAGCTCTTTCGCGGGGAAGGTCGGGTTCATGAGGAGGTCCGCATACAACTCGAGCGAATCGCCGAGGCGGTTCGACAACGCGTTCATGCTGAGGAACGAGCGATCGAGCGACGAGCCGACGCCCAGATTCGCGCCCAGCGTTTCGGCGCGCTCGGCGATCTGCAGCGAGTCGCGGGTCTTCGTGCCTTCCTGGAGCATGAGCGTCGCGAGACGCGCGCTGCCGGGCTTCGCCTGGATATCAGCCGCGAAGCCGACGTCCGAGATCAGCGTGAAGTCGACGACGGGCGCGTTGTGGCGTTCGACGACGACGACCTCGAGACCGTTCGACAGTTTCGTGCGCGCGGGCGGCGGCAGCTTGAGCGACGCGGGCGCGCCGGGCACCGGTGGTTTGCTGCGATCGACGGTCGAGGCCACCGTCTTGAAATTGCCGGCGGGCTCGACGTTCACGACGAACACGCCATCGGAGATCCAGCGCTTCGCGGCCGCCTGCACGTCGGCCGGCGTCGCCTTCGAAATCCAGTCGAGACGAGTCTTGTAGAACTCCGGCGAGCCGCCGTAGACCTGACTCTCGGCGAGGATCGACGACTTGCCGCCGAAACCGTCGATGCGCTCGATGCCGCGCGCGAAGTTCGCGAAGTTGGTGGTGCGGATGCGATCGAGCTCCGCGGCCGTCGGACCGGTTGCCAAAAACTTTCCGATCTCCTCGTCGAGCACACGCTCGACTTTCGCCGGATCTTCGCCCGGCTTGACCGTCGCGATGATCACGAGCTGCGAACCGATCTCGAACGGCCCGATGTACGACTGCACCGACGTCGCGGTCCGATCGGTGTAGACGAGACGCTTGTAGAGCCGGCTGTTCTTGCTGCCCGTGAGCACATCCTGGGCGATGTCCAGCAGCGTGTAGTCGCGGTGGCGGTAACCCGGGATGTTCCACACCTTGTAGATGCGCGACTGCGGCACGCGGTCCTGCATCATCAGGCGGCGCTCGCCGCTCATCTTCGCGATCCAGTCCTGCTGGCGGTTGATGACGGGACCGGCCGGGATGTCGCCGAAGTACTTCTCGACCTTGGCCTTCGCATCGGCCGCGGTGATGTCACCGGCGATGACGAGCACGGCATTCGCGGCGCCGTAATACGTGCGGAACCATTCCTTCACGTCCTCGAGCGAGGCGGCGCTCAGGTCTTCCATCGACCCGATGGCCTCCCACGAGTACGGGTGACCGGCGGGATAGGTGTTGGACGCTATCAACTCGGAGACCTTGCCGTACGGCCGATTCTGGCCCTGGCGCTTCTCGTTCTGCACGACGCCGCGCTGTTCGTCGAGGCGCGCCTGGTCGATCGCGCCGAGCAGGTGGCCCATGCGATCCGACTCCATCCACAGCGTGAGATCCACCGCCGAGGTCGGCATGTTCTGGAAGTAGTTTGTCCGGTCGTACCACGTGGTGCCGTTCAGTTTGGTGGCGCCCGCGGCTTCCATCGCCTTGAACCAGTCGTCGTTGTAGTGCTCGGAGCCGTTGAACATCAGGTGTTCGAACAGGTGCGCGAAGCCCGTGCGTCCCACCTTCTCGTCCTTGCTGCCGACGTGGTACCAGATGTTGACCGCGACGACGGGTGCCTTGTGATCCTCATGCACGATCAGCGTGAGGCCATTGGGCAGCACGAACTTCGTGTAGGGAATGTCGACGGACGGCAGCGCGGGTGGTTTGGCCGGCGCGGCGAACGCGGCACCGGCGGTGGCGATGATGAGGGATGCGATGAGACGCAGGAGTTTCATGACGTTCCTTGATAAAAAGGTTTCCGGTCAGGCCGGATGCCGAATGCTAGCGCCAATGCAGTGAGCCGTGCAGGACGGACGGTGAAACGAGTGTGGGATGAGCCAGGACGACCCCGGCGCAATCTGACTACTGGCCCTGCGCTGCCGTAAAGCCGCGACAGACGACGGCCAGTTTGTTGCCGTCGGGGTCGCGCACGTAGGCCGCGTAGAAATCGGGGTTGTATTGCAAACGCAGGCCGGGAACGCCTTCCGACGTTCCGCCGTTCGCCAGCGCCGCCGCGTGAAACGCGCCGACCTGTTCCCAGGTTTTCGCCCACAACGCGACCATGCTGCCGTTTCCGGCGCTGGCCGGCGTTCCGTCGAACGGCTGGCAGATCCAGAGTGCGTCCTGCACGGCGCCCGCCTTTTCGTAGAGCCCCCAGCCGATCCAGCCGGACCAGCTCGACGCGCTCTCAGCCGAGGTGTCGCAGCGCGAATACCCCAGCACCCCGAGCGTCGCGTCGTAGAACTTCGCGGAACGCTCGAGATCGCTTGCGCCGAGGCATAGGTACGCGAACATGGGACGCATCGCGCTAACCACCCGGCGCGTTCCGCGTTATTTGTAGACGCGGATCACCACGGTGCCGGCGAGCTTGTCGTGCCAGCCCTGTTTGCGCTCGTCCCAACCGACCCACATGAAACCGAGACAGAGCCCGAAGAACGAGACGAAGTAGGCGAAGTAGCGGCCGATGCTTTGCCCCCACGAGATGGGGCCAAACGTTTCGGCGTCCACGATCTTCATCGACAACATGAGTTTACCCGGCGTCGCCTGCTTGAATTTCCAGAACAGGACGACGGCGATACCGGTGAGAACGGTGGAGGTCAGATAGTTGAGGCCAATGGCCCAGTACGAATCGTTGGTACCGCCAATGCCGAAGATCGCGATCACGACGCCCGCCGATATGAGACCGACCGCAATGCCGAGCACGATGTTGTCGAGAATCGAAGCCAGCACGCGCCACCAGAACCCCGCGTAGTCGAAGTCTTCGGGTTTCTGTTCTTCGATATCACCGACTTTGGCGGTAGGTGGAGCGTAAGGATTGTTCATGTTGTTTTCCTGCTGACGTAGACCCAGGTTGTTCGACCGGACGCGAGGGCCGCCTTGATGCCAGTGTAGTCGGAAAAGAGAAGCGGCAAGCAATACCTCGCCGCCCAACTACCCGACGATCAGATCTTGACCGGAAAGGCGTCTCTACCCGCGTAGCGCACCTTGCCACCCAGTTCGCCTTCGATCCGCAGCAACTGGTTGTACTTCGCGATGCGATCCGAGCGCGACATCGAGCCCGTCTTGATCTGGCTGGCGGTCGTCGCGACCGCGATGTCGGCGATCGTCGCGTCCTCGGTCTCACCCGAACGATGCGAAACGACCGCGGAATACCCCGCGTCGTCCGCGAGCTTGATGGCCGCGAGCGTCTCGGACAGCGTGCCGATCTGGTTGACCTTGATGAGGATCGAGTTGGCGATCTTCTTGTCGATGCCCTCTTTCAGGATCTTGGTGTTGGTCACGAAAAGATCGTCGCCGACGAGCTGGATCTTCTTGCCCAATGCGTTGGTCAACGTCGCCCAGCCATCCCAGTCCTGCTCGGCCATTCCGTCTTCGATGCTGATGATCGGGTACTTGGCCACGAGCTTGGCGAAGTACTTCACGAACTCGTCCGAAGAGAATTTCCGGCCTTCGCCAGTAAGGTCGTAGATGTTCTTCTTGTGATTAAAAAATTCCGACGCCGCGACGTCCATGCCGAGATAGATCTGCTTGCCGAGCTTGTAGCCGGCCTGCTCGACCGCCTGGATGATGATCTTGATGCCCGCTTCGTTCGAGGAGAGGTTCGGCGCGAAGCCGCCCTCGTCGCCAACCGCCGTGGTCAGCTTCTTCTTTTTCAGAATGCCTTTCAGCGTGTGGAAGATTTCCGCGCCATAGCGCAGCGCCTCCGAGAACGTCGGCGCGCCGACGGGGATGATCATGAATTCCTGCACGTCGAGCGAGTTGTCCGCGTGCGCGCCACCGTTGATGACGTTCATCATCGGCACCGGCATCACGGGCTCGCGGCCCTGCGCGAGGTACTTCCACAGCGATTGCTTGCTGTCGATGGCGGCGGCCTTCGCATTCGCGAGCGACACCGCGAGCAGCGAGTTGGCGCCGAGACGACTTTTGTTCTCGGTGCCATCGAGGTCGATCATGATCTGATCGAGCTGTTGCTGATCGAACGCCTCTTTTCCGACGAGCGCTTTCTTGAGTTCGCCGTTGACGTTTCTGACAGCCTTGAGCACGCCCTTGCCGAGATAACGCTTCTTGTCGCCGTCGCGCAGCTCCACCGCTTCGCGCGAACCCGTAGACGCGCCGGAAGGAACCGCCGCGCGGCCCATGGCGCCCGAGTCGAGATACACGTCGGCCTCGACGGTCGGATTGCCGCGCGAATCGATCACTTCGCGCCCGACGATATCAACGATGCGACTCATAGGAGACTTTCCTCGAAAGGTTGTTGTTTGACTGCGATGTCGAGCTGCTTGAGCGTCGACAGTAAATTTTCCATGCGGCCGAGCGGCCAGGCGTTGGGACCGTCGCTCAATGCCTTCGACGGATCCGGATGCGTTTCCATGAAGAGACCCGAGATGCCCGCGGCAACGGCCGCGCGAGCAAGGACCGGAATGTGTTCGCGCTGACCGCCGGAGCTGCCGCCGAGGCCGCCCGGTAGTTGGACCGAATGCGTGGCGTCGAACACGACCGGCGCGCCGGTCGCGCGCATGATCGCGAGCGAGCGCATGTCGGAGACGAGATTGTTGTAGCCGAAGGAGAAGCCACGCTCGCAGACCATGATCTGCTCGTTGCCGGTGGAGCGCGCCTTGTCGACGACGTTCTGCATTTCCCACGGGCTCAGGAACTGGCCTTTCTTGATGTTGACCGGCTTGCCCGCCGAGCAGACGTTCACGATGAAGTTCGTCTGGCGCACGAGGAACGCCGGCGTCTGCAGCACGTCGACGACGGCTGCCACTTCCTTGAAGGGAGTGTCTTCATGCACGTCGGTCAGCACGGGCACGCCGATCTTCTCTTTCACGCCCTGCAGGACTTTAAGGCCCGCGTCGATGCCGGGACCGCGGAAGCTTTTCGCCGACGAGCGGTTCGCCTTGTCGTACGACGCCTTGAAGATGAAGGGCACGCCGAGACGGGTCGTGATCTCCTTGAGCTTGCCGGCGATTTCCTGCGTGAGGGTGTCGCCCTCGATGACGCAGGGACCCGCGATGAGAAACATCGGCCGGTCGATGCCGACCTGAAAATTCGCCAGTTGCATGGCCGCGAAGGATACACGAGCACGTGCCCGGCGCCGCTGACCGGTTGAATTGTCTCAGCGGGACACCGTCAGCACCTGGCGGCCGCCCGCGGCGTGATCGCTCACTCCGGCGCGGGCACTTCCGGCTTCTTGCGCCCGTACCAAACCGCGCCCGCCATGAACACGACGCCGAACAGGACCAGGAACCACTCGGGCTCCTCCTTCTCGAACACGAACTCGCTCGGGTCGGTCGGATCGTAAAGCAGGTACACCGGCGTGCCGTTCTCGAAATCGGCGATGAGTTCTTTCGGAAACGATTTCTTCTTCTGGATCGCGCGGCCGTCCGACGTCTGGAACTTGAACTCGGCGGTGTACGTGGTGCTGCCGGATTTCTTGTGCTCCGTATAACCGTCCGGAGTTTCGACCTCGACGCGCTCGCCCACTTTCTTGAGCTTGGAGATCGTCATGCGCTCCTGGACGCCGGTGTACAAAAAGAAGCCACCGATCAGAAACGCCAGGATGGCGTAGAGAATGTTCTTGTTCACGGCGCACTCCCAGGTGCGTGTTAGTTAGCGCCTCGGATTTTATGTCGCGGCACCGCGGCAACCTGTGAGATGGGCATCACTTTTGAATGACGATTCATGCTGCGGACGTGAGCAACCTCACTGCTTCACGGCAATGCACTCGAGTTCGACCTGCGCGCCGAGCGCGAGCCCGCTCGTCCCGAGCGCGCTGCGCGCCGGATACGGTGCGGTGAAGAACGTCTTGTAGATCTCGTTGAACTCGCCCCACTTCGCGATGTCGGCCAGCATCACCGTGCACTTCACGACGTCGCGCAGCGAGTAGCCGTGCGCTTCGAGCGTCGTTCGCAGGTTCTCGAGAGTCTGGCGCCCTTCTTCCTTGATGCCGCCCGGCACGAGTTCGAGCTTACCGGGCTTCACGCCGATCTGGCCGGATAGATAGAGAGTGTCGCCCACCTTCACGGCTTCCGAAAACGGCACGCCGGTTGGGTAGACCTTGCCGGAGTTCAGGTGCTCGACGAGCGGACCGTCGGCGGCCGCGGCAGTGAGGCAAAACGCGGCGCTGGCGAGTGCGGCGAGCAACGGGAATGAATGGCGCATGGATCGGGCTCCGGATGAGGGGAGTCCGATCTTAGCGCCATCGCCGCATCAGTCCGGAATCTCCGGCCTCACCAGGCGATTGAGCTGCTCGAGCGACTCCTGCCAGCCCAGGTAACACGCCTCGGCGGGGATCGCGTCCGGGATGCCGGACTGTTCGACGTGCAGCTCGGTGCCGACCAACACCTTCTTGAACGTGACCGTCACCGACATGACGCCGGGCAGATTTGGATCGTCGAACTTGTCGTCGTACCGCAGCTTCTCGCCGGGCACCATCTCGATGTAAGTGCCGCCAAATGTGTGGCCGTTGCCCGTCGAGAAGTTGGTGAACGACATGCGGTACTTGCCGCCGACGCGCGCATCGTTCTCGTGCACGGTAGCGGTGAAGCCGTACGGTGGCAGCCATTTCGCTTTGGCGGCGGAATCGATGAAGGCCTTGTAGACGCGCGCGGGCGGCGCGGGGAATACGCGGTGCAGTTTGACGGTGCCGGGCATGTTGGACTCCTGATGACGGGCGGCGATGGTCGCGCGCGCGAACTCTGATGACTTTGAACTGCCAAGTCAGTCGGAGCGTTACGACTCTTGGCATTCATTGGTCGATCGGCGATACCGCAAATCGACATCAACCGATTCGGGTCGGTATCCCGGGAGGCTCCCTCAACTTCGCCAAGATGTCCGCCCTCGCCTGACGAAGCGCGTACATGCGTGTCCCGCTTCCATCCCAATACTTCTCGGTCATCGCAGACTCTTCAGCGGCAATCGCGCCGTCGATCTCGTACAACGCGGCATTGAGCGCGGCGGTTTGCACCGCATACACACGCGAAGCCGGTAACCCTTGCTTCTCCAGCATCGCAGCAATGTCGTCAACCCGTCCGCGCTTGACGTACACGCGCGCTGCCGCCGCGTAGTAATCCTCGCGCCGGTTCTCATCGACTTCTATCGCGGCCAGGATGTCCTGTAGCGCCCGCGCATGATCGTTCTGATCCAGCCGCACGAGGTGTCTGAGGTACAGCAAGTGATGCGCGTTCTTCGGATCGAGTTCGAGCGCCTGGTCCAGATCCTTCAGCGCGCGCACAGGCTCTCCGCGCTGGCGCAGCCGCTTGCTGCGTTCGACCAACGCATTGGCGTCCGCGGGATCGTGCCTGATCCGTGCATTCAACGCCTGCGCTTCGAGCAAACTCCTCCGGCGAGCGCTGGAGCGATCGACGGGTGCCAAGGCCATCCATTTGAACCGGGATCGGTGAACCCAGGTGAGGCTGATAGTCATCGTAGCGGTGACGCTCCCAACAACCGCCAAGGCCGCCGCGGTGTCGGCATCGTACTTTCCGTCTCGGAACAGCACGCAGAGCATCAACAGAAGCATGAGCACCAGGCTGCATGCGGCCAGGCCGCCACCCAACGTCCGCAGCCTGGAACGCTCGGCGACCATTCGAACGGCGAGAAAGCCGGATGTCGCCGCGAGGACCAGCGCTGCGGTGCCAACCTGCCGGAGATGCGCCGCCCAGCCTCCGTCCGACACCGCACTCAGGAAGAGACTTGTGGCCATCAACGAGGCGATGCCGGCGACCACGATCGCGCCCCATCCCCAACTACCACTCCAATCTTTCAAGGTCCGTCGAAAACGCTGCGATCAGGCGCTGGCGACTTCCGGCAACTGCGCGTTCCGATGCTGCCTCGCCGCCTTCACGAACCCCGTGAACAACGGATGCCCATCGCGCGGCGTCGACGTGAACTCCGGGTGGAACTGCGTCGCGACGAACCACGGATGACCCGGTAGTTCGATCATCTCGACGAGATCGTCCTTCGACAGTCCCGGGAAACGGAAACCCGCCGCGACGTACCGATCCATGTACTTGTTGTTGAACTCGTAGCGGTGGCGGTGACGCTCGAACACGTTCTCGTCGCCGTAGATCGAACGCGCGAGCGTGTTCGGCGACACGCGCACTTCCTGCGAGCCCAAGCGCATCGTGCCGCCCT
This sequence comes from Pseudomonadota bacterium, assembly GCA_043747835.1. Lineage (GTDB taxonomy): Bacteria > Pseudomonadota > Gammaproteobacteria > Steroidobacterales > Steroidobacteraceae > CADEED01. The sequence goes on along the minus strand of JAYTOK010000135.1, from coordinate 43,104 downwards.
TGCCCGTCGCGTCGTCGCGCTTCTGCTCGCCCTTCGCGCCGTCCATCCACTCGGTGATCAGCGCGATCACGGGATGCGCGGTCGCGCGATTGAACTCGGTGCTGTTCGCGCCCTCGAGACCCAGCACGTGCCGGCCGTATTCGATGACCGCGAGCTGCATCCCGAGACAGATGCCGAGATATGGAATCTTGTTCTCGCGCGCGAAGCGCACGGCGGCGATCTTGCCTTCGATGCCGCGTTCGCCGAAGCCGCCGGGCACGAGGATTGCGTCCATGCCGGAGAGCGCGTGCGTGCCGTGCTTCTCGATGTCGGTGGACTCGATGTAATGAACATTGACGCGAGTCCTGGTCTTCACGCCCGCATGCGTCAGCGCCTCGTTCAGCGAGATGTAGCTGTCCTTGACCTGCACGTACTTGCCAACCATCGCGATGTCGACCTGGCCGTCCGGGTTCGCCTTCGCGGCGACGACCTGCTTCCACTCGGTGAGATCCGCGGCCGGCACATTAAGGCGCAGCTTGTCGACGACGATGTCGTCGAGGCCCTGCTCGTGCAGCAGCATCGGGATCTTGTAGATGTCGTCGGCGTCGATGCCGGAGATGACCGCGCGCTCCTCGACGTTCGTGAACAGCGCGATCTTGCGGCGCTGTTCGTCGGGCAGCGGGTTCTTGCAGCGGCACAGCAGCACGTCCGGCTGGATGCCGATGCCGCGCAGCTCTTTCACGCTGTGCTGCGTGGGCTTGGTCTTGATCTCGCCCGCGCCCCCAATGATCGGCACCAGAGTGAGGTGCAGGTACACGCAGTTGTTGCGCCCGAGCTCGACGCCGAGCTGGCGAATCGCCTCGAGGAACGGCAGCGATTCGATGTCGCCGACCGTGCCGCCGATCTCGACCATGCAGACGTCGGATTCGCCCGCGCCCAACTGGATCGAGCGCTTGATCTCGTCGGTGATGTGCGGGATCACCTGCACCGTCGCGCCGAGGTAATCGCCGCGCCGCTCCTTCGCGATCACGCGCTCGTAGATGCGGCCCGTCGTGAAATTGCTGTGGCGGCCGGTGGTCGTGCGCACGAAGCGCTCGTAGTGGCCGAGGTCGAGATCGCTCTCGGTGCCGTCATTCGTGACGAACACCTCGCCGTGCTGAAACGGGCTCATGGTGCCCGGATCGACGTTGATGTACGGGTCCAGCTTCACCATCGCGATCTTGAGACCGCGGGCTTCGAGGATGGCGCCAAGCGATGCGGCGGCGATGCCCTTTCCCAAAGAGGAAACGACGCCACCCGTGACGAAAACGAATCGAGTCATGTGGGAGCCCGTCCGCGTGAGAATGGTGCGATCGACGGGACGGCAGGTTACCGCAAAATGAAATTGGGGTCAGGCCCTAATTTATTTTCGCGACCATTGGAGTCGCGCGCGACGTAGGGATTTGTCATTTGCCATCACCGACGCGTCGGTCCACCGGTCTCCCGCGCAAATCAGACGCGTCTGCGCGCCATTCCCCGAAAATACGAGAGGCAGCCGTTCGCGCGCTTCCATGCTCAATTTCGCGGACTGGATCAGTTTCTTGAGCGCCTGGGTACGCGCGCGCGGTCCCGGACGCAGCGTCTCACCACCGGCGCGCGCGCGAATTTCCACGATTTTCGGCAGCGCATCGAGATCGATCGGCCCCGCGGCATCATTGATGAGCGCGAGCGTGTCGCCCGCACGGTTCAGAACGCACTGGCGGTCGCGTGTCCAGTGCCATGATTTCGAAATCAATTCGATGGAGGACTCGACGCGATCCGCGGACTTCACCGCCAGAGCCAAGCGGCCCGCGCGACGCCGGATGATCGATCCGTTCCATTCGAATTCCGGCTGCGAATCCGGACGTGCCGTCAAAACCCGGCCCCCGATCTCGATGGCCTGCGCGGTGGAAGGCGCTTCGAGTCCGAAGCCCGCGATCCAGGCGCGCAACGCGTTGTGGCGCCGCGCCCGCGGCAACGCGCGCAGTGCCGTGACGCGCAGCCCGTCCCCGTCGACGGCCTTCGCGAGGTCGCGGTGCGCGAGCTCACCCAGCAGCCGGTCTGCCTCCGCCATGTGCTGCGCGCTGCGCGAGATCGAAGTCACCGCACCCGGCCACTGCTCGCGAATCAGCGGCATCACTTTGGTACGCAGGTAATTGCGCGCGAATTTTGTCTCGACGTTCGTCGGATCTTCGACCCACGACAGTTGGTTGACGCGCGCGTATTCCTCCAATTCGGCACGAGGCGTGCCGAGCAGCGGCCGCACCACCAGACCCTGACCGAACGGCGCCCGTCCTGGCATCGCGGCAAGACCGGCGACGCCAGCGCCACGGAACAACTGCAGTAACAAGGTCTCCGCCTGATCGTCTTCGTGCTGCCCGGTCACGAGCACTTCGCCCGGCCGCATGGCCGAGGCAAGCAAGGCATAGCGCGCGTCGCGAGCCGCGGCTTCGGGCGATTCGCCGCGTTTGCGCTGGATGTTGGCATTCAGACTCACGAATGGAACGCGCCACGCGCGCGCCTGTCGCGCGCAATGACGGCTCCATTCACCGCTCGCGGCCTGCAGGCCGTGATCGACATGCGCGAGGCGCAGGCTCGCGAATTTGCGGCGCTGACTGACGAGCGCATGTGCGAGCACCGTGGAGTCGATGCCGCCGCTGAACGCGACGAGGACGTGAGGACGTTTGCCCGTCAGCCGAAGCAAGGTTTCGACGACGTTCATGGAAAATCAGGGTCTGACCCTAATTTGCGACTTCGCTGTAGACGCCGAAGCCGTCGATGCGCGTGTTGCGCGCCGCGCGCAATTTCTCCGGCGAGAAATTCTCGAGTCCGTCGAGATACTTGATCAAGGCGGTTTTGATCGTTTCGGCCACGGCTTGCGGATTGCGGTGCGCGCCGCCCACGGGCTCGGGCAGCACTTCATCCACGAGTTTGAGTTTGAAGAGCCGATCCGCGGTGAGGTTCATCGCGTCGGCCGCGACTTCCTTCTTGTCCGCGCTCTTCCAGAGGATCGACGCGCAACCCTCGGGCGAGATCACGGAGTACGTGGAGAACTGCAGCATCAGCAATCGGTCGCAAACGCCGATCGCCAGCGCGCCGCCCGAACCGCCCTCGCCGATCACGCAGCTGATGATGGGAATGCCCATCACGCTCATCTCGAACAGATTGCGCGCGATCGCTTCGGACTGGCCGCGCTCCTCCGAGCCCACGCCCGGATACGCGCCCGGCGTGTCGATGAAGGTGATCAGCGGCATGCGAAAGCGTTCGGCGAGCCGCATCAGGCGCAGCGCCTTGCGATAGCCCTCGGGCTTCGGCATGCCGTAGTTGCGGCGCACGCGCTCCTTGGTGTCGCGGCCCTTCTGGTGGCCGATCAGCATCACGGGGCGGTCGTCGAGACGCGCGGGGCCGCCCACGATCGCGAGGTCGTCCCCATACATTCGATCGCCGTGCAGCTCGTGGAAATCCTTGAAGATCAGGCCGGCGTAGTCGAGCGTGTACGGACGCTGCGGATGCCGCGCGAGCTGGGTGATCTGCCAGGGCGAGAGACTCGCGAAGATGCTCTGCGTGAGCTGCTCGCTCTTCTGCTGCAGCCGCGAGATTTCTTCCTGGATGTTGACGGCCGAGTTCGAGGGAACGTGTTTCAGTTCTTCGATCTTGGCTTCAAGTTCGGCGATGGGCTGCTCGAAATCGAGGAAATTCACTGCCATAGGGAGAGGATAGCAGGGGTCGGGGTTTGTTGGCGTCGCCGCGTGCCTCTGCCTGCTCGAGTGTTTGTCCGCGGCCCTCAGGGCGAGCGCGCTTCAAAAACTTCCGAAGACGGAAGTTTTTGGCGTTCGCTTGCCGGGAGCTTCGCGCGACGCCGTTGCCGCGAAGACGCGGCCCGGCATCGCGCTCGCGCTCCCGGCCGCGCCGCTCGCCATTCGGGCCGCGGACAAACACTCGAGCAGGCAGAGGCACCCGAAGTCGGCTGACGAAGATCGCCCCTCGCTCTCTCGATTCGTAGGGAGAACCGGAGCGGTTCGTTACCCGTACGCGGAGTCGGAGGCTTGCGGTGGTGGGCTGTAGAGCACGGCGATCCGGCCGCGGCCGAGGAGTTTCTCGAGCTCTTCGAGCAGCGCGGGTGCGGGACGGACTTTCCATTCCGCGCCGAACGAGAACGTGCCGCGCGCGCCCGCGCCGTGGTACTGCACGGCGACGTGGCAGCTGCCGCCCTTGAAGGGAGTGAGGACGGTCTGCAGGTTCGTGAGCAGGCGCGAGTCGACGTCCTTGAGCTTGAGCACGATGCGCCGCGCCTCGCGCTCGCGCAGGCGTTCCAGCTCGCTGACCTTGCTCGCGCGCAGTGTCCAGGTGTTGGCGAATTCGTCGAAGCGCAATTTGCCTTCGATGAGCAGCAACGCGTCCTTGACGAGAATTTCGCGGAACTGCTGGTACTGCTCGTCGAAGAATCCCACTTCGATGCGGCCGGAGTCATCGTCGAGATAGACGGAGGTGCGCGGACCGCGCTTGCGCAGTTCCTCGACCACGCCCGCGATCGCGACGACCTTGCCGCCCCAGAACGCGCGACCGCCGCCCTCACCTTGCGCCTGCGGTCGGTCCTGCTCGAGATAGTCGACGATGCGGCCGGTGATGAAACGCGGCAGGTCGTTCACGAAGCGATCGATGGGATGACCGGAAATCGCGCGGCCCAGCGTCTCGCGCTCGCCGCGCAGACGCACGCTGTCCGTCCACTCCGGCTGATCGGGCGCTTTCACGCGCACGGCATCCGGCGCATGCGAGGCCGCGAGCCCGAAGATGTCGTGCTGCCCGGTTTCGTTCGCCTTCGTGTTCTGCTCGCCGAGCGCGAGCGCGCCGTCGAGCCGATGCATGAGCGTCGCGCGATTGGCGGCGAGGCCATCCAAACTACCGGACTTGATCAGCGCTTCGAGCACGCGGCGGTTGATCTTGGAAAGATCGAGCCGGCGGCACAGATCCTCGAGACTCGAGAAGTCGCCATTCGCGCGGCGTTCGTTGACGAGCGCCTCGACCGCGCCCTCGCCCACGCCCTTGATCGCGCCGAGTCCGTAGCGGATGGTCTTGTCGTCCACGACGGCGAATGCGTACGCGGACAGGTTCACGTGCGGTGGCAGGATTTTGAGCCCGGTTTCCGTGCGGCAGGCGTAGAGCAGTCCCACGACCTTGTCGGTGTGGTCCATGTCGGCGGACAGCACCGCGGCCATGTATGCCGCGGGTTCGTGCGCCTTGAGCCAACCTGTTTGGTACGAGAGCAGCGCGTACGCGGCGGAGTGCGACTTGTTGAAGCCGTAGCCCGCGAACTTCTCCATGAGATCGAAGATGTGCGCGGCTTGACCCTCGGGCACATTGTTCTTGACGGCGCCGTCCACGAAGATCGATCGCTGCTTCGCCATCTCCTCGGGCTTCTTCTTGCCCATCGCGCGGCGGAGCATGTCGGCGCCACCCAGGGTGTAACCGGATAGCACCTGCGCGATCTGCATCACCTGTTCCTGATACAGGATGACGCCATAGGTGGGCGCGAGCGCGGGTTGCAGCAACGGATGCAGATAGTCGACCGCCGGTGCATCAGGATTGTCTTTGGAGTGCTTGCGATCGATGAAGTCGCCGACCATGCCCGACTCGAGCGGACCCGGGCGGAACAGCGCCACCAACGCGACGATGTCTTCGAAGGTGTCGGGCTTCAGACGCCGGATCAAGTCCTTCATGCCGCGGGATTCCAGCTGGAACACCGCGGTGGTGCGTGCCTCCTGCATGAGCTTGAAGGTGTCGGCATCGCTCATCGGCAGTTGCGATATGTCGAGCGCCGCTTCGCCCTTCTGTTCGCGCAGCACATTGATCAGCTTCACCGCTCGATCGATGACGGTCAGCGTGCGCAGTCCCAGGAAGTCGAACTTCACCAGGCCCGCGGCTTCGACGTCGTCCTTGTCGAACTGCGTGACGACGTTGCCGCCCTTGTCGTCGGCGTACAGCGGCGCGAATTCAGTCAGTCTCGAAGGCGCGATCACGACGCCACCCGCGTGCATGCCGGCGTTGCGCGTCAGGCCTTCGAGCGACCGTGCGAGGTCGATGAGGTTCTTGATCTCCTCGTCGTCCTTGTAGAGCCGCTTGAGCTCGGGCTCTTTTTCGATCGCGTCGTCGAGCGTGATGCCGAGCTCGAAGGGAATCAGCTTCGCGATCTTGTCGACGTAGCCGTAGCCCATGCCGAGCACGCGACCGACGTCGCGCACGACGGCTTTCGCGGCCATCGTACCGTAGGTGATGATTTGAGAGACGCGCTCGCGGCCGTACTTCTGCGAGACGTACTCGATGACGCGGTCGCGGCCGTCCATGCAGAAGTCGATGTCGAAGTCGGGCATCGAGACGCGTTCGGGATTCAAGAATCGCTCGAACAGCAGGTCGTATTTCAGCGGATCGATGTCCGTGATCCCGAGGCTGAACGCGACCAGCGATCCCGCGCCGGATCCGCGGCCGGGACCGACGGGCACGCCGTTGCCACGCGCCCAGCGGATGAAATCCGCGACGATCAGGAAGTAGCCCGCGAAGCCCATCTTGACGATGACGTCGAGCTCGCGATCGAGACGTGCGCGGTATTCGCCGAGGCGCGCACGCTGCGAATCGTCGAAGGCCTTCTCGCGCAACGCAAAGCCCTGTCGCGACTCTGCGCCGATGAAGGCCTCGACGGTCACGCCGTCGGGCAGTGGATAGTTGGGCAGCCGCGATTCGCCGAGCTTGAGCGGCAGCGAGCAACGGCGCGCGATCTCGACGGAGTTTTGCAGCGCTTCCGGAATGTCGGCAAAGAGCGCGGCCATCTCTTCGGGAGTCCGCAGGTACTGCGCCTCGGTGTAGCGCCGCACGCGCGCGGGATCCGCGAGCTGGGCGCCGTCGGCGATGCAGACACGCGCCTCGTGGGATTCGAAATCGCTGGCGGCGAGGAAACGCACATCGTTGGTCGCGACGACCGGAATGCCGGTCTGCTGGCTCAAGCCGACTGTTTTTGCGATGAACGATTCGTCGTCGGGCCGGCCGAGTCGTTGCAGCTCGAGGTAGTACCGGTCACCGAAGAGGCTTTGCCATTCGCGGGCGATGCCGAGCGCGTCCGCGTCCTTGCCATTGCCGAGCGCGCGGCCGACATCGCCCTCGTGCGCGCCCGACAGCGCGATCAGGCCGGCGGTCGTTTTCGGATCTAGCCATTCGCGCGCGAGCAGCGGCACTCCCTTTTCCTGCCCTTCCAGATACGCGCGCGTGACGAGATTCGTGACGTTCTGATATCCGGCCGGATCCTTGCAGAGCAAGGTGAGCCGCGTGGGCGCGGCGCGCGACTTCAACAGGACGTCCACGCCGATGATGGGCTTCACGCCGAGCTTGAGCGCCTCGCGATAGAACTTGACCATCGCGAAGAGATTGTTCTGGTCGGTGACCGCGACGGCGGGCATTCCGAGCGCGGCGGTGCGTTCGACGAGCTCAGGGATCCGGACAACGCTGTCCTGGAGCGAGAACTCCGTGTGCACCCGCAAGTGCACGAATCCACCAGATTTGCCGCTCGACATGGCGCGCGAGTTTACACACGAACGCGCATCGAAACGCGCTTGCAAATTTTATCAGTGACTTGCGAGCCGACGTTCGAGTAGTCGAAGTATCGGGGAATCGACGACGAGCGCGCGTGCCCGCTCGTACTCCGCTCGTGCCGCCGACACGTCGCCCTGGAATGCCGTAACGAGACCGCGAGCGACGCACAGGGCCGCGGCTTCGGATGCGTTGCGCGGCGGCGACCGAAACGGGTCGATGAGCTGAAGCGCGTCCGTCGCGCGACCATTCCCTGTCGTAGCGGATGCCGCCATGAGACAGGCCTGTGTCGACAGGCAGGCGCGCTCCCATGGGGCGATCCGGCGTGCGTCGGCGATGGCTGCGAGCCCTTCCTCGAATCCATCCGGCTCGTCCAGCAGAAACAGACCCCACGCGAGATTGTTGGCGATGTCGACTCTCACGACGGGATCTTTCGCAGCATCGCCGTGCAGCGGCCGCAGCGCCGCGACCGCGCCGCGCGCGTCGCCGATTTCGCAAGCGATCGCAGCCCACAGAACGGTGCAGGCATCGCGCGGCATTGTGTCGACGAGAAGATCGAGCGCCCGCGTGACCTCGCGTCGCGCATCGTCGAGTCGACGGTCGAAGAACGCGAACTGCGCGCGCAGATAGTGACCACCACCGCGCAATTTGTCCGCGTCATCAGCATGACCCGAGAGCAACGCCACGATGCGGGCGCCGTCGTTCGAAGTCTGCCTTCCCATGACTTCAACCGGGCGCGGCCAGAGGTTTGCGATGCCTTGCGCGACGCTCGCCACGCCAACCATCAGCAGCGCGAATCGCGCAAGAGATTGTTCCAACGACGCTGGCAACGCGGCGGCCCAGGCAAACGCAATTCCGGCGACGAGCAAGTTCATCAGGGGTCCGCCCGCCGTGATCAGAATGCTGCGCAGCCTGGAATGCGGGCCCTCGCTGGGCTCGTGGCAGACGGCGCCACCCATCATGAGGCCACCGATTCTCACGCGGACGCCTGCGATGTCGCGGTCGAACCACCACCGCTCGCGACCGATCACGATCGCGTAGACCCGGACCTTGACGAGCCACGCCGCAATCGCGTGTCCGAGCTCGTGGAGCACGACGAGCAGCGGCTGCGACGCGACGAACACTACCCATGAGAACGCCAGCAGGAACGCGGCGCTCGTCGCACCTCGCGCGATTGCAAAACCGCATACCAGCGCGCCCCCGACGATGCCGAACAGAATCCATCTCTCTTGATGCGTGGCTTTGCGAACGGCGCAGGCGGGACACAGCTTGCGCGTGAACGCGGCACGCCACTCGGATGTGCAGCCGCACTCGTCGCATGTGACGGGACCTGTGTCGTTGGACATCGCGCGTATTGTCGCGCGTCAGAGGCTGGCTTGCACCGACAGGTACCACCCGTGCTGTCCCGGCATCATCGCGATTCGACCGAGATCCGCATACGCCGCGGTCACCGAAAAATGCTTGCTCGGGAAATACGCCGCGAATGCATCCCAGTAATCCTGTTCCTCGAACGACCTGAGGTTGTCGGGCTTCTGGCGAAACTCGGCGCCAACCACGAGCGTGTCGGTGACGAACATCGCGGTGGATAGTTCGAGATTGAGACTGCGGCCGTCCTTGCGGTCGCCGCCGAATCCCAGGATGCCGAACTGATTGCCGCGCGTCGCGCGCAAGGTGCCATTCACGAGCCAGGTGCGCGAGAACGGACCCGCGAGGTAAACCTTGGTCGCGGCGACGTACAGATCGATGTCGGCATCGTCGCGCGCGCCGAGCAGCGCCGGCACGAAATCGAAGTCCTTGTTCCGCTTGTACTGCGCACCGACGGACAATTGCGGGTACCAGCGATCCTGGTCGTAAACCGCATCGCCGAACGCGCGGATCTTGATTCCCGCGACATCCACGCCGATCGATTCGCCTGGAATGATTTCATTGAGATCGAAATGCTGCCGCGCGTAGGAAACTTCGACGCGATCGTAAAAGCCAACGGCGAGACCACAGCTCTCGAGATCGAATTTCTGCACCCGCGCCTTGGTGCAGAACGCGCTGCCGCCGATCTGGGCGTCCGTGCCGAGCCCCGCGATCAGCGCCCAGGGCACGGCGCCGCCCCCCGCACTGCCCTCGATCTGCATGACGCCACCCGTCGCGAGCAGCCGGTTGCTGCCACCGACCGCCGGCGGCGCGGCGCCGATCAGCGCCAGCAACACGCAGATTCGGATCGACGAACTCGATTGACTCTTCATGACAGCGGCTCGCCGGGAATGGGATGAGGATCACAGTCGACGCCGCATCCGGCCGCGATCTGCCTCGGAACGCGCGAATTGTGGAGAAAAGGCGCCGGGAATTCCGTGAAGTTGTGAGTCGTTTCAACGGGCTAGCCTGTGTGGCGGCCGATAATTTCAGCCTCGTCCAGTTCCTCACCGGGGTCTCTCTCATGGCGAGCCGTCCGCCCACCATCGTCGTGCTCGCCGCGACTCTCGCCGCGGGCCTGTGTCGGGTCGCATTCGCGTTCGCGCAGACTCCTCCCGCTCCCGTACCGCCTCCCACAGTCGCTCCGGCCGGCTCCCTTTACGAGCGTCTCGGCGGCACCGCGAAAGTTTCCGCATTCGTCGGCGTCTCGATCGAACGCACCGCGGCCGATCCCGCGCTCAATCGCACCTTCGACAAGGTCAATCTCCAGCACGTGAAAGACATGCTGGTCCTGCAGATCTGTTCACTCACAGGCGGCGGCTGCACGTACACCGGCGACACCATGCGCGACGTGCACGCGGGCCACAAGATCACGAACGCCGAATTCGCAGGTCTCGTGGAAGTGCTGCGCGACGCGATGCGCGCGCAGGACGTTCCGCTGCCGGCACGCAATGAACTACTCGCACTCCTCGCGCCGATGAAGCGTGACATCGTGAAACTTTGATGACGCGATCAGGGCTCAGGGCATGGGTAGCAGCGAGCTGCGCGGTTGCGTGCGGTCTCGCCGGCGCCGCGGACCTCGTCATCAACGTGCGCGATGCGAGCGGCGCTCCCGTCGCCGACGCCGCGATCTATGCGGAGCCCCTGACGGGCGCCGCACCCGCGCCCCGCGCCAACTTGCGGGCGCAGATCGATCAGGTACAGAAAGAATTCGTGCCCCGCGTGAGCATCGTCCAGGTCGGCACATCGATCCACTTCCCGAACAGCGACAACATCCGGCACTCCATCTACTCGTTCTCGCCGGCCAAGACCTTCACGACGAAGCTGTATTCCGGCCGCGAGGCGCCGCCCGTTGTCTTCGACAGGAGCGGCATCGTCGTGCTCGGCTGCAACATCCACGACACGATGGTCGCGTGGCTGGTCATCGTCGACACACCCTGGTTCGCGAAGAGCGGCCCCGACGGCGTCGGCACGTTGAAGAATCTGCCGACCGGCAACTACCGCATCACCGCCACGGCACCGGCCGCGAACCTGGCGGCCAGGTCACTCGACGTGGCCGTCGACGGCGCAGCCACGCAGCGCCGCACCGTAGAACTCGCGCCCGGGTCTTGACGCGCATGCGCCGGCTGCAATCCCGAATCATCCTGTTCTTCGTCGCACTGCTCGCGCTCGTGCAGGTGGCGGCGTTCGTGTTCGTCAATTCCGCGAATTCCAGCAATGCGCGCGCGAAGCTCGAGGAAGAGCTCAACGTCGGTCAGCGCGTGTTCGCGCGACAGCTCGAGCAGAACGCCGAGAAGCTCAAACTCTCCGCGCGCGTGCTCGCCGCCGATTTCGCATTCCGCGAAGCCATCGCGACCCACGACACCGGCACGATCGAGTCCGTACTCGCGAATCACGGCGCGCGCATCGGCGCGAACGCGATGGTGTTCGTCGATCTCGACGGCACAGTCCTCTCGGACACGCTCAGGCCCCAATCTGAGTCACGGCCGTTCGAATATCCGGCGCTCATCACGATGAACCGGTCGGGCGCGAGCGCGAGCATGGAAGTGCTCGATGGGCGCGCGTTCCAGCTCGTGGGCGTGCCGGTGCTGGCGCCGGTGCCGATCGGCTGGGTGGTCATGGGCTTCGCCGTGGACGATGCGCTCGCACGCGACCTGCGCCAGCTCACCGAACTCGAGGTGACTTTCGCGCTCGACGACGCCCGCGGCTGGCATGTGCTCGCCTCGACGCTCGAGCCCGCCACCCAACGCACCCTGTTAGGGATGATGCCGGGACACACGGACGAGATCTCGAGGCGCGTGCTGAACCTGGCGGGCGAGGATCACCAGGCACTCGTGATCCCGCTCGGCGACAACGGCAGCGCGCGGATCGTCGCGGTCCTGCACCGCTCGCTCGAGCACGCCCTCGCCGCGTTCGAGCGGCTGCGCAACACACTCATCGTGCTCGCGCTCGCGAGTCTCGCGCTCTCGATCATCGGCAGCGTCATGATCGCGCGCAACATCACCCGCCCGCTGGAAACGCTCGCAACCGCGGCGGCGCGCATCGAACAAGGCGACTACGTCGAGCCCGTGAGTCTGCGGCGCACCGACGAAATCGGTGTCCTCGCGTCCAGTCTGAATCACATGCGCGGCGGCATCGCCGACCGCGAGAAGCGCATCCTCAAGCTCGCTTACGAGGATCCGCTCACCGGGCTCGCCAATCGTTCGCGCTTCTCGAACGACCTCGAGCTCGCGCTGGCACGTGCGATCGAACAGGCAACGCCGGGCGAGCGCCGGCTCACGATCCTCATGATGGATCTCGACCGTTTCAAGTACGTCAACGACACGCTCGGACACGGCGTCGGCGATCACGTCCTGCGCGAAGTTGCCGGAAGGCTGCAGAAAACCGTCGACGGCGCGGACTGCGTCGCGCGACTGGGCGGCGACGAATTCGCGATCCTCGTCATGCACGACACGGATGCCGCCGCCGACGCGGAATCCACGGACATCGGACGCCGCATCATCGCTTCGCTCGAGTCGCCGATCCTCTACGAGGGGCAGCCCCTCGACGTGGGCACGAGCATCGGCATCGCGCATTTCCCCGAGCACGGGCGCGACGCGCAGACGCTCGTACGCAACGCCGACATCGCGATGTACGCGGCCAAGCGCAACAAGACGGGGCTGGCGACCTACGATCCGCACTACGACACCAACCAGCAGGAACATCTCTCGCTGCTCGGCGAACTGCGGCGCGCCGTCGACCGCGACGAGCTCAAGCTCTACTACCAGCCCAAGGTCTCGTTGAGTTCCGCGCACGTGAACGCCGTGGAGGCGTTGATTCGCTGGGAGCATCCGACGCGCGGCCTCGTGCCGCCGGTGCAATTCATCCCGTTCGCCGAGCACACGGGCTATATCAAACTACTGACGCGCTGGGTGATCCGCGAGGCCGTACGCCAGTGCGGCGAGTGGCTGCGGGATGGACTGACGCTGCAGGTGTCGGTGAACATTTCGGCGCGCGATCTCATGAACCGGGAGCTTCCGGATCTCGTGGCGGAGTTGTTGGCCGAGCACGATGTGACGCCCGGACTGCTCTGCCTCGAGATCACCGAGAGTGGATTCATGGAAGACCCCGCGCACGCGCAGAAGGTGCTCGACCGGCTCGCGGAGCTCGGGGTCAAGCTCTCGATCGACGACTACGGCACCGGGTACTCCTCGCTGTCGTACATCATGAAGCTGCCGGTGCAGGAGCTGAAGATCGACCAGTCGTTCATCTCGCGCATGGCGACGAATCCGGAAATCTCGACGATCGTGCGTTCGACCATCGATCTCGGGCACAACCTGGGCCTCCAGGTCGTGGCCGAGGGCGTCGAGGACGTGGCGGTCTGGAACATGCTGCGTTCGCTCGGCTGCGACGACGCGCAGGGGTACTTCATGAGCAGACCGCTCAACGCGCGCGCGCTCACGGAATGGATTCGCGGCAACGCGGGAACAATTCCAGGGCTGACGCCCACGTCGGAAATCGCGGCCGAAGCGGCGGCGTCCGTAATGCGCGTGACAGGTCCCGGTTAGTCCTCGAAATATCCCGTGGCGCGCACCGGTGAAAAACTTCGACGGTGCAGCGGACTCGGTCCGAGTGCGTTCAAGGCGGCGACATGCGCCGCCGTCGGATAGCCCTTGTGGCCCGACAGCGAGAATCCCGGGTAACGATGATCGAGATCGCGCATCAGCGCATCGCGCGTCGTCTTCGCGAGGATCGACGCGGCGCTGATCGACGGCACCGTCGCATCCCCTCTCACGATCGCCTCGAACAGGCACTCGAAACCGAGCCCGTCCGTGCAGGGACAGCGATTGCCGTCGATGAAGACCTGTTGCGGCGGAATCGTCAATCCCAACAATGCGCGGCGCATCGCGAGCATCGTCGCCTGCAGGATGTTGATGCTGTCGATCTCCTCGGCATCCGCCCACGCCACGGCGTACGCCAGCGCACGCTCGCGGATCTTTGATGCGAGCCGTTCGCGCTCTTCGGGTTCGAGAACTTTCGAGTCCGCGAGCCCGCGGATCGGACGCTCCGGATTGAGGATGACGGCGGCAGCGACCACGGGTCCGGCGAGCGGGCCCCGTCCCGCTTCGTCCACGCCCGCGACGCGCAACCGCACACGCAGTTTCATGGTGTCACGGTCCGCGCGGTGAGCAGCTCCGCGATTTCGGCCGCCGCGCGTTCGGCGCCATCGCAACGCAGACGCTCGTGCAGTTTCGTGAATTCCTGGCGAAGGTGTTCCACGCGCGCGGGTTGGGAGAGCCAATCGGCGAGCGCGCGCGCGAGCGTGTCCGCGTTCGCCTCCTCCTGGAAGAACTCGTCGACCAGCTTTTCACCCGCGAGCAGGTTCGGCTGGGAAAAGTGCTCCACCTTGACGAGCTTGAACGTGCGCAACAGCCACGCGGTGATCGCGTTCAACCGGTAGGCGACGACCATCGGACGCTTGAGCAGCGCAGCTTCGAGCGTGGCCGTGCCGGACGCGACCAGGACGACATCGGCCGCCGCCAGCGCGGTCCGCGCATCGCCATCGAGCAGCCGCACCTTGGCGGTGGGCGCGAGCGCCGCGCACTGCTTCGCGAAAGACTCGCGCAGCGCCGGCGTCACCATCGGCGCGATGCAGACGAGACCTGGAGTCTGTCGCGCGAGTTTCTCGGCGGCCCCCGCGAACGGTGCGCCCAGCTTGTCGACTTCGCCACGCCGGCTGCCCGGAAGAATCGCGAGCACCCGCGCGGATGGGTCGATGCCAAGTTTCGCTCGAGCGGCCGCGCCATCCACCGAGAGGGGAATCTGGTCCGCGAGCGGATGCCCGACGAACGCGGCGCGCACGCCGTGCTCGCGGTAGAAAGGCGGCTCGAACGGAAACAGGCACAACACGAGGTCGACCGCTTTGTTCATCGTGCGCACGCGTCCCTGCCGCCAGGCCCAGATCTGCGGGCTCACGTACTGCACCGTCGTCAGGCCCTGCGCCTTGAGCTTGCGCGCTAGCCTGAGATTGAATTCCTTGTAGTCCACGCCGATGAAGACGTCCGGACGCCATTCCTGCGTGAGCCGGCGTACGAGCTCGGCGCGCAGCCGTAATAGTTTGGGCAGATGCGTGATCACTTCCGTCAGGCCCATGACGGAAAGTTCTTCGATGCCGTGCCAGGCGACACAGCCCGCGGCTTTCATGCGGGGACCGGCGACGCCGGCGAATTGCGCATCGGGGAAGCGGCGCTTCAACGCGTCGATGAGCGCGGCTCCCAACGTATCGCCGGAGGTCTCCCCGGCTACGAGTGCGATGCGCAAACGCGACTCCTCAACGGACGAGACTACGCGTCGATTCGCCGATGAAATCCAGGAGAGGCTTGAGCTCGGGCTGCTCGGGCACGCGCTGCGTGAGTTCCGCGATGGCATCGGCGAGCTTGAGATCCGACCGGTACAACACGCGATACGCGTTCTTGAGATTGCGGATCTGCTCCGGCGTGAAACCGCGACGCTTCAACCCTTCCGAGTTGATCGAGTGCGGCACCGCGGGCGAGCCGATCGCCATCACGTACGGCGGCACGTCGCGCGTGACCGCCGCGTTGTTGCCGAGGAACGCGTGCGCGCCGACCTTCGCGAACTGATGGATCCCGGAATAGCCGCCCATGATCACCCAGTCGCCGAGCACCGCGTGACCGCCCAGCGTCGCGTAGTTGGCCATGACGACGCGGCTGCCGACGTGGCAGTCGTGCGCGACGTGCGTGTACGCCATGAAGAGGCAGTCGCTGCCGATGGTCGTGATGCCGCCGCCGCCGACCGTGCCGCGATTCATGGTGGTGAACTCGCGGAACACGTTGCGATCGCCGATGACGAGCTTCGTGGGCTCGCCCTTGTATTTCAGATCCTGCGGCGCGTCGCCGATCGACGCGAACTGAAAGATCCGGTTGCCTTCGCCGATCGACGTGGGTCCGTTGACCACCGCATGCGGGCCTATCCACGTGCCCGCGCCGATGACGACGCCGTCGCCGATCACGGTGTACGGGCCGACGGTCACGTCGGCCGCCAGTTCGGCCTTCGGCGAGACGATGGCGCGCGGATCGATGGCGCCCACGCTCACTCCGCCTTGGCCTTGGTCGCCGCATCGCCCGGCGCAACCATCATTTCCGCGCAGCAGACTTCGACGTCGCCGACGTACGCGACCGTCGAAAACTTCCAGATGCCGCGCATCTGCCGTTCGAGCGTCGCCGTCAGGATGATCTGATCGCCGGGTTCGACCGGGCGGCGGAAGCGCGCCTTGTCGATGCCGACGAAGAAGAAGCGCGTGTTCTCATCGGGAATGACATCCGCCGTGTGGAACGCGAGGATGCCCGCCGTTTGCGCTAGCGCTTCGATGATCAACACGCCCGGCATCACGGGCCGGTGCGGGAAATGGCCGGGGAAGAAGGGTTCGTTGATCGTGACGTTCTTGATGGCGCGAATTCTCTCGCCCTTCACGCACTCGAGCACCCGATCGACCAGCAGGAAAGGATAGCGATGCGTCAGCAGACGCATGATTCCCATGATGTCGAACGAGACCGGTTCCGTCATTGGCCCTTCCGTCATTTTGAACTGTCCTCGTTAGACTCCGCTTCGCCGGCGGAGAAACCCACGTGCTTCTCGACGGCCCGCAATCGCTTCGCCATGGAATCGAGACGCTTGATGCGCGCCACGATGCGCCGCCAGGTGCCGGCTTCCTCGCTCGGCAGCGCGGAAGAATACATGCCGGGTTTCGTGATGTTGTGGGAAATGAACGAGGTGCCGAGCACGACGACGTCGTCGCAGAGTGTGATGTGCCCGGTCAGGCCCGAGCGGCCACCCATGACGCAGCGCTTGCCGATCACGCTGCTGCCCGCGATCGCGGATTGAGCGGCGATCGCCGAGTGCGCGCCGATGCGCACGTTGTGGGCGATCATGATGAGGTTGTCGATCTTCACGCCCTCCTCGATCACTGTGTCGTCCAGTGCGCCGCGATCGATCGTCGTGTTGGCGCCGATCTCGACGTCGTCGCCGATCGCGACGCTGCCCACCTGCGGCACCTTCACCCAGGTGCGCTTTTCGGCCGCGAATCCGAATCCGTCACCACCGATGACCGCGCCCGGCTGCACGATGCAGCGCGCGCCCAACTTCGCGAACCGGCCGATGAAAACCCTGGCGACGAAACGCGCGTCGTCACCGATGACGGCGCCGCGCTCGATGACGGTGCCGGGGCCGATGTAGCAGCGCGCGCCGATGCGCACTCCCGCCCCGATGCAGACGTGGGCACCGATCTCGGCGGAAGGAGCGATGTGCGCATCCGCGGCGACGCTCGCCGTGGCATGGACACCAGGATTCAGCGGCGGATCGGGATGCAGCAGTGTCGCCACGCGCGCATAGGTTGCGTGCGGGTTCGCGACGACGAGCGAGGCGACGGGCGAACTCGGCGCCGATTTCGCATCGAGGATCACCGCGCCGGCGCGCGTGTCTTTGAGATGTTCGACGTACTTGGGGTTCGCGAGAAAGGAAACCGAGCGCGGCCCCGCCTGGGACAGGGCCGCAACGGAATCGATCGGCAGCGACGGATCGCCGCGCAGCTCGCAGCCGAACCGAACCGCCAGTTCGCCCAGAGTGACGGTCATTGGGTGACGGTCATGGGGTGACGGTCCTGGGTTGCCGGTTCGAGCGCCCGAGGTTTACGCCTCAGGAGAGGCGTTCGAACTCAGGGCTTCGCGGCGGGCTTGGCGGGGGCCGGAGCCACGGCGCCGGCAGCCGGCTTCGGACCCTTGGCCTGCAACGCCGTCAGCACCGCGGTGGTGATGTCGACCGTCGGCGTCGCGTAGATGACGCCCTCGGCGATCACGATGTCGTAATTCTGGCCCTTGGCGTACTCACGCACTTCGCCGATGAGCGAGCGCTGCAGCTTGCTCATCTCTTCATTCCGCTTGGCGTTGGAGTCGTCCTGCCATTCCTGTTTTTTGCGCTCGAGTTCGCGCGCGCTGTCGCGGAGCTCCTTCTCCGCCTTCGTGCGCTGCTCGGGCGTCATCGTGGCGATGTCCTTCTGCAGCTTCTCGCCGCGCGCCTTGAGCCCGGTCTCCTGCGTCACGAGCTGTTGATAGCGCGGGCCGAACTCGGCGCGCAGCGCCTCGGAGACGACCTTTGCCTGCGGCGAGTCTTCGAGCAGACGCGCGTAGTCGATGACGCCGACTTTCACTTCGGCCATCGCCGGCGCGGCAATCGCAGCGGCAACCAATGAAACTAGAAAAACTTTGCGGAGCGAAACCTGCACTGACATTACCTCGTTAGAACGCCTGACCGACCGAGAACTGGAACCGCTCAATCTCGTCCGGGTAGGTGTTGGCATCACCCTTGTACGCGTTGAGCGGAACGGCATAGCTGAACCGGAACACACCGAGCGGCGCAAGCCATTGAACCGCCACGCCCGTCGAGTGCTTCAATTTATCATACTCGAACTTGTACTCGATCGGCTGGCCGCTCCGGCCGGCGAAGCTGTAGCGGTTGCCCGTCGAGAAGATGTTGCCGATGTCGTAGAAATAGGAGAGCCGCGCCGAGGTCTCGAACTTCTGCGGCAGCGGAATCAGCAGTTCCGCGCGGCCCGTGACCTTGAGGTTGCCGCCGAACGGACGCCCGAAGTCGTCCTTGGGACCCAATCGGCTCTCTTTGTATCCACGGACCGTTTCGGGACCGCCGCCATAGAACTGGCGGTACGGCGGCAGCGCCGTCGTGTCGCCGATGTCCATGCCGAAGGCAACGTCGGCGCCGTACTGGAGCGTGAAGCGCCCGAACAACGGGACATATTTCACGAACTCGTAGCTAGCAACATAGAACTCGACGTCGCTGATGCCCGGCACTGTGTAGGAGAGACCGAAGGAGTGGCGCATGCCACGGTCGGCAAACAGCGAGCGATTGCGGCTGTCGTAGTTCCACGAGGTCGTGAACTCGACGGCGTTGTACTCGGTGCCGATCAGCGTGAGGTCGATCGAGCCGTTGCCGTCGAAATCGACGGGCGTGATCGTGGAGTTGCCGTTGAGGGCCACCCACTCCGTCGACTGGCGCGCGCTGCCGCTCGTGCTGGTGAGCAGACTCGATTTCTGGAACGAGAGGCCGAAGCGGATACCCTGGTTTTCCGAGATCGGATAACCGACATCGAACGCGGCGCCGATGGTCTCGGACGAGAAATCGGACGCGGCCGACACGAACTGCGTCTGGTCGCGGTAACTCAGGCTCGACGTGAAACCGACGTTGTTCGCGGTGAGGTAAGGCTCGGTGACGGAGATGCCGTACACCTTCGCGTAGCGGCCGGAGTTCAGATCCACCGACACGCGACGTCCCGTGCCCAGGAAGTTCGCGTCGGCGTAGTTGCCGGAGAGGATGAACGACTGCGACTCGGAATAGCCGACGCCGCCGCCCAATTGCGCGGAGGGGCCCTCTTCGATTTCGTACAGGACATCGACGAGATCGGCGGAGCCCGCGACGGGCTTCGTCTCCGACTCGACCTTCTTGATGTACGGCAGACGCTCGAGGCGCTGCTTCGAGCGATCGAGCGCGACGTTCGAGAGCCAGCCACCTTCGAGCTGGCGCATCTCGCGACGCAGGACGTCGTCGTTGATCTTCGAGACGCCGTTGAAGGTGATGTGGCGGACGTAGACACGGTTGCCCGGGTCGACGAAGAAGGTGAGTGACAGCTCCTTGTTCGCAGGATCGCCGCTCGTCGTCGGCACCGCCTCCACCTTGGCGAACGCGAATCCGTCTTCGCCCAAGCGGTTCTGCAGCAGCTCCTGCGTCGCCGTGATCGATTTTCGGGAGAAGGTGTCGCCCGGCTGCACGAGAAGATAGCGGCGCAGCAACGGTTCCGGGACGACGAAAGTGCCCGCGAGCTTCACTTCCTTGATGGTGTGGACCTCGCCTTCGTTCACGTTCACCGTGATGAAGATGTCGTCCTTCTCCGGAGCGATCGCGACCTGAGTCGATTCGACTTCGAAATTCGCGTAGCCGCGATCCATGTAATACGAGCGGACCTTCTCGAGGTCGCCTTGCAGCGACTCGCGCGAATAGCGGTCATCCTGCTTGTAGAAAGACAGCAGGTTCGGCGTCTTGAGTTCGAGCGACTCGAGGATGTCCTTCTCTTTGAAAATCTCGTTGCCGACCAGATTGATCTGGCGGATCTTCGCGCGCTTGCCCTCGACGATGTCGATGTTGATCTTCACGCGGTTGCCCGCGACTTCCTCGACTTTCGTGTCGATGCGCGCCGCGTATTTGCCGCGGGCGCCGTACTGATCCTGCAGGAAGGACTTCACGTCCTCGAGCACCGAACGGTCAAAGGTCTTGCCCTGCGCGAGACCGACGTTGCGCAGCGACTTGCCCAGGTCCTCGGTCTTGATGTCCTTGTTGCCCTTGATCTCGAAGCTCTCGATCGTCGGACGTTCGTTCACGACGACGATGAGCGTGCTGCCGTCACGGCGGATCTCGACGTCGCGGAAGAAGCCCGTGTCATAGAGCGCGCGCACCGCCTCGCGGATGCGCTGCGTCGAGAGGTTGTCGCCGATGTTGATCGGCAGATAGTTGTAGACCGTGCCCTCGGTGACTCGCTGAAGTCCCTCGACGCGGATGTCGCCGACCGTGAACGCCGGGCCCTCCTGCGCGAACACCGGCGTCGCCAGAAACGCGCCGCCCGCCGCACATAGACTCGCTAACCTTGAGGTCAAGTTGCTCCCCCGGAAAAATATCTTGTTAGTTTGACGTCAGCCGAACCGGGCCGACAAATCGTTGAAAACCGCGACGCCCATCATGAGCACGAGCATGATGAGTCCGGCGTGCCAGCCGAAAGCCTGCGCACGCTCGGAGAGCGGGCTGCCCTTTACCCACTCTGTCAGCGCGAACACGATCTGCCCGCCATCGAGGATCGGGATTGGCAACAGGTTCAGGAAGCCAAGCGACAGCGAGATCAGCACGAGGAACCGCAGGAAGAACTCCGGGCCCACTCGCGCGGAATCGCCCGCGAACTTCGCGATCCCGATCGGCGACGACAGATTCTTGAATGAGAACTTACCCGTCAGCATGCGGCCGAACAACTTCGCCTGCACGGCCGTCATCTTCCACGACTCGGACAGCGACGCGCCGAGCGCGGCAATCGGCTGCAGCGGCACACGCGTCATCATGCCCGGCGGCACGAAGCGGCTGATGTCGGCTACGCGGTCGACCATGACCCGGCCGATCGCGCGGCCGCCGTCGTCCTTCGCGCTCACCGTGCGGACGTTGCGCGTCAGCTCCTCGGCGCCGCGCTTCACGGTGACCGAGATGTCCTTATCCGGTCGCGCATTCACGTAGTCGGCGAACTCGCGAAAGGTGCGCACGGGCGAACCGTCGACGGAGGTGACGACGTCGCCGACCTTGAGGCCGGCGGCTTCCGCGGGCCCTCCGGCCATCACGACACCGAGCACCGGCGGCACAGACGGCGCCCAGAAGTGGAATCCGAGTCCGTCATAGAGCTGGTTCGGCTCGGTGAGCCGGCGCCGCTCCGTCGCGTCGTCGACGACGAGCGCCAGAACGCGGTCCTGGCCGTCGCTGCCGCGCACTTCGAGCTCGATTCTCGCCTGGTCACTGATCGCGTCTAACAATCCGATATTGGCGTCGGCCTGGTCCGAGACCGCGCTCCCGTTGATGGCGCGCACCTCGTCGCCGGCGCGCAAACCCGCGACCGCGGCCGGCGAGCCCGCGACCACGTCTTCGATCTGCGCTTTGACCTGCAGGGTGCCCGAGAACGCGAAAATTCCCCACAGCAGGAGAATGGCGAACACGAAGTTGGCGCCGGGTCCGGCGAACAGCATGAGGATGCGACGCCAGGGATGCTTGCTCTGGTATGCGCGCGGCACGTCGGCGGAGTCGACCGGGCCGTCGCGCTCGTCGACGAGCTTCACGTACCCGCCGAGCGGCAGCGCGGCGATCACGAATTCGGTGTGGTCCGGCCCCTTGCCGACGTGCTTCCACAGCGGCTTGCCGAAGCCGATCGAGAAGCGCAGCACCTTGAAGCCGAGTTTTCTCGCCACCCAGAAGTGCCCGTACTCGTGCACGGTGACGAGCAGGCTGATGCCAATCAGAAACCAGAGGATGTTCCAGCCGATCTGCATGGTGCCCTTATGCGTGCACGGCGCGTGGCCGGATGAGGGAGGAGGCGCGCGCGCGTGCTTCAGCGTCGGCCGCCAGCACGTCGTCGAGATCGCGGATCGCGCCACCCGATGTCGATGCCATTACTGACTCAATGACCGACGGAATTCGAGCAAAGTTCAATCCGCCCTCGAGAAACGCCGAAACAGCCACCTCATTCGCGGCGTTGAGCGACGCGGGGCGCGAACCGCCCGCCCGCGCGGCTTCCTGCGCGAGCGCCAGGGCCGGGAATCGTTCGAGATCCGGCGCCTCGAAACGCAGCTGG
Organism: Pseudomonadota bacterium; assembly: GCA_043747835.1. GTDB lineage: Bacteria > Pseudomonadota > Gammaproteobacteria > Steroidobacterales > Steroidobacteraceae > CADEED01. The sequence goes on along the minus strand of JAYTOK010000135.1, from coordinate 20,690 downwards.
CCCACCTTGATGAGGTCGAGGGATTGTACACCTGACGTCACGCGTTCCGGCCATGCGAGCGCGTGCGCGATCGGAGTGCGCATGTCCGGCGCGCCTAACTGCGCCAGCACGGAGCCGTCGACATATTCGACCAGCGAATGGACGATGCTCTCGCGGTGGATGAGGACCTCGACCTGGTGCGGCTCGACACCGAACAACAGGCAGGCTTCGATGAATTCCAGCCCCTTGTTCATGAGGGTGGCGGAATCGACGGAGATCTTGCGGCCCATCACCCAGTTCGGATGCGCGCAGGCTTCGTCGGGGGTGACTTTCTCGAGCCGGGAACGATCCGAATCGAGGAACGGGCCGCCGGATGCCGTCAGCAGGATCCGCTTCACGCCGGCCGGCACCTCGCCGCAGCGCGCGTCGCGAGGCAGGCACTGGAACACCGCGTTGTGCTCGCTGTCGATCGGCAGCAGCGTGGCGCCGGAGGCGCGCACGATGGCCATGAGCAGCGGGCCCGCCATGACCAGCGACTCCTTGTTGGCGAGCAGCAGCCGTTTGCCCGCGCGCGCGGCGGCAAGCGTCGACGACAGACCGGCGGCCCCGACAATCGCGGCCATCACGTGATCCACTTCCGGCAGAGCCGCGATCTCGTCGAGCGCCTCGGCACCCGCCAGCACCCGCGTCGCGGCACCACGCGCGCGCAACGCGGATTCGAGTGCTGCCGCGGCCGACGCGTCCGCAAGCGCCGCATATGGCACCTCGAAGCGGGCACACTGTTCGGCGAGCTTGTGGACGTTTCGATTCGCGCCGAGCGCGACGACGCGGAAACGGTCGGGATGGCGCGCGATCACATCGAGCGTGTGTTCGCCCACGGAGCCGGTCGAGCCCAGGATCGCGACTCCCTTCACGCCCACGGTGCTCATGACAGCACTCCGAGGCCGAGAAGGGCGAACACCAGCGCCGGCGCGGCCGCCGTCACGCTGTCGATCCGGTCGAGCACGCCGCCATGACCCGGGAAGAAGGTGCCGCTGTCCTTCAGGCCGGCGGCGCGTTTCAACATGCTCTCCGTGAGATCGCCCACGATCGAGATCGCCGCGATGGCGACACAAGTGCTCGTGAACGGCCACACGTCGACGGTGAAGAGATAGGTGGCCGCGAGAAACGCGACCAGGCCCGAGACCGCGAGACCGCCGAGGACGCCCTCCCAGGTCTTCTTCGGCGAGACGCGCGGCGCGAGCGGCACGCGCCCGAACCAGCGACCCGCGAAGAATGCGCCGGTGTCGGCGGCCCACACGAGCGCGAGCGTGAACATCACCCAGAGGGTGTTGTTGGTGGCGAGCGTGACGTAGACGAGGCCGAGCCAGCACGGCACGAGCGCGAACAATCCCGCGAGCGCCGCGCCGCTGCGCGGCACGCGCGCGGGCGCGAAGCAGATCCACAGGAAGGCGCCGAACCACCACGCCATCGCGACGCCCATGGTCACGGTCACGAATCCGGGGATGGTCGAATGCAACCAGAGCGCGGCGGCCAGCGCGAGCGCCACGATGCCGGTATAGACCGCGCGCGCGGCCGGCGAGCCGTTGCCGAGAAAGCCGGCCCACTCCCAAGCCCCGACGAGGATGAGCAGCGTCAGCAGGACGACAGTGCCGATCGGCGGCAGGCCGAACATCACGCCCGCCAACACCGCGACGAGCGCAACGGCGGTCAGCACGCGCTGCTTAAGCACGCAGCGTAGCCTTGTCTTCGAGCTGCTGACGCGTGAGGCCGAAGCGCCGTTGGCGCGCGGTGAATGCGGCGAGAGCCGCGTCCAGCGCCGCGACGTCGAAGTCCGGCCACAACGTCTCGCTGACGTGAATTTCCGTGTACGCGAGATTCCAGAGCAGAAAATTGCTGATGCGGAAATCGCCGCCCGTGCGGATGAAGAGGTCCGGATCCGGCACGTCTCCGAGCGCGAGCTCGCGCGCGAAACGCGCTTCGTCGATTTGATCCGCCTTGAGACTGCCGCTCGCTACGCTTGCTGCGAGCTTGCGCGCGGCTTGCACGATGTCCCAGCGGCCGCCGTAGCTCACGGCGACCTGGAGCTTCAAGCCCGGATTGCCAGCGGTGAGCTCTTCGGTGGCCGCCATGCGCGCCTGTAGTTTGACGCTGAGCGTCGTGCGGTCGCCGATGAAGCGCAGCCGCACCTTGTTCCTGTGCAGCTCCTCGACCTCCCGGTCCATCGCGTCCAGGAACAACTGCATGAGTCCGCTGACCTCGACCGTCGGCCGCCGCCAGTTCTCGCTCGAGAACGCGAACAGCGTGAGCGCACCAACACCGCGACGCGCGCACTCCTCGATGCACAGCCGCACGGGGCGCACGCCCTCCTTGTGGCCGGCATGGCGCGGCAAGCCGCGGGCTTCGGCCCAACGTCCGTTGCCGTCCATGACGATCGCGATGTGAGTGGGGACGCCCATCACACCTGCAGGAGTTCTTTTTCCTTCGCCGCCAGATACGTCTCGATGTCGCCGATGTATTTGTCGGTGAGCTTCTGGATGTCCGTCTCGGCCTTCTTCTCGTCGTCTTGCGTTATCAACTTTTCCTTGAGGGCTTCCTTCACGTCGGCGATCACGTCGCGGCGCACGTTGCGCACGGCGACACGCGCATTCTCGGCATCGGCGCGCGCGACTTTGGTGATGTCCTTGCGGCGCTCCTCGGTCAGCGGCGGCAGCGGGATGCGGATCACCGTGCCCGCGCTCATCGGATTCAGTCCCAGGTCCGACTTGTGGATCGCCTTCTCGATGGCCTGGACCATCGACTTCTCCCATGGCGAGACGACGAGCGTGCGCGCGTCCTCGACGCTGATGTTGGCCACCTGCTTGAGCGGCGTGTCGGTGCCGTAGTAGTCGACCTTCATGTTCTCGATGAGCGAGGGATGCGCACGGCCCGTGCGCAGCTTCTTGAGGTCGGCCTGGAAATTGTCGACGCACTTGCCCATGCGGGTGGTCGCGTCCTTCTTTATGTCATCTAACATGGTTGCGGACCCTCGTGATCAATCGTGGGTGACGACCGTGCCAATGTCGTCGCCGGCGACGACACGCGGCAGATCGCCAGCGTTGTTGAGATTGAATACCTGCAGCGGCATGCGATTGTCGCGGCACATCACGATGGCCGTGGCATCCATGACGTTGAGCCGGTCGGCGAGAACCTTGTCGTAGGTCAACGTCGTGTAGCGCTTCGCGTCCGGGTTCTTCATCGGATCCGAATCGTAGATGCCGTTGACCTTCGTCGCCTTGAGCAGCACATCGGCTTCGATTTCGATCGCGCGCAGCGCCGCCGCCGAATCCGTCGTGAAGAATGGATTGCCGGTGCCCGCCGCGAAGATGACGATCCGTCCCTTCTCGAGATGGCGCATCGCACGACGGCGAATATAGTCCTCGCAAACCTGGTTGATCCGCACCGCGCTCTGCACGCGCGCCTGACCGCCCAGGTTTTCGATCGCATCCTGAAGCGCGAGCGCGTTGATGACGGTCGCCAGCATCCCCATGTGATCGCCCGTCACACGGTCGAGGCCCGCTTTCGCGAGACCTGAACCGCGGAAGATATTGCCGCCGCCGATCACGCACGCGATCTGGATGCCGAGCTTTTGCACCTCGAGCACCTCGCCCGCGACGCGCTTGAGCACGACCGGGTCGATGCCGAACTCGGTCGTGCCGAGCAGTGCCTCGCCAGAGAGCTTCACCAGGATGCGTTTGTAGCGAGCGGTCATCGTGTGGCGTTCCCCTTGGGTTTTCCCCAGTCGAGCTTGCGGATCACTTTGCCATAAAGAAAACCCCGCCAAAGCGGGGTTTTTGTAGGCATCAATGCTTGGTCGGCGGGTCCGTCTTGTCGTCTTTCTTCTGAGCGGCTTTGACCTGCTCCATGACCTCGTTCGCGAAGTCGCCGGTCTTCTTCTCGATGCCGGCGCCGACTTCAAAGCGCTCGAACGACTTGATCGACGCCTTTGCGTTCTTCACGAGCTTGTCGATCGTGAGGTCGCCGTTCTTCACGAAAACCTGCTGCACGAGCGCGAACTCGTCGACCGCCTTGCGCACCTTGCCGTCGATGATCTTGGCCTTGATCTCGTCCGGCTTCTTCGAGTTCGCCGCGTCGTTGTTGACGAGTTCGGTGGCGATCTCTCGCTCCTTCGCCACCAGGTCGGGCGGCGCATCGGCCGGCGTCAGGTAGCGCGGGCTCGCCGCGACGACCTGCATTGCCACGTCACGCGCGAGTTCGGCATCGCCACCCTCGAGCGCGACCAACGCGGCCTTCTTGTTGTCGGTGTGCACGTACGAGCCGACGATCGTCGGCGCCTGCACGAGCGTCAGGCGACGCACGGTCAGGTTCTCGCCGAGCTTGGAGATCAACGCACGGCGCTTCTCGTCGACCGTGTCACCGCTCGCGAGCTTCAGGCCATTGACCGCATCGATGCTGCTCGCGCCGGCGGCCAACGCCACCTTCGCGACTTCGTTCGCAAAGCCACGGAAGTCGTCACCCCGCGCGACGAAGTCCGTCTCGCTGTTGATCTCCACGAGCACGCCCGTCTTGCCATCCGCGGATTTCTCCACGACGACTACGCCTTCGGCGGCAACCCGCGACGCCTTCTTGTCGGCCTTCGCGAGTCCAGACTTGCGCATATTCTCGGCGGCAACGTCGAGGTTGCCGTTGGACTCGACCAGCGCCTTCTTGCATTCCATCATGCCGGCGCCCGTGCGCTCACGAAGCTGCTTGACGGCTTCTGCGGTGATTGTCATCTCTACTCGTCCTCGTAATTAGTTAGGCGCTCGCCGTTCGATCAACCACGACGCGGGCCGGTGCCACCGCCGCGACCGCGGCTCGGCGGATTGCCCGTGCCCGTGCGCGAGCGGCCGGCACTCGCCGTGGCGCTGCGCGGAGCGGCTTCACCCGTATCCGTGAACACGGCCGGATCGACACCGTCGACTTCCGGCTCGGCGGCCACGCTTGCGACCGCGGGACGACGACCGCCGCGCGACGCGGTGTTGGCCGGACGACGGTTGCGCTGCGGCGCCGGCGGGCGCGGCGCCTGGCTGCGACCGCTCTTGCGGCGCGGGTTGCCGTTCTCGTCGAGCTCGACGAAGTCGTCTTCGCCCACGACGACGGCCGGGGCCGCCGACTTGCCTTCGATGACCGCATCGGCGATGCCCGTCGCGTACAGCGAGATGGCGCGCATGGCGTCATCGTTGCCGGGGATCACGTAATCGACGCTGTCCGGAGCGCAGTTGGTGTCGACCACCGCGACCACCGGGATGCCGAGCTTCTTGGCTTCGAGGATGGCGATCTCTTCGTGACCGACGTCGACGATGAAGATGACGTCCGGCGGGGATTCCATCTGCTTGATGCCGCCGAGGCTGCGCTCGAGCTTGTCTTTCTCACGACGCATCATCGTGGCTTCTTTCTTGCCACGCTTGCCGAGGGTGCCGTTCTCCGACATCTCGGTGAGATCCGCGAGCCGCTTGATGGACTGACGGATCGTCTTGAAATTGGTGAGCATGCCGCCCAGCCAGCGCTGGTTCACGAAAGGCATTTCGCAGCGGCGGGCTTCTTTCTCGATTGCCTCGCGCGCGGAGCGCTTCGTGCCGACGAACAGCACCTTGCCGCCATCGGCGACCACGCCCTTCACGAAGTTCGCGGCGTCCGCGTACATCGGCTGCGTCTTCTCGAGGTTGATGATGTGGATCTTGTTTCGTTCGCCGAAAATGTACTGAGCCATCTTCGGGTTCCAGAAACGGGTTTGATGTCCGAAATGGACGCCCGCTTCCAGCATCTGTCGCATTGACACGCTGGCCATCAAATTCTCCTTGGGGGTTGAGCCTCCGCGGTCCCCGAGTGGCTATTCCAGGCCTTCCCTTTCGAAGAAGGAGCCCCAGAACACCCATCCACTCGTTATGCCGACCGCCCGGAGAGGCAGGTCAACAGGTCGCGCGTGTGGTTTAAAGTGAGTTTCGTTGCCAAAAAAGGCCGCGCTTTATACCATCCCTCCCCCGTCAAAACAATGCCTTACGAAGGTGCACTCGATGGACTCCCTCGTGAGCCGCCATATCTCGATCAAGTCCTTAGGCGAACAGGAAAAAATGCGCGTGGCGGGCCGCCTCGCGGCTGAAGTCCTGGACATGATCGGCGACCACGTGAAGCCCGGCGTCACGACGGAAGAGCTCGACAAGCTCTGTTACGACCACATCACGCAGGTCCAGAAATCCATCCCGGCGAATGTGAATTACCGCGGCTTCCCGAAGACCATCTGCTCGTCGGTGAACCATGTCGTTTGCCACGGCATCCCGAACGACAAGGTGCTGAAGTCGGGCGACGTCCTGAACATCGACGTGACCGTCATCCGCGACGGGTACCACGGCGACACGAGCCGCATGTACTACGTCGGCAAGCCCGCGCTCCCCGCCCAGCGTCTCGCCGAGACTTGCTGGGAAGCCATGTGGCGCGGCATCGAACAGGTGAAGCCCGGCGCGCGACTGGGCGACATCGGCCACGCGATCCAGACCTTCGTCGAGGACAAGAACTTCTCCGTCGTGCGCGAGTACTGCGGACACGGCATCGGCAAGGTCTATCACGAGGATCCGCAGGTGCTTCACTACGGCGAACCGGACACGGGCGACGAGCTGCGTGCCGGCATGACGTTCACGATCGAACCGATGGTCAACGCGGGCAAGCGCCACGTCAGGTTGTTAGGCGACGGCTGGACGGTCGTCACGAAGGATCATTCGCTCTCGGCTCAATGGGAGCACACCGTGCTGGTCACCGAATCGGGCGTCGAGGTTCTCACGCTGGGCGAGCGCAGCCAGCGCGCGCCGTTCTACCGCTAGATGCCTTCCTCTTTCGACGAGGATATCGAGGCGACCGAAACGACGGTCCTGCGCAGCGCACCGTGGTTGCGACTCGCGCTGCTGCCGGAGCGACTCGCGGCGGCAAACTACGCGGCCGAGGCGTTCCGCCAGGAACTGCAGGAAGCGCACGCCGAGCTCGCCGAGAGATTTCGCGCGGATGAGTCCGTCGAGGTGCTCGTGCATGCGCGCGCCGAACTCATCGACGCGATCCTGCGCGAAGCATGGCGCTCGCAGATTCCGGAGGGTCACGAAGACTGGGCGCTCGCGGCCGTTGGCGGTTATGGCCGTGGTGAGCTCCACCCCCACTCCGACATCGACATCATGATCCTCGTGCCGCGCGCGCCCGACGAAGCCGGTCGCGGCGTCGTCGAACGCATCGTCACCTTTCTCTGGGACATCAACCTCGAAGTCGGCAACAGCGTGCGCACGGTCGCCGAGTGCGCCGAGGAGAGCGCCGCGGACGTCGGCGTCATGACGACGCTGATCGAGTCGCGCCTGCTTGCGGGCAACGAGGCGCTGCTCGCGCAGATGCGCGCCGCCGTGTCGTCCGATCGCATCTGGCCCGTGAAGGAATATTTCGAAGCGAAGGTCGCGGAACAGCAGGATCGCCACGCGAAGGCGAACGACACCGCGTACAACCTCGAGCCGAACGTGAAGACGGGCCCCGGCGGCCTGCGCGACATCCAGACCATCGCGTGGGTCGCGAAGCGCCACTTCGACGCGAGTTCGCTCGACGAACTGCTCACGCACGGCTTCCTGTCGCCGTCGGAATTGCGCAAGCTCAAACAGGCGCAGTCCTTCCTCTGGAAGGTGCGATTCGGGTTGCACGTCGTCACGGGTCGTCGTGAAGACCGGCTCCTGTTCGATCACCAGATCAAGCTCGCGCAGACCTTCGGTTACGAAGACGCGTCGTACACGCTCGCGGTCGAGCAGTTCATGCAGCGGTACTACCGAACCGTCATGGATGTGATGCTGCTCAACGAACTGCTGTTGCAGTTGTTCCGCGAGGCCATCCTGACGGAGACCGCGCCGCCGCGGCCGCTGAACCCGCGCTTCCAGGTCCGCAACGACTATCTGGAAGCCGTCAACGAAGAGCTGTTCGCGCGCACGCCGTCGACGCTGCTCGAGATCTTCGTGGTGCTGCAGCAGAACCCGGAAGTGAAAGGCGTGCGCGCCTCGACCATCCGCTCCGTGAACAAGAACCTCTGGCTCATCGACGAAGAGTTTCGCCAGAACCCGCGCAATCACCGGTTGTTCCTCGAGATCCTGCGTGCGCCCGCCGGCGTCACCCACGAACTGCGGCGCATGAACACTTACGGCGTGCTCGGCCGCTACATCCCCGCGTTCGGCCGCATCGTCGGCCGCATGCAATACGATCTCTTCCACGCGTACACCGTCGACGCGCACACGTTGTTCGTGTTGAGCAACCTGCGCCGCCTGTCGTTGCCGCGCTACGACCACGAGCTGCCGAACCTCTCGGCGATCATGCAGCAGTTGCCGAAGCTCGAGATCGCGTACCTGGCCGCGTTGTTTCACGACATCGCCAAGGGGCGCGGCGGCGACCACTCGCAACTCGGCGCAGTGGACGCGGAGGCCTTCTGCCTGGAGCAGGGCTTGTCGCGATACGACGCGCGCCTCGTCGCCTGGCTCGTGCAGAACCACCTCGAGCTGTCGGTCACCGCGCAGAAGCAGGACATCTCCGATCCCGAGGTCATCAACGCGTTCGCGCGCAAGGTCGGCGACGAGACGCATCTCGACTATCTCTACACGCTGACGAGCGCGGACGTGCGCGGCACGAACCCGAAGCTGTGGAACTCGTGGAAAGCGTCGCTGTTCCAGGAATTCTACGAACGCGTGAAGCGCGCGCTGCGGCGCGGACTCGAGAGCCCGATCGACACGGAAGAGCTGATGCGCGAGACGCAGGACGCCGCGCGCAAGCTGCTCGCCGCTTCGGGCCGCATCACGCCGCCGGAGATCTCGCGCGCCTGGGAGCGCCTGACATCCGCGTATTTCCTGCGGCATACGCCCGAAGAAGTCGCCTGGCACACGCAGCTTCTCGCGGATCGCGAGCCGGGCAGCCCCGATCCTCTCGTCGCCGTGCAGGCGAGCAGCGAGCGCGGTACCACCGCGATCCTCGCGTTCGCTCCGCACCGCTACAACTCGTTCGCGATCACGACCGCGGTCCTGGATCAATTGGGCCTCAACATCGTCGACGCTCGCATCACCCCGACGGGCGACGGCTTCAGCCTCGACCTCTACCACGTGCTCGAAGAAGACGGCGCGCCGATCGCCGATCGCGAGCGCATCGGTGAGATCGAACGCGCGCTGTGGCGCGCGCTGCAGCACCCGGACGAAGCGCCCGTGACGGTGACCCGGCGCGTGCCGCGCCAGTCGCGCATGTTCCGCACGTCCACGCAGATCGCCGTCACGGTCGACGAACGCAACCGGCGCTCCGTGCTCGAGATCGTCTCGGGTGACCGCCCTGGCCTGCTCTGTGACGTCGGCAAGGTGCTCATGGAAGAGCGTGTCGACCTGTTGGCGGCGAAGATCATGACCGTCGGCGAACGCGCCGAAGACGTCTTCTACCTGGCCTCACTCGCCGGCGCTCCGCTCGACGAACAGGCCGCGATCCGCCTGCAGCAGAAGTTGTCGGGCACGCTCGATCGTCGCGCCGCCGCGTGAACGACCGTCTCGAACGACTCGCCGCGTATCCGTTCGAGCGGCTCGCGCTCCTCAAGGCCGGGATCGAACCGCCCGCCAGCCTGCCGCACATTGCGATGTCGATCGGCGAGCCGAAGCACACGCCGCCAGCGTTCGTGGTCGATGCGCTGCGAAGTAGTTTGTCGAAGCTCGACAGCTATCCCGTGACCGCCGGTCTTCCCGAGATGCGCGCCGCCTGCGCGGCCTGGCTCGAACGGCGTTTTCGGCTGGGCGGCAAGGTAAAGGCCGACACGATGGTGTTACCGGTCAACGGCACGCGCGAGGCGCTGTTCTCGTTCGTGCAGGCTGTCGTCAGTGCGAACGCGTCACCGCAGCCCGTGGTCGCGATGCCGAATCCGTTCTATCAAATCTACGAAGGCGCGGCGCTGCTCGCGGGCGCGGAACCCGTGTTCCTGAACACTGTGAAGGCGAATCGCTTCCAGCCCGATCTCGATGCGGTTCCCGCCGATGTGTGGAGACGCTGCGAGGTACTGTTCCTCTGCAGCCCGGGCAATCCCACCGGGGCCGTGCTCTCGCTCGACTATCTGCGACAGGCATTGGCGCTCGCGGACAAGTACGACTTCGTGATCGCGAGCGACGAGTGTTACGCCGAGCTCTATCGGGACGAGGCCGCGCCTCCTCCGTCGTTGCTCGAAGCCGCGCTCGCCAGCGGCCACGATTCTTTCGAACGTTGCGTCGTGTTCCATTCCCTGTCGAAGCGCTCGAGCGTGCCCGGATTGCGCTCGGGCTTCGTGGCGGGCGATCCCGCGATCCTCAAACCCTATCTTCTCTACCGCACCTATCACGGCTGCGCGATGCCGGTGCCGACGCAGATCGCATCGATCGCCGCCTGGAGCGACGATGCGCACGCCGCGGCGAACCGCGCGCTGTATCGCGAGAAGTACAGGCGCGTGTTGCCGATCCTGGCGCCGGTGCTCGACGTGGTGCAGCCGGACGGCGGGTTCTATCTATGGGCGGACACGCCGTACGACGACGAAACTTTCACGCGCGACCTGTTCGCGACGCAGAATCTGACCATCCTGCCGGGCAGCTATCTCGCGCGAGCTGCGCGTGACGGTGCCAATCCCGGCAAGAATCGGGTCCGCATCTCGCTGGTCGCCGGCGTCGACGAATGCGTGACCGCCGCGCAAAGAATCAGAGTCTTCCTGCAGAAAGCCGAATCGGAGAAGTGATCGTGACCGACCTGACTACCCTCGCCGCCACCGTCGATGAAGCTTTCGAGCGCCGCGCTGACATAACCGCGAAGACGGCCGCGCCATCATTGCTGCATGCGATCGAAGAGAGCATCGAATTGCTCGACTCGGGCAAGGCGCGCGTCGCCGAGAAGAAGAACGGCGAGTGGGTCGTGAACCAGTGGCTCAAAAAGGCCGTCCTGCTCTACTTCCGAACGCACGACAACACGGTCATGGACGCCGGCTACACGCGCTTCTTCGACAAGGTCCCTCTCAAATACGCTTCGTTCGAGGGCGGCGGCACGACTCGCGTGGTTCCGCCCGCCGTCGCGCGCCGCGGCTCCTATGTCGCGCCGAACGTCGTGTTGATGCCCAGCTACGTGAACATCGGCGCGTATGTCGACAGCGGCACGATGGTCGACACCTGGGCAACCGTCGGCTCCTGCGCGCAGATCGGCAAGAACGTGCATCTGTCGGGTGGCGTCGGCATCGGCGGCGTGCTCGAACCATTGCAGGCCGGTCCCACGATCATCGAGGACAACTGCTTCATCGGCGCGCGCTCCGAAGTCGTCGAAGGCGTCGTCGTCGAGGAAGGCAGCGTGATCTCGATGGGCGTGTTCATCGGCCAGAGCACGAAGATCTACGACCGCGCGAGCGGGAAGATCCTGCAGGGGCGCGTGCCGGCAGGCTCCGTGGTCGTGTCGGGCAATCTGCCCTCGTCCGATGGAAAGTACTCGCTCTACTGCGCGGTCATCGTGAAGCGCGTCGATGCGCAGACGCGCGCGAAGACGTCGATCAACGAGTTGTTGCGGGCGGATTGACGCGTGCGGCCAAACGATTTCTTGCTGAAAATTCACAGGTAGATCACGCGACCGTCGGATCGGGTGAATACGGAACAGCCGTCAGAAGAACTTTTCGCGTGGCTTGCTGCGCAGGCGGGTGAACTCGGAGAACTCCCACGGCCGCAATCCCATGAACAAGGAGACGCCGTAGCGCTCGTGCACCGGCAGGTGCAGGTCTTGCTTCACCAGCGCATCCAGCTCGCGCGTCAATGACGACATGAGCTCGTGCATGCGATGCACCGACGGGCGCGACATCATCCCGCCGACGAAATGCATTTTCTCTCCCGGCGCGTCGAATCGCGTCGCGAGGAATTCGGGCAGCACGCGCGACGCGAAGTATTTCTGGATCGGACCGTCCTTGCGCCACGTGAAGTTTCGCGCCGCACGCAACTTGATGCGCCCTGACGGCATGAGTTCGACGAGACCCAGACGCTCCAGCCGCCGCAATCGTTGCGTGAGCTCGGGCTTCCGGAATTTGAAAGCCGCGAGGATATCCGCCTCCGACCAGCGATTGAGCGTCAGGAAGGCGAGCAACAACAGCGGCATGTCTTCCAGCAGCTCTTCCTCCTGCGAGGGATCGATGTCCGTCACGAGCGGCGAATCCACGCTTTGCTGAACCACGTCCGCGATGTCGACGTCGAGCCAATCGCAGAGTTTTTCCAGCCGCTCGATCGACAGTTCCGCGCGCGACAGCAGCCGTTTGACACTCGCCTCGCTCAGCCCGAGCACGCGCGCTGCATCGGCGTAGGTGCGACCGCCTATCCGCATGACGCGCTTGAGTGCCGCGTGGATCGCTTCCGTTTGCTTCATCGTCCCTCCGGAGTATTACTCGGCGCTACCGTAAAGCCCGTGTCGCGCCACGAGGCGGATTTACGTTGCGCATTACGCTACCACTTGGCTAGCGTCGCCGGCGATCGGTTCAGGAGGACTTATGAATCCGGTGTTGATCGTCGCCTTGTTCGGCCTCGTACTCATGACGATCGCGTGGCTGCGTCCGGCCGCGCCGCTGCCAGGGGTTCGCGGCTGGGTGCTCCGTACCTCGCTGCTGAACGTCGCGCAGATCGCCGCCGTCTATCTGGGCGGCATGACCTGGGACCGATGGATGCCCGATCTGGCTCTCTGGAGCACGCAGTCCTGGGGAACGGTGCCCGCGGTGGCTCTCGGCTACGTTCTAACCACTTTCGTCTTCTACTGGTGGCATCGCGCGCGCCACGAATCTCCATTCCTGTGGCGCTGGCTGCACCAGATACACCACAGCGCGGCGCGCATCGAAGTCATCACCAGCTTTTACAAGCATCCGCTGGAGATTCTCATCAACGGGCTGCTGTCGAGCTTCTTGCTGTACGTCGTGCTCGGCCTGAGCCCGGCTACCGCGTCCATGGTCGTCACGATCACCGGCATCGCCGAGCTCCTCTATCACAGCAATCTGCGCACGCCGCGATGGATCGGCTTTCTGTTCCAGCGACCGGAGAGCCATCGGCGGCACCACGAAATCGATCATCACCGCGGCAACTATTCCGACCTCCCGATCTGGGACATGCTGTTCGGCACCTTCGACAATCCGCGTGAGTTTCCGCGCGAATGCGGCTTCGGCGACGGGCGCGAACGACAGCTGCCGCGCATGCTTCTGGGACGCCATCCTCGATGAGAAAGCGCGACGCCTTCGTGTTCACGCTGCTGGTGGCGATCGGCTGCGCGCAGATCGTCGGCGAAACGCTCGGGCTTCCCCGGCTCAAGGCCATCGCCGCCGCGATGCAGGTGTCGCCGGCGATGAAGGTGTTCACGGCGCACCAGGGTTACGAGACGCATGCCGCCCGCTTCTCGCTGAGCTGGTACGACGCGAATGGCGACCGTCATGCGATGTCACTCGATCCGGCCACGTACGCGCGAGTCGGCGGCCCTTACAACCGCCGCAACGTGTATGGCGCCGCGTTCGCCTACGGGCCGTTGTTGCGCGCCGATCCCAGGCTGCGACCCATGCAGGAGAGCGTCATGAAATACGCGCTGTGCGATCCGGGCACGCTGCGCAAGGAGCTCGGCATTCCCGCGGACGCGGCGGTTCTCACGGCGCACGTCACGCCGGTTCTCCCCACGGGCCGCAACGATCTGGAGCTGAGCTGGAGGGTCGACTGCCATGAATGAATCGTGGACGGGCGGGCAATACAGCCTGTATCGCTCGATGTTCGGCGCCTATTTGTTCGCGCACTTCGCGATGCTGTTGCCTTATGGCGCCGAAGTGTTCGCCGCCGGCGGCACGGTGTCGATCGCAACGCTGAGTCCGTACATCGGCACGCTGCCGAATCCGCTCGCGGTCTTCGACTCACCGGGGGGAGTGACAGCGTTGCTGTGTCTGGGAGCGTTGAGCAGCGCGGCGCTCGCTGCCGGGTGGTTCGATCGTGCCGGCGCGGTGCTGGCGGCGCTGATTCTCGGCTGGCTCTACCAGCGCAATCCGCTGATCGCGAATCCGAGCCTGCCACTGGTCGGATTTCTCCTGGTCCTTCACATGTTTGTGCCGCCGCGCCCATTCGGATCCATCGCCGCGCGACGCGCAGGCGGCGCGGATCCGGCGTGGCGCCTGCCGCCGCATCTGTGGGGGGCCGCGTGGGTAGTGCTCGCGGTGTCGTACACCCATTCCGGCATCACCAAACTACTGAGTTCCTCCTGGACCGGCGGCGACACGATCCGCCTGGTCCTGGAGAACCCGTTGGCACGCGATCACGCGTTGCGAGAATGGGTGCTGGCACTTCCGCCGGTGTTTCTGGAGACGCTCACGATCGTCGTGCTGTGGGCCGAAGTGTTGTTCGCGCCGCTCGTCCTCTTCCGCAAGCTGCGCCCGGTGATGTGGACCTCGATGCTCGGCGCGCAGGTCGGCTTCCTGACATTCCTCGATTTCGCGGACCTCACCTTCCCGATGCTGCTCGCGCATCTGCTGACCTTCGATCCGCGCTGGATCGCGCGGCGCGTGACGGCGACATCCGCGGTGCTGTTGTTCGACGGGAGCTGCGGGTTCTGTCACGCCAACGTGCGCTTCGCTCTCATGGAAGATTCGCGAAAGCTCCTGCGCTTTGCGCCGCTCGAGAGCGCGGCGGGTCAGCGGTTGCTCTCGGGAGTCGTGCGCACGTGGCGCGGCGACAGCATCGTGCTCGTCGACGCCGGCGGCATTGCGGTGAAGTCGCGCGCGGTCGCGGGCGTGCTCGAACGGCTCGGCGGGCTGTGGTGGTTCGTCGCCAAACTACTCAGGCTCGTGCCCAGGCCGCTCGCTGACTTTGGATACGACGTCGTCGGGAGAGTGCGCCAGCGGCTCGCGCGCGGCTCGACGTGCCCGCTGCTGCCAGCATCGCGCCTCGCCGAATGACTTTGGGGAGTGGCCCCAAAGGGCCGTTTGGGGCCACTCCCCAAAGTAGGGAAAAGTGCCGGACCTTGTTCAGTTCTTGGCGGACAGCGACGCCGGCAGCACGCCGGTCGCGTTCGGATCGAACTGCCCGCCGATGAATCCCACGTGCCGCGCGATGTTGCGCGCGTGATCGCCGATGCGCTCGAGCGACCGCATGATGAACGCGGCTTCGATCGCCGACTGCACCTGGCGCATGTCTTCCATCGCGCGCGTCAGGATGCGGCGCAGCGCGGCGGCGTACTCGGCATCCATCTCCTCATCCTGGCGGATCACCGACGCCGCGGCGTCCGGATCGAGCCGGTCGAACGCCTGGAGCGCCGCGCGGATCATGAGCACGGCAAGCCGGCCCAACTGCCGCGCCTCGCGCGCGGTCGCCGCCCCGGGCCGGAAGCCGTTCGCGTCCGAATCCGCGAGCACCGCCAGCGCGAGCTTCTTCGCCTCGTCGGCCGCGCGCTCGAGCTCCGTCACAACCTTGTCGATCGCGAACACCGCACGCAGATCCTGCGCCACGGGTTGCCGGCGCGCGATGATCTGCAACGCCGCCTCCTCGATCTCGGAGTCGTAGAGATTGATCTTGCGCTCGCGCTCGAGCACGAGAGTCGCAACGGCACGATCCCACGAGGAATACGCATTCACCGCGAGCTGCACCTGCTCGATGACGAGCGCGCCCATCGCGACCGCCTGGATGTGCAGACCGGACAGATCGCCGTCGAATGCGCGCGCCGTGTGGCCTTCGAGAATGAGCGACATGCGGGATCCCGGCTCGTCTAGCCGAAGCGTCCGGTGATGTAGTCTTCGGTGAGCTTGTGGCGCGGGTTCGTGAAGATGCGATCGGTCTCGCCGACCTCGATCAGATCGCCGAGATGGAAGTACGCCGTGCGTTGCGACACGCGTGCCGCCTGCTGCATGGAGTGCGTCACGATCACGATCGCGTAACTCTGGCGCAGCTCCTCCATCAGATCCTCGATGCGCGCCGTCGCGATGGGATCGAGCGCGGAGCAAGGCTCGTCCATGAGGATGACTTCGGGATTCACCGCGATCGTGCGCGCGATGCAGAGGCGCTGTTGTTGGCCACCGCTCAGCGAAGTACCAGGCTGTGCGAGCCTGTCTTTGACCTCTTCCCAGAGCCCAGCACGCTGCAGCGATCCGTGCACGATCTCGTCGAGCTCGACGCGATCGCCGGCGAGACCGTGGATGCGCGGCCCGTAGGCCACGTTTTCGTAAATGGACTTTGGAAAAGGATTCGGCTTCTGGAACACCATGCCGACGCGCGCGCGCAGTTGCACGACATCGCGCTTCTTGTCGTGGATGTCGTGGCCGTCGAGCAGGATCTTTCCTTCGACGCGTGCATTCGGGATCGTGTCGTTCATGCGGTTGAGGCAGCGCAGGAAAGTCGATTTGCCGCAACCCGAAGGGCCGATCATCGCGAGCACCTGGTTCTTCGCGATGTCGATGCCGACCTTCTTGATCGCGTGCTTCTCGCCGTAAAACACGTCCACGTCGCGGCAGCTGAAGATCGGGTCGTCGACCGCGATGTTGCCCACGGTCGCGCGCGACTCGGTCGGCGTGAGGTTCGACGGCTCCGACGCACGGCCGACGGCTCGGTGACTGGGCTTCACATTGACGCCTGCGTTTTCCACTTCAGCAACGCTTTCCATGATTTACCACCGCCGTTCGAAACGTTTACGAAGAATGACCGCCGCCGTGTTCATCACCACGAGGAAAGCCAGCAGCACGATGATCGCGCCCGAGGTCTTTTCCACGAAGCCGCGCTCGGGGCTGTCCGACCAGAGGAACACCTGCACCGGCAGCGCCGTCGCCGCGTCGGTGATGCCCTTGGGAATGTCGACGATGAACGCGACCATGCCGATCATGAGCAGCGGCGCCGACTCGCCGAGCGCGCGCGCCATGCCGATGATCGTCCCGGTCAACATGCCGGGCATCGCGAGCGGCAGCACATGGTGCGTCACCATCTGGATCTTCGACGCGCCCATGCCGAGCGCCGCTTCGCGGATCGACGGCGGCACCGCCTTCAGCGCGGCGCGCGAAGCGATGATGATCGTGGGTAGCGTGAGCAACGTGAGCACGAGCGCACCGACCAGCGGCGCCGAGCGCGGCAACCCGAAGAACCCGATGAACACCGCGAGGCCCAGCAGGCCGAAGACGATGGACGGCACCGCCGCGAGATTGTTGATGTTGACCTCGATGAGGTCCGTCCAGCGATTGCGGTGCGCGAATTCCTCGAGGTAGACCGCCGTCGCGATGCCGATCGGGAACGACAGCAACAGCGTGATCAGCAGCATGTAGAAGGAACCGACGACGGCGCCCCAGATGCCGGCCTTCTCCGGTTCGCGCGAATCGCCGTGCGTGAGGAAGGTCGTGTTGAACTTGAGCTCGAGCGATTCTTCGGCGACTAGCTTGTCGATCCATGCGAGCTGCGCGTCGTTGACCGGCCGCTCGGCCTCCGCGAGCGTGCGCTCGACGTGCCCCTTCATCACTAGATCGACGGCGTCACTCGCGAGCAGCCAGCGCGGCTCCGTCTTGCCGATGATCCCCGGATTCGCAAGCACCTCGTTCTGCAGATCGAACGCGGCGCTGCCGCTGACGAGCCGCGAGAGCTCGCGCGACGCGGCGCGGCCGGAGACGTCGGGGAATTTCGCCTTGAGCGATGCGCGCAGGACGGCCTGGTAGTCCGCGGTGCGCAGCTCTTCGACGTCGCGCCGGCCGGAAGGATCGATGATCGCCGGGTCGAAGAACACCGGGATGCGGACCTGCGTCTGCTGGAACGCGCCGATGCCGTTCGAGAAAATGACGAAGAACAGATAGAACAGAAAAGCCATCGCGGCGGTGACCGCCACGAGGCCATAGCTCTTGAAACGCTTCTCTGCCCAATTGCGCTTGCGGATGCTGCGCTCGACGATCGACTGCGTTTCCTGCGGCGTCTTGCGCGGCTTATTCGTACTGTTCACGGTATTTCCTGACGATGTGCAGCGCGAGGACGTTCAGAGCCAGCGTGACGAGGAACAGCACGAGACCCAGCGCGAAGGCCGCGAGCGTCTTCGGGCTGTCGAATTCCTGGTCGCCGACGAGCAGCGTGACGATCTGCACGGTCACCGTCGTGACCGCTTCGAGTGGATTGGCGGTCAGGTTCGCCGCCAAGCCGGCGGCCATCACGACAATCATTGTCTCGCCGATCGCGCGGGAAACAGCCAAGAGCACGCCGCCGACGATTCCGGGCAACGCGGCACGCATCACGACCTGCTTGATCGTCTCGGAGCGTGTCGCGCCGAGCGCGTACGCACCATCGCGCAACGACTGCGGCACGGCGCTGATCATGTCGTCCGCGAGCGAGGACACGAACGGGATGATCATGATGCCCATCACGAGGCCCGCGGCGAGCGCGCTCTCGGAGGCGACATCGAGCCCTAAACCTTCACCCCACCCGCGCAACGCGGGGCCAATCGTGAGTGCGGCAAAGAATCCATAGACGACAGTTGGCACACCCGCGAGCACTTCGAGCAACGGCTTCGCGTACGTGCGGAACTGCGGGTGGGCGTACTCCGCGAGGTAGATGGCCGAATAGAGTCCGATCGGGACGGCGATCACCATCGCGATCAGCGAGATGAGCAGCGTGCCGGCGAACAGCGGCACGGCGCCGAACGACCCCGACGAGCCGACCTGGTCCTCGCGAATCGCCATCTGCGGGCTCCACGTGGTCCCGAACAGGAAGTCGATGGGCGAGATCATCGAGAAGAAGCGGAAGGCCTCGAACGCCACGGAGGCGACGATGCCGATGGTCGTGAACACCGCGATCGTCGAGCAGCCGATGAGCATCCATTCGACCACCGTCTCGACACGATTGCGCGCACGCAGCTCCGGCGTGATCTTCGAGCGCACGACCAGCACAGTCGCAACGACCATCACGAGCACGAGCACGGTCAGCGCCATCCGGCTGACGCCGCGCAACCGCAGGTACTCGGCGCCCGCGATGCGCACCGTTTCCGACACCGAGTCCGGCGTGACGTTGCCCGCGACGAAATTGCGTACGTCATTGATGACGAGCGAGAGCTCGTCGGCCGGCAGCGCCTGGACGCCCGCCGGTAGTTGGCTCGTGATGAGCCGCAGGATGATCGCGTCCTGGAACACGAACCAGAGTCCGATCACCAGCAGCGCCGGCAGCGCGCACCACAGCGCCGTCATCACGCCGTAATGACTGGGCAGCGAGTGGAGGTTCTTGACGCCGCGCGTGCCGCCGACGATGGCGAGCGAGCGCGATTTTCCGATCCAGAACGCGCCAACGGAAAGCAGAGTGAGCGCGATGAGTAAGGCCGCCGGTGTCATGTGTCTTCTTTATTTCCTGGCGTTCGCGAGAGTGGCCGCCTCATCCGCGAGGCGGCCACCCTGTTTAACGCCGGTTTGTGACAACTTCGTGAAAGCGAACTTAGAACCGGAAGTTCAAATCCAACTGCAAGCGCTTGTAATCCCGGTCGAAGACCCCGCTGATCGCCGTCGTATCCAGCGGCGCCGGCGTGGCTTCGTTGAACACGGTGACCGTCTGCGGCACGTCGTTGCTCAGGTCGTTGAGGAACAGCGTCGCGTTGACCGTCCAGTTGCGGGCGACCGTGTAGCCGCCGCGCAGGACCAAGCCCTTCGTGTCGGTGTTGCCGTCGCCGAAATCGGAGTCGAGCAACTGACCGAACAGCGCATCCTTCTCGATCTGCTGATAGATCAGGCCGAACTCCCAGGTGCCCTTCGCCGCGGTCGCGGCGCCGTAGCTGACGCCGGCCGAGTACGCGGTGTCGAGCTCGTCCTGCGCGGCCACGTTCAGTTCGGCTTCGAGATTCTTCGCGTAGTCCGCGAAGAAGCGCAGCGGCAGACCGCCGACGGTCGCCGTCAGGTCCGCGAACACTTCGGCGACGTTGAAGTCCGACGCGAGGCAGGCGGTACCGGCAGCGAGCGTGCGACTGCAGCCGTTGGGCGTGCCGACGACCGTCGTGTTGCCGAACGAACTGCCGCCGAACAGCGGGTTGTAGCCTTCGACACCATCGAAGTCGAAGTACGTGCCGGCCACGGTCAACCGCACCGAATCCGAAAACGGAATGCGATAGCCCACCTGGCCGCCGAACATGATCGAATCCGTGTTCGTCGTCGCCGTCACGTTGCTATTGGACAGCGCGCGTTCCGCGAGCCAGTCATAGAACGCGCCCGCGAAGAAATTGCCTTGCGTGAAATTGACCGCGAGACCTTCCGGGCTCACGTCATTGTCGAAGAACAGGCTCGGGCTGCGCGTCCACGGATAGCGCTGCTTTCCGGCCGTCACCTTCCACTTCGCGTTGGGCGCCCAGGTCACGTACGCGACATCGAGCGCGAACGGCTTGCGCGAGTTCTGTCCGTCGAGCGTCTGGTTGCCCGAGCGCGGGTCGTCCGCGCCGGTCGAGAAGCCGATCTGACCCGTCACCGTGTCGTTCACTCGGAACGTCGCGTTCAGGCGCGCGCGGATGCGATCGCGGTCGCGATTCCGGTCGACGTACTGCACGTCGAACGACTCATTGCGGTAGCGCACGTCGCCGGCGAACGAGAAGCGCGATTTTTCCTGCGCGACGACATCGGCCGTCTTGTCGGCGGTAGCCTGCGTCTCGTCGACGGTCTTCTTCGTCTGCGCCTGCGACTTCTCGAGCTGGTCGAGTTTCGCAGAGAGCGCCGC
>JAYTOK010000134.1:0-1860 GCA_043747835.1 Pseudomonadota bacterium | reverse complement strand
GATAAAATTTCAAGTGCCCGAAATTCAAGTTTCGCCTTGCTTTCACTGAAGCAATCTTTCCCGAATTCCTCCGTACCCATCAACGGTAGATCGCGAAATTTGCGCTCGTCTTTCCATAGCTCCGCGCGGAACGCCTTAACATCGTCGTCAGTTACACGCCAAGCCATCTGGCATCCTAGATTTTGTCGGGTACGTGAATCTCAATGCCTTCTGTCATCTCCACCAGGTCGTACCCTATGTTCCTGAATCGGTGACTTCGCCCGCCTGCCGGCAGCCCTCTCCGGATGCTGCAGAATCGGACGGTCGGTCGCGGAAACGCGAAAATCGCGCAGGCTTCGCACTTCGCGGGGCTCGACTGGCCCCGGCGCGTGGCACTCCAGCGCTGGCGATTTCAGCTCGGCGCGAGCTTGGCGTAGACCGCCTCGAAGCTCGGGAAGGCCGGGCAATGGCGTGAGAACTTCAGCGTCAATCGGCGGCCGCTTTCGACGACGCGGGCCGCCACGTACATCAGTTCCTGCATCACCGTCCTCAGCCGACGGCGTTTCGCCTCGTGCCGGATCGGCGCGTCCTTGCCCGTCAGCCCTTCGAGCCCGATCCAGCGCAGAATGTTGTAGGCCAGCACGGCACACGCCATCACGAGGTCGTTGGTGTCGAACTTGCCCGACGGCAGGCGCTCGATATCGAGGTCGGTCTTGAACTCGGAATGGAACTGCTCCGAGGTCGCATGATCACGATAAAGAGCGATGACCTTCTCGTCGGAGCACTCGCACTCGCCGAGGCTCGTCCACCAGCCTTCGACCGTGATCTGAGGAACCAGCAGCCGCACGCCGTGCTTGTCGATGGTGCGCTCGGTCACGCTGATGACGCGGCGGAACTCGCGCGTGACGCCATCGAGCGTCTCCTCGACGGTCTCGCTGAAAATACCGACACGCTTGCCTTCGCGCGGGAAGCTCCACTGCGCCACTTCTTTCTCGGCGCGCTTCAGCCAGGCTTCGAGATCCTGCCGGCGCGGGTTCCATTTGATGATGAACTCAACGTATGCGGCCGCGAACCAGAACCGGTTCACAACCGCATCGTGACCGCTGTCGAGACGCGCCAGCAGCCGATGCAAAGAGAGTGCCTTGGCGCGCGGCACCACGCGTTCGAGAAAATGGATGAACTCTTTTTGGCTGTGCTGGCTGCCGTGTCTCAACTCGCTGGCGATACACCAGCCTTCCTCGCCGAGGTATGCCGCCAACGGCGCGTAGCCGTCGAAGCCCTTGTAGGTGTAGCTGACGCCTTCCTTCTTGGTGCGCGAGTTGTCCATCGGGAACACGTCCATGTCGAGCGGGGTGAGCCTCAGCTTGCGGCGCGCGAGGCACGTGCCCTGCACGATCACGATCGGCGTGACGGTGGCGCCGACGTTGCCGATGAACGCGGTCGAGGCTTTGTCGACGTGCGGGATCATCGCCGCAGCGTGCTCGTCGAAACGCTGGCGCAGGCTCGGTGCCGACGGCACCTTCTCGATGCCGAGCGCGGTCGCAAAAAACGCGTCGTTGCGCCGGTTCTCGATCGCATCGAAGTCGCTCTTGCCGGTGCACAGCAGCCCGACGTAGCTCGTCACGCAATCGACGTGCGCGATGCCGTGGCGCAGCGGGATCGCGCCGAGATCGGGGCCGAGCCGCGTCTGGGCGAGCGCACGCCCGACGATGGCGAGGCCAGAATGCGAGGTGGTCGTGTCGGTGTCCGACTGCACGATCTCGAAGCTTCGCATGCCTTCACCTGCCGAGTGAGCCGCCCTCGACAAGCACGCTAGCTGATTCGCGAATCACTTCAGAGGATTACGTCGATGCGGCTGGAACGAAGTCACGGAAGCAGGTA
>JAYTOK010000133.1:0-85720 GCA_043747835.1 Pseudomonadota bacterium | reverse complement strand
GCACACGGTGAGCGGCACGAGCAACCGCATCGCATCGGTGTCGGGCGCGCTGACGCGCAGCTATACCTACGACGCGGTCGGCAACACGCAGAACTCTGGGGCGACGGTCCACACGTACAACAACCGCGGTCGAATGAAGACGGGTCGTCTCTCGTCGACCGGCACGAACACGAACTACGTGTACAACGCGCTCGGGCAGCGCATGCGGAAATCCGGGGGCACCCCGGGCACCGTCTACTTCGCGTACGACGAGGCGGGGCACCTCGTTGGCGAATATACGTGGAGCGGCTCGGTGCTCGTGCTCGTTCAGGAGACGATCTGGTTAGGCGATATACCCATCGCGACGCTTCGGCCGAATGGCGCAAACGTTACGGTGTTCTACGTGCATTCCGATCAGCTCAACACGCCCCGCAAGGTCACGAACACATCTAACCAGTTGCGCTGGAAGTGGGACCCGACGCCGTTCGGTGAAGGAGCGCCGAACGAGAATCCGGCGTCGCTGGGGGCGTTCAAGTACCACCTGCGCTTTCCGGGACAGCAGTTCGATGTTGAGACCAATCTCAACTACAACTACTTCAGAGACTACGATCCGGCGAGCGGTCGTTATGTCGAGGCAGATCCTATTGGGATAAAGGGCGGACTCAACCTCTATCAATACGCTTACGGGCAGCCGACGAGGTTCAGCGATCCAAGAGGCGAGACCCCTGCTGCAGCGGCGGCTGTATGCTTCATACCCGGCGTCGGGTGGGTCAGTTGTACCGCGGTCGCGCTTGGGGCAGGGGTAGTGACGCTTGCTGTAATTGCTTCCAGTCAATCGTCTTCACAGGCGAGCGCTTCATCAACGTACGCGGATTGTCCCGATCCTGAAGAGTGTAAACGCCTCAACGAAGAAGTGCAGAAGGCCAAGGACGAAGTTGGCAAACTCGGTGGCTGTCGTCCTGGGATGTCCCCTGGGGAGCTAGGAGCTCGCTACGGCGCATGGGTTCGAGAGGGCGTCGCTCGTGCTCGCAGGGATAAGAAATGTTTTGGTGGCGGCGATGAGGGTCACCAGATGGCCCATGCGGCGGCTTGGCAAGCGATGGGTGTTTGTCTTCGGCTCCTCGATCCTTTTGGACTTTAGAATGGAAATTCTCGACGAAATCAGTGAAGCGTTTTCGCAACGGTCATTGCCTGCACAGGTCATACCTAGTGAGGCTGCTGATACGGAGGAATACACGGATGCTGAATTCTTCCGCGGAAGACATTGGGAATCTGTCACGTGTTCAGAATGGGAGAGCCATCCGGCAGCGGTGTTCGGATTCAGCCCTGAGGCGTTTTGCTACTTCCTTCCAAGTGTCTTTGTTGCTGGCATTCGCGAGAATCGACCTGAGCTCTTGGTCAACAGCTCACTTGTAATGACCCTTGATCGATCGAATGCACCCTCGTCATGGGATAACTTTTTTGTGAAGCGATGGCCGACGTTAAGTGGTGGAGAATGTCGTGTGGTCCAAAGCTGGCTGCTTTGGCTCGCTGATGTCGTGCCGCCTGTGGTGGAAGATCAATCGCTCAGCCGAGCCTTCGACACCATCGAACTGCTGCTCAATCAAGCCAACGCAATACCAATCGCCGCACGGACGTTGCGCAAGTGAAGTTGCTACCAGCGGCAGGTAGCTGAGGCCAAGCGCTCCAAGCAGAGGCGAGAAATGGAAAACGATAGGACGATTCAGATCGATACTCTACGTAGAGTCATCAACGGCATCCTTGACTTCATTGAGAAGGACCTCGGGATCAGCGATGTGAATTTGCAGAAAGATAACTACTGGACCGTGCTCGAAGACACGACGCCCGACGCCGGGAAGCCTACGGAGTTCGGCGTTGGAAGCCTCAACGACGACTGGGGGTTCTTGCTGTCGAGCGCGAAGGATAAGGATCAGCAACTCCCCATCATGCTGATCCATGTGGCGCCGATCCTGCAGGCGCTATCTCAAGCGGTGCCGAGCTACACGAGTCCGAGAGAAGCGCCGGGAGCTAAACAGGACTGACGAAGCGCGTGCCAGCCGGCGCGATGTGCAAGTGTTTCATGCTGATCTCAGCGCGTACTGAACGGCGACTCAAATCGAGTCTTGCAGATGCACTTGCCGGTGATCAACGTCAGCGGCCTGTTCAGCTCTTTTCGGTTTACATGATCAACCGAATTCGGTCTGAGTAATCAATCTGATCGGTTTACGCAGCTGCGGGCGCCGGATGAATTTGACCACGTCGCCGAACAAGCTGAGCTGTGGTGCTGAACTCAACTGATCGGCGTACCGACGTTGATCAGTCGAGGCACGATGTCGTGAGCTCAAACGAACGTAGTCGCCGTACGAACCACTGGACGATCCGCGCCGACTTCACGGCTCGCCAATCTGCAGTTTGATACAGATCGTCCAGTTCACTGGCCGCCTTGCCGAGGCCGTAGAGATCGGCCAGGTACAGACAGGCTCGACGCTTCGAGTGATCGGGCGGCAGCACGCCGAAATCTTCGTGGAATTCCCCCGATCTTTCTGACACCCAGTTTAGGTGTGATTGTGGATTTGGGCGTGCGGGATGAGAACGCGAACGCGTGCGCTGGAGCAAAAGCTTGGCGCCGTTGGGCTGAAGAGAACTAAGCGCCGCGAGATCCAAGATCTCATGCCGACATGCTGCGCAAACGAGTATCCGTTTCGCAGGGCAACGCGATGGAGGAATTTTACGACCGCAGGTTGATGCGAGCCGATGACGATGGGCGGTGGCGACATCGCTCAAGCGCAATGCTCACATCAATGCGCCCGCGGCCGCTTGAGAAAATACTCCACCTTGTCCCGATACGTCCGCGACAACTTCAATTCCTGCCCACCTTCCAGCCGCAGGAAATACTCCCCGTTCATGTGCGCCCGCAACGACTTCACGCGCGTGAGGTTCACGATCGTCGAGCGATGCACGCGCTGGAACAGCCGCGGATCCAGCAAGTTCTCCATCTCGCGCATCGTTGCGCGCAGGATATGCGTGTGGCCGCTGGCATGGATGCATAGATAGTCGCCGGCGGCGTCCACCCACTCGATCGTCTCCACCGGCACGCGCACGGTCTCGCGACCATTGCGGATCGGCAACCAGTTGGGCGTCTGGGGCTGCGCCGTCGTCGACAGTTCGGACTCGATCTCTCCACTGCCGCGCAGGTCCGCGAGCAGGTTCACGAGCTGATTGCGCTCCGCGACGGCGGTGCGTTGCTCGATCAGCTCGCGCACGTGCATGAGCGTCGCGGCGAGTCTTTCGTCGTCGACGGGCTTGAGCACGTAGTCGATCGCGCGCGCCTCGAAGGCCTGTACGGCAAAGCGGTCGTACGCGGTCACGAACACGATCATCGGCAGCTCGTGCGGCTGCAACTCCGCCAGCACGTCGAAGCCCGAGAGTCCGGGCATCTGGATGTCGAGAAACACGAGATCGGGCTTCTGCTCGCGGATCGCGGCGAGCGCCTCTCGTCCATTGCTGCACTGGCCCACGATGTCGATGTCCGACGCGACGCGCAGGCGCAGCTCCAATCCGCGACGCGACAGCGCCTCGTCATCGACGAGCAGGGTTCGAACCTTGCGCGACGCGTTCATTGTTCGGCCATCTCCAGCGGCAAGCCGAGCTCGATGCGCAGCCCGGGCTTGTTGTCGATCGTTGCGAAGCGATGCTTCTCTTCGTAGAGGACCGCCAGACGCTCACGAGTGTTCCGCAATCCGACGCCGCGTCCCGCTGCCGGGACAATGGCGCTCGACGCGCTGGCGCTGAGGCCGGGGCCGTCGTCGGCCACCGCGAGCTCGAGCATCGAGCCGCGGGCGCGTCCCTCGACGCGGATCGTCCCGCCGATCTCCGAAGGAGACACCGCGAATTTCACTGCGTTCTCGATGAGCGGCTGCAGGAGCAGGCTGGGCACCAGCGCCTCCATCGCGGCTTCTTCCACGGCGTATTCGAGCTTGAGGCGGTCGCCGAAGCGCAGCTTCTCCGTGGTTAGATAGAGATTCATCGCCTCGATCTCCTGCCGCAACGTCACCTTTTTCATCGGATCCTGGTCGAGCGTGTAACGCAGGAACTCCGACAGCCGCATGACCATCTGGTTCGCCACGCGATTGTGATTGTCGAGGATCAGCGTCGAGATCGCGTTCAGCGTATTGAACAGGAAGTGCGGGTTGAGCTGGTACCGCAGCATCTTGAGCTGCGCTTCCTGCGCCAGCGTTGCCGCGCGCAGTGTTGCCTCGCGCTGCTGCTGCAGCGATTGGTAGTACTTGATGCCGAAGTAGATGCCGGCCCACGACACGAACAGATAGGTGGACGTGATCGAGCCGGCGAACATGTCGAGGATCGACTTCATCTCCCATTCGGGCTCGACGAAATATTTGTAGGCGTTGGTGGTGACCGCGCGCCAGCACAGCGCGATCAGGTAGCAGGAAAGCACGCCGAAGCCGAGCAGGACGCGCGGCGACTGGCGCCAGAGCCAGCGGCAGATGTAGCGCAGCCCGATCGTGAGCACGAACCCCCAGGCGGCCGCGACGAGCACGGCCTTGTGGTAGCCGGGCATGTTGTCGTAGACCAGCGCGCCGACGAGTTGCGAGATCGCGTACGCGGTCCAGCCGCCGATCTGCAACACCCAGAAGAGCGTCGCGCGGTTGTATTTCAGGGGATCGAGGCCAGGCATTCAGGAAAGGTACGACGCCAGCCCGAAGCTCACAAACGGGCTGGCGCGCGCAGGTCTCGCCCCGGCGCTATTCGCCCGCTGTTTCCCCGATCTATTTCTTGGGGACGTTCGAAACGACGGAAATCAGCGGTCGCGGCTGATCGAGCAGGAAGCCCTGCGCGTAGTCGATTCCGACAGCCGACAGCCAGTCGCGCACGGCGGGAGTATCGACACGCTTCGCGACGCAAGAGAGGCCCAGCACCTTCGAGGCCTGCGTGATCGCGACGACCAGCGCCTGCGGCACCCGTTCTTTCATCGCGACGGCCGTCATCCTGGGATCGAGCTTGAGGAACTTGAGCGCGCCCGAGCCTAACCACCGGTTCGCGTTGTGGTGCATCGTGAAGTCGTCGAGCACGACGTGACAGCCTATCTTCTCGCAGGCCTGCACGAACATGTCGACGTCGCGCACCTGCTCGATGCACGACTTCTCGGCGATCTCGAAGCCAATGGCCTTCGCGGGCACCTTGTGATTCTTGAGTATGGTCGCGACGTAGCTCGCGAACTTGGGATCCGCGATCGTTCCCATGCCGAGGTTCACCGAGAAGCTGGCCGGGGTGGTTTCCCAGAAACCGCGGTTCTCGGTGAGCCAGAGCAAGAGGCGCTCGACGACGATGCGGTCGAGGTCGGAGTTCGCGCTCGGATCGTGCACGTCCTGCATGACGCGGTCCGGCGCCACGCCGAATTCATTGTCGGCGTGAGCATCGCGCACGAGCACTTCGAAACGGCGCGTGCCGCCGGTGCCCTTGAGTTTGATGAGCTCCTGCACGTGGAGCTCGAAGATCTGGCCATAGAAATCGAACTGGCCGGGGCCCGGGCCCTGCTGCGCCTCGTCGACGTACTCGGGCTCGACGTTCATGTTCGTTTCGGAATCGTCGAGCGTCTCGACTTCCGTCGTGACCTCGTCACCCGACACGTCGGCCGCGAGATCCGCTTCCGGAGCCATATCTCCGATGTAGGGCTCGTTGTCCTGGATCAACACGGGAATCGGATCCGAATCGATCTTGAGTTTCGGCAGGCGGTCAGTTTGAACGACGCGTAGATCCGGGCGCTTCGGTTCCGGCGCGGCCTGACGCCCCGAACCTTTGAGCAGCGACTTCGGATCGATGTCCGAGATCTCGAACGCGATCGAATCGGAATCGGCGGCCGAGCGATGCGACGCGCCGGCCGGTGCACCCGGCTTCGCGCCAGCACCGGGACGCGCGGGTGGAGCCTGCGTGGTAGCGGGCCGCTGCGGCTGCGCGGCCTTCGGCGACGGCGCGGCTGGCCTCGCCTGCTGGGCCTGCGGAGCCGGTGGCCGAGCGGGAGGTGCAGCGGGACGTTGTGCGACCGGCGGCGCGGCGGGACGCGCGGCCGGTGCTTGCGGTGCGGGCGGACGCTGCGCGGGAGGCGGAATGCCGGGACGAGCGGCGGCCGGTGGCGCGGCGGGACGCGGCGGCGGCGCTTTCGGCGGCGGCTGCGGGCTAGCTACCCGGTTCGCCGGCGGCGCGGCCGGCGGCGTGGGAGCCGCCGGGGGCGGCGGCTTGCGCAGGAATGCGAGTCGCCGCATGAGGTTCGTGGTCGTCGGCGTCACGAATTTCGCGGCGCCGCGGCTGTCGAGGAATTTTGCGTCGGCGATGATCATCGCGATGCCGACGAGATCGTTGAGTGGCGAGCGCGCGGGCAGGAAGGCGGCCGCGCGGCCGTCGCCGACGTTCTGGAATACGTAGGTCTTGTCGGGGCCGGCGGCAAGAGCGGCGGCGGCTTCGACAACGAGATTGTGTTCGTCGGGACCGAGCGCGCCTTCGTCGAGCCACAGCACGTCGCCGCGCTCGTCGTGCAACGAAATGGATTGCAGTCGATTCCCGGAAAGCGCCTGTTTTAACGCTTCTCCGATGGCGGCTTTCGAATCGCCGCTAGCTGTGACACTCGCGCTCGCCTGCATTCGTGAAAATTCCCCGGATTGAGCATGCAGAGTCGCAAATCACCGGAGGGGCCGCCGTGACATAGCTCCCGTTCCCTGACTAGGCGGATGGCTGATTTGGCGCGCTTATGTCGAATCCATAGGCGGTTCGCGCAGTGGGTCACAACCTGCCGGGAACGCGGGAAAAATCCGGCACTCGGCGTTCCCCATGTTACCGGTATCGAATTTCACATCTTGTTGGGCTAGATTCGAACCGGCGAAGGGATGCGCCGCATCCCCCGCACAAAAAAACGAAGGGGAAAATTTCATGTTCCAGCAACGAAGCGCGCTCCTGCGCGCGTGTCTGCTCGCGTCTTTGCCACTGACGGCATTGGCGCAAGCGCCCGTCATCGTCGAGGCCGAGACGGGCACACTCGGTTCCAGTCTGTCGATCGCCTCTCTCGGCGACGTCACATACATCACGGGCCTCAACGGCACGACCAACCCGACCGCGGATCGGGTTGCCTCGTACCAGGTGACATTCCCGTCCGCCGGAAACTACGACCTGTACGTGCGCGTGTACATCGGGCCGTTGGGCGGCAACGACGACAGCTTCTACATTCCGAACGGCTTCGGCAGCCTCACGTGGACGGGCCTGTACAACACGAGTCAGGGCGGTCATTCGGCGCCGGGCGCGACGGTCACTGTCATCGGTGCCGCGGGACAGAACGTCTGGAAGTGGATCCGGCTGACTAACCACCCGGGAACCACGGGTGGAATCGGTCCCAACGCCTGGGTCGTACCCGACGGCAATCTCACGCAGACCTTCAACTGGGGCTCGCGCGAAGACGGTCTGTTCTTCGACAAGCTCGCGTTCGGTCCGGCGGGCACTTGCTACACCGTCGCCCAGCTCAACGGCGCACCGGGCACCGCGACCTGTCCGCCACCCCCGCCTCCGCCGCCCGCGGCTTACACCTATCCGGGTCCGCCCATCGCGACGGGTCAGGCGAAATTCCTGGGCAGCGCGTGGAGTCCGGGCAACGCCAGCATCAACTTCGCTAACTACTTCAACAAGCTCTCGCCGGAGAACGCGGGCAAGTGGGGTTCCGCGGAGCCGCAGCGCGACGTGTTCAACTGGAACGATCTGGACACGGCCTACGCGCTGGCGAAGAACAACGGCTGGCCGTTCCATTTCCACGTGCTCGTCTGGGGCAACCAGCAGCCGAACTGGATCGACGAACTGCCCGTCGAGGAACAGCTCGCCGAGATTCACGAGTGGTTCGCTGCCGTGGCAGCCCGTTACCCCGACATCGACATCCTCGAGGTCGCGAACGAGCCGCTGCACGATCCGCCGTGCACCCGTGAGAATGGTGGCGGTGGCTACTGCGATGCGCTGGGTGGCACGGGCCCGCGGGATTCGGCGACGGAGTGGACCTGGGTGTTGAACTCGTTCCGCCTCGCGCGTCAGTATTTCCCGCGCGCCAAGCTGATGCTCAACGACTACAGCATCGAGAACGAGACGCCGCAGACGACGCGGTACATCAATCTCATCAAGATGCTGAAGTCGGAGCGGCTCATCGACATCGTGGGCCTCCAGGGCCATGCGTTCTCGCAGTCAGAGGCTCCGCCGATGACGACGTACCGCACGAACCTCGATCGCATCGCCGCGCTCGGCTTCCCGATCCAGGTGACTGAGCTCGACGTCGACGGCACCGACGACGCCGTGCAGTTGGCCGGCATGCGCAAGATCTTCCCGGTCTACTGGGACCATCCGGGCGTCACGGGCGTCACGCTCTGGGGCTACAAGCAGAACAGCCACTGGCGCAACGCGCAGGGCGCATGGCTCGTCTGGTCGCAGGCGGGTTCGGAAGGCGCCCAGCGTCCGGCGAT
Organism: Pseudomonadota bacterium; assembly: GCA_043747835.1. Taxonomy (GTDB): domain Bacteria; phylum Pseudomonadota; class Gammaproteobacteria; order Steroidobacterales; family Steroidobacteraceae; genus CADEED01. The sequence goes on along the minus strand of JAYTOK010000133.1, from coordinate 77,237 downwards.
GAACTACATCATCAAGTACGTGCAGGACGTACTGCCGCAGGTCTCGTTGCATCAGCAATTTCGTTTGGGCGGAACCGCGAACGGCGACGCGGTGGGCACGGTGCTCGGCACGGATACCGATGCGGGTGACGTGCTGTCCGGCTGGCAGATCTACGCGGGCGCGGGCTCGACCTCAACGGCGTCGCTGTTCAGCATCGATCCGGTGACGGGCGTGCTCAGCGTGGCCGATGCCACGGCGCTGGCCGCGGATCCGTCGACGTCGTTCAAGATCCATGTGACGGTGTCGGACGGCTATCGCCGCAGCGCGCCACAGCGCGTGACGATCATCAGATGATCGTTTGATCGCTGGTTTTCAGCGGCGGAAAGGCCGTCCTTCGGGACGGCCTTTTCGTTTTGGGTGAGTCGATCAGCCGCCGAGAAAATCGCGCTTTCCGATATCGACCCCGTTGTGACGCAGCAGGTTGTACGCGGTCACGTGATGAAAAAAGAAGTTCGGCAGCGCCCAGTGCTGCAGGAACGCGAGCCCTTTGAATTCGACGGTGCGGTCGCGCAGCGGGATCTTGATGTCGCGCGTTTCGCTGCCCTCGAGCGACGCGGCGGGCAACGAATCGATGTAGTCGATCGTCTTTTTCACGCGCGCGAGCAGTTCGTCCATCGTCGTCTCGTTGTCTTCGAACTTCGGCGGATCCACGCCCGCGAGCCGCGCCATGGAATTCTTCGCGAAGTCGCTCGTGAGCTGGATCTGTTTGGCGAACGGCAGCATGTCGGGTGCGAGTCGCGCGCCCACGAAGACGCTCGTGTCGAAGTTGCGTGTCTTCGCGTTCGCGATGCCTTTCTCCATGACGAACAGCAGCTGAGACAGCGCCTTCCGGAACACGTCATGGCTCATCGCGTACATCGAAATCTTCATGGGCCTTTCCTTTTCAGATTCTTTAGTGAAACAATACTCGCACCATTCTTCCCTTTGGTGCGCCTATGAGTGAATTATGGACCGCTGCTCAGCTCGCTGTCTTTGCGCGAGTCATCGAGCTCAATGGGTTCTCCGCAGCCGCCCGGGCCTATCGTGTCCCCAAGGTCGCGATCAGTCGCGCGATCGCCGACCTCGAAAAATCCATGGGCGTGCAGCTCATGAAGCGTACCACTCGCCGGATTTTTCTCACCGCGGCCGGTGACGCCGTGTTGCCGCACGCGCGCGCGATCGGTGTCGAGGTCGAGAAAGTCCGCCAGCTCGCCGAAACGTTCGCGAACAAAACCAGCGGTCCGCTGCGCGTGGTGGCCGATCCGACGTATGGCCGCATCCTGCTGGCGCCGCTCGTTCCGCGCTTCCTCGACAGCTTTCCGGACATCGCGCTCGACGTCGTGCTCGATGCGGACGACAGCGTCGACTGGGATGTGGCGATCCGTGCGGGCGTCAACACCGATCCCAAGCTCGGGAGCCGGCTGCTCGGCGCGCCGCCCGCGGTGCTCGCCGCGACGCCGGCGTATCTCACCAAGCATCCGCCGCCGGATCGACCGGAAGGGTTGCGCGATCACGCGCTGCTCACGCCGGCGAGCGAGGGCGCCGAGTATCGATTCCAGATGACGAAGGCGTCGGCGCGCGCCGAAGTGCGCGTGCGCCCGAAACTCAGCGTAGACGATCCCGCGGTGCTGCACAGCGCGACCGTCGCGGGTCTCGGCATCGGGTTGCTCCCTGAGTTCCTGTGCCGCCAGGGTGTGGCGACCGCCAAGCTCCGTAGGGTGCTCGCCGATTGGCAAGCGCCGTCGGCCGCGCCACTGTACGCCGTGTTTCCGGCCGGGCTCGAGGACGACATTCGCGTGAAGAGCTTCGTCGAATTCGCCGCGGCCAACATCGTGCCCGCGCTCGCCAACCACTGAGAGTTGCCCCATGACTTACCGCGCACCGGTCAAGGAAATCCGGTTCGTCCTCGATGAGCTCATCGGATACGAACCTTTCGCGGCGTGCGCGGATTTCGCCGACTACTCGAGCGAAACCAGCGCAGCCATTCTCGACGAAGCCGCCAAGTTCGCCGAAGGCGTATTGGATCCGCTCTGCAAGCTCGGCGACCGCGAGGGCGCGCGCTGGTCGGCGGACGGCGTCACGATGCCGCTGGGTTTCCGCGAGGCCTACAACCAGTTCTGCGCGAGCGGCTGGCCGGCGCTGCGCTCCGACGTCAAGTACGGTGGCCAGGGAGTTCCGACCGTACTCGGCACTGCCGTCGAGGAGCTTTGGGCCGGGGCAAACCTCGCGTTCAAGCTCTGTCCGATGCTCACGCAGGGCGCGATCGAGGCCGTCCACCAGTTCGGCACGCCGCAGCAGAAGCACCTCTATCTACCCAAGATGGTGAGCGGCGAGTGGACCGGCACGATGAACCTCACCGAGCCGCAGGCCGGCTCCGATCTCGCGCAGGTGCGCACGCGCGCCGTCCCCGCGGGCCCGAACTACCGGCTCTACGGCCAGAAGATCTTCATCACCTACGGCGAGCACGACCTCACCGAGAACATCGTCCACATGGTGCTAGCGCGCATCGAAGGCGCCCCGCCCGGCGTGCGCGGCATCTCGCTGTTCATCGTGCCGAAGTTCTGGGTGAATGCGGACGGCACGGCGGGCGCGCGCAACGATGTCTTCTGCGCGTCTATCGAACACAAGCTCGGCATCCACGCGAGTCCCACCTGCGTGATGACCTACGGCGACAACGAGGGCGCGCTCGGCCTGCTGGTCGGTGAAGCGAACCGCGGTCTCGAGTACATGTTCGTGATGATGAATGTCGCGCGCCTGTCGGTCGGGCTCGAGGGTTACGCGCAGGGCGAGCGCGCGTTCCAGCAGGCCGTCGACTGGGCGCGCGCGCGAGTGCAGGGCAAGCCACCGGTGACGATGGCCAAGATCGCGGGCTCCGCCTCGATGGGCACGGGCTCCTCGCCACAGCCGATCATCGGTCACCCGGACGTCAAGCGCATGCTGCTGGAGATGAAGTCGACCGTCGAAGCGTCGCGCGCGCTCGCGTTGTACGCCGCGGCGCAGCTCGATCTGGGTCACGCGTATCCCGATGCGGCAGTGCGCGCCGCAGCCCAGGCGCGTGGCGATCTGCTGATTCCGATCGTGAAAGGCTTCTGCACCGAGAACGGCATCGACGTCGCGTCGACCGGCATCCAGGTGCACGGCGGCATGGGCTACGTCGAGGAGACCGGCGCCGCGCAGACGCTGCGCGATGTACGCATCACCTCGATCTACGAAGGCACGACCGGCATCCAGTCGAACGACCTCATAGGCCGCAAGTTCGGCCGTGACGGCGGCGCGGTGCTGGGCAAACTCCTCGACGAGATGCAGGAATCGCTCGACTCGCTGTCATCGACGGACGCGACGGCGCAGAAGGTCAAAGTGGCGGCGATTTCGGGAGTGGGAAAATTGCGCGATGCAGCGGCATCGTTGTCGGGCGCTCTAACCACTTCGCCGGATCGCGCCATGGCGGTGTCCGTGCCGTTCCTCAAGCTCTGCGGTGTCGTGATCGGCGGCTGGCTCATGGCACGCTCGGCCGACATCGCGGCGCGCAAGCTCGAGGCCGGCTCGCCCGACGCGGAGTTCCTGCGCGGCAAGCTCGCGACCGCGCGGTTCTACGCGGGCCAGGTGTTGCCGCGCGCGCTCATGCTCGAAAACATCGTGTCGCAGGGCGCGGATGCCGTGGTTGGGACGGACGCCGCCTCGATCTGAACGCAACGTCGTTTGCCGGGAGTCGTCATGGACCGCAGAAGCTTCCTGACCTTGAGCGGCGGCGCCGCGATGGCTGGCGTGGGCGGAGCCGCGGGCCATGATGACGGCACGGTTCACGATCACGACCCCGATGGCACCATCGTGCCGCCCGGCCCGATACTCAAGCGCAAGATTCCATCGACGGGCGAGATGTTGCCCGCGGTCGGTCTCGGCACTTCGGGACCCTTCGAAGTTGGCGCCGAAGCGGCGGCCCGCGCGCCACTGCGCGAAGTCCTGAGTTCGTTCTTCGCCGCGGGCGCGACGTTGATCGACACGTCGCCTATGTACTCCACGGCCGAATCCGTACTCGGCGATCTGCTGACGGCGGAGCAGCAGGGCAAGGCCTTCGTTGCGACGAAGGTCTGGACGCCGGGATCGGGCGGACACGGTGAGCAGAAGGGCATCGAACAGATGCAGCGGTCCATGTCGCTGCTCGAGCATCCGCGCATCGAACTCATGCAGGTGCACAACCTCGTCGACCTCGACGTGCATCTGAAGACGCTGCGACGCTGGAAGGAGAAGGGGAAGATCCAGTACATCGGCGTGACGCACTACACGACGAGTTCGTACCCCGATCTTCTCTCCATCATCGAGCGCGAGAAGCTCGACTTCGTGCAGTTCAACTATTCGGTCACGACGCGCGACGCGGAGAAGAAGCTGTTGCCGCTGTGCGCGGACAAGGGCGTGGCCGTCCTCATCAACCGCGCGTTCGAGGACGGAAACCTGTTCACCGCCGTGAAGGGAAAGACCATTCCGGCATGGGCGGCGGAATTCGGCGCGAGAAGCTGGGCGCAGTTGTTCCTGAAGTTCGTGCTGGCGCATCCCGCGGTCACCTGCGTGATCCCTGCCACCGGCAAGGTGAAGAATCTCGTCGACAACCTGTCGGCGGGCTTCGGCGCGCTGCCGGATGCGAAGCAGCGGGCGCGGATCGTGGAGGCAGTGGGGTAGGAAATTGGGGTCAGGCCCCAATTTCCGTCAGATCCCCGCGATCAGCCGGTAGATAGCCGTGGTCCGCACATCGACGATGTATAGCCCGCCGCTCACCGTGCTCTTGAAGTCGATCGCCGTCGAGAGGTTGCCATTGAACCAATCAGGACTTCTTGAACGACTCGATCAGGGCCTCGGCTTCCGCCAGCACTACTTCTCCCGGAACTGCCTGGGTTCGGTCTGCGTCGAGATCCGCAACACGCCGGGTGATTTCCGTCTCCCAGGCGGGATGCAGCGGCTGGGGCGGCCCAAGACTTGCGATGAGTCGCCCCGTCAGTTCGGCGCGCTCGGAGGGCGTCAGTTTCAAAGCCTCGGATTCCACAGAACGTAGCGACGTCGGCATGGCGAACCTCACGAGTGGACGCGGGCAATACAAACGCCGAGGTTGACCCATCGGCATCGAAGAACCGGACCTCGTGCCGATTTCCGTCTTGCATGGATCCCAAGCGAATCGCCCCTCATCGATGAGGGACGTGGATTGAAGCAGATTTGACCGCGCCCCCTCGGGGAAAGGCAATACTGGAAATCCCCGGGTCGCGGACTAACTGCTCAGCGACGCGATGCTGGCGACGAGTTCGTCCATGGAGCGGATCACACGCACACCGCTCGCGCACATGGCGTCGAAGGTCTCCGCCGGCGCATACCCGATCGCCTGGAAGCCCGCCGCGCGTGCCGCCGCCGCACCGGCGGGAGAATCCTCGATCACGATGCAGTCGGCCGGGACGACCCCCAGGCGTTCGGCCGCGAATAGGTAGATGTCGGGCGCGGGCTTGGGCCTCGCCACCATCGAGGTCACATACACGTGTTCGCCGAAAGGTGCGGCCAGACCCGCGACCTCGAGCGAGAGCTTCACGCGCGCGAGCGGAGATTGCGAGGCGACGGCCATGCGATGCCCGATCCTGCTGAAACCGGCCAGCGCGTCGCGGATGCCCGCGATGGGTACGAGCTCCCGCACGAAGGCATGCGCAGTCGCGAACGCCCAGTTGTAGATGAAGCCGGCCGGTAGGCGACGACCGGCCAGCTCCGAGAATTTCTCGACCACGCCCTCGACCGTCTGCCCGAGAAAGAGGTCGTGCGCCTCCTCCGCGGTCAGCGAGAGGCCGAGATCGCGCGCGATCCCGGCCTCGACTTTGCTCGACAGCATCTCACTGTCGACGAGCACGCCATCGCAATCGAAGATCAGCGCGGGCGGCCGCGGCTCGTTCAATGCTGACTCAGTTCTTGTTGGGCGTCAGGTTGATGAACGGCACCGCTCCGCCGCCCAGCATGTACTGCGGCAAGATTCCGTTCCATTTCTGCACGGCCTCCCACTCGACGAGCTTCGCGTTCTGCTCGAGAGCTTCGGCGCGAATCTGCATGGACTTCGCTTCGGCCTCGGCGGACAACACCTTCTGGCGCGCCTGCTCTTCGATCTGCTTCGTGCGGTTCTGCTCTTCGATCGCCTTCTGTTGCGCGATCACCTTCTGCTCGACCGAGGTTTCGAACTCGGTCGTGTACGCGATGTCGGTGATCTCGAAGCGCGACACCTCGACGTTGCGTTCACCAAGGTTGGCCTTGATCGCGTCGAAGGCAGTCGCCGCCGCCTTGTCGCGGTTCGAGATCAGATCGACCGCGTCCCACTTGCCGACGACTTCCTTGAGCGTGCCGAGCACGACCTGCGGGATCAGCTTCTGCTCCCAGTCGACGCCGACGTCGCGGTACATGAGGTGCGCCGCGTTCTGTTGCAGGCGGTAGTTGAGCGTGTACTTCACCGCCGCCTGCTGCACGTCGCGCGTGTACGTGTCGGTCTCGCCGTCGAAGCGCTGCACGCGCGTGTTGATCTCGACGATCTTGCTCGAGATCGGATTGAACACGTAGAAACCCTCGGGCAGGGATTCCGAGGCGATCTTGCCCCAAGTCGTCTTGATGCCGCGCTGACCGGTGTCGACCACCTTCACGCCGCAACCCGCCACGATGACGAAGATGATGGCCACGGCGATGATCCCGAGCCAGATCAGAATGCTTTTGATGGGCAATTCCGGCCGATCGCCGCTACCGCCATTTCCGCCGCGAAAAATCGATGAAACCTGTGCCATGAGCGTTACTCCCGAAGAACTAGAAACCGCGAAACAGGCGGGTGCGTCCCGCCGCCGACATCAATGCAATCGGCCAGATCAGTGCCGTCGTCAAGCGCGCGGACCAGCGTTGCGTGCGGGCTTGGCTGTCGGCGGATGAGAAGAGATAGGCCGAGGTGGCGGCCACCGCGAACGCGATGAAGCCTGCAATCCAGATCACCCCCAGAAATCTGAGCAGGGCGAAGATCATTTATCACTCCCGGCGCGAATCGCGCTCGCGCGAATATAGAGTCTCGCCGCCCAACATCAAGCCCAAACTAGCTTTTCTTGTATGGCTCGTGCAGGTCGACGGGCTTCGACGCTGAATGCTTCTTCTTGCGCATGCGGATGTTCAGGACCTCGACGGCGACCGAGAACGCCATCGCGAAGTAGACGTAACCCTTCGGCACTTTGTGCTCGAAGCCTTCCGCGATCAGCATCACGCCGACGACGAGCAGGAACGACAGCGCGAGCATCTTGATCGATGGGTGCGCGGAGACGAATTCTCCGATCGCGCGCGCGAACAGCATCATGAGACCGACGGACGCGATCACCGCCGCGATCATGACGGAAACCTCGTCGACCATGCCGACGGCGGTGATGATCGAGTCGAGCGAGAACACCATGTCGATGATGATGATCTGCGTGATGATCGCGGCGAAGCTCGCCTTCACGGCGGTCGACGCGTGACCTTCCTCGCCTTCGGTGAGCTGATGGACTTCCTTGGTGGACTTCCACACGAGGAACAGGCCGCCCGCGATGAGGATCAGGTCGCGGCCGGAGATCTCCGCGTCGAGAACCGGCAGCGTGAACAACGGCGCGGTGAGCCCGACGATCCAGGCAAGGACCAGCAACAGTCCTACACGCATGAACATCGCGAGAAACAGGCCGATGCGCCGCGCCTTCTCGCGCTGCACAGGCGGCAGCTTGTCGACGAGGATCGAGATGAAGATGATGTTGTCGATGCCGAGCACGAGCTCGAGCGCCGTCAACGTGAGAAAAGCCATCCAGACGGCGGGGTCGGACAGCAGCGCGATTAGGGCTTCCATGTGTCCCACATTCTAGCCCACTCGTTCTGCCGCGCGTGAATTGACTCGACCCGCATTTGCCAACATCCTGCCGACAGGCGAGGGAATCATTGGCAGCGTTGCAGGAGCGAACCATGCGTCGAAAGAATTTTTTGCCGATCTCCCTGATATTGGGTACCGCCGCGACGCTCGGCGTCCCCGCCGCCCTCGCGCAGCAGTCCGCGTCTAACAAGCCCGCGGACGCCGGCGACCCGGTCGTCGAGGAAATCGTGATCACCGGATCGCGGATCCGGCAGGACGCGCAGGGCTTCGCCAACCCGGTCACGACCTTCTCGTCGGAAACGCTCGCGCAATCCGGCAAGACAGACCTTGCGGACTTCCTCGCGCAATCGCCGGCGCTCGTCGGTTCGATCACCGGTGACCTGACGGCAGGCTCCAATCCGGGTTTCGGCGAGGTCGGATTGAATCTTCTCGATCTGCGCCACCTCGGTGTCGATCGCACGCTCGTGCTGGTCGACGGCCGGCGTCACGTGTCCGGTCTCGCGGGTTCCGCGGCGGTCGACGTCGACGCAATCCCGACCGACCTCCTCGAGGCGGTCGATGTGCTGACGGGTGGCGCGTCGGCGATCTACGGCGCCGATGGTGTGTCCGGCGTCGTGAACTTCCGGCTGCGAAAGGATTTCGAAGGACTGAAGTTTCGCGGGCAGGCGAGCCGCTCGAGCCGCGGCGACGGCGACAACCGCTTCATGGCGGTGACCGGTGGCCTGAACTTCGCCGAGGGGCGCGGCAACGTCGCGATGGCCTACGAGTACAGCAAGGACGATCGCGTCTTCGACCAGGACCGTTCGTATTTGCGTCCGCTCAACCGCTTCGATCTCGCGCAGAACCAGGACGATCTCGGCGACGATCCGGATCTGCCGGACAACGTTCCCTACAACGACATCCGCTACGCCGACAGCTCCCCCGTGGGCGCGGTCGACGTGGACTTCGATTTCGCGTCGGACTTCGAGGGCACCGGCAACGTATACGACCGCGGTTTCCTGCTCGAAAACTCCGGCGGTTACACGCAGGGCGGATCCAGCACCCAGACCAATGGCTACCAGGGCGATCTTTTCCCCGAGAGCGAGCGCCACCTCGTCAATCTGCTCGGCCACTTCGACGTGAGCGACTCGCTCACGCTTTCCGCCGAGGCGAAGTACGCGCGCACGCGCGCCTTCTCGATCGCCCAGCCGTCGTACGACTTCTATCTACTGATGACGCCCGACAATCCGTGGATGCCGGGCGTGATCCGCGACGCGATCGTACCCGGCGCCGCGGCGATCTTCTTCGATGACCCCGCCACGCCCGACGGTGTGATCGTGACGCGCGACAACTTCGATCTCGGCACGAACGGCGAGGACACGACTCGCGAGACCCTGCGCGGTGTGCTCGCGTTGAGTGGCGCGGTCAGCGACAACCTGAGTTGGGAGGCATCGTACGTCTACGGCGAAACGCGCAGCCAGATCGTCGAGGTGAACAACCGGTTCGAGGATCGCTGGCTCGCCGCGATCGACGTCGTCACGGATCCCGTGAGCGGCCGCGAGGTGTGCCGCTCGTCGCTCGATCCCGATGCCGATCCCGCCCTCGAAGGGTGTCTGCCTTACAACATCTGGGGCACGGGCTTTCGCGACCCGCGCGCGGCCGACTGGGTCAACACGGACAGTGTGAGCCACACGAAGGTCACGCAGAACGTCGTCTCGGGGTCCCTGTCCGGCGATCTCGGCGACACGTTCAAACTACCGGGCGGATCGATCGGCTTCGCGCTCGGCGCGGAGTATCGCAAGGAGGCCAGCGACTCGGTGCCCGCGCAGGAAATCCAGGACGGCCTCACGTGGGTCGGTCCGATCACGCCGTCCGAGGGCAGCTTCGACGTGAAGGAGTTGTTCGCGGAGATCAATCTTCCGCTGCTCACGGACGCCCGGTTCGCGAACAAGCTGTCGCTGGGCGCCGCATTCCGCGCGTCCGACTACAGCACCGTCGGCAAGACCAACTCCTGGAAAGTCGACGCGGTCTATGCGCCCGTGGAATCGCTGACGTTCCGCGGCACATATGCGCAGGCGGTGCGCGCGCCGAACATCTCCGAACTGTTCTCACCCGAGAGCACGACGTTCAACTTCATCGTCGATCCCTGCGACCTCAACGAACTCAACAACGGCTCGAGCACGCGCGCAGCGAACTGCGCCGCATTGTTGAACGATCTCGGCATCGATCCCTCGACCTTCCTGCCGTCGAACACGCCGCAGGCGACGGTATTCACCGAAGGAACCTTCGGTGGCAACCGTGACCTGAGCGAAGAAACGGCAAAGACCTGGACCGCGGGCGTAGTGCTGCGACCGGAATTCACGCCCGGCTTCACCGTGGCGCTCGACTGGTACGACATCGAGATCGCGGACGCGATCAACACGCCGGAGGCCAATGAGCTCGCCGAGCTGTGCGTCGACCAGCCGTCGCTGGACAATCCTTTCTGCGCGGGCATCGATCGCGATCCCGGCACGGGATACGTCACCGGATTCACCGTGCGGCCCGACAACGTCGCGAGCTTCCGCACGTCCGGCCTCGACATGTCGTTCGACTACCGACGGAGCACAGGCATCGGCGATTTCAGTGTCCAGCTCGTCGGCGGCTACCTCGACCGGATCGAGTTCGTCGCGACGCCGGGTGCCGAGCTCGACAACGATCTGGGAGAGGCGCCGATGAACTCCCTGGGAGTGTTCTTCCCGAAATTCGCGAGCACGCTCGATGTGAGCTGGACTCGCGGTCCGCTCACGCTGGCCTACGGCCTCAACTGGGCCAGCAAGACGGACCGCTTCTCGCGCGAGACACTGCGCGGCGACCCGGACTACGCCGACTCGCGCTTCTTTCGCGTGAATAGAGAAGTGGGATCACGACCTCCACGGGTCGTACGACATCTCCGACCAGGTGAACGTCTTCGCCGGCATCAACAATCTGCTGGATCAGAAGCCGGCGTTCGGCTACAGCTCCTACCCGATCTCGGCGATGGGCCGCTACTTCTACGCCGGAGCGAAGATAAACCTGGGCGGCTCCTGACGATGTCGGCATTTCGGGGGAGTGCGGCGGCGCTGCTGCTCGCAGCGTTGCCGCTGGCGGCCCCGTCCTCCACAGCACGGGCAGCTACGCCGGTCGTTCTCGACGACTTCTATCTACTGGCGACGGTGTCCGAGCCAGCGTTCTCGCCCGATGGCGAGCGCATCGCCTACACCGTCTCGCGCAACGACAAGAAGAGCGACAAAGGCACGAGTGATCTCTGGTCGGTAGGCTGGAAAGAGGGCGCGCCGCGACAGCTCACGCGCACGCCAAAGACGAGCGAGTGGCAACCGCGCTTCGCGAAGGACGGGCGGACTATCTATTTCCTCAGCGACGCCGCGAAGAACGAGACGACGCAGTTGTGGCGGTTGCAAGGAACGACCAGGCGTCAGATCACGAAGATCGCCGGCGGCATCAGCGACTTCGACCTCTCGCCGGACGGCAAGCGCGCCGTGGTGGTTGCCGAAGTCGGGCGCACTGTCGGCAGCGAATCCGAGATCCCGCCGCCGATCGAGACCGAGCGGTTCCTGTTCAAACGGGACGGGGACGGATATCTGGACGATCGCACGGCGCAGTTGTTCGTCATCGAGCTGTCGACGGGCAAGTCGCGGCAACTCACATCGGGCCAGCGCGATCACGGAGCGCCCGCGTGGTCGCCCGATGGCACGTCGATCGCGTACGTCGGCAAGGAGCGCGATGCCACCGAGCGCGACTCCAACTACGAAATCTTCGTGCAGGGCGTCGACGCGGGAGTCGCTCGGAAGATCAGCACCTTCGCAGGCGCGGACAACGATCCGGACTGGGGCGCACGCCCCTCCTGGTCACCCGATTCGCGCCGCCTCTTGTGGCTCGAAGGCGGCGAAGACAAGTGGATCTACTACGCGCCGTTCCAACTCGCAGTTGGCGACCTCGCGACCGGCGAAGTGACGCGTCCCGCGCGCATCGACCGCTGGTTCTACGCGCCGAAGTTCGCGCCTGACGGCACCATCGTCGCGCTCATCGAGCAGGACCGCGACACCTGGCTCGCGCGCATTCTTCCCGACGGAAAGATCGACTACCTGAGTTCCGGAAAGCGGTTCGGCTACGACTTCGCGGTCGCAAGCAACGGCCGCATCGCGCTGCTCGAAACCGATGTGAACACGCCCGCGGAAATTTTCGCCGTCGACGGACGGCGACAGCTCACCGATCACAACGCGTGGGTGAGGGAACGCGAGCTCGGCGAAGTGCGCGACGTGGAGTTCGCGAGCGGCGACGCGCAGATCCACGGCTACGTCACGTTGCCTCCCGGCTTCGATCCCGCGAAGCGCTATCCCCTGGCGACGGACATCCACGGTGGCCCTGTCTACCAGCACAGCCACGAGTTCAACATCGAAGCGCGCCTGTTCGCCGCCGCGGGATACGCGACGCTCGCGGTCAATCCGCGCGGCTCCTCGGGCCGCGGCTTCGATTTCGCGCGCGCCATCTACGCCGACTGGGGCAACCTCGACGCGCAGGACATCAGCGCCGGGATGACGCATCTCATCGACGCTGGCATCGCCGATCCGCAGCGCCTGGGCGTCGTCGGCTGGAGTTACGGCGGCATCCTCACCGACTACATGATCGCGAGCGACAAGCGCATCAAGGCGGCCATCTCCGGCGCCGGCGTGGCGAACGTGCTCGCGTTGTTCGGCGTCGACATGTACGCGCGCGAATACGTGCTCGAGCTCGGGTACCCGTGGGAAAACTTCGAGACGTGGAAGAAGCTGGCCTTTCCGTTCCTGCAGCCGGAGCGCATCACCGCACCCACGCTATTTCAATGCGCGGCCGACGACGACAATGTGCCCTGCGTCGGCGCCGAGCAGATGTACCAGGTGCTGAAAGTCCGCGGCGTGCCCACGAAGCTGATCGTGTACCCGGGGCAGAACCACGGGCTCGATGTCCCTAGCTACCTCGTGCACCGCATGCGCAGCAACATCGAGTGGTTCGATCGCTGGCTCGTGGCGCGCTGACGCGCCAAATTTTCCTACAAGACCTTGAGACGGAACTCCGAGTCTCCGTAGTGCACGTAGTCCGCCCAGTCGGGCGAGCGTCGCGCGCGCACGGCGCGGCGCGCGTGAACGAGAGCGCCACCGATGCTCGTCCGCAGCAGCGATTGGTAGAACACGCCCGCGAACGTCGCGGCTGACGCGTCCACGACGGGCCAGTGCGTGCCGATGTAGTGCGCGAGTCCCGCGCGCAGCAGACTCTCGGCCAAACCAAGATTGCGTTGCATTCCCTGGCCGCGCGCTTTCGCGAGCCCGGGCCCATTGCCGCGGCGGGTGCCATGGCCGCGCAAGCGCGCCGATTCGCAGGCATTGAATACGACGAGCGGCGGCAATCGACGCAACGCCGACAGCGCGTCGCCCGAGAGCTCGCCATCCGCGAGCACGAGACCGCTCTCGCCGAGCTGACTTTCATCGAAGAACGCATGTCCCGCGAAGTGAAGCACGTCGAAGCGCCCGGATTCGAGCTCCGCCGTGATGCGCGCAACCGTCGCGTCCTTTCCTGCGATCTCGACGAGCCGCGCCGAGCGAGACTTGCCGAGCAGCGTCGCGATTCGCGCGCGCTCCTCGTCGGCGCCGGGGAGATCGAGCGTGGGGTTCGCGATGAGCAGAACGCCGAGCTCGCGCTGCTCGCGCCGCGCGGTGTCGAAGCGCGCGGGCACGAGGTCGGCGGTTGCATAACGGCGCGAGAGCCCGGACTCGAGCGCGGGAAACCAGCCGTGCACGTTGAGCGCTTCCCAGGGAATGCGGCTCGCCGCCGCGTCGTGCACGATGGACAACGTCGTGGCCCGCGACGTGAGCAATGCGTCGGCGAGCGCCGGGTGCAGCGTCAGTGCCGCGAGTTTCGCGCCGAGCGTCTTGACCTTCTCGTTCGTGAGGCTTGCGCTCTGGAACTCGCGGTCGAGCTTCTCGAGCGCGGACGTCGTGAACTCCTGCGTCTGCGAAAAAATCGCCGCCGAAGTTCCGCCGGTGAGCAGTGAGCCGCGCCAGGTTTCGCGGCCGGCGCGGCGCGCATCCGCCGCCACGATCAGATGCGTGGTGCCGGGCACCTTGCGTGAGCTCGTGCGGGTCCGCGTGCGCGCGGGGGCGAGCGGCGCGACGCGCAGCGTTCCGGGTGGACGTGAGTGTGCGAAGTCGGAGAGCGCCGCATGAACACGGGTTGCCTCCGGGCGATTGAGCACGTGCAGGTCCACTCGAGTCAGTCGCGTCGCGCCCGTGGCACGCACGCGCAGGAATCCACGCAGCTGCGCGGCGAACGAATCCACCGCATCGAGCCCCGCGCGTGCACCCCAGGCCACCGTCGCGATGGAGCGATACGGCGGCGCTTCGGCGAAGCGCGCGAGGTTTTCCGCGGCGAGCTCGATGATGTCGGGCCCGAGGCGATCGAAGCGGCCGAGGCCAACCAGCAGGAACGCGGTGCGCTTGTCAGGCGCGCGGCGCGCCGGGCGACCGCCGCGCTGCAGACCGCGCGGAATCGGCGTCACGTTGCCGGCGTCGCCGCTGACGATCCGATGTTGTAGCCAATCGTCGATCACGCCTCCCAGGCGCTTGTCGACGTCGGCCGCCGCGCCGCGCGCCGGCACTCCGCGCAGTACGGCAACCGCTACCGCCGCCGTTCGCGCATTGGCGACGTCGCCTAGACGCACGCGCACTTCGAGGGGCTTGTCGGCCGCGCGCAGCGGCCGCCTAACCATTCGTCCCCGCGGCGCTTCGTTCAGCGTGTCGAGGAACAGCCGGCGCTGCTCCGGCGTCATGTGCGGCCAGTCGATCTTGCCCGTGTAGTGCTCGCGCAGCTCGGTATCGCGCACGCGCGTGAGCGCGCCGCGCCGCAGCGGCGGCGATGCGGCGAGCCGCTGCGTGGCGCCCGTCGCGAGCAGGTCGGCCGTCGCGGCGATGACGCGATCTTCGAGCGGCAGGTCGCTGTGACCGCACTCGATATAGGAGTGGCGCGCGCCCGCGAGTCGGGCGAGCTCGATCGGCACCGTACCGTCGCCCTGCAGGCTGTACTCATACTCGAACTCTCCGTCGCGCAGCGCGACGCCGGTTGCGGTAGTTCGATTGCAGCCGATCACGAGATGGAAGCGCGCGTCGGCCGGAGCGAGGCGCGCGTCGAGGCCAGCAGCGTTGCGCAGCAGCGTCGCATTGGCCGCGGGTCCGTCGGCGGGCCACACGGTCGAATCGAACAGATCGAAGTCGCTCGCGCCGCGGCCCGCGGGCAGCAGCTCGTGCAGGCCCGGGAAGGTGGAGAACACGTGCTGCGCGAGGAACTCCGCGCTGTGACGCAGATCGAGCATCGCGATCTTGCGCACCACCGAGTACGTGCCGCGCAACGCCTGCACGGCGGCCAGCGATCCCGAATTCGGCGTGCCGAGAAGGATCACCTGCGAAACCTGCGAGCCTGCGGCATGCGTCAGCGCCGCGCGCGCGACGAGCCCGCCCATGCTGTGCCCAACGATCGCGATCTCTTCTCGACCGTCCGCGGAGATGCGCTCCGCGAGAGTCTTGCCGAGAGATGCGATGTCGCGGCGCCAGTCGTAGTCGAGCAGCACAGCGTCGTAGCCCGCCTTGCGCAGGCTCAACGTGAGCTTGAGGTAGGTGTAGCTCATCGCGCCGAGCGCGACGATGCGGGAACCTGGGACGAGAGCGAGATCCGTCAAACGGCCGAAGGCGATGTCGATCGGGTCGAGCCAGAGGATGTCGGCTGGCTTCGGCGCGCTGCGTACGAAGCCGAGCTGCGAACCCATGATGCCGGGCAAGACATAGACGCGCCGTCGGGGTGCGCGCCGTCGTCGCGCACCGGTCGTCGCGCGCGCGAGCTTGACGAGCTCCGAATGCAGCTCCGCACCGAAGTAGTCGACGAGACCCTCGCTGCGGGTCTTTGACGCGAGGAGCGCGACCATCGTCGTTTCGTCGAGCGCGAGGCGGTCGTAGGGCGTTATGTGCTCCGCCGCCGCGCCCTCGTTCATGGCGTCACTCCGGTCTGGGCGTCTATCCAGTCGAGCACCGGCTTCCAGAGGAATTCCCGATTGCGCGAAGCGAAGAAGCCTTCATGCCCGATGCGCATGCCGCCCGCGTCGGCGGGCGAATACCAGAGCGATTCGCGGCGCGCATTGGGGAAGAACTTGTTCAACTCGCCGACGGCTTTGCGAGTCGCGATCGGATCGTCGGTGAAGCCGACGCTCAGCAGCGGCGCGCGAATGTCCGCGAACACGTTGTCGGATAGATAGGTCGCGAGATCCGGGCCGAAGTGATCGGGACGCAGGCACCAGCGCCGCCACTCTTCGTAGACGCCACGCGGCAGCGGTAACCCCGCCCAACCACCGCCGCTGGGGATGTAGCCCTTGAGCGCGAGCATGAGCGGGCCATGCACGCGCCAGAACCACCACGCGAGGTAGCGAAAGGGTGCGTGTTCCCAGGGCCAGTAGCCCACCGAGGTCGCGACCTGGACGTGCGCGCGCGCGAGCGCGTGATTCTTCAGCAGCCCGAGGAATTGTCCGCCGACGCTGTGCCCGAGCGTGAAGACGGGGAGGTCGCCCGCGCGCCCCGCGGCCGCGTCGACCGCCGTGCGGATGTCGAACAGGCCCCAGTCGCTCATTTTCGCGGTTTCGCTGGCGAGATCCGCAGGAGCCGACCAGCCGATGCCGCGATAGTCGTAGACCAGCGCGTCGTAGCCGCGCCCGGCGCAGTAGTTCGCGAGCTTGAAGTAGAAAGTCTGGGGAAAGCCGGTGCCCGCGCTGATGACGATGGCGCCGCGGCGAACCTGTGCCGGAAACCAGTGCGCGGCGAGTTCGCGACCGTCCGTGCAGCGCAGAGTGAACTCCTGCGGTTCGGCGACCTTCACAGCGCGTGCGTCTCGATCACTTTCGCGAGCGCGAGAATGCATTCGCGCCGCGCGCTCGACTTGCGCCACACCGCGCCGATCGTCCGCGTGGGCACGGGGCGCGCGAAGGGCTTGATCGAGACGCCGCGCGCATTGCCGTACGCGCCGCGGCTCGCGAGCTCGGGCAACAGCGTGATTCCGACGCCGGCGGCCACCATCTGGCGCAGCGTTTCGAGGCTGGTTGCGCGAAAGTCCTGCTTCTCGTGGATGTGGGTGCTCGAACAGATGTCGAGCGCCTGGTCGCGCAGGCAGTGCCCGTCCTCGAGCAGCAGCAGCGTCTCGTTGTGCAGATCTTCCGGTTTGATCGTGGAGCGGGAACTCAACCGGTGATTGGCCGGCAGAGCCACCATGAACGGCTCTTTATAGAGATCGTAGGACTCGAGTCCGTCGAGTTGCATCGGCAATGCCAGGATTCCGACATCGATCTCTCCCGAATGTAGTTTCTCGAGCATCGGATCGGTCTGATATTCGTAGAGCATCAGTTCGAGGCGTGGCAACCCCTTGCGCAGTTTCGCGGCGACGTTCGGCAGTAGATAGGGGCCGATCGTGGGCAGAAACGCGAGCTTGAGGCGCCCGGCGAGCGGGTCGCGGTGTCCCTTCGCGAGCTCGACGATCTCGTCACCCGCATCGAGGATGCGGCGTGCCCGTTCGACGATCTCCTCGCCGGCGACCGTCAGCGAGACTCGCTTGGGCGCGCGTTCGATGAGCTGGACCCCGAGGTATTCCTCGAGCTTCTTGAGCTGCGCCGACAACGTCGGCTGGCTCACGAAGCTGCGCTCCGCCGCGCGGCCGAAGTGCTTCGTGTCGGCCACGGCGACGAGGTAACGCAGATCCTTGAGCTTGAGGTCGGCCATAGATGGAGTCTATGGAGTTTATCCAATCAATCGATTGGCGGTACTGGGGATTTACCTAGAGAATGCCGTTCATCCCCGAGCCAGCCGGCGACTCCTCGAGGAGCCGCAGCCAGCCAGTTTTTCCCGCAGAGTTTCATCAGGAGTATTCAATGTTAGGTATTGGTCAGAAATTTCCGCAGTATTCGCTCACCGGCGTCGTTTCGAACGATCAGTCCAAGGCCTTCCAGCCGTTCGATGCGAACACCAACCAGGGCAAATGGCGCGTCGTCTTCTTCTGGCCGAAGGACTTCACGTTCGTGTGCCCGACCGAAATTGCCGCGTTCGGCAAGCTCGACAAGGAGTTCAAGGCGCGCGATGCGCAGCTGCTCGGCGTTTCGACCGACAGCGAGTTCGTGCACCACGCCTGGCGCAGCACGAAGGACGAGCTCAAGAACCTGCCGTTCCCGATGCTCTCCGACATCAAGCGCGAGCTGACCACCGAGCTCGGCATCCTCGACAAGGACGCCGGCGTCGCGCAGCGCGCCACGTATGTCGTGGATCCGGAAGGCGTGATCCGCTTCGTCTACGTCACCGACCTGTCGGTCGGCCGTAACCCGGAAGAAGTGCTGCGCGTGCTCGATGCGCTACAGACGGACGAGCTGTGCCCGTGCAACTGGAAGAAGGGCGAAGACACCTTGAAGGCTGCCTGAGCTCAATTGACTGGAGACTGAAATGAGTACCCCGACTTTGACCCTCACGACGATCGAAGGCATTCGTGACGCGCTTCCCGACTACGCGCGCGATCTCAAGCTGAACCTCGGCACCGTGTTGACGACGACCGGCGCGCCGGGGCTCAACGAGAAGCAGGTGTGGTCGATCGCGCTCGCCTCGGCGATCGCGGCCCGCAACACCGGCTTCGCGCGGGTGATCGAGGCGCAAGCCAGGACGCACCTGGCCGACGTCGAAGTCGAGGGTGCAAAGGCCGCCGCTGCGATCATGGGCATGAACAACATCTACTACCGCTTTCTGCATCTCGTGGAAGACGGTGAGTACCAGACCATGCCCGCGCGTCTGCGCATGAACGTGATCGCGAATCACGGCATCGACAAGCTCGACTTCGAGCTGATCTCGCTGGCCGTGTCCGCGGTGAATGGTTGCGGCCTGTGCGTGACCTCGCACGAGAAGAAGCTGCGTTCGCACGACGTCTCGCGAGAGGCGATCCAGAGCGCGGTGCGCGTCGCGGCGACGGTTCACGCCGTCGCGGTGACGCTCGAGTTCGAGGAGAGCGCACCGGTGGCGGCGGCTTCGGCGGATCTCGCGGCCTGATGATGCAATGGTGCCGGGGAGGGGTTGTCGTGGTTCGACAATCCTCTCCGGTTCCGGCTTGATGGCCGGGAGATGTCCGCGAACCCCGATAACCCCTCCTCAGGCCCGCCGCTTTCGGCAGGTGTTGTCGTCGTGCGCAGGACGCCGGAAGGGTGGCGCGTGCTTCTGCTTCGCGTCTACAACTACTGGGATTGTCCAAAAGGTCTCGTCGAAGCCGGCGAGGAGCCGTTGGTCGCCGCGAAGCGGGAGGCTCGCGAAGAGGCGACTCTCGACGATCTCGAGTTCGCCTGGGGCGAGTCATTCACCGAAACCGAGCCCTACGGACGCGACAAGAAGCGCGCGCGCTACTTCATCGCGCGCACGCGCACCGAGGCGGTCTCGCTACCCGTCAACCCAGAGATCGGCAAACCCGAACATCACGAATGGCGTTGGTTCGACTGGGAGACCGCAGAGCAGCTCGTCAACGACCGCTTGTGGAAGGTGCTGCGCTGGGCGCGGGACGTGATCGACGACTAGAAGCGGCCCGAGCACGGCAACATCTCGTTGACGAGTCGTGAAGCTCTCGGGCAGCCTCGCCGCATGAGGTCCATCTACTTGGCGATAATTGCGCAGGCCGCGCTCGTGCTGTGCGCCATTGCGCCCGCAACGGTCACCGCGGCCGCCATACCCGCCGGCTGCTCCCTACCCGCGGACCGCCTGTTGCGCCGGCTCGAGATCGATCTGCCCGGCAGTGCGCGCGTGACGCGCAGCGTGGACATTCCCGCCGATACGGAAATCCTGATCGAAGCATTCGAAACGAACATCAACTCGCGGCTCGAAGTGCGCGCGGCGGGCGCCGAGGTCGCGACGGCCGAAAACGCGCTGCACCGATGGCCGCCACATCGCCTGATCGTCGCAAAGTCTCCCGCGCGTAAAGTGGATGTCACGGTCATGGGTTTGGAACGGGCGCACGGCAGGGTGGACGTGCGGATATCCCGCCTCGCATCCCAGGACGACCCGCGCTGCGTGGATTTCTGGCGCGCGATGGCCAGCGGCGACACTGCGTACTCGCGCGGCGCCATGATCTCCAGAGCCGAGATCGACGCGGTGCCCGGAGCCTCCAGGCAAGCTTACGAATCCGCGATCGCCGCCTATGCGCGCGCCGCACGCATTCTCGGAGCCGGCGGATTCGACGAAGCGCAGACGCGCCTCGTGCACGCGTCTGCGTTGATGAACGCGATGGAACGCTACCAGGAATCTCTCGAGGCGGCGTTCGTCGCCGAAGCGCGTTTCAAGGAGCTGGGCCATGAATACGGCCGCGACCTTGCGCGTTTCCATTGGGCGTGGTCGATGACCTACGGCGCCATGCGAAAGGCGGACGCGGCCGACGCGAGACGGAACTTCGAGACGGCGGGGAACACATTCCGCGAGATAGCCGCCGGTCATCTGCGCCGCGGCGAGCACTTCGATCATGCGCAGGCGCTCGACGGAGTGGGATCCACCAGTGGCCATCTCTTTCGCTACGCCGACGCCATCGCCGGATATCAGCGCGCGCTCGACACTTTCGACCAGCTGCACGAGCCGGATCGCGCGTCCGCGATGCGTAGCAACCTGGCTTACTTTGAATCCCAATTTGGTCGGCACCAGGAGGCGCTGAAGCGCCACCTCGAGATTCTGGCGGAGGGCGACAACATCAAGGACCCCGCTGTCTACTCATCCAATCTCAGGAACGCCGCGTTCCTCGAGTTGAAGCTGGGCAAGTACGACAGTGCGCTGCGGCACTATTCGGATGCCTACACACGCAGCCTCCGCATGCAAAACCGCGTGGATCAGGCCAAGTCGCTCTACGGGCTCGGCAATGCCTATCATGCGATCGGCAACTTCGGCGAAGCGCTGAGTTACCTCGAACGCTCGCTCGAGCTGCGGCCCGAGCAGGAGTGGCCACGTGATCGCGCCATCACGTTGCGCACCCTGGCGAATGTGCTTGGCGATACGGGCCGCGGGCGCGAGGCCATTGCTCGTCGCGAAGCGGCGTTGCGCACCACGCAAATTCCGCCGGAAAAGGCGCGCATCACGCTCGAGCTGATCGACGACCGGATCGAGGTCGGAGATCTCGCGATCGCGAAATCGCTGACCGCGCCGCTGCTCGCGGCGCGTGACCTCCCGGATCCGGCGATCCGCATCGGGGCCACACTCGCGAGCGCCCGCATTGCGCTCGCCGAGGGCGATGCCGTCAGCGCCGCGCGAGATGCGCGCCTTGCCGCGGACTACTACCGAACGCACGAACTCGTGTCGTCGGAATTCGCGGCACTCCTGGTACAGGCGCGTGCAGTGTGCGCCGCGGGCGCGCGCGACCAGGCGCTCGCCATCGCGGAAAGCGCCCTGCAACGCGCCGAAGAGGTGCGTACTTTCAGCAGCAACCCGATGCTGCGCGCCTCGCTGTGGCGGCCGGTGCGGCCCGCGTTTGGATTCACGATCGAACTGCTCGCGCGCACGGATTCGTGCGCCGGTTCCGCGCCGGCGGATCCGATCGCTGCGCTTGCGATCGCGGAAGCGTCGCGCGGCAGGGCGCTCGAAGACTTTCGGCTCAGGTCCACGGCCGCCGCCGCCCAGTCCAGGACGAACGAGCGGCGCCGGGAGCTGTTCGAGCAGATGGCGGGCGCACGCCAGCAGCTGGAGATGTTGTCCAAGACGGTTTCTGCGGACGATGCGCGACTCAGCATCCTGCGCTCGGAAGCCTCGCGCCTTCGTCGCGAGATCGACCTGTCGGGCGGGCTGCCCGCCTCGGCCGGACGACGCGCCGAAGACCTTCGGCCCACCTTGCGCGCGCGCATCGATGCGATTCCAAAGGACACGGCGGTCGTCGAATACTGGATCGGTAAAGACGAGGCGTTCGCGTGGCTGCTCACTCGCGGGCGGGTGCAGCTTGTCGATCTGGGCGCCGCGAGTCGCATCGACGCGGCGGCGCGGCGCATGCACGACGCTATGCGTTCCTGGCTCGCGGGGTCGGTAGACGAACGCATCGCGCGCGCCATGGAGCTTCACGAGCTGATCATCACGCCGCTGCCGGCGGAATTCGAGCGTGCGCGCACCGTATATTTCATTCCCGACGGTTCGTTGCACGCGGTGCCGTTCGCCGCGCTGGCGCACGGTGATCGAGTGAGGCCACGCTTCCTCATCGACTCGCACGACGTGGCGGTGGCGCCTGCGTTCCTTGCGATCGCGCCCGCCTCCGGGCGACGCGCGCTGCGCAAGAGCTCGGCCGCGCTCGTGGTCGTCGATCCGGTCTACACGCGCGACGACGCGCGCTTCACGCGCGACAGCGAACCCGCCGCTGCGCTGCCAGTCGCGGCCATGACGCTGCGCGGCTCCCGATCGTGGGCGCGGCTGCCCGCAACCGCGCGCGAGGCCGCGACGATCACGAAGCTTCTCGATCGGGACGTCGTCCACGTGCTCTCCGGTTTCGACGCGAGCCGCGACTCTCTGCTCGGACGCGATCTCGCCATTTACGACATCGTGCATTTCGCGACGCATGCGGTCAGCGACACGGAGGCGCCGCAACTTTCGGCGCTGGTGCTTAGTACCCTCGACGCGCAGGGCAAGCCGCGTGTCGGCGAGGTGTTTGCGGGCGATCTTGCTGATCAACGCCTCAGCGCTGGACTCGTGGTGTTGAGCGGATGCGAAACCGCGCTGGGTCGCGCGGAAGCCGGCGAAGGATTGTTGAGCCTGCGCTACGCGGCGCACGCCTCGGGTGCGCATTCGGTCATCGCTTCCCTTTGGCCGGTCGAGGATGCCGCCGGGGCCCGTCTCATGGATGATCTGTACAACGACGTGATTGGCCGCAACGCGTCGTCCGTGGCGGCCCTGTCACGCGCGATGCGCACCGCGCGAAAGAGCTGGAACGATCCGGCGCTGTGGGCGGCGTTCGACGTGTCGATTGCGGGGTTCTGACCCTACACGACCCTTCCGCGACGCCCGCCGAGCAGGAAATCCCCGACGTTGAGTGCGAGCTCGTCCACGGCGCGCTGGCGCGCTTCGTATGCCGCCCATGCGATGTGCGGCGTCACGATCAGGTTCGGAATCGACGCATCCAGGATCGGACTGCCGTCCACCGGCGGTTCCTGCGGCAGCACGTCGATCGCAGCTCCTCCGAGATCGCCGCCCTTGAGTGCTTCCACCAGCGCTTCGAGGTCGATCAACGCGCCGCGCGCCGTGTTCACGACGATGGCCTCGGGCTTCATCAATGACAGTTCGCGCCGCCCGATCAACCCGCGCGTCGCATCGTTGAGCGGGCAGTGCAGCGACAGCACGTCCGCATTGCGCAGGATCTCGTCCAGCGTCACGCGCACGGGTGAACTCAAGGTAGTTTGATCGTCGCCCTTGGAGCCGGGTCGCTCCGCGACCAGCACGCGCATGCCGAGGGCGTCCCTGCAAACCTTCGCGACGGCGCGGCCAAGCGTGCCGTAACCCACGATGCCAAGCACCTTACCGCGCAGCTCGCGTATCGGCGCGCCGGGCACCGAAAACTGCGGACACCGCGCCCAGGTGCCGTCGACCGCCGCCTGCGAATACTCGCGGAAGCGGTGCGTGAGCATGAGGATCACGCCGAGCACGTGCTGCGCCACGGAATCGGTGCAGTAGTCGCGAATGTTGCAGACCGCGATGCCGAGCTCTTTCGCCGCGTCGAGATCGACGTTGTTGGTGCCCGTGGCCGTGAGCCCGACGAATCGCAGTCCTGGCACCGCTCGCATGCGAGCGCGCGTGATCGCAAGCTTGTTCGTCAGGATGAATTCACAACCCGCGATGCGCTCGTCGACTTCCGCGTCCGTGGAGGTGGAATGCAGCGCGATGCCGGGCAACACTCTTTCCAGACTCGCCGTGTCGAGATCGTCGTGACTGACGGTTCCGAAATCGAGGAATACCGAACGCAACTACCTACTCCAGACGTGAGGCGGGGGCGGGCATCGCTCCGGCCGGGGCGGCGAGTGTGCCACCAGTCCGGGCTGAAACAGAAATGTGCGGCGGGATCAGCTTGTACATGACGGGCGTGACGAGCCGCGCCAGCAGCGTCGACGTGATCAGGCCGCCGATGATCACCCACGACATGGGCGAATACAGGCCGATGTTCTGCATCGCGAGCGGCAGCAGACCGCCGATCGCCGTCGCAGATGTCAGCAGGATTGGCAGGAACCGGATCTCGCCCGCCTGTTCGATGGCTTCGTCCAGCGGCACCCCCTGCTCGCGCAACTGGTTCGTGAAATCCACGAGCAGGATCGAGTTCTTGATCTCGATACCGACGAGCGCGACGAATCCGATCGACGCGACGAACGAGAGGTCGTTGCCCGAGAACAGCAGCATCAGCAAGCCGCCGAACACGCCGAGCGGCACGACCGTCAACACGATCAGCGTCGATTTGAAGTTGCCGAACTCGAGCACGAGGATCGCGAAGATGCCGAAGATGGCTACGATAATGGCAATGCCGATGCCGCCGAACGCCTTTTCGCCGGCTTCCGCTTCGCCGCCCACGGAGTAGTGGTAGCCGCGCGGCCACTGCATCGCATCGAGCTGTTTCGTGATCGCCTTGGTGAGCTCGCCCACGTTGTAACCCGGCGCCGCATCGGCATCGATGCTCATCGCGCGCTCGCGGTTGAATCGCTGGATCAGCGTGGGCGCCTTCTCGAATTCGAGCGACGCTAGTTGCGAGAGCGGCAGCGTCGAGCCGGCGAGCGTCGGCACGCGCACCTGCTCGAGCGCGCCGAACTCCGCCTGCTGCGTGATCGGCGTGCGGATCACGATCGGGTACTGCTCGCCCGTCGTCTCCTTGAACGTGCCCACGGGGATGCCCGAGACCGACAACCTCACGGCGCGGTCCAGCTCCGCCGTCTGCACGCCTAATTGCTGCGCCTTCCGCGAATCGATGCGCAGCTTGAGATTCGTGCGTGCGACGTTGAGCGGATTCTTGACGTCCCGGGTTCCGGGCGTCGACTTCACGAGGTCCTCGACTTTGTGGCTCAAGGATTCGATGACATTGAGCTCGGGGCCGACGACACGGATCGAGATCGGCGCGGAAATCGGCGGGCCATTCGCGAACTCGTGCACGTAGATGCGCGCGCCGGGATACCGCGAGAGCCGCTCACGCAGCGCCTGCAGCTTGTCAGGCGTTTGCCGAGTGTCGTAGACGTGCAGCTGCACGAACACTTCCGCGTAGTTGGACGCGTTGTTGCGCTGGATGTGGTTGTAGTAGATCTGCGGATTGCCGTGCCCCAGATTCGCGAACCAGCCGCGCACCTCGGGCATGCGGCGCAGCTCATCCTCGACATGAGTGAGCGCGCGATCGGTTTCGGTCAGCGACGTGCCGTTCGGCGATTCCACCTGGATCAGGAACTGCGGCGTGTCCGCCTTCGGGAACAGCGATGAGCCGATGAAGGGCACGAGCGCGGCGGACAGCAGCAGCGAACCGCCGATCGCCGCGACGACGGTGAGCTTCGGACGCGCGAGACACCAGTGCAGCGCGGGCCGGTAGTAGTTGTGGATCACGCCCATCACGCGTCGCAGGAAGACGTTTTCGTGAGCCTGCGACTCGTTGAGCACTCGGCTCGCGATGAACGGGATGATGAACATCGCGAGGATCAGCGAGCCGATGATCGTCGCGACGACCGCCATTGGCAGCACGCGGATGAATTTTCCCGGCGTGCCGGGAAGGACGAGCAGGGGCAGGAACGCAAAGATGAGAGTCGCGGTACAGCCGAGGATCGCGACGGAGATCTGCTTCGTGCCCGCGAGCGCGGCTTCGATCCTCGTGTATCCCATGCGCATGTGCCGCGCGATGTTCTCGACGACGACGATCGAATCGTCGACGAGCAGGCCGAGCGCGACGACGAAGCCCGCGATCGAGAGCTGGTTCAGCGAATAGTCGAGGAAGTAGAGGCAGGCGAGGCCGAACGACAGCGACAGCGGGATCGACACCATCACGATGCCCGCCGCGCGCCAGCCGAGCGGCAGCAGCGTCAGCAGGACGAGCGCGATCGCGATGCCAAAATCGCCGTATAGCCGGTTGAGTCGCGAGCGCACGTTTTCCGACTGGTCGAACCCGATCTCGAGCGCGACGCGCTTCGGTAGCTGCGCGCCGAAGTTGTTGGCCGCGGCGACGACGCGCTCGCGCACGTCGAGGATGTTGTAGCCGTCCTTCTGGTTGGCCGTGACGAACACGGCGCGCTTGCCCTTGTAACGGCCGGTGTAGTTGTACGCGGACGTGCTCCAGCTCACGTCCGCGACATCGCGGATGCGCACGATGCGTCCCTCGGCGGACGCGATCACCGTGTCGCGCACCTGGTCGAGCGTTGTATAACTACCGGAGGTCTTGAGCGAGAAGCTGCGCGGTCCCAGATCGACGAAGCCCGCGGGAATGTTCGCGTTCTCGCTCTGCACGCCGGCGATCACCTGCGCGGGCACGAGATTGAGCTCGGCCATGCGCTTGAGGTCGATCGCGACGCGTAGCTCGCGCGACGGATACGCCCAGCTCTCCGCCGTGCGCACGCCATCGACGGTCTTCAGCGCGTCCTTGAGCTGGCGCGCGTAGTCCTCGAGCTCGCGATAGGGCGCATCGTCGGACACGAGCGCGATCTGGATCGTGTTCACGAGACCGGGCGAA
The DNA here is from genome assembly GCA_043747835.1 of Pseudomonadota bacterium. Classification (GTDB taxonomy): domain Bacteria; phylum Pseudomonadota; class Gammaproteobacteria; order Steroidobacterales; family Steroidobacteraceae; genus CADEED01. The sequence goes on along the minus strand of JAYTOK010000133.1, from coordinate 50,610 downwards.
AAACGCCGGATCACGATCTGCGTCTCCGCGGGGAACTCCGGCCGCAACGCGTTCATCTCGCGCGTCACCTCGTCGTACTTCTTGTCGGGGTCGACGAAAGTCTCGAACTCGATCGCGGTGAACGAAACGCCGTCGCGGATCGACGTCTCCATCTTCATGACGTCGTCGAGTGCCGCCAGCCGGTCCTCGATCGGCTTCGCAACCAGACGCTCCAGGTCCTTCGGATCCGCGCCCGGGTAGATAGCCGCGATCGTGTAGCCCGGGATCTTGAAGTAGGGATCTTCCTCGCGCGGGACCTGGCTGAACGCGTACCAGCCCAGGGCGACGAGGCAGAGAAACGCGACCAGCGTGAACTGGTAGCGGCGGATCGGGAATTCGAGGATGGTCATGGCGCCTGGTCTAGCCTTCGGCGCCGGGCGTCGGTGTGTTCACCGCCTGCTTGGTGGCATCGCGAACGACTTCCACCGCTTCGCCATTCTCAAGGTACAGCGCGCCGTCCGTGATCACCGATTCGCCGGCCGCGATGCCGCTTTCGAGCGCGATGCTGTCGGCGGTGATGAACGCGACCCGCACATTACGCTTCAGCGCCTTGCCACCATCGATGACGAACACGCTCGCGCGATCGCCATCGCCCTCGACGAGCGCAGCCATCGGGACGTAGGTGAGCGGCGCCGCGTCCGACGTCGGCGCGAGACGCAGTCGCGCCACGAGCCCGCTCACGAGCCGCGGCGGCGCCGTGTCGAAGATCACCTCGATCGGAAACATGCCCGAGCGTTCGTCGGCCGCGCTCGCGACCTCGACAATGGTGCCCGTCATCGCCTGGCCGGGAAATGCATCCATGCGGATCTCGCCCTTGTCGCCGCGCTTCACGTTGACGATTTCGCGATCCGCGAGCGCCGCGCGCACGACGTAGCCGCGTCCGCTCTCGCCGAACACGAGCACCGGCACGCCGGGAGCCACGAGCTCGCGTTCCTCCACGAGCTTGCGCAACACCGTACCGTCCTGCGGCGCGGTGATCACCGAGTGGCCGAGATTGAAGCGCGCCGATTTGTATTGCGCCTCGGCCATCGCGGATTGGGTGCGCAGATCCTGCAACTGTTCGAGGCTGATCACCTGATCGGCGTAGAGGTTTTCACCGCGCGCGAGATCGCGCGTCGCCTTTTCGGCGAGCTGCTGCGCCTGCTCGACCTGCGCGGACACTTCGGTCAATTCGATCTCGGCGAGTCGCGCGCCGCGTTTGACGACGTCGCCTTCCTGCACGTGGATGCGGCGCACGACGCCACCGACCTTGAACGACAGGCGCATCTCGTCTTTCGTGACGACGACGCCATTCGTGTCGATCGGCGGCACGGCGGGTCCGCGACTCGCGCTCTGGACTCGCACCGGCGTGGCCTTGGGGGAGGACGGCGCCTCGCTACTGCCGCATCCCGCGAGCACAACCAGCGTAAGGACGAGCGCGGGCATTTTCCATTGGATGTTCATGCGTCATTCCTGAAGCGGCAGATTTCCCGCCGCCGTCGCGTAGTCGAGCTCGGCCTGGCGCGCGAGCATTTCGAATCGGGTCACGTTGAGATTGAGTTCGGCGCCCGTGAGGCTCGAGCGCGCGTCGATGAATTCCACCTGGCTGATCGCGCCTTCGTCGCGCTTGCGGCTCGCGATGCGAAAGGCGGCCCGCGCGGCTTCGGCGCGTGCCTCGGCGGTAGCCAGCGAATCCGCGCTGGTCTCGAGCCGGTCTAGGGACTGCTGCACTTCGAGCTGCACCTGCTGCTCGAGCTCCTGGAGCTGCGTCGCGGTCCTGCGCGCCGTGGCATTTGCCTGGCGCACCGCCGCGCGCCGCGCGCCGCCGTCGAAGAAGGTCCACTGGATGAGTAGTGAGACGGTCGCGAAATTGCTGCCGCGCCCGAACTGGTAGTCCTCGCCCTGGATGCCGCCATCCGCGCCGAGCGACAAGGTGGGCCAGCGCTCGGCGCGCGCGATGCGCGTCTGCGCTTCGCTGGCGCGCGTGAGCGCGCCCAACTGCGAAAGCTCGGGCCGGCTGTCGAGCGCCGACTGCCGCAGCTCCGTCAACGCGCGCGTCACGGCGGCGGCGGTCACGCCGACATCGGCACTCTCGAGTGGCGTGTCGAGCGCGCGATTGAGCAGGAAGTTGAGATAGCTGCGCGCCTGCGACGCGCCGTTGCGCGCTTCGCGCGACTGCTGGGTGACGGCGAGCAATTCAGCGCGCGCGCGCAGCACCTGATCCTGCGTGATCTTGCCGTTGCGATGCAGTGAGTCGTTGACGCGCAGGTTCTCGTTGAGCAGCGTTACGGAAGAATCGACGATGCCCTGCGTGCGCACGGCGGACGCCCACGTCAGGTAGCCCACGGTGATGTCGCGCTTGAGACGGCGGCCCAGCGCCTCGCGGCCGAACTCGGTCGCGCCGAGCAATTCACGCTGCGCGCGCACCGCCGCGGGAATCGCGGGCGCGATCAGCGGCATGCGCAACGTGACTCGCGTGTCCTGCTCGCGTTCGCGCAGGAACGCGATCGACTCGTTCTGCACGACGGGAAATTGCGGCTGCTGCCCCTGCGCGATGAGCAGATCGTTGAGCGTCTGGTACGCGGGGTTCAACGCGTCGCCGAGAGGCAGATCGATCGTGCGGCCGCCTTCCGACCACGAATAGCGTGCGGCGAATGCTGCCTCCGGAAAATAGCGCGCCCGCGCCGCGTCGAGTCCCGCCTCGGCACGCTCCACTTCGAGCGACTGCGCACGCAGCGAGAGATTGGAACGCAGTCCCTCACGCACGTAGTCGTCGATCACCGCAGAGAGCGGGCGGCCGACCGTCAGTTCACCGCCCACGGGAGTTGCTGTTTGGGGCCACGCCGACGCGCCGTAAAAACCGAGCCCGACGGCGCAGAAAAGGGCTCTCAGTTGTCGAGTCACTGGACGCATGTCTAATGGAGGACGCAAACGATCCTTGTTTGTGGACAGGTTTTTTACGCCTTGAGGTCCCGCGTGATCATGCTGATCGCATGGTCGATGAGCGACTTCGCGCTGACGCCGTGATGGGTGAGCGCGTGCGTCTTGGTGGTCGTGAGCTGGATGATTCCGTGCATGAATCCCCAGAGCGTCACGCTCATGAGCATCGGTGAGGAAATGTCCGACCGGATGCTGCCATCGCGAACTCCGGTTTCGATGGACGCGACCAACTGCCGCTGCAGTTTGTCACCGCCCGTGAGACAGGCCTGCTCGGATGGCGAGCATTGCGCGGGATCCGGCGACTCGAGCTCGCAACGGGCGAGCGCATCGAAAAGTGTGGGAAATTCCTGCGAAAACGCGACGTAGGCGCGACCCATCGCGCTGACCTGCTCGAGTCCCGTGCCACTGCGCTCAGCCGCCTCCGCGAAGCGGCCGTGCAGCATGTTCATCGCGCGTTCGGCCAGTCCGAACATCAGATCGGAGCGGTCCTGGAAATACACATAAAGGAGCGCGCGCGACAGTCGCGCGCGGCGCGCGACGTCGTCCATGGTCAGCGCGTCGAGTCCAACGTCGCGCCCTGCCGCTTCCGCGGCATCCACGATTTCGGCGCGGCGGCGCTCCTTCTCTTCTTGTCTGCGTTCAACGATGTAACTCATGGGCGGGAAGGGTATGCCCGGGCCTGACGAACTGTCAATTAGTAGAGCTTTGTGCAATCTCCCTCCGATCAAATGCGAACTCGTCGCATTTACAGCAGAGAGGAGCTAACCCCATACTCCAGATGTGAATCCTTCCCATCCGACAACGGCTCCTCCTCTGACACTCACGATGCTCGAACGCGGCGCGGTCGTGCGGGTTGCCGGGCTGGCGCTCGACCTGTCGACCGGGCTCACTACGGAAGAGCGCGACCTACTGATCACGCGATTGCGCGATCTCGGCTTCGTCGCCGGCGCCCGTTGCGAAGTACTCGCGCGGATGTGGCTCGGCGGCGATCCGCTCGTCGTTCGCATCGGCGGCTCGACTTTCGCTCTGCGTCGCGCGGAAGCCGCGGCGGTGACCGTGCAGCGGCTCGAAACGCACGCGACCGCGGCCTGAGCGCCGAAAGAATCCATGGACGCCGCCACCCAGTCATTGCGCATCGCGCTCCTCGGAGTGCCGAACTGCGGCAAGACCGCGCTGTTCAACCGGCTGACGGGCAGCCGCCAGAAGGTGGCTAACTACGCGGGCGTGACCGTCGAGCGGCGCGAGGGCGAACGCCGCGCGCGCGACGGCCGCGGCTTGCGCGTACTCGACCTCCCGGGCACTTACAGCCTGACACCGACGACACTCGACGAGGCGATCACTCGCGACGTGCTGCTCGGCCGCGTCGCCGGCGAGTCCGCGCCCGAGCTCGTCGTCTGTGTCGTCGACGCGGTCCATCTCGCCGTGGGTCTGCGTCTCGCGCTCGAAGTGAAGCGCGTCGGGGTACCGATGGTGATCGCGCTCAATCGCATGGACGTCGCGCGCCGGCGCGGTGTGCAGATCGATCCTGCGCGTCTCAGCGCCGAGCTCGGCGTCGCCGTACTGCCGACGATTGCCGTGAAGCGCGGTGGCGCCGATGAGCTCATCGCGTCGATCGAATCGCCGCGCTGGCTCGAACACCGGGTAGTCACCGCGCCAGGCTGGCAGCCGCCGAGCGCGGAGGATGCCGAGCAGACGCAGTCGGATCTGCGCGGAATCCTCGCGTCGGTGGGCTATGTCCCGGCGCCCGAGAATTCCTGGGACAAGGCGCTCGATCGCGTTCTACTGAATCCTCTGGGCGGCCTCATCGTCTTCGCGCTGGTCATGTTCTTCATCTTCCAGGCGGTCTTCACCTGGGCGACGCCACTCATGGACGGCATCGAAGCGCTGTTCGGCAGCTTCGGCGGATGGGTGAATGCGAACATGGGCGATGGCCCGCTGCGGAGCCTGCTCGTCGACGGTGTGATCGCGGGCGCCGGCGGCGTGCTCGTCTTCCTGCCGCAGATCATCATCCTGTTCTTCTTCATCCTCGTGTTCGAGGACTCGGGTTACCTGCCGCGCGCCGCCTATCTACTCGACCGCCTCATGGGCTGGGTCGGTCTCTCGGGCCGCGCGTTCATCCCGCTGCTGTCGAGCCATGCCTGCGCGATCCCCGGCATCATGGCGGCGCGCACGATCCCGAACTGGCGCGATCGCCTGACTACCATCATGGTCGCCCCGCTCATGACCTGCTCCGCGCGCCTCCCGGTCTACAGCCTGCTCATCTCCGCATTCATCCCCGCGCGCGAGATCGGCTGGTTCAACCTGCAGGGGATCGTTCTGTTCTCACTCTACGCGGCTGGCATCCTTTCCTCTTTCCTCGTCGCGTTCGTGCTCAAGCTGTTCGCGGGCGCGCGGCGTTATTCCCCTTTGATGCTCGAGCTGCCCGACTTCCAGTGGCCACACGCCGGCAATCTCGTGCTGGGACTCTGGGAGCGCGTGAAGATCTTTGTGAGCCGTGTCGGCGGCATCATCCTCGCGCTGACGATCATCCTGTGGGTGCTGTCGACGTATCCCGCGCCGCCCCCCGACGCGACGGGACCGGCTATCCAGTACAGCTTCGCGGGCCAGCTCGGCGCGATGCTCCAGACCGTATTCGCGCCTATCGGCTTCAACTGGCAGATCTCGATCGCGCTCGTGCCGGGCCTCGCCGCGCGCGAAGTGGCGGTGAGCGCGCTCGGCACGGTCTACGCGATGTCCGCGACGGGTGACGATCAGATCGCCGCGCAACTCGAGCCGGTGATCGCGCAAGGGTGGAGTCTCGCCACTGCGTGCTCGCTGCTGGCGTGGTACGTGTTCGCGCCGCAATGCCTGTCGACGCTCGCGGTGGTGAAACGCGAGACCAACTCCTGGCGTTATCCTCTGATCATGGCCGGGTACCTCTTCGCGCTCGCCTATCTCGCCTCGTTCATCACCTATCGCGCCGTCGGCGCGCTGACTTGAGGCCGTGATGCAGCAGTTCATCGTCGCGCTCATCGCCCTCGTCGCCCTGGCGTTCAGCATCTGGAAGCTGATGCCCGCGCGTCGCCGCCTGCGCGCGCTCATGGCCATCGACGCGTGGGCGGCGCGGCGCCCGCGGCTCGCCGGCTGGCGCGAACATTCGCTCAAGCCGCGCCTACTGCGTGCGGGCGGGACCGGCTGCGGCGGATGCCCCGCGAACACGCAGCCGCGGACGCGGTGAACGCCGCGTCGAAACTCCTCGCAGCGACGGCGCTGCTGCTGTCGATCGCGCAAACCTCCACGGCTGCGTCAGTCGCGTACCGCACGCTGCGCGACGACACCGGCGAGTCCGTGAAGGTAGCAACCGGCGCGTGTCGAATCGTTTCGCTCGCGCCGGGCACCACCGCGATGCTGTACGCCGCCGGCGCGGGTTCGTGTCTCGTCGGCACGATCGCCCACAGCACGGAGCCCGTGGAAGCGGCGTCGGTGCCCGTCATCGGCGACGCCGAAACGCTCGACTTCGAACGACTGATTGCCCTGCGGCCCTCGGTCGTCGTCGTCGCGGTGGATGTCGTGCAACGCGTGCGCATCGATCGGCTGCGTTCGCTCGGGATCCCGGTCTACCAGGTGCACGTCACGAGTCTCTCGCAGATGCCGGATTCGGTGCGCCGGCTCGGCGGTCTCGCGGGCACGAGCAAGGTCGCCGCCGACCGGGCGAGGGCGCTGCGCGCCGAGCTCGATGCGCTGTCGAAGCGCTATCGCGAGCGCCGGTCAGTGCGCGTCCTGTACCAGATCTGGGATCGTCCTATCTACACGATCGGCGGGCGGCATGTGATCGCCGACGCGCTCACGCTGTGCGGCGCGGTGAACATCTTCGGCGAACTCGGCACGGCCGCGCCCGCCGTGACGCGCGAGGCCGCCGTGTTGCGCGATCCGGAACTCATCCTCGCCTCGGCGCCAGCCGATTCCGCGAGGGAATGGCTCGCCGAATGGCGAAAATTCCCGGGCCTGACCGCAGTGCGAAATGGCCAACTAGTGAGCTTTTCGGACGAGCGCATCGACCGGATGGGCCCGTCGGTCATCGCGGCGACGGGCAGCCTCTGCGAGGTCGTGGACCGTGCGCGGGCCGGCATTCCGCCGATGTGACATCCATCAGTACCGTGCGGCCCGGCACTTCGAGTATCTTGCGACCCCCGCGGATTGAATCTTTTTCACAGCCGCGCGTCTTAGACGTCAATGACGTGACGAAGGGAGAATCGCGATGAAGACGATAATTTTGAGTGGCGTGCTCGCATTCGCGCTCTGCGCCTGCTCGACCAACGCCCACAACACCGCCTGGGGCAAGGCGAACGTTTCGAAAGTGGATTACGGCACCGACGTCGGCATGTGCAACGGCCTGGCCTCGCTCGAGAGTAGCGGCAACGGCGCGAACACGGCCGGCGGCATGCAGGGCACCAAGGTATCCGGCGCTTCGACCGCCAACGCGGGCGGAAGCCTTGGCACTATGGGTGGCGGAACCTACACCGGCACGGCGAGCCCGGATCTCGTGAACCGCGCGGCGACGCAGCAGCAGTCGCAGGAAATGGCGGCCAAGCGGTTTCGCGACGAAACGCTGACCCGCTGTCTCGTGGACCGCGGCTACTCGAAGTTCGCGCTGACTCCGGCGCAGAACGCCGAGCTCGCCAAATTCAAGGTCGGCAGCAACGAGTACCACGAGTACCTCTACAAGCTCGGCGCCGACCCGGCCGTGCTCACGACGCAGCGCGTGTCGAGCAACGTGAAATAGTTAGTTCGCGGGGATCACGTCGAAGGCGGCGGTCAGCCGGCCGCCGCCTTCGTGAAATGGCACAGTGCCGTGCCAGAAGTAGGACGGAAACAGCACGAGCAGCCCGGCGTTGGGCTCGACGAAGTGCTCGGGCGGCAATCCCACCTTCACTCCCGGCTCCCCGAACTTGAGCCAAGCCGCGCGCGCGCCGTCGCTCGCGATCCGCGGCAGATCGACGTAATACGCCGAACTCAGCCAGCCCTGCGGATGCACGTGATCGACGTGGTATCCGCCCGGCGACAGCAGCACCGACCACGAGCCCGAAAGCCGATGGGAAGCGCGTTTTCTCCGGTCGACGGGATGTGTCGACGTCGCGTCGAGGCGGGCGATGTAGTCGCGGATCGGCGCATCCAGCATCGCGAAAAAATCGGCGACGACCGGCTCGTCGGCGGGCAGATTGCGGCCGGTTTGCGTGCCGCCGCGCAGCGATTGCGCGATGGGGCGGTGGGTCGTGTGATGCAGGACGGTCAGCGTGCGCGCCAGTGCTTCGTTGAAGCGCTCGATGCCGCCATACGCAGGCGGCGGATCGAGCGCATACGTGCGAACGAGACGCGCGTAGTCGCAGAGGCGGGAATATGCCGCGTCGCTCTCGAGCCGCAGCGCGGTAGAGCGATACGCGAGGAGCATCTGGTCGTCGGGCGCGGCGCTGAGCAGCGCCTCGCAAATCGCGAGCGCTTCCGCGGGCGCCCCCGTTCGCAACAGCGCCGGCACGAGGTTTCGTTGCGCCTGCGCCAGGTGGCGCGCGCGCGGGATGGCGGCACGCAGTAGTTCGACGGCTTCCACCGAGCGATCGAGCTCGTCCAGCACGACGCCCGTCGACGTGAGGAATGCGGCGGAGTCCGGCGCGCGCGCGAGCCCGTCCTCCAGAATCCGCAGGGCGCGGGCAGGAAATCCCATGCTGCGCAGCAGGTCGGCGGCAACCAGACGCAGCTGCAGCTCGGCGGGGTAGTCCTCGATCGCCTGCTCGAGAGCCGCGGTGGCAGCGCCGCCGGCGCCGCGCTGCCAGCGCATTTCGGCGAGTAGTGAGTGCAGGCGTACATCGATAGGCCAGGTCGACAGAGCGTCGACTAGCAACCCTTCGGCTTCCGCAACGCGATTCGCGAAGCCGAGCGCACGTCCGAGATGGGCTAACAACTCGGGCGAGTCGCGCGATTCGGCCGCCAACGCCTCTAATTCGGCCAGCGAGTCGCGCGCGCGCCCGGCTTGCTCGAGGTCGAGCGCGTGCTGGAGTCGCAAACGGCGGGAATCCGGGGATTGTTGCACTGCGATCCGACCTCGATTCAGCGTGGCGAGTGGCGTTGCATATTTGCCCTCATTGGGACATATCGCCCTGTCCACTGGCGAAGACATCGATTGTCCGCGACGCAACCGATCCGGGAACGCCGTATCGAAAGACGCGCGATTCCACTCGGTAAAACAAGCGTTTGTGGCGCGATGTCTCGCGTTGAGGTTGCGTTCCGACCGGGATCATTGTCGTGTTCATCGCGACAAAACATGGCTCGTCGGGACATGCGGCCAACCTGCAACTATCGGCCGTTCGGGTATTGCTTGTTGTTGCGATGTCGTTAAACTCCAAAAAAATACTAACAATCGGTTTTCGAAATCAGTAGACCGTAGATTTTCATACAGGGGGGGCATTGCAGTGTCCAAAGCATCGCGAAAGCTGCGGCTGAAAGCCGCGAGCGCGAATAAAATTCGCGCGACAGATTTATCCATTTTTGCCATCAGCGCCACGTTGCTCGCGCCATTTGCGTTAGCGCAAGAGCAGGACGCGACCGGCGGCCAGGAAAACACGACGACGAAGTCGGACGAGAATCTCACCGAGATCCTCGTCACTGGCATCCGCAAGGCGCTAGCCACCGCGCAGGAAATCAAGAAAGAGTCCGACACGGTCGTCGACTCGATCACCGCGACCGACATCGGCGCGTTCCCTGACAAGTCGGTTGCCGAGGCGCTGCAGCGCGTCTCCGGCATCACCGTGACCCGCTTCGCCGCCTCCGGCGACACCACGCACTTCTCGGCCGAACCGTCCGGCGTCGTGATCCGCGGTCTGCCGCAAGTTCGCAGCGAATTCAACGGTCGCGACAGCTTCAACGCGAACAGCTCGCGCGGTCTGTCGTTCTCCGACGTATCGCCCGAACTGATGAGCGGCGTCGACACGTACAAGAACTCCACGGCCGACATGATCGAAGGCGGTCTCGCCGGCACCGTGAATCTGAAGACAGCCGTGCCCTTCGATTCCGAAGGCTTCGTGGCGGCGTTCTCGGCGGAAATGGGCTACGGCAACCTCGCCGGCGAAACCAAACCGTCGGGTTCCGCGCTGCTCAGCACGCGTTGGGAAACCGGCATCGGCGAATTCGGCATCATGGCCAACGCCGCGATCTCGCAGGTCGTCACCGAATCGCAGGGCGTGCAGCTGCTGCGCTTCTTCCGCACGGAAAACGTCGCCGGCTATGGCGGCGGAACCAAGTGGATCCCGGGCGGCATCGACATTCGCCGCAACACGTATGACCGTACGCGCAAAGGCGCGGCGCTGGCGGCTCAGTGGGCCAGTCCCGAAGATGCCGTTACTGCGCTGCTGCAGTACAACCGTTCGGAGTACGAGAACAACTGGGAAGAGTATTCCCTGAGCGCCGGCATTGGTAATGCCCAGACGCCGCAGAGTCTCATCATTCCCAATGAGTTCTCGTCGCCCTCCGCCGGCACCCCGAGCTACGAGTTCGACAGCCGCGGCGTGTTCACCCGCGGAGTCATCAACGAAAACGTCAACCTGGGCTGGTACAGCAATCCTTTCCAGGCGAATCTCGCGCATCCGAACGGCTATCCGTCGTTCACCTGCTACTCGTGGTCGGCGGCGAACTGTCCGTCGACTCGCGGCGTGGGTCTGGGCGTAGACACTCGCGCCTCGACGCAGACGAACGTCACCGAAGATCTCTCGCTGAACCTCAAGTGGGCGGTCAACGAGCGGCTCGGCCTGAACTTCGACATTCAGAAGATCGATTCGACGGTCGTCAACTTCGACAACAGCGCCAACAACAAGACGGCGACGGACCTCTTCCTCGACATCACCGGCGACAAGCCCCGATTCGAGTTCCGCCGCCCCACCGGCTATGGCTTCACGGCCGGCGGCTACGCCGATCCGCAGAACTATTTCCACGAATGGCAGATGGAACACGCCGAAGACAGCTCCGGCAAGGAAACCGCCATCCGTCTCGACGCGGACATCAAGCTCAGCGAAGACGGCTGGGCCGACTCGCTGCGCGTCGGCGTTCGCCGCGCCGAGCGCGAGCAGAACGTCAACTGGTCCACGTACAACTGGGGCGCGGTGCAGCCGCTCTGGGGTGTGCAGAGCGATGTTCCGCTCTTCCTGAACCAAGGCTACTGGCAGGACACGTACGCGCCCCAAAACCTGGGTCCGGACCTCGTCGGCGGTGGCATTTTCGACGGTGGCGTCTTCCTGCATCCGCGTTACGACATCGTCAGAAACTACGACGCGACGCGCGCGCTCTACGGCAACGGCCGCAGCAATAGCTGGGTCGCGCTGGCGGATCGCACGGCCTGCCCCGTGCAGCCCGGCAACGGCGGCCTGTTCTGCCCGGTGGAACAGCTCGACGTTACCGAAGACACCGATGCCGCCTACGTGATGTTCAAGTTCGGCAACGACGACACGAAGATCGGCAACATCAGCGTCAAGGGCAACGTCGGCGTTCGATGGGTGACCACGGACGTGTTCAGCACCGGTGGAGCGCAGTTCCCGCGCTTCGTCGCGCCGAACCCGGCGACGCCGCCAGCTTTCAACGATCCGCGTTTCTTCACGCCGACGGCTGACCGGGCGTTCATGAACTTCGGTTCCTACATCGACGGAGCAGGCGCGAAGAATAAGAACTTGCTGCCGAGCCTCAATCTGCGCTTCGGCCTGACGGATGAGCAATTCGTCCGCTTTGCGGCCTCGCGTGCGATGGCACGCGCGGACATGGGCTTGTACAAGTACTACTTCAGCATCGCCGAAGTGGCCCCGAGCTGCGCCGCGGGCAACGTGACGTATGCAACGCCCGGCGATTGCTTGACGGCCCCGGTTGCCTACACCCCGCGTTACACCGCGGGCGTGGGCAATCCGAAACTGAAGCCGACTACGGCCGACAACCTCGACCTGACGTACGAGTGGTACTTCTCGAGCTCGGGCTCGTTCACCACCGCGCTGTTCTACAAGAAGTTCCGCGACTACGTGACCAACACGTCGTATTCGCTCGACTTCACGAACAACGGCGTGACGCGTCCGGTCACGGTCACCGGTCCGATCAACGCCGACGGTGCGAGCATCAAGGGCGTCGAAGTCGCGTACCAGACGTTCTTCGACAAGCTGCCGGGAATCTGGAGCGGCTTCGGCATCCAGGCGAACGCGACGCTGGTCGACAACCAGGGCGTGGGCAACTCCGGACTCGCGACGGTGTCAGGTAACGGTGGAACGCTGCAGGACGCGCTGATCACCTTCAATGACCTGCCGCTCGAGGGCTTCTCCGAGAAGTCGTACAACGTCGTCCTGATGTTCGAACAGCCCAAGTACTCGGCGCGCCTCGCTTGGAACTGGCGTTCGGACTACCTGATCAGCCAGTCCGACTGCTGCATCAAGCTGCCGATCTGGCAGGACGCCTACGGTCAGCTCGACGCATCCGCGCACTACAAGCCGAGCGAGAGCTGGGACATCTTCCTGGATGCCCAGAACCTCTTGAAGGCCGAGACGGTGTTGCGTCAGCAAGTCACGGCGGAAGGCCTGACACTGCCGCGTTCTTGGTTCACGAATGACGTTCGCCTGCAATTGGGCGTGCGCTATCGCATCAAGTAACGCGAGCGACTGAGAAGACAGGGCGCGCCGTATTACGATACGGCGCGCCTTTTTCTTTGGGGCCGTCCGGAGAATCCGCACTCGTGTCGAAGCCGCTCAACATCGTCATCGTCGGTGGTGGAACCGCGGGCTGGATGACGGCTGCCGCTTTTTCCTCCGTATTTCCCGCCGGGCGCAGCCGGATCCGTCTCATCGAATCGAGCGAGATCGGCATCGTCGGTGTCGGCGAGGCGACGCTGCCGCACATCCGCTTCTTCAACCAGCGCATCGGCATCGACGAGCGCGAGCTCATGGCCAAGACGCAGGCCACCTTCAAGCTCGGCATCGAGTTCTGCGATTGGGCGCGGCTCGGAGACTCCTACATTCATCCATTCGGTGCGTACGGCTCACGCATGGCCGGCGTGTCTTTCCACCACCACTGGCTACGCGCGCAATCCCTCGGCGAGACCGCGCCCCTGGAGTCCTATTCACTGCCGATCGTGGCCTCGCGCCTCAATCGCTTCGCACTGCCGTCGGACGATGCCTCCTCCGTGAAATCGACCTTCGGCTATGCGTTCCAGTTCGATGCTTCGCTGTATGCGGCGTACCTGCGCGGCTTCGCCGAGCAACGCGGTGTCGAGCGCACCGACGGCAAGATCGTCGACGTGCAGCTTCGTGGCACGGACGGCTGGATCGAATCCGTGAAGCTCGCGGACGGGTCCATCGTGAGCGGCGACCTGTTCATCGACTGCTCGGGATTCCGCGGTCTGCTGATCGAGCAGGCGCTGAAGACCGGCTACGACGAATGGACGAAATGGTTGCCCTGCGATCGCGCGGCGGCCGTGCCCTGCGAGAATGCGGGCCCGCTCACGCCTTACACGCGCGCCACCGCGCGCGAAGCCGGTTGGCAATGGCGCATTCCCCTGCAGCACCGCATGGGCAACGGCTACGTCTACAGCAGTGGATTCATCAGCGACGACGAGGCCGCGTCGAAGCTCATGTCGCGTCTCGACGGCAAGGCGCTCGCGGATCCTCGCTTCCTCAGATTCACCGCGGGCCGCCGACGCAAGACCTGGAACCGCAACTGCGTGGCCATCGGTCTCTCCGGCGGATTCCTGGAGCCGCTGGAATCCACGAGCATCTACCTCATCCAGATCGCGATCACGTCGCTGATCGACTACCTGACGGACGAACAGGCGCAAGCGGAGCCGAGTTTCGATCCGCGCACGGTGGATGCCTTCAACCGCTGGATCGAGATGGAGTACGACCGCGTGCGCGATTTCCTGATCCTGCATTACCACGCGACCGAGCGTGACGATGCGCCGATCTGGAACTACTGCCGGACGATGGAGATCCCCGACAGCCTCAAACACAAGATGGAATTGTTCCGCCATCGCGCGCGCGTCGTCACGTACAAGGACGGACTGTTCCTCGAGCCGAGCTGGCTGGCCGTGTACTTCGGTCAGCGCATCATTCCGCGCAACTACGATCCGCTGGCCGATGCGGTGGATGGAGCCGCGTTGACGCGCAAGCTGCAGCAGGTGAGGGAGCAGGTCAACGACGCCGCCGTGCGCATGTGGGATCACTCCCGATTCCTGAACTCCTACTGTCCGGCGGCGCCGCTCGACAAAGGGATGATGTCGTGAACATCGCGAGCCGCGTCGCGATCGTGGGCGGCGACGCCGTGGCGTGGATCGCGGCACTCTCGCTGCTCAAGGCCTTTCGCCATCGCAAACTCGAGATCACCGTGCTCGAGACCGCGGGCGGCGATGATCCGCGCGGGATCCGGTGGACACTTCCATCGCAGCGCGGCATGCACGCGCTGATCGGGATCGACGAGACCGACCTGCTGCGTGCCACCGGCGCCACCTACAAGCTCGGGACCGAATACAGCGGCTTCCAGGGCGAGGGCTCGCGCTACAGCCACGCGCACGGCGACATCGGCAACGACATCGGCGCCGCGCCGTTCTACAAATACCTCGTGCGCGAAATTCTGGCCGGACGGCGCGGCAACCCCGAGGACTATTCGCTGGCCGCGGTCGCGGCGAAGCTCGGCCGCTTCGCGCGGCCAATGGGCGACGACACGGCGCTCACGTCCAGCTTCACGTACGGCTATCACCTCGACGACCACGCGTACGTCGCGTATCTGCGCTCGCTCGCCCAGCGCGCGGGTATCGCGCGCATCGAGGGCGTCGTCGCCGGCGTCGATCGTGCCGAAGACGGCCGCGTGCGGGTGCTGCACCTCGCCGATGGCCAGACTCTGGCCGCGGATGTGTTCATCGAAACGGCGGAGGACACGAGCGCGACCGATCTCTGCGACTGGTCGGCATGGCTGCCGTGCGATCGCATCGTCCATGCGCCGATGCCGGCCGACGCGAGCTCGCGGCCGGTGACGCAGATCACCGCGGAAAACGCGGGCTGGAGCTGGCGCGTCCCGTTGGCGAATGCAACCGCGATCGGCCACGTCTACTGCAGCGCCTTCGACGGGCAAGCGGCGCGCGAGTCGCAGGGGACGCCGCTACGCAATGGCCGTCGCCGCCGATTCTGGGAAGGAAACGTCGTCCGGCTGGGCGCCGCCGCGATGCAGCTCGAGCCGCTCGCCGGCGCGGATCTGCACTTCGCGCAGCTCGGCATCGTGAACCTGATCGAGCTGTTCCCGTTCGATGCGGGAAGCGAGGTCGAGGGCGCCGAGTACAACCGCGTCATGACCGAGCATGCCGATGCGCTGCGCGATTTCACGATCGCGCACTATCGGGCCGGCAAACCGCGCGACGGCGAATTCTGGAAAGCCACGCGCGGCACGGCGCTCCCCGACACGCTCGCGCACAAACTCGATCTGTTCGCCGCGAGCGGCCGCATCGACATCCGCGATCACGAGACGTTCGAAGAACTGGACTGGGCCTGGATCCTGCTCGGTGCGGGCGTCGTCCCGCAATCGCTCGAGTTGCAGATCGTGTCGCGCCTCGACGCCGTGAAGGCCGACCACGCGGCGGCGCTCAACACGCAGATCCATTGGCTGACGTCCTCGATGCCGCGGCACCTCGACTATCTACAGCGACAACTGGCACCACGCCCGTGAACACCAGACTTCGGAAAATCGTGATCGTCGGCGGCGGCAGCGCGGGCTGGATGGCCGCCGCGGCCATCTCCAAGGCATTGCAGGGTGGCGCTTTCAGCATCGACCTCGTCGAGTCCGAGGAGATCGGCACCGTCGGTGTCGGCGAGGCGACCATCCCGTCGATCCTGGAATTCAATCGCACGCTTGGCATCGACGAGGTCGATTTCATCCGCGCCACCCAGGCCACGTTCAAGCTCGCGATCGAATTCGTCGACTGGACCCGGCTCGGGCATTCCTACCTGCACCCTTTCGGCTTCTACGGCGTGCAGATGTCGAACATCTACTTCCACCATTTCTGGCTGCGGCACCGCGCGCAAGGCGGCACGATCCCGCACGACGCCTTCTGCGTGAACGTCGCGGCATCCCGCGCCGGAAAGTTCGGGCGTTCGCACCCGTCCGACACCTCCCCCGTGCCGCCGCTGGGCTACGCGTATCACTTCGACGCCGGGCTCTATGCCGCCTATCTACGAAAGTTCTCCGAAGCGTTAGGCGTCCGCCGCCTCGAGGGCAAGGTCGTCGACGTGCAATTGCGTGGTACCGACGGCTTCATCGAGTCGATCAAACTCGCCGACGGCCGCGTCATCGAAGGCGACTTATTTCTCGACTGCTCGGGTTTTCGCGGGCTGCTGATCGAACAGACCCTGCATGCCGGTTACGAAGACTGGAGCGAATGGTTGCCCTGCGATCGCGCCATGGCCGTGCCCTGCGATCGCGTCGCCGCCACGACGCCGTACACGCGCTCCACCTCGCGTGAGGCCGGATGGCAGTGGCGCATTCCCTTGCAGCACCGCACCGGCAATGGATACGTGTACTGCAGTTCCTTCCTGAACGACGACGAGGCGGCGAGCGTGTTGTTAGGCCGACTCGACGGCACACCGCGCGCCACGCCGCGCCCGTTGCGCTTCGTGACCGGCCGGCGCAAGGAGATCTGGAAGAAGAACTGCATCGCGCTCGGACTCGCGAGCGGATTTCTCGAGCCGCTCGAGTCGACGAGCATCCACCTCGTGCTCGCGTCGCTGGCGCGCCTGCTGTTCATGTTCCCGGGTGAGGGCGTCGATCAGGCGACCATCGACAAGTTCAACGCGTTGTCGCGCGCCGAGATCGAGGAGATCCGAGATTTCCTCGTCCTGCACTACACCGCCACCGAACGCGACGACACACCCTTCTGGCGGCATTGCCGCAACATCCAGCGGCCCGACTCGTTGAAGCAACGTCTCGAGATGTACGACCGCAGCGCGAACATCGTGCTCGGCGCGGGCGAACTGTTCCGCGAGCCGAGCTGGTTCGCGGTGCTCACCGGGCAATGCGCTTTACCTAAGACTTACAACCCGATCGCCGACACCATCGGCGACGCGGAACTCTCGCGGCGGCTCGAGCTCATGTCGCGCGACGTGCAGAACCGCGTGAAGACCTATCCGACGCACGATGAGTTCATCCGTGCGCATTGCGCCGCGCCGCCGCTGCCGGAGCGCCAGTGAGCACGCCGACGCGCACCGCGAACGTCTCGGGGCTCGACGTTTTCGTGTTCGACGATCTCGTGCCGGCGGAGGAAGCCGTGCTGTACGCGCGCGCCATCACGAAGGCGGCATTCACGCGCAGTGAAACCGCGCGCGCGGACTCGCTGGAGTTCAAGCACTGGGCATGCGAGATGCCGCTCGAAAACCTGTCGCGCTCGAGCCTGTGGCTGGCGACGGAGAGGGCGGTCGCATCGCTGCGTCCCGGTGAACGATTCCTGCCGTATCGCTGCTACACCAACTTCGCTTCGTTCGGCGACGTGTTGTTGACGCATGTCGATGCGCTGCCGAACACACGCGAGATGACGGCGCTCTGGTTCCTCTGCGAAAGCTGGGATTCGGATTGGGGCGGCGAAACGCTGTTCTACGACGCGGCCGGTGATGCGCAGCTCGCGGTGTCGCCGAAGCCGGCGCGATTGTTGTTGTTCGATGGGGCGATCCGGCACGCGGGCAAGCCGCCGAATCGGAATTGCCCGGTCGGGCGCTATACGTTCGCCATCAAACTGCGACGCACGCCAGTTTGATTCTCCGAGGGTGAACGTGGCATCTCAGGCCGATGAAACCGCATC
Source organism: Pseudomonadota bacterium (assembly GCA_043747835.1). Lineage (GTDB taxonomy): Bacteria > Pseudomonadota > Gammaproteobacteria > Steroidobacterales > Steroidobacteraceae > CADEED01. The sequence goes on along the minus strand of JAYTOK010000133.1, from coordinate 32,828 downwards.
TGGCGGAGTTGTTAGGTACTCCTGCTCGCCCGGGATGCAGGCCGCGATGATCGTTGATTCGGTCGTTGAGCTGATCCTCGCCGCGTTCCTGTTTTCGATGGCAACGTACGTGATCGGTTTGGCCGATGAGCTTACGTTGTGGTTGGGGATACTCGCGATGTACTGCGGTACCGGGATTGCGTTGAGCAGGGTACTTTTCCGAGCAAGGTACTGGCGCAACCTGCAGACCAACTACTCCATCGATCATGCAGGGGTTTCTATCGACGTGTCCGGATCAGAGGCTAAACTGGCCTGGCGCGATTTCGATCGAGCTGAGTACTTGACCCTCATTCCCGCGTATAGATTGTCGGCAAGCAGCCTGCGGAACCCGTTGGTGATTCTTGCGATCAGAGGATGGAGTCCTGGAAGTGCCGGTGAGCAAAGGAAGCTGCTCACGAAGCGTTTTCTCGAACAAGGGTTCAGCCAGAGACTCGTGACGCGGCTGTTGCCCTGGTAGCAAATTCGCCGAGCTGACGCGGCGGCTAGTCCCGGAAATTGTTGAACTGCAGCGGGCGATCGACCTCCGCCTTTCTCAGCAGCGCCATCGCCTGTTGCAGATCGTCGCGCTGTTTCCCTGTCACGCGCAGCTTGTCGCCCTGGATCTGCGCCTGCACTTTCAGCTTCGCGTCCTTGATCAGCTTCTGCAGCTTTTTGCCGGTCTCCTGATCGATCCCGTTGCGCAAGACGACGTCCTGCCGCGCCTCCGCGAGATTCGACACCGCATCCTTCTTCTCCATGCACTTCGCATCGATCCCGCGTTTGCCGAGGCGCATGGTGAGGATGTCGAGCATCTGTTTGAGCTGGAACTCCGACGGCGCCTTGAGGCTGACCGTGTGTTCCTTTTCGTTCAGCTCGAACGTCGCGCCTGTGTCCTTGAAGTCGAATCGCTGCGTGAGTTCGCGATTCGCCTGGTCCACGGCGTTGGTGAGTTCGTGAGAGTCGATCTCGGAAATCGTATCGAAGGAAGGCATGGTCTCGAGTATTCCCCAGTTTCTCTGGCTCAGGCTTTCAGCGTGTCTTGAAGCTTCTTGACGACGTCGGGTCCGACCTTCGTCTGCAGGAACTGCAGGATCACCGGAACGAACTTCTTCGCGTCATCCGCGGAGAGCCCCAGCTTGCTGAAGCCGCTGAGGATCGTCGTGATGAGGCCGGCGTTGCCGCCCATGGCACCCGCGATGCCGCCTAACAACCCGCCGAGGCCACCACCGCCACCCGGCGCCGGCGCCTTCTTCATGAGATCGGAGAGGCCGGGCACTCCGCCCAGCAGTTTCCCGAATTCGGCGGCGCCAAGCTTGTCCTGCGCAGCCTTGAGCAACACGCCCGCGCCGCCTTCGGCCTGACCCGCGTTCACGCCCAGGTTCTTGGTCAACATGTCGACTAGCTCTTTCATGAGGCGCTCCTTGAATGGTTAGTCGTAAGCGGGGGCCGGAAAGCCGTCGGCGCCCTTGCGCCACGGCATCCACACGAGCGCCACTTCACCGACGGCGATGTCTGACTTGCGCGCGGGGACTTCGATCGGGCGCAGCGCGACGGTCGACGCATCGAGCGTCGACTCGATCTTCGCGACTTCGGCGTCGACAGCGCGCTTCGTCTCCTCGAGCCGCTGCTGCAGCACTTCGATGCTCTCTTCGGCGCGCGCGACGTCCTGCGATTCCTGACCCCACTTCGAGGCGGACCGTGCGGCGGTGCCCGCGCGACCGATGCTGGTCGCGGATATCGTCTTGCGCCCGAACAGCGCGCCCAGGATCGTCGTGCCGACGTTGACCGCGGTCTGCATGCGTTGCTGGCTGAGCTGATTCTTCTCGCGCTCGCGCTTTTCCTCGGCGCGCCGGATCTGATCGGAGAGCTGCACGACTTTCGTCTGCCATTTCTGCCGCAGTTCGGCGACCGCCGCGTCGCGCTTCTCGCGCGACGCCAGCGTGATCCTCGCGCGGAAATCGCCTTCCGCCTCGCCGGGCCGCGACGCGGACTTGAACGCATCGCAATAGAGGACGTTCGCGCGCGCGGTCTCGTAGAGATGCGCTTGCAGGCTCTTCGCCCACGTGGCGTAGCTCGCCGCGCGCAGCGCGGGCCCGGGCAGATCGCCGTACTCCGCATTCGAGACGGGCGTCGCCGTCATGCGCGACTTCAGTTGCGCATCGCGCGCGGCGTCCGTCCACGACGCATTGCCGCCGCCGTCGTCGAACGGCGCGAGCCAGGCGGCGGTCTGCCATTCGTCGAGCGCGAGCTTTGCGTCCACGTAATGCAACTTCGCGAGACCTAATACCATCGGCTTGTACAGCACGGCGCCGTCCCCTTTCGTGGCCGGCAGGAAATATTCCACGATCCCGGAACCCAGTGCGGGGCGCGCGGATTGCGCGGGCGGAGCCGCGGGCGCGGCCGAAGGCGCGGATGCCGTTGCGGATGCCGTTGCGGATGTCGTTGCGGATGTCGTTGCGGATACCGTCGCAGAGACGGCGCTCGCCGCCTTTCGCCCCGCCATCGCGCGGGAAATCTCCGGTCCGGTGAGCGGACCGCGTAGATAGGACAGCGCCCAGCGCGTCTTCATGAGAACCGGCGCGTCGTCGTGCACATTGCGCATCAGGAACACGCGCTGCGTCAGACTCGACATCAACGCCTCGAGCGATGTGCCGTCTTCGCCACCCGCCAGCGCCGACTTCAACCCCTCGATCACGCGCATCTTGTCGCGCTCGGTCTGCAGGCGGCCGATGAACCAGGTGCCGCAATTCGCGAGGCCCTTGTAATCGAGATCGACGGGATTCTGCGTGGCGAGCACGCATCCCAGGCCGAACGCACGCGCCTGCTTCAGCAGCGTGAGCATGGGTAGTTTGGACGGCGGATTCGCCGTCGGCGGGAAGTAGCCGAAGATCTCGTCCATGTAGAGGATGGCGCGCAAGCTCGAAGTGCCCGACTGGTTGCGCATCCACGCGATCATCTCGTTCAACACGAGCGTCACGATGAACATGCGCTCCGCGTCGTTGAGGTGCGCGATCGAGATGATCGAGATGCGCGGCTTGCCTTCCGGGGTGTACAGCAGCCGCTGCGCATCGAGAGGTTCGCCGTTCATCCACGTCGCGAAGCCGGGCGACGCGATGAGGTTGTTCAACTGCATCGCGAGCTTCGTGCGTTCCTTCCCCGGCAGGAAAGTTTCGAGATCGAACGCGCCCAGCTTGTCGAAGGAAGGCTTCTGCACGGCCTGGATGAGGCCGGTCATGTCGAGCGAGAGTCCGGCTCGCCACGCGCCTTCGAGGATGTTCGCGAGCAGGATGTGTTCGCGCGACTGGATCGGATCGGCTTCGAGTCCCAACAGGCTCAACAATCCAGAGACGACCGATCCCACGCGATCGCGCAGCGCGCCCGCATCCGCGAGCAGCTCCGGCGGGGGAGCCGAGAACGAGCGCAGCACCGACAGCGGAATGCCGGTTTCCGCGCCCGGCGTGTAGATAGCCACGTCCGCCGCGGCGCGCAGCCGCGCGATGCGATCCGGGGCCTGCCCCCATTCCGCCAGACCGTTCTTCCAGGTCTCCGCTGTTTTCGCGGCGTGGTCCGTGACCGAGAGGCCTTTACGCGCGGCGTCACCGGCGTCGATCCAGGGCTCGAAGTCCGCGGCCGCGAGATTCGGAAACGTGAGCAGCAGATTGCCGAGGTCGCCCTTCGGGTCGATGCAGATCGCCGGCACCCCGTCGATCGCGGCCTCCTCGAGCAGCGAGAGACAGAGGCCGGTCTTGCCCGAGCCCGTCATGCCGACGCAGACGGCGTGCGTCGTGAGGTCTTTCGAGTCGTAGAGGACGAGGTCGTCCTTCAACGAGCCCGAGGCCGCGTCGAATTCCCGGCCGAGGTAGAAGGCGCCTAACTTTTCGTAGTCGGTGGAGTTCAAGATGCCCTCGTTAGCTGGCGTTGCCGGGGTCAGATCTATTGATCTGACCCCTTTATTTCTTTCGCGTCGCCTTGGTCTTGGCTTTGCTCTTTGCCTTCGCTCCGGCCTTCGCCTTTGCTTTCGACTTCGATTTTGTCTTTGCCCCGACCTTGCGGCGTAGCGCCGTCACTTCGATCTCGATCTGCATGCGCGGATCCGTGAGACCGACCACCTCGACGGTGCACGCCGGACGCACTTCGCCGAACACCTTGCCAACCGTTGCCCAGCAACGCTCGAAGTCCGGGCCATGGGTCATAAGGTATCGGACCCGCACGACATCACGAAAGCCCGAATCGGCCTGTTTCAGCGCCGCCTCGATGTTCTTCAGCGCCTGTACGCATTGGGCAACGACATCGTCGCTGATGGTCATGTTCGAATAGTCGAATCCAGTAGTGCCGGACACGAAGATCCAGTCTCCGTCGACCACCGCTCGTGAATAGCCAATGCTCTGCTCGAAAGTGGAACCGGAGGAAATCAGGCGGCGCGTCATTGTTTGCTCCCTGGGTGAAGGACTCGAATCGTAAACCCTCGAAAGCCTTGACGCGACGTCAGGCCAACCGCAATACTCGCCGCCCCATGATCAACGGCACTCGCAAAATCTGGTGGTGGCGCCTCCCATAAGGAGAGGGCCTCCCGGATCTGTATCGCTCGACTGATCAGAACCCAAGGATTCAAAGGAACCCATCTCCGGTAATGCCTGAGATGGGTTTTTTTTGTTGTCTGGAGAAACATGCGGTGAAACCGCCATTCGACATCGCCGGCGACCTCGACACTCCCGTGTCGGCGTTCGCCAAACTCGGCGCCTTCAACCCGCGCTTTCTGCTGGAAAGCGTGGAGGGCGGGGAGCGTCTCGCGCGGTACTCCTTCATCGGCTTCGGCGCCTGTCTCGAAGTGAAGCTGGACGCGAACGGCCTCAGCGTCGGCAACGCGAAACTGCCGCGGCCGAAGGATCGCAACGAGTTGTTGGACGCGCTGCGCAAGGCGCTGGCGGCAGCTCCCAAGCCGCTGCCCGAGATGGCCGGTGTGCCGCTCGCGGGCGGCCTCGTCGGTTACTCCTCGTACGACGTCGTGCGCTACTTCGAGCGCCTGCCCGCCAATGCGAAGGCCGACTCGCCGGTTCCGGACCTGCACTACGTCGCGCCCGAGTCGATGCTCGTGTTCGACCATCTCACGCGCGGCATCGCGCTGCTGCATGCCGGCACCGAAGCCGAGCGCCAGTCGCTGCGACGGGAAGTCATCAAGGCGCTGCGCGGCGGGTTGTCTAACTACGCCATTCCCGGCACCGGCTCCGTCTCGCGCTATTCCGCGGCGCAGCCTTCGCTGTCGCGCGACGAATACATCGCTGGCGTCAAGCGCGTGCAGGAATACATCGCGGCCGGCGACGTCTACCAGCTCGTGCTGTCGTCGCGCTTCGCAGGCAGGCATTCGCTCGATCCCTTCGAGGCATATCGCGCGCTGCGGCTCATCAACCCCTCTCCTTACATGTACTACTGCCGCCTCGGCGACGTCACCGTCGTGGGCTCCTCGCCCGAGGCGCTCGTGAAGGTCGACGCGGCCGGCAACGCGCAATTGCGTCCGATCGCGGGCACACGCCCGCGCGGCGAGGATGTGCCCGCCGACGAGAAGCATGAGCGCGAGCTGTTGGCTGACGTCAAGGAAAACGCCGAGCACGTGATGCTCGTCGATCTCGCGCGCAACGATCTCGGCCGGGTCGCGCAGGCTGGAACCGTGCACGTCGACCCCTTTCGCGTGATCGAACGCTACAGCCACGTCATGCACATCGTGAGCGGTGTGAAGGGCAAGCTGCGCGCCGGCAGCGATGCGTTCGATCTATTCGCGGCAACGTTTCCCGCGGGAACTCTGGTCGGCGCGCCAAAAGTCCGCGCGATGGAAATCATCGACGAGCTCGAGCCCGTGCGGCGCGGACTCTACGGCGGCACTTGCGGCTACTTCGGCGCGCACGGCGACATGGATCAGGCGATCACGATCCGCACGCTGGTGTTCCGCGGCGATGAATACAGTTACCAGGCGGGTGCGGGCGTCGTGGCCGACAGCGTCCCCGCCTCGGAACACGACGAAGTGCTGGCGAAGAGCGGCGCGATGGCGCGCGCGCTCAAGCTGGCGGCAGAGGGTTTATGAGCGCGCCAGTGCCAAAGAACATACGACTGCTGCTGATCGACAACTACGATTCGTTCACCTACAACCTCGTCCAGGCTTTCATGATCCTGGGCGCCGAGGTGGACGTGCGCCGCAACGATGAGATCACGGTCGAAGCCGCGAAGGCCGTGAATCCCACGCATCTGTGCATCTCTCCCGGACCGGGCACGCCATACGACGCGGGCGTCAGCATGGACATGATCCGCGCGTTCGCGGGGCACGTGCCCGTGTTCGGCGTGTGCCTCGGACATCAGTCGATCGTGGAAGTCTTCGGCGGCAAGGTGGTTAGAGCGCCGCGGCTCATGCACGGCAAGACTTCTCCCGTCACGCACGACGGCAAAGGCCTGTTCGCCGATCTGCCCGCGACGACGGAAGTCGGCCGCTATCACTCGCTCATCGCCAAGGCGGAGACGCTTCCCGCCGAGCTCGAGATCACCGCGCGCACGCCGGAAGGCGAGATCATGGGCGTGCGCCACAAGACGCTGAAGGTCGAAGGCGTGCAGTTCCATCCGGAAAGCGTGCTCACGCCCGACGGCCCCCAGCTCATCGGCAACTTCCTCAAGATGTCGGGCGGCCGCCAATGATCCTGCGCGACACGCTCGAGCATCTGCTCTCCGGCAAGAACCTCGGCGAAGAGGAAGCCGGCGAGTTGCTGCGCGCGCTGACGTCCGCCGACCTCGCTCCCGCGCTCGGCGGCGCATTGCTCGCCGCGCTTCGAGCCAAGGGCGTGACCGCTGCAGAGCTACGCGGCTTCGCGCGCGCGATGCGCTCGCTGGCGCGCCGGCCCGCGATCCCCGACGCTCCGCACGCGATCGACATCGTCGGCACGGGCGGCGACTCGTCCGGCAGCTTCAATCTGTCGACCGGCGCGGCGCTGCTGACGGCGGCCTGCGGCGTCGACGTCGTCAAACACGGCAATCGCTCGGTGTCGAGCAAGTCCGGCAGCGCGGACGTGCTCGAGCAGCTAGGTCTCAAACTACCGCTCGACGAGTCGGCCGCCGGCGCGTGCCTCGCGGCGACGAAGTTCACGTTCCTGTTCGCGCCTCACTACCACCCCGCGATGAAGGCCGTCGGCCCGATCCGCCAGGCGATGGGCGTGCGTACGGTGTTCAACATCCTGGGGCCGCTCACGAACCCCGCGGCGCCGAAGTTCCAGCTCACCGGCGCGTTCAACCTGCCGACCGCCCAGCTCATGGCCGACGCGCTCGCCGGTCTGCCCATCGAGCGCGCGTTCGTCGTGCACGGCGCGGAAGGCTGGGACGAGCCGACCCCGCTCGGCCCGTTCACGGTGCTCGACGTGCGCCCGGGACAGGTGCGCGCGGAGATTCGCAGCCCCTCGGATTACGGCCTAGACCTCTGTGGCGCCAGCGATCTCGCGGGCGGCGACGCTGCGTCGAACGCGCGCGCGTTGCGCGCGGCGCTGACGGGCGAGGATCGCGGCGCGCATCGCGATGCCTTGCTGCTAGGCGCGGCGCTCGCGCTCGAGATCATCGGCCGGGTGAAGACGCCGCGCGAAGGCGTGGAAGTCGCGCGCGCGGCGATCGACGGCGGCGCCGCGCGCAAGCTGCTCGATTCGCTCGCGGCGTTCGGATCGCGAGGCGCGTCTTGAGCGCAGCCACCGACAACGGCGATTTTCTGGCGGGCATGGCGACATCGTCGCGCGCCCGGTCGGAGGCCGCGCAAAAGCTCGCGCCCGCCCGTGAGCTGCGTTCACGCATCGCGGACCTGCCCGCAGCCCCGCGGCTGAAACTCGCCGAGTTCGATCTCATCGCCGAAGTGAAGCTGCGCTCGCCCGCGATGGGATTGCTGAAAGAGGCGGGTGCCGAAGACGTCGGCGGCCGGGTCGCGACGTACGCGAAGGCGGGTGCGGCTGCAGTCTCGATCCTCACCGAACCGTCGCGCTTCGACGGCTCGCTCGCGGATCTCGAAGCGGGAGCGCGCGCGCTGGCGCCGCTGAACGTGCCCGCGATGCGCAAGGATTTCATCGTCGACGATTACCAGGTGCTCGAGGGGCGCGCGGCCGGCGCGAGCGGCGTGCTCGCGATCCTGCGCATGACGCCGCGCGCGGATCTCGAGAAGCTCATCGACACGGCGCTGGAACTCGACATGTTCGTGCTGCTCGAAACCTTCGATGCGCCAGATATCGAACTCGCGCACGCGCTCGTGGATTCCCGCCGTGCGCATCGCGATCTGTTGCTCGTCGGCGTGAACTCGCGCGATCTCGTGACGTTGAAGGTCGTGCCCGGACGCCTGGATCAGCTCGCGGATTCGTTGCCGCGCGATGTGAAACGCGTGGCCGAGAGTGGCGTCGCGACTCCGGACGATGCGTCGCGCGTGGCTGCGAGGGGTTACGATCTCGCGCTCGTCGGCAGCGCGTTGATGTCCGCGCCGGATCCGCGCGCGCTCGCAAGCGCGATGCTCGCCGCGGCCCGCGCCGCCGCGGCGACGCGCGTACGCAAGTCGGGGGCTGCGTGAACTACAAGCCCTGGATCAAGATCTGCGGCATGACGACGGAAGCCGGCGTCGATGCCGCGCTCGCTTGCGAAGCCGACGCGATCGGATTCGTGTTCGCGGAGTCCGTGCGGCGCGTGACGACGCAGCGCGCGAACGAGCTCGCGCAGCCCGCGCGCGGCAAGGTCGCCTGCGTCGCCGTGACGCGTCATCCGACGAGCGCGCAGGTTTACGAAATCCTGCGGGACTTCAAGCCGGACATCCTGCAGACGGATCTCGCGGACATCGAGAAACTCGACCTGCCGCGCGAACTCGCGGTGTTGCCCGTGTTGCGGCCCGGTCCGCGCCTGGTGCGCGAACTGCCGCGGCGGATTCTCTTCGAAGGTCCGGTGAGCGGCAGTGGCCGAACGACGGACTGGGACGCGGCGGCGGAGCTCGCGCAGCGCCTGGAAGTCATCCTCGCGGGCGGCCTCAATCCGCGCAACGTCGGCGCCGCGCTGCGGCACGCGCGCCCCTTCGGTGTCGACGTCTCGAGTGGCGTCGAGGAATCGCCGGGCGTGAAGAACACGCAAATGATCGAACAGTTCGTGGCCGCCGCACGCATGGCGGCCGTGGAGATTGAACCATGAAGCCGATAGACACTGCCCTCGACCCCGCCAAACTACTTGCCGATGAGCTCGCCGGGAAATTCCCCGACGAGCGCGGACGGTTCGGTCCGTTCGGTGGGCGCTACGTCCCCGAGACGCTGTACGCCGCGTTCGAGAAACTCGAAGCCGCCGTCAAGCAGCATCTGCACGCGCAGGATTTTCAGGCAGAGCTCAAGAAGGAATTGTCGAGCTGGGTGGGCCGTCCCACCGCGCTGACGCATGCGCCGAAGCTGTCGAAGGCCTGGGGTGCGACCGTGTGGCTCAAGCGCGAGGATCTCGCGCACACCGGCGCGCACAAGATCAACAACGCGTTGGGTCAGGCATTGCTCGCGAAGCGCCTCGGTGTCAGCCGGATCGTTGCGGAGACCGGCGCCGGCCAGCACGGCGTCGCGACCGCGGCGGCATGTGCGCGCGTCGGTTTGCCTTGCACCGTCTACATGGGATCGGTCGACATGGAGCGCCAGGCGCCGAACGTCGGCCGCATGAAGTTGCTGGGCGCGACCGTCGTGCCCGTGACCAGCGGCGACCAGACGCTGCGCGCGGCGATCGACGAAGCCTTTCGCGACTGGGTCGCGAACCCGACGGACACTTTCTACATCATCGGCTCCGCGGTCGGTCCGCATCCGTTTCCGTATCTCGTGCGCGAGCTGCAGTCCGTGATCGGCAAGGAGTCGCGCGCGCAGATGCTCGAGCGCACGGGCAAACTACCGGACGCCGTCATCTCCTGCGTGGGCGGCGGCTCGAATGCGATCGGCATGTTTCACCCCTTCATCGGCGACAAGTCCGTCGAGATCATCGGCATCGAGGCGGGCGGTACCGGCAAGGCGCTGGGCCACAACGCCGCGACGCTCGCGTACGGCAAGCCCGGCGTGTTGCACGGCGCGTACTCGCTGCTGCTGCAGGACGCCGAGGGCCAGATCCAGGAAACGCATTCGGTGTCGGCCGGTCTCGACTATCCCGGCGTCGGCCCCGAACACTCGCTGCTGCTCTGGGCCGGTCGCGTGCGCTACGAAGCCGCGACCGACGATGAGTCGCTCGACGCGCTGACGGAATGCTGTCGCCTCGAAGGCATCCTCCCCGCGATCGAATCCGCGCATGCGTTCGCGGGCGCGCGTCGCTGGGCCAAACTGAATCCGGGCAAGTCAGTGCTGATCGGACTTTCCGGCCGCGGCGACAAGGATATGCCGACCCTGCAACGAACCATCCTAGATGAAAAGACACTCTCGGAAACGAAGCAGTCATGACACCCAGAGACAAAATCAGCGCCGCCATCTCCCACGCGCGCGGTGGCAACGCGATCGTCGCGTTCATCACGGCCGGCTATCCACTCCGCGAGAAATTCCGCGAGCACCTCACGCAGGTCGGCAACGAAGCGGACGTCGTCGAGATCGGCGTGCCGTTCACGGACCCGATGGCCGACGGCATGACGATCCAGCGCTCGAGCCGCGAAGCGCTCGCGCAAGGCGTGTCGCTGCGGTGGTTGCTCGAGGAGCTTGAAGCGATGAAGCGGGATTCGAAGTTGCCCAGCGCGCCGCTCGTGCTCATGAGCTACCTGAACCCGCTGCTCGCGTTTGGCTTCACGAAGCTCGCCGAGACTTCCGCGCGCGCCGGCGTCTGCGGTTTCATCGTGCCGGATCTTCCCTACGACGAAAGCACGGAGTTCCGCGCCGCGCTCGATGCGCACGGCATCGCGCTCATCCAGATGGTGACGCCGGTGACCGGGCCCGCGCGGCTCAAGCAGCTCTGCGCCGCATCGCAAGGCTTCATCTACGCGGTGACGATGACCGGCACGACGGGCCGCACGGCTTCGCTCGGTGACGTGTCGAAATACCTGGCGTCGGTGCGCGCCGTGGCGAAGTTGCCGGTGTGCGCCGGCTTCGGCATCCGCAACCGCGAGCAGGTCGAGGCATTGCGCGAGCATTGCGAAGGCGTGATCGTCGGCTCCGCGCTTGTGGAAGTTCTCGAGACGGGACAGGATGCGGCAGCGTTCCTGAAAGCCCTGCGAGCCAGCGGCTAAACGCCCAAGACTTTGCAAGCGAAACTTCCTGGTTACACCATGCTCGCCGTGCTGATCGGCGGGCTGTCGATGGTGAGCCCGTTCTCAATCGACACCTTCTTCCCCGCGTTCCACGCGATGGAAGTCGCGCTGAAAGTCGACGCCTGGCAGCTCCAGCAGGTGCTGACCGCCTACATGCTGCCGTTCGCGTTCGCCTCGCTGATCCACGGCCCGCTGTCGGATGCGTTCGGCCGCCGCAAGGTGATGATCGGCGGCATGGTGCTCTACACCGTCGGCTCGATCGGCTGCATGCTCGCGCCTAACTACGAAGCGCTGATCGCCGCGCGCATCCTGCAGGGCGCGACCGCCGGTGTCGGCATGGTGATCGGCCGCGCCGTGATTCGCGATCTCTACGAAGGACCGCGCGCGCAGAAGCTCATGAGCGCGACCACGATGATCTTCAGCGTCGCGCCCGCCATCGCGCCGATCATCGGCGGCTGGGTGCACGTCGCGTTCGGCTGGCGCGCGGTGTTCGCCGTCATGGTGATCTGCGGTTTGATCTTTGCGTTCTCCGCGTGGTGGCGCTTGCCCGAGACTCTGCCGCCCGCCGGACGCGTCCCGTTCAACGCGCGCAATCTCGCGTCGATGTCGCTGACGGTCATGCGGCACCGCGAGTTCCTGCTGCTCGCGCTCGCGGCCGCCGTGAACTTCTCGTCGCTCGCGTGTTACATCGGCTCGGCGCCAACGATCGTCGAGAAGCACTGGCACATGGGCGAGACGTCGTACTGGCAACTCTTCCTGCCCGTGATCGGCGGCATCCTCGCGGGCGCGGTGATCTCGAACCGTGTCGCGGGGCGTATGGAACTCGCGCGGCAGATCTGGATCGGCTTCGGCCTGACTTTCGCCGCGTCGGCTCTGCGGGTGCTCATGCATCTGGCGCTCGCCGATCCGCCGCTGCGATTGCAGCAGGCATTGCTCTTCATCGCCGCCATCGGCGCGCAGATCGCGTTTCCCGTGCTCACGCTGCGCATGCTCGACATGTTCCCCGCCGCGCGTGGGACGGCTGCGTCCGTGCAGTCGTTCGTCGCGATCCTGATGACCGCCGTGACGTTCGGCGTCATCTCGCCGATCGTGCTGCCGCAGATGAGCTGGATCGCGTTCGCGTCTCTGGCGCTCACGACCTTGGCGTCTATCTTCTGGTATCTGGCGCGGCGCTGGCACGACGCACACGTGACACCCACCGCCAGCGCCTGACGCGCGTCAGCGGGACGCGCCACGCACGAACGCCGCGGCGATCCGGATCGCGGCGTCGCCGTCCCGGTCGCGGTGCAGTTCGTCGCGCAGTCGCGCGAGCGAAAAGCCGGTGAGGCGCTTCACTTCGCGTGTCGCGTGCGCCTGATCCGAGAACCCTTTGTCCGTCGCAACGTCCGCGAGCGCGGAGTCGCCGTCGAGCGCGCGCAACGTCGCTTGCAATCGCAGCAGGCGGGCGAACTCCTTCGGGCTCAATCCCACTTCCGCGAGAAAGCGCGTTTGCAGCGAGCGCACGCTCAACGAAGCGGCGCGCGCGATCGTGTCGATGCGCGCCTGGCCATCGCTTTCGATGACACGCGCGACGGCGGATTCGATTTTGGTGTCGATGCGGTGCGCGTCGCAGAGGCGCGAGAGCAGGCGCCAAAGCGGCTCCGCCTTTCCCGCGACGAAGGCGCGTGCGGCGGTGTCGAGCGAGCGGCTGATGCCTCGGTCGAGTCCCGCAAGATCGACGACGCGGTCGCGCATCGAAGCGAGCTTGCGAGTGATCAGATTCGACGCCGCCGGCTGCAGCCGCACGCCGATGTCGTCGAGCCGGCCGACGGGGTCGAAGCGGACCGCCGTCACGCGCTGCGCGGCGAACAAGGTCTGCGATTGCAGATGCCAGCCGTCGACCGCGTCCCAGAGCCGCGACTGGCCGCCGAGCTGCGCGATGAGCTCGCAGCGGCCGTCGGGGTAGATCGTTTGCACGCCTTGCGGCTTCTCGTCGACGAGCCGCCAGACACATTGAATGTGCCGGCGAAGCTTTTCGGGGACGGGGAATTCCTGATACTCCATGCGCGTAATTAAACACGCCTGCGCATTTGTTCAAGAGCGGGTGACTCGCGGGTCGTTAGAGTCCGGCCATGAACACCAAAACACTTGCCGCCCTTGCGGCCGCAGCCCTCTCGGTCGCCGCGGCGGCCAATCCGAAACCCGCCAGCCTCGACTGGTTCGTCGGCCAGTGGTGCGCGGATCGCGATGGGCAACTCATCGAAGAGGTCTGGCTCGCGCCGAAGGGCGATGTGTTGCTGGGACTGTCGCGCACCGTGAAGGGCGCCAAGACGGCGAGCTTCGAATACCTGCGCCTCGAGTGGAAGGATGGTGTGCCGAGCTACGTCGCGCAGCCGCAGGGCGCGCCGCCGGTGGCGTTCAAATGGATCGCGGGCGGCGCGGACTGGGCGAGGTTCGAGAACCTCGCGAATGATTTTCCGAAGCGCGTCGAGTATCGGAAGACGAAGGATGGGCTGTACGCGGAGATCGCCGGGCCGGGTGAGGGTGGTAAGGAGTTGGTGATTCCGTTCGACTACAAACGCTGTCCGTAGGCGCCTAGGGCTCCCGCAGAATTCTCTCCATCGCTTTTCCCTTCGCGAGCTCGTCGATCAGTTTGTCGAGGTAGCGAATCTTCCGCATCAGCGGATCTTTCACTTCCTCCACGCGAACGCCGCACACGACGCCCTTGATGAGCTTGGTCTTTGGATTCAAGGCCGGCGCCTGCGCGAAGAAAGTTTCGAAGTCGCTTTCTTTCTTGATCTGCTGCTTGAGCTCGGCATCGCGGTACCCGGTCAACCAACAAATGATCTGATCGACTTCCTTCTTCGTTCGATTCTTGCGTTCCGCCTTCCGAACGCACATCGGATAAAGCTTGGAGAAGGCGGTCGCGTAGATGCGATGCTTAGGCACTCAAATTCCTGGAAAGAGTCGGTGAGAAACGGCGCTACGCCGCAACTTCAACATATTCCACCTTGCTCGATGGTGGTGAGATCGGCGAGCCGTCCTCGCGCAAGCCATCGAGGTGGAACTGAATGGCGTCGCGAATGGCAGCTTCCGTCTCGGCGAGCGTGGACCCGGTCGCGATGCAGCCCGGAAGGTCCGGAACGTATGCGGAGAAGTTCGACCCCGCGTTTTCGATCACAACGGCGTACCGCATGTTGTTCACCTTGGAATGCGCCTCAAACCGTCTTGCGTGAGAATACTGTTGAGAGTGCCGGGTACCAATTGTTCTACGCCGTCGGCCTCACCAACTCCGCCAACGCGCTCCTCAACTCCGCCATCTTCGGCGGCTTGCTCAACACCCTGTCCACATGCTCCGGCTGATCCGCCGTCGCAATCAACCGATGCCCCCACCCGGTCAGCATGATGATCGGCACATTCCCGCCCATCGCACGAATCTTCGCCGCGACCTTCCGCCCATCCACATACGGCATTCCCAGATCCGTGATCACCGCATCGAAGCTGCGCCCCGCCTTGATCTCCGCCGAGAACGCATCGATTCCGAGTTGTCCGCCTTCCGCCGTCACGACCTCGTGCTGATCGAGCTCGAGCGCATCCCGCAACGATCGCAGCAGCAGCGGATCGTCATCCACCAGCAGGATCCGCAGCGAACGGCTCGGTAGTTTGAGCGCGAGCTCGCGCACGGTGAGACCCGTCGGCGCTCTCGGGAACGACAACCGCATGATCGTCCCGCGACCCAGCTCGCTCTCGATCTCGAGCTCGCCGCCATGCCGCTGCGCCATGCCGAACACCATCGGCAATCCGAGCCCGGTCCCTCGCTCACCCTTGGTCGTGAAGAAAGGCTCCAGGCAGCGGCCGCGCGTGGTCTCGGTCATGCCGACGCCGGTGTCCTGCACCTCGAGGATCACATGCTCGTTGCGAGCATCGACTCGCGTGCGCAACGTGACGAGGCCGCCTTCGGGCAGCGCATCGACGGCATTGAGCAGCAGATTGGTCAGCGCATCGCGCAGCTCGCTCTCGGCGCCGAGAATGTTCGGCAGATCCGGCTGCAAATGGGTCTCGACGATCACGACGATGCCGCGCTCCTGCGGCATGTTGCTCCACCGCGCGCGCGTGAGATCGACGATATCTAGCACATGCTGATTCACATTGACGGGCGCGAGCGTGAGTTCATGCCCGCGCGGCAGGTAGAACGCGCGCATGCGCTGCACGGTATGCGCGACATCGTCGATCGCCCGCTGGATCACGCCGAGCTGATCGCGCGCCCGCTCGGAAAGCGTCGCTTCGTGCGTGAGCAACGATTGCGTGTAGAGCGCCGCGGGCGATAGCGCGTTGTTGATGTCGTGCGCGATGCCGCTCGCGATCTGTCCGAGCGCGCGCAACCGTTCCTGTTGCATGACGGTCTGCTGCGTTTGCCGAAGGTCCTGATACGCCTGCTGTAGCGCGCCATACAGGCGGCCCTGATGAGAAGCGAGCGCGACGTGACTGGACAGTTGCCGCAGGAACTCGCAGTCGTCGCTGGTGAACCCGGTGGCGATGCGCTTCGCAACGAGCAGCACTCCGAACACCTCGTTCTCGATCATGAGGGGCGCCGCGACGAGGGAGCGCAGGCCGCCGGTCGCGAGTCGCGCCGGCAACGCGAAGCGCGAGTCGGTGACGTCTGGTTCGTAGACGAGCTCGCCGCGTACGCAGCGGGCCAGCGAGTTCGGATCGATTTCGATGGTGGCCTGCTCGATGAGCCCGATTTGCCGCGCGAGCGCGAGGCTGCGACTACCGACGGCGTCCACGGTGAGCAGCTCCGGCTCGGCTTGATAGCGGGTCATGCAGCAGAAGTCGACGCCGACGTTTTCCTCGAGACTGCTGAGCACGACCTCGTACACCTTGCGCGATTCCTGCTGATGCGTGCCGATCGCGTGTGTCGTGCGATCGAGGAGCTGCATGCGCTCGAGCTGCACCGTGAGCTTGGTGTTCGCGACGACGGAGTCCTCGATGTCGGTGTGGGAGCCGAACCATTTGAGGATGCGACCCGCCGGATCGCGCAACGGCACGGCGCGTGTCTTGAACCAGCGGTACACGCCGTCGAACCGGCGAATGCGGCAGGTGGTGTCGAACGTATCGCCGCTGCCGATCACGCGCGACCACTCGAGCTGCACCTTCACGCGATCGTCGTGGTGAAGCTGCTCGAGCCAGCCGTTGCCGATCTGCTGCGCCTCGCTGCGGCCGGTGTAGTCGAGCCACTGCCGAGATAGATAGTCGCAGTGTCCGTCACGCATGCAGGTGTAGATCATCTGCGGCAAGGATTCGGTCAGCGTCTTGAAGCGCGCGCGCGACTCGCGCAATTGTTCGAGCGTCTCGCGATGCTCGGTGATGTCGATGCACGTCCCGATGTAGCCCTCGAACTCGCCGCCGGGCCCGATGTTCGGCGTGCCGCGTTCGAGCAGCCAGCGCCAGGCGCCATCGTCGCGTTGCAGCCGGTATTCCATCTC
Organism: Pseudomonadota bacterium; assembly: GCA_043747835.1. Taxonomy (GTDB): domain Bacteria; phylum Pseudomonadota; class Gammaproteobacteria; order Steroidobacterales; family Steroidobacteraceae; genus CADEED01. The sequence goes on along the minus strand of JAYTOK010000133.1, from coordinate 16,115 downwards.
ATACGGGCGGCGCGCATCGAACGCGGCGTGATAGGTGTCGAGCGCGCGATCGAAGTCGGCCGGATGCAGGTTGTCGCACCAGCCGTCGCCGAGCTCCTGCTCGATTTCACGGCCGACGAAGTCGAGCCAACGCTGGTTGAACCATGTGCACTTCTTGTCCTTGGCGCTCATCCAGATCAACACGGGCGCGGCGTTCGCGGTGGAGCGGAAACGCTGCTCGCTCTCGCGCAGCGCGGCCTCCGCGCGCGAGCGTCCTGTGATGTCCCGGATGAAGGCGCAGAACATGAGTTCGTCGCCGAAGCCGATCGGTGTCACGGCGAGTTCGACCGGGAATTCGTGGCCTTTGGCATGCAGCGAGATCATCTCGATGCGCTTGTTGAGGATGCGCACGACGCCCGACTGCAGATAACGTTGCATGCCGGCGCGGTGATCCGCGCGGCGCGCCTCGGGGATGATCAACTCCGCGAGCTCGCGCCCCATCGCCTCGGCGCGGGTCCAGCCGAACATGCGCTCGGCTTGCGAGTTCCAGCCGCGCACGAGCCCTTGACGATTCATCGTGACGACGGCATCGAGCGCGGTCTCCACGATGAGCTGGTTGCGCTCCTCGGACAATCGCAGGGCATCCTCCGCCGCCCGGCGCGAGCGGTCGGCACTCTCGCCGCGCGCGGCGTTGAGCAACACGAATGAAGCGAACACGATGGCGCTGATCAACGCGAGGATCGCAACGCTGTGCTCGAACCGCAATGCGCCCGATTGCTCGAAGCGCACAGTGAGCGCGCCAGCGGCGAGCGGCACCAGGATCGCCACCGGCAGAAGTCGCCGTGCCATCGCGCCGCCGACGCCGCCGCTCGCGAGTAGTTCGGCGACGCCGGCATTCGGCCGCAGCGAGAGCGCGCCGATCGCCAGCAAACACAGCAGCAGCGCGGTGTGCAACGCCATGTTTGCATACACAAACACCGGCTCGCCGCCGAAGACGTAGCGCGAGAGCCCCAGCCAGCCGGCGAGCAGGACGGCGATGGCGAGACCCTGGTGAAGCGGCGCGAGGCCGCGTCGTGTCGAGCACCAGATCGAAAGGCCGAGCAACGTGAAGGCGAATGCGGTGGCGGGCGCCATGCGCACCGTGTCGATTCCATTGGAGGGGGTCGGCAACGGGCCCAGCGAGAGCTGGTCGAGATAGAGGTCCCAGCCGCTGAGGTTGCGAATCAGGATCGTCGCGCCGACGACGGCCAGCAGGGTCGCGGCGACAGTGGTTGCGGGCTTCGCGTTGCTCGTGGCGAGCCACAACGTCACGCCCGCGAGAACGAACGCGAGCGCGGTCAGCTTCGCCATGCGCGGCCATTGCGGTGCGATGTTGGTCAGCGAGCCGATGTCGAACAGCCAGCCCGCGAACGCGAGAAAACCCACCGCCAGCGCGATGAACGCGGCGAGCTGAGCCAGGAACCTGCCTCGTTCCGCACCGTCGGAACCGATCATGATTGGCAAACTACTCTAAAGGCTTGCGGTGCCGCAATTTGGTTAGCGATCCCCTAAGGGGCTTCCATACCTACTCTTCGCACCAGTTCTTCGAACCTGGGATGCGCGCGCAGCGGATCCCAGTGTCGTTCGCTCTTCATCCACATCGCGACGATCGCGCGTTCGTCGACGCAGAGCGCCAGATACTCGAGCGCACGCTCGTGCTCGCCGAGCGCAACGTAGATATCCGCGATCGTCGCGGCGGGGACATACGTATTTCTCGCAATCGCCAACAGCTCCACGAGCATCTGTCGCGATCGCTGCTGATCGCCCATCAGTGCGTGTGTTCTCGCGATCGCGGTGAATGCGAGCGGATCGCTCGCGGAGGGACGCATGCTTTCGAATTCGCGGATGGCGTCGTCGTAGAGACCCTTGGCCTCGAGCGCGAGCCCGAGGCGGTACCGCGTCATGACGAACCCCGGCTCCATCTCGACGGTGTGCCGCAGCTTCGCGATCGCTTCATCGATGCGACCCGCGCGATACAGGAGGAATCCCACGTTCGCGTTCACTATCACCGCGAGCGGGTCGATCGCGAGCGCGCGCTGGATCAACTCGAGCGATTCGTCGAAGAGCCCGAGTCCGCCGTGCGCCATCGCATGCCAGTGCTGCGCGTTCTGGTTGTTCGGGTTGAGCTCGATCGCGCGCCGCAACTCGCGCAAGCCTTCGTCGCGCCTCCACTCGTATGTGAACAGCACCTGACCGAGCGTCGCGTGCGCCTCGGACAGCGACTCGTCGAGCGAGAGCGCCTTCTCCGCCGCGACGCGCGCCTTCGGCATGACCTCGCGCGGCCGCAGGCTCTGCGACACCGCAGCGCGCAGTCCCAACTGTATCCACGCTTCCGACAATCCCGCGTAGGCGAGCGCGAACTTGGGATCGATCGCGATCGCGCGCTCGAGCCGGACGACGGCTTCGAGCACCGCTTCGCGCGTGCGTTTCGTGATGAGGTAGCGGCCGCGGATGTAGTGTTCGTACGCATCGGCGTTCGCGGTGTAGCGGCGCCGCGCGGGCGGCGCTTCGCCCAACGCGAGCGTCAACGCGGTGGCGGCGCGCTCCGAGATCGAATCCTCGAGTTCGAGCGCGGCCGCGGATTCGATGTCGAAGCGTTCGGCCCATGACACCGCTTCTTCGCTTACCGACACGAGTTGCACGCTGACGCGCAGCATCGTGCCCGCGCGCCGGACGCTGCCGGCAATCACGGCGTCGACGCCGAGCTCGCGACCCGTGTGCGCGGGCGAGTCGCCATCGACCAGCTTCGCGATCGACGAAGTCGGTCGGACCAAGGTCTTGCGCAACTGGCCGAGCCGCGTGATCAGCGCGTCGGCGAGGCCGATGCGCAGGATCTCGTCGCCGGGCGACGGGTTGTGGAATGCGAACGGCAGCACGGCGAGTGAACGGATCGCCGGCGCCGCCGCGGCGGGTACGCCGCCGCCCTTCTGCACGGTGACGTTCGCGCTGAAGCGATAGCCGCGCTTCGGGATCGTGACGATCGAGCCCTGATCCTTCGGCCCTTCGCCGAGCGCGCGCCGGACTTCCGAGATCACCTTCGCGAGACTGTTCTCGTCGACGATCACGTTCGGCCACAACGCTTCCAGCAGGAATTCCTTCTCGAGCAATTCCCCGCGACGCTGGATCAACAACACGAGTGCGTCGAAGCACCGCGGAAACATCGGCACCGCGATGCCGCCGCGCGTGAGCTGGCGTCGCGCCACGTCGACGCGGCGGCCGGAAAATTCGAAGATGTAGTAGGCGTCGATCGAGTTCACTTTCAGGATTTTTCAGGACTTCAGCAAGACTTTCACCCGGGCCGCCGGGCATTCTGGGCAACATGGAAGCCACACTCAACGCGCCCCCCGCGCGCCTCACGGCGAAGCAGTGGCTGATCGTCGCGACCGCGGGTCTGGGCTTCGCGTTCGACCTCTATGAGCTGGTCGTTCAAGCCATCGTGCTGCGCCCCATGCTACTGGAGCTCGGGCCCTTTCAGCCGGGCACGCCCGAGTTCAATCACTGGGCAGGCATCATGCTGTTCCTGCCCGCGTTCGTCGGCGGTCTGGGCGGACTCCTGGGCGGCTGGCTCACCGATCGCATCGGCCGCCAGCGGCTGCTCGTCTGGAGCATCGTTGCCTACGGCATCGCGGCGTTCTGCTCGGGCATGGCGACTTCGCTGCCACAAGTCATCTTCTGGCGTTGCATAACCGTCGCCGGCGTCTGCATCGAATTCGTCGCGGCCATCGCCTGGTTAACGGAGCTTTTCCCCGAGACGAAACGTCGCGAAGCCGTGCTCGGCTTCTCGCAGGTCTGCGCGTCGCTCGGCAACGTCATGATCGCGGCTGTCTACTACATCGCGGTGACCTGGGCTGATGAGTTTCCCGCCGTGCACGGCGGCCATTCTCCGTGGCGCTACGCGCTCATCTTCGGTGCCTTCCCCGCGATTCCGCTGATGCTGGTCAGGCCATTTCTTCCGGAGTCGCCGTTGTGGCAGGCACGCCGCGCCGCCGGGACATTACGCCGGCCGCGCCTCGCGGAATTGTTCGCGCCGCGCCTGCGCCGCGTGACGATCGTGACGACGTTGCTCGTCGCCTGCTGTTACGCGCTCGCCTTCGGCGTGCTCCAGCACATCCCGCGCATCACGCCGACGCTGCCGCAGGTCGCGGTCCTGTCGAAGCAGGCGCAGGAGCAATGGGTGAGCTGGGTGCACCTGCACGCGGACGCGGGCGCGATCGCGGGAAGGCTGATCCTTGCGGGTCTCGTCATCTGGTTCGTCGCGCGGCGACCGATGCTGCGCGTGTTCGTGTGGCTGAGCTTTCTCGTCTTCCCGCTCATGTTCATCGGACCCGCGCTGCACGACGCGAACTTGTTCAAGTACGCCGTCCTGCTCGTGACGTTGCTGGTGAGCTTGCAATACAGCTTCTGGGGCAACTATCTGCCGCGCGTGTTTCCGCTGCATCTGCGCGGCACGGGCGAAGGTTTCGCGATCAGCGTCGGCGGCCGCGTGATCGCGCCGCTCGCCGCGCTCGCGACCACTCAGCTCTCGAACGTGATGCCGGGCGCGACGCCGACGATGAAACTCGCCGGCTCGATCGCGGTGGTGTCCGCCGTTGCCAGTCTGTGCGCCGTGATAGTGAGCCACTGGCTGCCCGAGCCGGCCGACAAACTACTGGAGGATTGATCATGAGTGCCAGATTCGCCTACGTTCTCGACAACTCGCACGCCATCGCCGAGCAGCGCATGAGCGCGCTCGCGCAACTCTATGACGAGACGACCCGCGTCGCGCTCGCCCGCACGGGTCTTGAAGCCGGCTGGCGCTGCCTCGAAATCGGCGGCGGTGGCGGCAGCATCGCGCGCTGGCTCGCCGATGAAGTGGGTGAGGGCGGCAGCGTGCTGTGCACCGATCTCGATACGCGTTACCTCGAATCCTCGGCGCGTCCTAACCTGCGCGTGATTCGCCACGACATCGTGTCCGACCCGTTGCCGGACACCGGCTTCGATCTGATCCACCTGCGGCTCGTGCTGAATTTCATCGCGGAGAGGGCGGCGGTGCTCGATCGTCTCGTTGCGGCGTTGAAGCCGGGTGGCTGGCTCGTCGTCGAGGATTTCGATTCGGGTACGCTGCGCGCCGATCACGCGATCAATGCCGACGAGACTGTTCTCACGGCGACGCTCGCGGTGCGTGCGCTGATGTGCGCTCACGGCTCGACGGACGCGTACTGGGGTCGACGGCTGCATGGAGAGTTCCGGCGACGCGGATTGACGCGGGTTTCCGCCGATGGCCGCGCCAGCATCTGGGACCGCGAGAACGGCGCGCCGTTGCAGCGAGTCAATTTCGATCAACTGGGGCCGCAGCTCATCGAGCGGCGGATGATCACAAAGGAACAACTCACGGCGGATCGCGCGCGGCTCGACGAAGCGGATTATTCGCAGCCGTCGCCGATCATGTGGACGGTCGCGGGGCGGCGACTTTAGGCCGGAGGATAGTTATGTGCGAATCGCAATACCGGCTCGAGCAGCCACTTCCTGCTCGATCGACGTATAGAGGTCGACATCAACCTCGCGTGTTTGTATTGAGACAACGAGACTGTATCTGCAAGGCAAATCATATCGCCCCAATGCGGGTCTAGTCCTCCACCAGCCACCTGCCGGATAGATCGCAATGAAACCGCGGCTCGCGAGCTCCGCGGCTGTTCCGATCCAAACATCTTGATGCAGCGAACCGCGATGACGAAGCCGATCGCCAAGAATCCAGTCTGGATCTTTAGGATTTATAGGATCCCCCCCTTCCTCTCGAATGGCCGCTGCATTCAGTCTTGCAACGAAATCCTCGGTCGAAGAATCAAGCGGCCGCTGAACATCGAAGCGCAGCCGATGAGACGGGTAGTGAAACTTCGAGGTTGATCCGCGCGTTGAGGGATTCGGCTCGATGAAGTACGAGAGGGTCACACGCATCTCGACCATTTCATCTTGCAGTTCTTCTAACTTTTCTTTTGGCCAAGGGAGAGCGTGGAGGTGCATGTCCCGAGTCTTTACTAAACTGTTTTCCTTTCTGTACGGATGCAACTCGCCTTCGGCAACGAGGGTGAGAGAGCTTCCGGCGCTCCAAAGCGCATATGAAAGATCCGGGATGCCCCAACCACAGTTTCGAATCAAACTAACGTAATCTGCTTTTGTCGGCGCAGCCTGGGGTAGGTGCATTGCTCGCATCCCAGCGGACCACTTCGCGGAGTGAACAAGCAACGCCCTAATCGTCTCGGGCCGCAGCGTCGGATAGGCTGTCATCAATTCTGCGGCGAATTTCCCACACAGCGCGGATGCAGAACTCGTTGCGTTCGAGGTGACGAAGAGTCTGGTTGCATGCTCTGCGTTTGTGGTTAGCAGATTCAAGCTTGTGTTACCAACAGCGCCAAACTCGTCCTTGCAAGCATTCCCTCCCTCGAAAACGACCTCAGGTTTTAGAGGCCAAGCTGGATCCCACGTCATGGAGGTCGTGGTAAACGGGCTAAGTGCTCCCGACGATGCAACCGGGTGTAAGTTGAGATCTTCGGTGTTTGTCTTCTCGGTGAACGCACCAACCGTGACCGAGTTCCATGCTTGGCCCGGGTCGTGAACTAGATTTGTGCTGAGGCTCGCCGGGTAGGTGTTCCAAGCGGAAGGTTCGTCGCAGTTGCCAGCCGCCTGTACAATCAAACGAGGGAACGCGCCAGCACCGTCAGCGTCGGACGCCAGCCGGTCAATGACTGATGACCATGCAGAAGGGCGACCACGATCACGGTAGTCGGAAGCCGTCACAGCCGATGTGAAGAGTCGGCGTCGATTCGGAGCCGTGATCTCTGGGCGGCTAATTGCCTCAGCGAAAAGATAGGCATGATGGTCTGCATTGCCCTGGTTCGTTCCGCCTCGTCGGACAACCTTAGAGGATTCAAGCCGGTGTCCAACGCGCACTGGTGCGTTGGTGTTTAGAACATCCAATAGATCTCCAAACGCACAAAGACCTGCAATTCCAGTCCCGTGATTTGCTTGATCATCAGTTCCCCAGGCTGGATCAACAGTATGAAGATCGCCAGGATTGAGTAGCGGAGCTAACAAGGGATGCGCGCCGTTGACTCCGCTGTCAACAACACACACATGCACCACCGCATCATCGTCGTTTGGAAAAGCACATCGGGCGAGAAGAGCGTCAGTGTTCTGGTGCTGAAGATCGATGTCCATCCGGTCGAAAAATTCTGCGGTCACCTTTGCTTTCCGAAGCTCCGCGATGCAGTTAGAAACGCGAACAATCTGGTCGAAATGTGCTCGTGACCCACGAGCTAAAACAACAGTTCATTCAGGAAAGTTGGCTCGATGTGTTCCAACTCCAAGGCCTGTCGCGCCGCTAATTGAAAGAAAGTCGGCAAGTACGTCTTCTCTCATGCCTCTTACCGGAAGCCAGACCTCCCACCAGATAACCTCTTGAGCATCCTGCGGTAAAAGGTCCAGGTCATCTGTCCAAAGTGATTCGACGTCGACTGGACGAATGTCCGCGATGGTGTCGATCAGGGCGCTATGGTCAATCGCAACGCCATTCTTGTTCAACTTTCTAACTCGATACTCTTCGAGATAGTTCTCGAAGTGAGTTAGCTTTCCCGTTGGAACAAAGACATTTGCAATTTGCCCAAGCTCGCCCGATCGAACACTAAGCAACTCAATACGCCGTGGCTCATTGGCCAAGCTTTCAAAGGCGAGGGCAGCGTCGGCTTGGCCAACAAATTGTACCTCTAGGCCCGTACCGCTTCGAAGTTCGGCGTTCTCTTGGAATTCGCTTACGGTGGTTGCCATCTCCCGCAGCGTGTCGAGTCTTCCTCGCAAAAATTGCGAATGCGCAGCGCGTGGCCTAGCTGGCGGTTTGTCAGATCCGCCCCCTGAGTGGGCGGTGAATGGCCTAGCTTCCGCGGTTCCGTCTAGAACGAGGTGAGGACGTCTTTCTTCTGAGCGACTTGGCATGACGCTTCTTGGAGGAGTGGTTAGACAGGCGTGATGCGATTAGGCGCCGCTCGGCTAGCATTCGCAAGAGGGAGTCTAGTGAGACCGCGCTCTCTTGTTGAAGAATCGCTTCTTTTATTGATTCGTCAACAGCCCGGCAGATCTCAGCGTGACTTAGGCCGCTCGCAGCCTTCGCAAGTGAAGGACTTTGCCGAACTCGCGGCGCAAATCTGCCCATACGACTCTGAATGAGTTCTACCCGTTGCTTGACAGACGGCAGCTCATATTCGATGACGTCGTCAAAGCGACGAAACAGCGCGTAGTCGAGTATTTCCGGGTGGTTCGTCGCGGCGAGAATGAGGCTGTTCGAGCGATCTTGTTCAATCATTTGGAGAAAGCTGTTCAAGACGCGCCGAATCTCGCCTACGTCATTCTCTCGATCTCGATGCGATCCGATGGCATCAAACTCGTCAAAAAAATAAACACCGCGATTCGCCGTGATTGCGTCGAATATCTGGCGAAGTTTTGCGGCAGTCTCTCCCATGAACTTGGTGATCAAAGCATCTAACTTCACCAGAAACAGAGGAACACCGAGTTCCCCGGCGAGGGCGCCCGCCGTGAAAGTTTTGCCTGTCCCAGGAGGACCTACGAGCAATAGCTTCCGGCGTGGGGACAGGCCGTGCGCTCGAATATCCGCAAACTTTCGTTGCTCTCGCAGTATCCGTTGGAGAGCGAACACCTTCTCTTTGCCCAGAACCAAATCTGCGAGTCGTTCCTTGGGCTGGACAATTGTAAGGAGGTTTCCAACATCTCCGCGTGGCCTGGCAATCGGAACTAAGTTCTCGCGCGGTGCACGAATGCCTTGAAGTTTCGCAGCATCGATCATTTCGCGGAGCTCTTCCGCCATTTTTCCGTGACCAATCTTTGCCTCATGAGCGGCAACCTGCATGGCGACCGAGAAAAACTGCTCATCATCACGTTCTAGGTGAGACTTGATGAGCGCTTTAAGTTGATCAGTGCTAGCCATTGGATTTCTGGGTGGAATGACGGTCGACAGAGAGTTCGATCCTGGGTACCTAGTATGCTTTGACATAGCCAATGCTGAACCAGGATTTTCTAAACGGAAACGCCCAGATTTGCCTTTAACGTCGTGACAGCCGCGACAACTGGTGCTTGGTCAAGCAGCTAGAGTCACAAGCACCTTCACATGCTAATCAGAGCTCAGTGACTCCTTGATTAGGCGGCGAGAAATCGCCCTATCGGTTACCTTCTGACCTCGACAACGATCCACGCAGCGCCAACGGCGGACAACGCCCATCCCGCCCACTCCGGATCGCGCGACACCGCGAGCCAGACGATCCCGCCCAGCAGGAGCACGGCGGCAACCGTCACCTTGTCGCGGCGACGATTGGTCCGCTTGATCTCGCTGCGCAGCGCATTGATCTCCGGCGCCTCGACCGCGAGCCGCAGTCTTCCGTCCTGCGCGCGTTGCACCGCCGAACGCACGAGCGGCGCGAGCGTCTGCAGGCTGTTGATGATCTCGGGCAATTGCACTCGCGCCTTGTCCATGACGGCGCGCGCGCTCATCTTCTCGCGCACCCAGTCGCGCATGATCGGGCCCGCGGTCTTGAAGATGTCGAGGTCGGGATACAGCTCGCGACCCAGCCCTTCGATGTTGAGCAGCGTCTTCTGCAGCAGGATCAGTTGCGGCTGGATCTCGACGTTGAAGCGGCGAGATATTTCGAACAATCGCAGCAACACGGTCCCGAAGGAAATTTCCTTGAGCGGCTTGTTGAAGATGGGCTCGCACACGGTGCGGATCGCGGATTCCATCTCGTCGACGCGTGAACCTTCCGGCACCCATCCCGATTCGAGATGCAGCGTGGCGACGCGGCGGTAGTCGCGTTCGAACACCGCGAGGAAATTTTCCGCGAGGTAGTACTGATCGCGCGGGTCGAGCGTGCCGACGATCCCGAAATCCACGGCTGCGTACTTGGGCGACGCCGGATTCTCGATCAGCACGAAGATGTTGCCGGGGTGCATGTCGGCGTGGAAGAAGTTGTGCTTGAACACCTGGGTAAAGAAAATCTCGACACCGTTCTCCGCGAGCTTGCGGATGTCCGTGCCGACCTCACGCAGGCGCGCCATGTTCGAGATCTGCACGCCACGGATGCGCTCCATGACCATGACGCCCGGGCGGCAGAAATCCCAGTGCACAGCGGGCACATATAGAAGAGTCGAGGTCTCGAAGTTGCGGCGCAACTGCGAGGCATTTCCCGCCTCGCGCATGAGATCGAGCTCGTCGAGGATCGTTTTCTCGTATTCGCGCACGACTTCCATCGGTCGCAGACGATGCGCGCCCGACCAGTTGTTGTGGGCGATGCGCGCCAGCTCGTGCATGACTTCGAGGTCGCGCGCGATCACGGCGTGCATGCCCGGCCGCAGCACCTTGACGACCACTTCGCGCGTCTTCGCGCCGTTGAGTGACACCTCGGCGCGCAGCTCCGCGGTGTGCACCTGCGCGATCGACGCGGCCGCGAGCGGCGTCTCGTCGAAGCTGGAAAAAACTTGCGTGACGTCGCGGCCATACGCGGCTTCGACAATCGCGCGTGCAACCTTGCCGTCGAACGGCGGCACGCGATCCTGAAGTTTTGCCAGCTCGTCCGCGATGTCGATGGGGATCAGGTCGCGGCGTGTCGAGAGCGCCTGGCCCAACTTCACGAAGATGGGGCCTAACTCCTCCAGCGCCAGCCGCAGCCGTTCGCCGCGCGGCGCGTCCGAGCGGCGCACGGCCCAGGTCCACGGCGACAGCAGGAACAGGAATCGCAACGGTCGATACAAATGCGTTGCGCGCACGAATTCGTCGAGCCCGTGACGCACGAGCACTTTCTGTATTTCGATGAGGCGAGCGAGGACGCGCAGTTTCATCGCGGGTCCTCGAGGTGCGGCTCGTCTTCCACGAGACGGGTCCGCGCCTCGAGACGATCGAGATCCGAGCGCAGGCGTTCGACATTGCGGTAGTGATCCTCCGCTTCGGCGCGCGGCACGAGGTCGCGGCGTTCGTGCGCGAGATATTCGGCCACGTTGCGCACCGATGTCTCGGCGGCGCGCCGGCCGAACCCGGCCGCCATGCGCGCGAAACGCAGCGCCTGGTGCGCGGGCGTGTCGCCGATGAGCTTTGACAGTTCCTCTTCGACGTCCGGCTTGAGCAGCATCGCGAGTTCGCGGAATTTCTGCGCAATCTCCGCGTCGCCGCGGATCGAGACATCGCCGCGCCGGATCACTTCCTCGGGCTCGGGGCCCGCGAGCTGGGCGAGACTCATCAAACTACCGGAGATCCGCGCGTCGGGCTCCTTGTCGCCCGCGGCCTTGGTGAGACTGACGGACGTGCCCAGCGCTTCGATGACGAGAGTCCAGCCCAGCGGCTGTGCGTCGATGCGCACGGTTTTCCCCTTCAGCGCCTCGCAGAGTTCGATGGCTCGCGGGCTGCGGGGAAGATTGCGGTTCAGCAGATTCTCGATCGCCTGGGTCAGCATTCTTCAGTATCGATACCCGCGGTGAACCGCGACTATTCCGCCCGACAGGTTGTGGTAACGGCAATCCTCGAGCCCGGCATCGCGCATCAGGCCTAACAAGGTTTCCTGATCGGGATGCATGCGGATCGACTCGGCGAGATAGCGGTAGCTCGCTTCGTCCTTCGCGACGTACTTGCCGATCAGCGGCAGCACGCGGAAGGAGTACGCGTCATACAGTGGCTTGAGGAAGGGCACGACCGGCTGCGAGAACTCGAGCACGAGCAACTGACCGCCGGGCTTCAGCACCCGGCGCATGTCGGCGAGCGCCGCGGGCTTGTCGGTGACGTTGCGCAATCCGAAACCGATCGTCACGCAGTCGAACTGCGAATCCGCGAAGGGGAGTTTTTCGGCGTTCGCGAGTACGCAGCTCACGTTGCCGACGAGACCGGCATCCAGCAGACGATCGCGGCCTTCGTTCAGCATCGCGCCATTGATGTCGGAGAGCACGACGACGCCCGTCCGGCCGACCTGCTTCGCCATCCCCTGCGTGAGATCGCCCGTGCCGCCGGCGACGTCGAGCGCGCGCTGTCCGGGGCGGAGCTGCGTCAGCGACAGCGTGAACTCCTTCCAGAGGCGATGCGCGCCACCGGACATCAGATCGTTCATCAGGTCGTAGTTCGACGCGACCGAATCGAAAACGCCACGCACGCGGCTCTGTTTCTCGCCCCACGCGACTTGCTCGTAGCCGAAGTCGGTCGAGGAGGTTTTCTTGGGGTCGTTCACAGGGCGGCCAGTATAGACGGTGTCGCGAACACGGCCCGAAAGTGCTGGCTTTTCGGGAGACCTTTCGCTACAAAGCCGAACTATTCGAGCGGGGGTCTTGCGAGGGCTGGTTTCAACGAGACCAGCCCTCTTTTGTTTTGGATCACTGGGCGGATTTGACCCGGGCCTGGTACTTCGCCCAAAGCTGCGAGTGGTTCTCACCCAGCTCGCGCAAATAATTCCACGTGAACAGGCCCGAATCGTGGCCATCGTCGAACACGAGCTTCACGGCGTACTGCCCCACGGGCTCCACGGCGCGAATCCCTACGTTCTGCTTGCCCAGCACGAGAACCTCCTGACCCGGGCCGTGTCCCTTTACCTCGGCGGACGGCGAATGCACGCGCAGGTATTCGAACGGCAGCTCGAAGCGCTTGCCGTCGACGAACGCGACATCCAGCACGCGTGAGCGCGTCCGCAGCTTGATTTCAGTGGGCGTGTGCATGGGTGGGCGTGAAGCCTATACTCGCAGGCGCGCCGGGTGGGGAAAACGGCGTCTTGACCGGGGGGATATGCAACCGACGGATACTTCGCAACCCGACTACTTTCACAAGGTCGTGGATTGCCAATGGGCTTGTCCCGCACACACCGACGTCCCCGAATACATTCGACTTATTGCGCAGGGCCGTTTCACCGACGCCTACATGGTGAATCGCCACTCGAACGTGTTCCCGGGGATCCTCGGGCGCGTTTGCGATCGCCCCTGTGAACCTGCCTGCCGCAGAGGGCGCGTCGAGGAAAAACCCGTCGCGATCTGCCGGCTGAAGCGCGTCGCCGCGGACAACAAGGAAGACATCAAGGGGCTGCTGCCCAAGATCCCGAAGCTCAAGAACGGCAAGAAGATCGCGCTCGTCGGCGCGGGTTGCGCGTCGCTCACGGTCGCGAACGACCTCATGCCGCTCGGTTACTCCGTGACGATCTTCGAGCAGTGGGGCGTGCCCGGTGGCCTCATGCGCACGAACATCCCGTCGTTCCGCCTGCCCGCGGAAGTGCTCGACGACGAGATCGCGCAGATCGTCGAGATGGGTGTCGATCTCAAACTCAATCACCCGATCAAGTCGATGACGGAATTGCTGACCAAGGGCGGCTTCGACGCCGTGTTCGTCGGCGCGGGCGCGCCGAAGGGCAAGGAGCTCAAACTACCGGGCCGCGCCGAAGCGGCGGCCAACGTGCACATCGGCATCACCTGGCTCGAGTCCGTCGCGTTCGAACACATCAAGTCGATCGGCAAGAAGGTGCTGATCATCGGCGTGGGCAACACGGCGATGGATTGCTGCCGCACATCGCTGCGCCTCGGCGCCGACGACGTGAAGGTCATGGCGCGCAAGCCGCGCCAGTTCTTCAAGGCCTCCGCCTGGGAGCTAGAGGACGCGGAAGAAGAACACGTCAAGATCGTGATCAACCGCTCGCCGAAGGCGTTCGTGCACGAGAACGGCAAGTTGAAGGGCATGAACTTCGATTGTCTCGAATACGACCTCGACGCGAAGGGCCGCATCACGGCCGAGCGCATCACCGGCGAGGAATTCCTCGAAGCCGACGACGTGATCCTCGCGATTGGCCAGGAGAACGCATTCCCCTGGATCGAACGCGATCTCGGCATCGAGTTCGACAAATGGGACGTTCCGAAGGTCGATCTCAAGACTTTCGAGTCGACGCGCGCCGGCGTGTTCTTCGGCGGCGACGCCGCGTTCGGCCCCAAGAACATCATCTGGGCCGTCGAACACGGTCACCAGGCCGCGATCTCGATCCACAACCACTGCCACGGAAAGAGCACGGCGGAACGCCTCGCGCCCGGCGTGAACCTGCAGTCCACGAAGATGGGCATGCACGAGTGGGCGTACTCGAACGACTACAACCCGGCGGAGCGGCGGCTCATGCCGCACGTCTCGCTGAAGGAACGCTTCAAGAAGCTCGACATCGAAGTCGAGCTCGGCTTCACCGTCGAGCAGATCGAGAAAGAGGTGCAACGTTGCCTCAACTGCGACGTGCAGACGGTGTTCGAGACGAAGCTCTGCATCGAGTGCGACGCCTGCATCGACATCTGCCCGGTGGACTGCCTCACGATCACCGCGAACGGGGACGAGGCCGATCTGCGGACGCGGTTGAAGGCGCCCGCGAAGAACATCACGCAGGCGCTGTATGTTTCGTCGCCGCTCATGCACACGGCACGCGTCATGGTGAAGGACGAAGATCTTTGCGTGCACTGCGGCCTGTGCGCGGAGCGCTGCCCGACAGCGGCGTGGGACATGCAGAAGTCCGTGATCCAATGGCCGCATGCCGTGGACGAGGCCATCGCGGACGCCGCGAAGCTTCCCAAGAGCGCCTAGAGCAATGGATAGAACGAACGACTTCGCGATCAAGATCGCGACGGTGAACGGCACGGGTTCCGCCAGCGCGAATTCGCTGCTGATGAAGTCCATCTTCCGCAGCGGCATCCCGGTGATGGGGAAGAACTACTTCCCGTCCAACATCCAGGGCCTGCCGACGTGGTACGAAATCCGCGTCACGAAAGACGGGTACGTTGCGCGCTCCGGGAAGATAGACGTCATGGTCGCGATGAACGCGGAGACTTACTCGCGCGACGTTCGGGAAGTGGCATCCGGCGGTTATCTGATCTACGACTCGACGTGGCCCAGGCCCGCCTTGCTCGCTCGCGACGACATCACGGTGTTGGGCGTGCCGCTCGCGAAGCTCTGCAACGAAAACTTCAACGGCGTGCGCACGCGCATCCTGATGAAGAACATCTGCTACGCGGGTGTCCTCGCCGCGCTGCTCGATCTCGACGTCGAGAAGATCCGCGGGCTGCTTGCCGAGACTTACGCGAAGAAACCGCAGCTCGTCGATTCGAACATGAAGGCGATCCAGTTAGGGTACGACTACGCGAAAGCGAATCTCGCGTGCCCGCTGCCGCTCAGGATTTCTCCGTTGAAGGACGCGGCCAGCAAGACCCGCGGCCACATCATGATCGACGGCAACACGGCCGCCGGTCTCGGTTGCGTGTACGCCGGCGCGACCGTCGCCGCGTGGTATCCGATCACGCCGTCGACGTCGGTGATGGACGCGTTCAAGGGCTTCGCCGACCGGCTGCGTGTCGATCCGGAGACGGGCAAGAAGAACTTCGCGTTCATCCAGGCGGAAGACGAACTCGCGGCGATCGGCATGGTGCTGGGCGCGAACTGGAACGGCGCGCGCGCGTTCACCGCGACGTCCGGTCCCGGCGTTTCGCTCATGAACGAATTCCTGGGGTTGGCTTACTACGCGGAAGTCCCCGCGGTGCTGTTCGACATTCAGCGCGTGGGCCCGTCGACGGGCATGCCGACCCGCACGCAGCAATGCGACATCCTCGAAGGTGCGTACGCCTCGCACGGCGACACGAAGCACGTGTGCCTGTTCCCGCGCGATCCGGAGGAGTGCTTCTACTTCGCGCGCGACGCGTTCGATCTCGCGGAGCGGCTGCAGACGCCGGTGCTCGTGATGAGCGATCTCGACATCGGCATGAATGACTGGATGTGCCGGGATCTGAAGTGGGATGACAGCTACCAGCCGGATCGCGGCAAGGTGCTGACGGCCGAGCAGATTGCGGCCCTGCCCAAGTTCAACCGGTACCTGGACGCCGATGGCGACGGTATTGCCGCCCGGACCCTCCCCGGCACTCACCCGAAGGGCGCGTACTTCACCCGCGGCTCCGGCCACAACATGTATGGCGCCTATACCGAGGACGCCGCCGAGTATCAGGCCGTGGTCGATCGTCTGCGGCGCAAGTTCGACACGGCTAAGGAGTTGGTGCCGGCCGCAGAGATCCACGTTGCCGAAAAGTGC
>JAYTOK010000132.1:0-56548 GCA_043747835.1 Pseudomonadota bacterium | reverse complement strand
CGATCCCGATGCTCATCCCGCAGGTCATCGGCTTCAAGATGTCCGGCGCGATGAAGCCCGGCTGCACCGCGACGGATCTCGTGCTGACCGTGACCGAGGCGCTGCGCAAGAAAGGCGTGGTCGACAAGTTCGTCGAGTTCTTCGGCGACGGTCTCGCGAACCTGCCGCTTGCCGATCGCGCGACGATCGCGAACATGGCACCGGAGTACGGCAGCACCTGCGGCATTTTCCCGATCGACGAAGAAACGCTGCGTTATCTCGAACTGTCGGGTCGTCCGCCCGAGCAGATCGCGCTCGTCGAGGCGTACGCCAAGGCGCAGGGCATGTGGCGCGTGAACGGCGCCGCCCCGGCGAACTACACCGACGTGCTCGAGCTCGATCTCGCCGCGGTCGAGCCCAGCCTCGCGGGGCCGAAGCGCCCGCAGGATCGCGTGCCGCTGTCGAAGGCGAAGACGGTTTATCAGACCTCGCTCAAGGCCATGGCCGACGAGCGCAAGAAAAAATTTCCCGACGCGACCGGATTCGCCGAGATCCAGTTGAACGGCAAGCAGGAAGAGCTGCGCGATGGCGCGGTGATGATCGCCGCGATCACGAGCTGCACCAACACGTCGAACCCCTACGTGCTGATGGCCGCCGGTCTGCTCGCGCGCAATGCCGCGAAGTACGGCCTCAAGGCCAAGCCCTGGGTCAAGACCAGCCTCGCGCCCGGGTCGCGCGTCGTGACCGACTACCTGACGAAAGCAGGCTTGTTAGGCCCGCTCGAATCGATCGGCTTCAATGTCGTCGGGTACGGGTGCACGACGTGCATCGGCAACTCGGGCCCGTTGAAGCCCGAGATCTCCGCGGGCATCAAGGCGGGCGACATCGTCGCGACGTCCGTGCTCTCGGGCAACCGCAATTTCGAAGGCCGCGTGCATCCGGAAGTGAAGATGAACTTCCTCGCGTCGCCGCCGCTCGTCGTCGCGTACGCGCTCGCCGGCACGATGGACATCGACCTGCAGACCGAAGTGCTGGGCACGGGACCGGACGGAAAACCCGTCCTGCTCGCCAACCTCTGGCCGTCGGACAAGGAAGTCGCGGACGCGGTGCACGCCAGCCTGACGTCGGACATGTTCCGCAAGAGTTACGGCAATGTATTCGCCGGCGAAGCCAACTGGCAGGCCATCAAGGTTCCGGAAGGCAAGATCTACGCCTGGGAAGACAAGTCGACGTACGTACGCAATCCGCCGTACTTCGAAGGCATGACGATGACGCCGCGTCCGGTCACCGACGTCAGCGGCGCGCGCTGCCTCGCCTTGTTGGGCGATTCGGTCACGACCGACCACATCTCCCCCGCTGGCGACATCTCGAAGACGAGCCCCGCGGCAAAGTATCTGGTCTCGCAAGGCGTGCAGCCCATCGACTTCAACTCTTACGGCGCGCGCCGCGGAAACCACGAAGTGATGATGCGCGGCACGTTCGCGAACATCCGCCTGCGCAACCTGCTCGCGCCAGGCACCGAGGGTGGCGTCACGATCCACGTGCCGAGCGGCGACCAGTTGCCGATTTTCGACGCCGCCATGCGCTACAAGCAGGACGGCACGCCGCTCGTGATCCTGGCCGGCAAGGAATACGGCACCGGCTCCTCGCGCGACTGGGCCGCCAAGGGCACGATGTTGTTAGGCGTGCGCGCGGTCATCGCCGAAAGCTTCGAACGCATCCACCGCTCGAACCTCATCGGCATGGGCGTCCTGCCGCTCATGTTCCCCACCGGCAAGAGCGCCGTGTCGCTCGGCCTCACGGGTAACGAGGTGTTCGAGATCACGGGACTCGACAACGCCGAAGCGAAGACGGTGAAGGTCGTCGCGACGCCGGCAAAGGGTTCGCCGATCACCTTCGACGCGCGCGTGCGCATCGATACGCCGAAGGAGCGGGACTACTACCGCCACGGCGGCATCCTGCAGTACGTGCTGCGCCAGCTCGCGAGCAAGGCCGCCTAGGGACTGTCCTGTTTTCGGCTCTGCGAAAACGGGACAGTCCCCTTCTCTTCGTGCGATGCGTTCCCGGAAAAAGGGACTGTCCCGTTTTCGCAAAGCCGAAAACAGGACAGTCCCCGCCGCACTAGTCCGACGCCTTCAGCCTCCCCACGCTCGACCAGTCCACTCGCCGCGTCGCGATCATCAGGATCGCGAGGACGCCGAACAGCAGCAGCGCGCCCATGAGCAGTGAGTAGTCCTCCGACCGCAGGATCCAGTAGAGCATCGTATAGAGCGTGCTGAGCCCCGCGCCGGCCCCGAGCGCGAGTGTCCATCGCCCGAGTACTCCATTCAGATAAATCGTGATCAGCGCGACCAGCGCTCCCGCCGACACGCCGTACGCGATGTCGAAGTTCACGTGCTCGGAGAGCGCCAGCAACAAAAGATAGAACAACGCCAGCGCGAGCCCGACCATGAGGTATTGCATGCCGTGGATCGCGATGCCGGAAAGGTGTTCCCACAGGAAGAATGTGAGGAACGTGATCGCGATGAGCAGGATCGCGTAGTGCACGGCGCGGTAGTTGCGCTGATAGACGTCGACCGGCTCGTAGAAGATCACGCCGACGCCGCTCTGCGCGAGCGCGAGCTCGACAGGCATGCCGGGCCGGACTTCCGTGTCGTACCAGCTCTGGCCGAAGCTGCGATTGATCTCGAGCACCGACCACTTCGCGCTGAACCCGTCGTCCGAGATCAAAGGATCGAGCGGCGCGGGCGCGCCCTCGAATTTCGGATGCGGCCAGGTCGACTTCAATGAAATGTCGGCCTTGCGCGCGAGCGGCAGGAAAGTGAGCTGCGAGCTGCCGGCAAGCGTGAGGTTCATGCGGAACGGGATCGTCGTGCTCTCGCGCAGCGCCGCGATCGGCACGCTGGTCGAGATGCCCGCGGAACCTGCATACCCATCGGCGGCAACCGGCAAGCGCTCGTTGGCGATGATGAGATCGTCGACCGCGCGCAGCGCGCGCGACTCGGAGTTGAGCACGAGAAGCCGCGCCTCGCCCCATTTGACCTCGCGGCCCTCCTTCTCGACGAGAAGATGCGCGAAATCGCGGGTGACGAACGCGCCGGCGATGGCCACGCGCGCGCGGTAGATGGGCGTGTTGTACAGCCCGACGGGGCGGAAGTCGGGCTCGGCGGTGGCCACGACGTCGAGTGTGTCCGGCAGCACGTAGAGAATGTTTCGATTCACTTCCGTGCGTTGCGTCTCGCGCCCCGCGGGACTCTGCTCGATGACGACGCGTGTGGTCTCCACTGGAATCGCGAGCAGGACGCCGCCGGTGGTTTGCGCGCCGCCCCAGGATTCCGCGACGCGCGCCGCCGCTGTCTGTCGCATGCCGACACGCTCACCGACCAGACCGGAGACCATTCCGATCGGGATCAGCAGGAGCGCAATCAACAGCCCGATCACTAGCGCTTTCGCGACCAGCGGTGGAATCCAGCGGCGACGTTCCGTCATGTCTATCTTCCTTCACGAATGGGCCGATTTGGCGACGTGGCGAGTCTCGGCCGCCAAAGTGGCAATTCGTGCGCCGCAATTGTGGCGAATCGTGGCGCGCGTGGCTGCTACCATCGCCCCACATGACTCTCGCGGTATTCGACCTCGACGGCACGATCTCCCATCACGACACGCTTTTCCCGCTCGTGTTGCGCTGGCTCGTGCGTCGCCCATGGCGGCTGCTGAGATTGTTAGGCGTCGTTCCGGGTGTCCTGCGCTTCGCATTCGATCGCGACCGCGGTGCGCTGAAGCAATCGCTGTTGCGCGCCACGCTGCGCGGTGTCGATCGCGCGACATTTGCGGCGCATTGCGAGCGCTTCGTCACCGACACGATCGCGAGCGGCTGCTTCGCCGAGGCGCTCGCAACCGTCCGGCGTCACCGCGAGGCCGGCCACGTCCTCGTGCTCATGTCCGCCAGCGTCGACTTCTACGTACCCGAATTCGGGCGGCAACTCGGATTCGATCGAGCGTTGTCGACGGGTGTCGCGTGGAACGGCGACCGGCTCGACGGAACTCTGACGACGCCCAACCTGCGCGACGAAGAGAAGGCGCGCCGCTTCAACCAACTGGTCGCCGAACTCGATGAATCGGAGACCTTCGCGTACGGCAACAGCTACTCCGACCTGCCGCACCTGAGACTCGCGCGACACGGAGTGCTCGTGAATGGCAGCGTCGGCGCCCGCCGCGATGCCGCTGGGATGGGGGTCACGACGGTCGAGTGGGTGTGATCCCCATCACAGTTATGGAGCGGTAGCGGTCGCACTCGCCCTTAATCC
Organism: Pseudomonadota bacterium; assembly: GCA_043747835.1. Lineage (GTDB taxonomy): Bacteria > Pseudomonadota > Gammaproteobacteria > Steroidobacterales > Steroidobacteraceae > CADEED01. The sequence goes on along the minus strand of JAYTOK010000132.1, from coordinate 52,265 downwards.
GTCGGCCCCTCTGACGTCAGTCACATAGTGCCCGACCCGGGCTCTCTACGATGCGGGACGGAGTAGTCCTGCATCAAAACTATGCATACGCGGGGACAAACAAGAGCCATCGGTAGAGCGCTGCGCGCGGCATGCGCCGTGCTCATTGCCATTGTCGCTCTCCCCGCTTCCGCGACGCCGCCACTCAGCGTTCAGCGCTACAGCCTCGAAGAGGGGCTTTCCCAGCAGGCCGTGAACGCCATCCTCCAGGATGCCGAAGGGTTCATGTGGTTCGGCACCGAGGATGGACTCAATCGTTTCGACGGCTACGAATTCCGCCAGCTCCGCCACAGTCGCGGAAACGGGGATTCGTTGCCCAACGGCTGGATCGCTTCGCTGGTCGCAAGCGAAGAAGGATTGTGGATCGCCACGGATGGCGGCGGCATCGTGTTCCGCAACGCGGCCACGGGTGCGCTCGAAGCGCCGACCGTCCTGCGTGACGCACCGGACCTGCAGCGCGTGCGTTCACTCGCGCGCGACCGACTCGGTCGTTTGTGGATCGCGTCGCGTGATGCCGGCATTGCCTTGTTCGACTCGCGCAGCGGCGAGCTCAAGCGACTTCGCCACTCGTTGACCGATACGGCCACGCTCTCCAGCGACTCCATCTTCAGCCTCATCCACCTGCGCAGCGGCGACACGCTAATCGGCACCGCGAACGGCCTCGATCGCCTCTCCGCCGCGAATCTCGACGTCACCCGTATTGCCCTGCCGACGGAGCTCACGCCAGCGGGCAAGCCGTTGCGCGTGCGGGCACTCGCCGAATCGGCGGACGGCATGGTCTGGGTCGGCACCGATGCCGGCCTCGGCCGCTACGATCCGCGCAGCGAACGCTGGCGGGTCTATCGCGAGAACGCTTCCGACCCGGCCTCACTACCCGACGACCGCGTTCAGGCACTGCTGATCGACAGTCAGGGCCGTCTCTGGATCGGCCTCATCCGCGGGCTCGCCTGGTTCAATTCCGCCACCGAATCGTTCTCGAGCTACCGCCGCGAACCGTCGGAGACGCGCTCGCTGCCCGACGACTACATCATCTCGCTGTTCGAGGACCGCGGCGGCAGTCTCTGGATCGGCACGAAGTCCGGCGGTCTCGCGAAGTGGAACCCGCGTACCTGGTCCTTCGGCCACTTCCGCGCGAGCGCCGAGGAAGGTTTCACCGATCGAAACATCACGTCGTTCGCCGAGGACAAGCAAGGCCGGCTGTGGATCGGCACTTTCGGCGGCGGCATCAATCTTCTCGACCGTTCAACATCGAAAGTCACCGCGCTCAGACATGGCAACGCACGCGGGTCACTCAGTGACGACCGGGTGATGGCAATGCTCGAAGCCAGTGATGGTGCGGTTTGGGTCGGCACGATGGGGGGCGGCCTCAATCGCTTCGACACCCAGACCCTGCGCGCCGAAATCTTCACGCACGATCCCGCGGTGCCAACCTCGCTCGCCGCGACTGGCGTCATGAGCCTGCTCGAGGTGGACAGGCAGCTCTGGGTCGGCACCTTCGGCGGAGGCCTCTCGCGCTTCGACACGAACACCCGCCGATTCGAAACGTTGCGGCCCGGCCCCGAGGATGGTCTGCATCTGTCGAGCGGCCGCGTCACCGCTCTCGCGCGCGATCGTACCGGCCACGTGTGGATTGGCACGGACGGCGGCGGACTCAACGTCTGGGACACGAAGACGCGCCGCCTCCACTACTACAGGCGTGACGCGAAGAAGCTCGACTCGCTGAGCGCCAATACCATCAACTCGATCCTGGTGGACGATTCCGGCGGCGTCTGGATCGGCACGCGCGGGGGCGGCCTCGACCGCGTGGTGAACCCGGGCGAAGCACCGCTCAACCTGCGCTTCGAGAACCTCTCCGAGTCGCAGGGTCTGCCCAACAACACCGTCTACGGCCTGCGCGCGGATGGCACCGGCAACATCTGGATCAGCACGAACTACGGTCTCGGCCGGCTCGATCCGGACGACAAGTCCATCCAGCATTTCCATCGACTGCACGGCCTGCAGGGCGAGGAGTTCAACTTCGGCGCGCATTACCGCGACCGCAGCGGGAAAATCTTCTTTGGCGGTACCGCGGGCTTCAACTCGTTTTATCCGGAGGTGCTGGAGTTCAACGAGCGCCCGCCGCGTGTCGTGCTCACGCAGTTTCTCAAGCTCAACTCGCCCGGCATCGAAGGCGTACCCGAAGAGCGCATCGAGAAGCTGAGCCTCTCGCACGACGAGGATGTGATCACGCTCAAGTTCGCGGCGCTCGACTACGCCGACCCGCGGGCTAACCACTACGAATACAAGCTCGACGGCTTCGACGACGCCTGGGTGCGCGCCGACGAGCGCCGCGCCGCGACCTACACGAACCTGCCGGGCGGCGACTACGTCTTTCGCGTGCGCGCGAGCAACAGCGATGGCGTGTGGAGCACGCAGGATCTGGCGCTCCCGATCGTAGTCGCGCCTTCGCCGTGGGCCACACCTTTCGCGTTCACCGGCTATGCGGTGCTCGCGCTGCTCATGCTGCTCGCCGTCTGGTACGCGCAGCAGCGTCGCCTCGCGCGCGCCGCCGAGCAGCGCGCCGAGCTCGAGCAGCAGGTCGAGGACCGCACCTACGAGCTCGCGCAACGCAATCGTGAGCTCGAGGACGCGAACCGCCGCCTCGAGATGGCGAGCCTCACGGACACGGCCACCGGCCTCGCGAACCGCCGCTACCTCATGGAGCAGTTCCCGCAGCTCATCGCCCGGGAAAAAGGCGCGCAGGGCCTCGCGATCATGATCATCGATCTCGATGCATTGAAGCCGATCAACGACCAGTACGGACACGCCGCCGGCGACGAAGTCATCAATGAAGTCGCCAAAACGGTCCGCCAGGCGATCCGTCCCGACGACGTGCTCGCGCGCTGGGGTGGCGACGAATTCGTGGTGGTCGCGCATGCGGCGCACATCGAACACGCCACCATGCTGGCGGAGCGGATCCGGGAACGGGTCGCGAAGATCAAGTATGCGTTGCCGCGGGGCGCGGTTGTTCGCACGAGTTGCTCGATAGGTCTCACTTGTTTGCCGTTCGTTCCGGGAAAGCCTGATGCCGTTACCTGGGAGCATGCGATCAAAATCGCGGACCTGGCCTTGTATCGCGCCAAGCGCGCGCGCAATGCCTGGCGTGGCTGGTTCGGCACGGAGGCCGTGGCCACCCTGCCTTCGGTCATCGGTGCCGTGGAATCGAACGTCGATGGATTGATCGCGAACGGGATCATCCTCGAGCAGAGTTCGACGCGCGGCCATGACGACACCGTCAATTCGCTTCGCGTCCTGCGCGAGGCACGCTGAGAGCCGCATGACACTCGAAAACGACATCGCAAGATCCCTGCCCGACCTGGCGCTCATCGTGCGCCGGGATGGCGTCATCCTCTCCTGCGTGGGAGGCGACGCGGTGCGCGGACTCACCTCCGCCGAAGACGAGATCGCCGGCCAGTCTGTCGACGCATTGTGGCCTGAGTCCATCTCCACGCATGTCCTGCAGACGGTCCGCCGCATCCTGAAAACCCGCAAGCCCGCGCAGCAGCGCTACCAGGACGGCGAGCTCAAGCTCGAGATGCGCTTTCAGGTTCAGGGCTTCGACCGCGTGCTCGTCGTTTGTCGCGATTTGGGTCAGGGCGTCACGTCGAACGATTCCGGTCTGTATCCCCAGGGCTCGAGCGCGATGCTGCCGCACCGTGACGGCTTCGAGAAATCACTGCGCATGGCGCTCGACATGGCGGCGTTGCGCGAAGAGACGGTGGGTGTCGCCCTCGTCCACATCGGCGGATACGCAACTTACCAGCGCGTGTTCGATTCCGCGTTCGCGAACCGGCTGCTCGAATCCGCCGCGCGAGTCATTGCGGAGAACCTGCCCGAAGGCCGAACCAACCTGCCGCGCATCGCGCGCGTGTCCGACGACGTCATCGGCATCGTGCTCACCGACATCCGCGCACGCAGCGATGCGGACACTGTGATCGAGGGCATCGTCAAGGGGTTGCGTCATCCCGTGGACATCGACGGCCAGATCTTCCAGTTGGGTCCGCAGATCGGCGTCACTTTGTCGGGCGCCGACGGCGATCGCGCCGTGGAGCTCATCGAGCGCGCGTTGACGACACTCGACGCCGGCCGCCGCCAGGGCGAAGACCGGATGGTCACTTTCTATTCCGACACGCTGCGTCTCGCCTCGCTCACGCGTCTCGACTGGCAGCAGGAGCTCACGCAGGCGATCCAGAAGAACGAGCTCGAGCTGCACTATCAGCCGCGCTATCTTCTCGCCACGCGCGAGATCATCGCGGTCGAAGCATTCCTGCGCTGGCCGCACAAGATCCGCGGCCTCGTGCCGACCTCTGAATTCCTGCCCATTGCCGAGCTGTCCGGTCTCTCGGTGCAGCTCGGCCGCTGGGTATTGCGCCGCGCCTGCCGCGATCTCGCGACGCTCGCCGAGCGCGGCTATCCGAATTTGCGCGTCTCCGTAAACGTCGGCCGTCAGTACCTCTCCGCCGAATCTCTGGCCGAAGACGTCGCGAACTCCGCGAAGGAAGCCGGCATCGAGCCTTCGCGGCTCGATCTCGAGATCACCGAACAGATGCTCTCGACGGGCCGCTCGGGTCTCGCCGCGCTTCATGAGCTTCGGGGTCAGGGCGTGCGCGTGCTCATCGATGACTTCGGCACCGGCTACGTCTCGCTCGGCAAGCTCCGCAGCTCGCCTCTCGATGGCCTCATGATCGACCGTTCGTTCGTCGAAGAAGTCGGCCACGATCACGAAGCGCGCGCGGTGTGCCGCGCGGCGATCGCGCTGGGTCATGCGTTCGGCCTGCGCATCGTCGCCGAAGGTATCGAGACCGAAGCGCAGGCGCAGTTCCTCGTGAGCGAACAGTGCCACGAAGGTCAGGGTCACCTCTTCTGCGCCGCCACGCCGCTCCCCCACTTGCTGGACAGAATCCTGACCGGCGGAAAAGAAGCGCCAGCTTCTGACAAACGCGCCTCGGCTCGTTGACAATAACGCGCGATTTGACCGGTCTTTATTAGACCGGGCTCACACTTTGCCCGAGAGCCACGTCACACACGCACGCTGCGGAAAGCCGCTTCCCACCTCTAATGGCGTCGTTCGCGAAAGCGGACTGGGGCCAACCAAGAGGCGGATTTTTCCAGATGAAGGCAAAGTTGTTGACGATTTCCGCTCGAGTCCTGGGAGCGGTCGTAACTGTCGTAGGCATGAGTGTGCTCGCGTCGTGCTCGTCGGCGACGTCGGGCATTACTCCCGTCGCCGGCAAGGCTTTGCCGGAGCAGAGCTACATCGTCGAGGCGTCGAGCACCGAAGCCGCGGCGAGAGCTGTCTCCGCGGCTGGCGGTGACGTCACCTCGCACCTCGGAATCATCGACGCCGTCGAAGCCAATCTCACCGATGCCGAACACGCGAAGGTGCTCGAGACCTCTGGCATCAAGCAGATCACGACGAACACGATCGTCACGACGCAGGTCAATCTGACGCAGCAATACCTCGATGCACTGACGGGCGTCACTTCCGCGCAGGCGAGCGTGCGCGACACGTTCGAATTCAGCACGTTCACCAACAACAATGGCTCGCACCGCTGGTGGGGCGACTGGGTCGAGAGCGGCGACAACAACTCTCCGTACGACGGCAAGATCGCGATCGGCTGGAACATGTCCGGCGGTAATCGGATGGTCCTCTCCGGCAGCGGCGCGTCCATCTACCGCCGTGCCGCCACGCCGAGCTCGTCGGCAGTCACACTCAAACTCAAGTCCCAGCGCATCGCTCTCGGCCTCGGCGAGTACGTCGCCATCCAGGCGAGCGGCAACGGCGGCACGACGTGGACCGAAGTCGGCCGGCTGGCGGGCCCTGCGTTCGACATGTCGCTCTCGTCGAAGAGCTACGACATTTCCGCCTACCGCGGCCGCAACACCGCGATCCGTTTCGTCGCTTCGACGGTCGGCGGCCACAGCGTCTATCTCGACGACGTCGAGATCGCCTACACGACGAGCTTCGGCGAAGGCGACGCCATTCCGGTGGACGTCAATGCGAATGGCCTGCACCAGGCCGGATTCCGCGGCAGGGACATCGGCGTCGCGGTGATCGACACGGGCTTCTGGAAGGTCGACACGCTCGACAAGGACTCCAGCGGCAATGGCCGCGTCGCCGCGCAATACGACGCGATCCGCAACGTGCTCGACACGACGTGGTCCTCGATCTCGACGGACACGACGGGTCACGGTACGCACATCAGCAGCCTGATTGCGAGCAGCCGCCGCGACTCGAGCGGTCGCTTCTACGGCGTCGCACCCGATGCGCGCCTCATCTCGATCAAGGCATTCGACGAGACCGGCGCGAGCACGTACGCGACCGTCATTCGCGGCATCGACTGGGTGGTCACGAACCGCCTGCCGTACGCGATCAAGGTTTTGAATTTGTCGCTAGGGGCCCCTGCGCGTTCGCGCTATTGGGACGATCCGCTCAATAAAGCCGTGATGCGCGCGTGGCAATCCGGCATTGTCGTCGTCGTATCAGCGGGCAATAGCGGGCCGCTGCCGCAGACCGTAGGCGTTCCGGGCAACGTGCCCTACGTCATCACGGTCGGCGCGATGACGGACAACTTCACGACCAACAAGAACGACGATCGACTCGCGTCTTTTTCGTCGACCGGGCCTACCTTCGAAGGCTTCGTGAAACCCGATCTCGTGGCGCCCGGCGGCCACCTCTGGGGCTTCATGGGCACGTACATGAAGATCGCCGTCGATCATCCGACCTACATGAACAGCGGCGACTTCTTCACGATGTCCGGAACATCGCAGTCCGCGGCCGCGGTGTCCGGCGTCGTCGCGCTCGTGCTCTCGAAGAATCCGGGCCTCACGCCCGACCAGGTGAAGTGCCGGATCGTTGCGAGCGGCAAACCTGCATTGGACAACAAGGGTCAATTCGCCTACAGCGTGTTCCAGCAAGGCACGGGTGTCGTCGATGCCACCGCCGCGGCGAACGGCACGACCAACGACTGCGCGAACCTCGGACTCAACATCGCCGCCGATCTCGCCGGCACGCAGCACTTCATGGGCCGCGCGACCCAGCTCGCCGACGGCACGTTCAAAGTGACCACTCCGAACGGACAGCTCTCGGAGCAGGCTCAGCTTTGGGAGCAGGCTCAGCTTTGGGAGCAAGGCCAGCTCTGGGCACAGGGGTACCTCTGGTACCAGGGTTACGCGTGGACGCAGGGACAACTGTGGCCGCAGGGAGCCTTGTGGAGTCAGGCTTCGAACTACTCCGCGGACATCCCGTGGGTCGACGGCTACCCGAGCCCGATCGGCACGAGTGTCGGTACCGCGAGCTCGATGTCGATCAACTCCTGGGTTGCGCCGGAGTAAAGGGGACTGATCTTTTTTCGGTCTTCCGAAAATAGATCTGTCCCCTTTACGTTCCGAACCCCGCTAACAAAGAGAAAGGGGGACAGCTCTATTTTCCCGGACGGGAAAAAAGATCAGTCCCCGGGTTTCTACTGCACTCGCACCTGCACCGCCTGCGTAACGCTATTCGCGCTGCCGTCGTACCCCTCGACCTCGATCGTGTACAAGCGCCCGGAGTTCTCCGCGCGCAACAGCACCGTCAACTTGCCGGTGATCTGCCAATTCGGATGATCCGCGGTTCCGGGCCCATCCGTACCCGCGACACCGACGATTCGCGCCTTCGGACTGCCGCTCACGAGATCGACGAGATCCGCCGTCAGGGTGACCGGCACGAGTTCGCCGGTTTCCGGTAGTTCGACCGCCGACGCGGTGAGCTTGCGGAACGCGGGCGGCGCCGTGTCGAGATGCGTCACCGGCACACGCGCGGGCGTCTTCATGCCGTCACCCACGAAGAACGACGGATGCGGCGGCTGGTTGTAACCCACGTTCTGCCACGCGATCGCCGTCCGGTACTGCGGGTCGTGCATGAACGTCGCGATCCGGTCCGCCGCCGGAATCGTCGTCGAGTAGATGCGCAGCGAGAGATTGTCCGACGCGCGGAAGATCACTTCTTCGCGCCAGTCGCCGAGGATGTCGCCCGTCAACGCGGCGTTCTGCTTCGTCCCGTTGTTGGAGGCGGCGCCGTCGGCCGTCAGCAACCGCGTGAGCGAGTTCGACGTCCAGTCCCACTTGCTGATCCAGTTCGCGTCTTCGATCTCGCGCAGACGATCCGCATCCCACCACACCGCGTGGTTCACGGACGACGGCGCATTGCCGACGCGATTGCCCTGCCCGTCCAGCAACCCGACTTCGGTCGCGCCCCAGAATTCGTATCCCGGCGTGCGCGGATCGATGTCCGCCGCCATGCCTCGACCGACGTCGCGACCCGGCACGAAGCTCCAGATGATTTCGCCTGTCGCCGCGTCATAGAGAGCCATGCCCGGCGTGCCGAGCGACAATGTGTTGCCTTCGCTCTCGTGAACGCCGTACACCTCGAGACCCGGCCGGCCCGGCACGAGGTCGCTGACGTGCAGCGCATCGCCATGACGCAGACCCGTTGAGAAGAGACCGGCGCCCGTGTCGTCGATGACCATCGCGCCGTAGACGATTTCGTCCTTGCCGTCCTTGTCCACATCGGCGATCGACATCTGATGGTTGCCCTGACCGTTGAACAGCGACGAGCCCGCCCACGGAAATCCCGAGCCCACCGACCGTCCGCTGTCGAACACCCAGCGCGAGGACAACTGCCCGTTGCGGTAGTCCCAGGCGGCGATCACGCTGCGGCCGTAGTACCCGCGCGCCATGATCACGCTCGGCAGTTTGCCGTCGAGGTACGCGAGGCCCGCGAGGAATCGATCCCCGCGATTGCCATTGCTGTCGTTGTTGCCGTTGCCACCGATGCCGCCCCAACTGTCGATCGGGTCGCGCGACGGAAGGTAGTTCGTCGTCGCGAGCGCGCGGCCCGTGAGACCGTCGAACACCGTGAAGTACTCGGGACCGGCCAGGACCTTGCCGTAGCGCGCGTCATTCGTGGCCGCGACGAGGATGCCATCGGTCGGGACCGTCAACGAGCGGTAGTCGCGCGTCCCGTCGCCGATTACCGTGCCGACGCCGTCGACGGTGCCATCCGCTGTCTTGCACGCGACTTCCGCTTTGCCGTCGCCATCGAGATCCGCGACGATGAACTGCGTGTAGTGCGCGCCGGAGCGGATGTTGCGGCCGAGATCGATGCGCCAGAGCCGCGTGCCATCGACTTTGTAGGCGTCGAGTAACTGCCGCCCCGAGAGGCCGGCCGACGCGTTGTCACGCGCGTTCGACGGGTCCCACTTGAGAACGATGTCGTATTCGCCATCGCCATCGAGATCGCCGACGCTCGCATCATTCGGGCTGTACGTGACGTTCTGCACCTGCCCGCCCGCCGGCACTTCCACCGGACCGCCCGGCGGCCGTTGCAACGGCAACGTGAGGTACGACTGAACGGGCGCGTTCGCCGCGAGCACGACCGCCGCGCTCGCCGCGAGCTCGGTGCCCAACATCACGGGCTTCACGAAATACGCGTTGGACACGCCCAGGTCCACGGAGCTGTCGACGAAGTCCGTCGTCCGCGTGAGCGGTGACTCGTTGAGCTTGACCGCATCGCCGCCGTTCGACGAGCGGTAGAGGTTGAACGCCAGACTCGAGGGATCGGTGACGAGGAGACGCCAGCCGATGTAAGCGGAAGTCTCGCCGGTGCGCAGCACGACGACGCCGCGGCCCAAGTTCTCGACCTGGTATTTCGTCGCGGAGGGTGTCGACGCGATCGCGGTGGCGGAAGATAGAAGCGCTGCGCAAGCGCTGACCCAAAGCGCACGACTCTTCATGAGAAATCCTTTCTACTGTTTTATTGGTTCCGCGCGCCGGGGCGGAGGATACGCCGACGCTTCGCGCCCGCAAAATCATTTCGCGAGTCTGTCGATAGCAGAAGCGGCATCGCGTTCCCGGGAACGGCGTTGGGGTGGTTAGTGGCGCGCGTCTCGCGCGCGACGCGCTGGAACGAATCGCAGCGGCAACTCCGGCCGCAGGTCGATGAATTCGGTGGAACCGCCCACGTGCAGCACTTCGAGCAGGTATTCGCGCGCCGGTTCGATGCTGATCACGCCCGCCGCGACGAGCGCGTCGAGCGCGGGCGACAGCGTGGCGGTCCCCGGCAGGTGCAGCGTGACCCCGACAATCGAGCCGACGGTGGGTTTGTCGCCCGCGGGCTTCGAGTCCTCGACGAGCGCTGCCCTGGCGAAAGGAAGATAGAAGAGCGGCGGCTCGTTCTGCGGCAAGCCGCTCGCGACGTCGATGGTGAATCCCGACGGGAAATAGCGGGGTGAATACGTCAGCGCGGCAATCGGCGCGACGGCGGCGCGCCCACCGGGCCGGAATACGAGGCCGAATGGACACGACCCTTCCTTGCGTCGCGACCAGCGATCCCAGAGATGCGTCGTGCTGGCCGGCGGCGATTTCGCCTCGACGGGATTCTCGACCCAGAGCAGCTCGAGATAGACGTTCGGAAAGAAGAAGCGACGGTTCGCGGTGCCCTGCCCCGGATGCGAGTTCGCAGGACCTTCGTGCAAGCCGCGCTCCTTCAGCGCGTCGGCCTCGGGTGCGCCGACGTCGCAGAAGATCATGATGTGATCGAGTTCTCCCCAGGCGTTTGACATCGACGTCACATCGAGGTGCGAACCTGCCAGAGCTCGGGGAAGAACTTGAGCTCGAGCGCTTTCGCGAGGTACGAAACGCCACCCGTGCCGCCCGTGCCCGGCTTGTAGCCGATCACGCGCTCCACGGTCTTCAGGTGATGGAATCGCCAGAGCTGAAACTTCTGGTCGAGGTCGACGAGACGCTCCGCCATTTCGTAGAGGTCCCAATCCTTCTCTGCATTGTGATAGACGCCAAGCCACGCGGCGGTGACCGCCTTGTTGGGCACGTAAGGTTCGCTGAAGTCGCGCTCGATCAGCTCTTCGGGAATGCCGTAACCGCGGCGCGACAGCAGCCGCAGCACTTCGTCGTAGACGGACGGTGTCACCAGCGCGCGCTCGAGCTTCTCGTAACCCGCGGCGTCGCGTTTGTGAACGGCGATGACGTCGCGATTCTTGTTGCCCAGCATGAACTCGAGCAGCCGGTACTGCAGTGATTGAAAGCCCGATGACCGGCCAAGCGTGTTTCTGAATGACGAGTACTCGAACGGCGTGAGCGTCGACAGCACGCTCCACGCACCGAGCAGCTCCTCTTGCATTCGCGAGATACGCGCCATCATCTTGAACGAGGGATCGAGATTGTCGCGCCGCACGCATTCGAACACGGCGCCGAGCTCGTGCAGGAACAGCCGCATCCACAGCTCCGACACCTGGTGAACGACGATGAAGAGCATCTCGTCGTGCTCGATCGAGTTCGGCTTCTGGGCGTCGAGCAGCTTGTCGAGCTGCAGGTACTCGCCATAGGACTGGGACGTCCCGAGGTCCCAGTGGACCCCTTCGTTCTTCAGATCGACCTTGTTGTCGGGCATGGACTCTCGGTTCAAATCAGTGATCGGCAAACATCCAGCGAGGCACCGTCCGCCAGCCCCGCAGCAGCTCGCAATCGAGCGGGCGCCAATCCGCGCAGGCCGCTTCGACCGCTCGCCAGAAGCGCATCGAGTGGTTCATGTGCTTCACGTGCGTCAATTCGTGCACGATCAGGTAGTCGACCACGGGCGCGCGCTGGAACAGCAGGCAGACATTGAGGCTGATGGTACCCCGCACCGAACAACTTCCCCAGCGAGACCGCTGCCGGCGGATCGAAACACGGGCATAACGCACACCCAGGCTCGCCGCGAGCGACGCGACGCGCGGTTCGAGTCGCTCGCGGGCCGCGCGCATCGACCAGGTGCGCAACGCGCGCCGCAGGGCGACGGGTTTGGCTTCGCCACGGATGATCAGCATGCGGTCGGCGTCGGCCGCGCCGCCTCGCTCGGTGATCCGCAGCGCACCGCTGCCGCCCGCGATGTGGACGCGCCAACGCTCCCCGGTCATCGCGATGTCGATGAATGCGGGCGGGAAGACTTCGGGCGCGGGACGATTCGCGAGCGCCTGCGTGTGCTTCGACTCTATCCACTCGCGGTGCGCGGCGATGAAATGTTCCACCTCGCGCGGGCGGGCGCGCGGTGGAACCACCACTTCGACACGGGCGTCGGGGAAGACGCGGATTGAGAGACGGCGTGCGCGCTCGCTGATGCGAATCGTCGGAGCTAGGGGCCTGACCCCATTCCTTTCGCCATCTGGACCGTTCATATCCGTGCCGCCAGCTCCGTGCCCTGGCGGATCGCACGCTCCGCATCGAGCTCCGCCGCCAGCAGCGCCCCGCCGATCACGTGTACCGGCTTGCCGCTGCCCGCGAGCTCCGTCGCCAGCGAGTTCACCGATTCCTGCCCGGCGCAGATGATGACGTTGTCCACACGCAGGAGCTCCGCGCCCGATTCCGTGCGGATGTGGAAGCCCTCGTCGTCGATGCGGTCGTACGACACGCCATTGCGCATCACGACGCCGCGGTGCTTGAGCGACATGCGGTGGATCCAGCCCGTCGTCTTGCCGAGCGTCGCGCCGGGCTTCGATGGTTTGCGCTGCAGTAGATAGACCTGGCGGCGACCCGTGACCTTGAGGGCCGGCTTGAGGCCGCCCGGGGCCGTGAGCGTGCGGTCGATGCCCCACTCCTCGAAGTAGTCGTCGTCGCGCCGATGCGTTAGGAAGGTGGCGACGTCGAAGCCGATGCCGCCGGCGCCGACGACGGCCACCGAATCGCCCGCCTGTTTCGCTCCCGACAGAAGCTCGGGGTAGAGAATCACTGTCGGATGATCGATGCCGGGAATCGAGGGCACGCGCGCGGCGACTCCGCTCGACACCACGATCTCGTCGAAACCCCCGGCGGTGAGTCGCGCGGCGTCCGCGATCGTGTTGAGCTCGAGCTCGACTCCGGTGATCTCGATCTGCCGCCGGAAATAACGCAGCGTGTCGTGGAAATCTTCCTTGCCGGGTATCTCGCGCGCATAGCAGAACTGCCCACCGATCTCGCGGCCGCGTTCGAACAGCGTCACTCGATGCCCGCGCTCCGCGAGCGCCGTCGCGCAGGCAAGACCGGCGGGCCCGGCGCCCACGACCGCGACGCGTTTCGGCGTCGTCACGCGCGTCAGGATCAGCTCCGTCTCATACGCCGCGCGCGGGTTCACGAGGCAGGTCGCGCGCTGCTTCTCGAACACCTTGTCGAGACATCCCTGGTTGCACGCGATGCAGGTGTTGATCTCGTCCTCGCGACCCTCGCGCGCCTTGCGCGGCAGGTCCGGGTCGGCCAGCAGCGGCCGCGCCATCGAGATGAGGTCAGCCGCGCCGCTCGCGAGCAGCGCATCCGCGCCGTCGGGCGCATTGAAGCGGTTGGTCGCGATCACGGGCAGTCGCGTCGCGGCCTTGATGCGCGCGGACACGAAGCCGAACGCACCGCGCGGCACCATGCCAGCGATCGTGGGCACGCGCGCTTCGTGCCAGCCGATGCCGGTATTCAGCATCGTCGCGCCCGCGCCTTCCATCTGTGAGGCCACCCATTCGACTTCCGCGCCCGTGCCGCCGCCCTCGACGAGGTCGAGGCCCGACAGCCGGAAGATGAGGATGAAATTGCGGCCGACCGCCGCGCGCGTCTTCGACACGACTTCGAGCGCGAGACGCGCACGGTTCGGCAGCGAACCGCCCCAGTCGTCGTCGCGCGAGTTCGTGCGCGGTGCGAGGAACTCGTTGATGAAGTAGCCCTCGGAACCCATGATCTCGACGCCGTCGTAGCCCGCGTCCTGCGCGAGCCGCGCGCAGTTCACGAAGTCGTCGATCTGGTCGCGCACGCCGTCCGAAGACAGCGCGCGGGGCTTGAACTTGCTGATGGGCGCGCGCGCCGCCGACGGCGCGACGGAAAACGGATGATAGGCATAGCGGCCGGTATGAAGGATCTGCATGCAGATGCGGCCGCCCTCGGCGTGCACCGCGTCCGTGACGAGACGGTGGCGCACGACTTCCGCGGGCGATGACAGTTTTCCGGCGAACGGTGCGGCCCAACCCACGCGATTCGGCGCGATGCCGCCGGTGACCAGCAGTCCCGCCCCACCGCGGGCACGAGCGGCGAAATACGCGGCGAGTTTGGGGTAATCATCCGCGCGGTCTTCCAGACCCGTGTGCATCGATCCCATGACGATGCGGTTCGGCAGCGTGACGAAACCCAGGTCGAGCTCCGCGAAGAGATGCCCATACTTCATGGGCGGAGATTCTAACGGTCCGCGGCCGCTCTATGTTCGGCCGCGTGCGCTCATTTCCTCTGGCGAATCCAATCCGTGGCGACATTGAATGTGCCGTCCATGTTGTTGTGGCCCAGGCCCGAGAACAGTACGTAGTCGTAGGAGTGGCCGGCCTGACGCAGTGTCTGCAGGCGCGAGAGCGAAAGATCGACCGGAATGCTCGTGTCGTTGTCGCTCAGGATCCAGAGCCCTGCGATCGAGAGCTTCGCGAGATCTTCCGCGGAGTCGGTGTCCCGCCCCAGAAAATCAGGCCAGAGGTATTTCTGTTTACGCGATGCCAGCGCCGCAGCGTAAGGCGGAGCGAACTTGCCGTCGCGATCGGCGGTGTACTTGCTGTAGATGTCTTCCTCGCTGACCTTGCACACCGGCCCGCTCCACAGCACCAGAAATTTCGCGAGCGGGTTCTTCCCGGCGGCCAAGGGTGCTATCCAACCAGCCTGGCTGATGCCGCCGAATCCGAGCGGTTTGCCCCGCAACGCGGGGTGTTGCGAGAGGCGTTGCAATGCGTTCGATGCGTCTTCCGCCAGCAGCAACAGGTTTCGCTCGCTGACGATCTGATCGCCTTCGTAGACGCCGCCGGATTTGCCGACGCCCCGCTTGTCGTAGACGAGCGCGACGATTCCGGCGTTCGAGAACTGGCGCGCCCAATGCAGATCGCGCTCCTGCTTGCCCGACCCGTGGATGAATACGACTCCGGCGTGGACATCACCGGCCGGGAGGACGACCGAGCCTGCGAGCTCGACGCCTTCGCTCGAGAAGCGCACTTCCTCGATGACGGATTCCGCGCGGGCGCAGGGTGAGCATGCGGCGAAGGCCAGGAGCGCGAGCAGCAGTTTGGTCATGCGGGTTCAGACGACGCCGGCCGCCTTCGGGTTGCAAGGAAAAAGGGGACAGATCTATTTTCCTGGAAAATAGATCTGTCCCCTTTTTCTAGCGCGTGATCTGGCCCATCAGCTTGCGCGCATACGCGTACTCGGGCGCAACCAGCAGCGCGCGCTCGAGCGCTTCGCGCGCGCCGACGATGTCGCGTTGCTCGTACAGCGCGCGGCCGAGGTAGGCATACGCCTCGGCGGCGCCCCACTCCGGCGTCGTCGAGGCGGCGGCGCGCGCCTGCTCGAACATCACGATGACGGCGCGCAGCTTCACGATCGCGGCGGCCTTGGCTTTGACGTCCTTGCCGGCGTCGGCATACGCCACCAGCGCTTCGAAGAGCCGCACGCGGGCATTCCGCGGCTCGAGCCGCGTCGCTTCCGCGATGCGCGACTCGCCAGAGTCCGACGTCAACTCGCGCCCGGCAATCGCGCAGGCGGTTGATAGGGTGTAGATCTCCGCGCGTTGACGCCGGCCCGCATCCGTCTCGTCGAGCCCGATCGGAATCTTCGGCAACGCCTCGATCGCGACATCGATCTCGTCTTCACATTCGTCGATCGCATCCTTCGACTGCGACTTCTTCGACGTCCAGAGAACCTGCGCGACGCGATACTGCGCGAGCGCGCGGAAGTACGCGCGTGCGCCGATCTCGGCCGCGGCCTCCGCTTCGCCTTCGACCGACTTCGACCGCAGCGTCGCGAGCACACTGTTCAGCGCGCGCGGATCGTGGGTGTAGTACGCGTACTGGATCCGTCCTTCGACGTCCGACCAGTCGGTCTCGCCTTGCGCGAACGCAAACGACGACGCGCCGGCCAGGGCCAGCGCGCACATCAATCGAATGCCACGCTGCCTCACAGCTCGCGCAACCCGGCGGTGATCGGCATGCGCGCGGCACGGATACCGGGCAGCACACCCGCGATGAACGTGAGCACGAGTCCGTAGACGATGCCCGTCACCATGAGCGCCGGTGTCACGGTGAACGCGTACGTGATCTGGCTGAACGTCTGGAAGTTCATCGTGGAGCTCTGCATTCCGTTCAGGAACAGAAACGCCAGCAGCCCGCCGAGCAAACCACCCGCCGCACCGAGCACCATCGCTTCCACCAGCACCGAGACGAGCACCGGCGTCGCGCCGAAGCCCATCGCGCGCAGCGTCGCGATCTCGCGCACGCGGCTCGCCACGGCGTTGAACATCGTGTTGACGGCCGCGAAGATCGCCGCGAGGCCCATGAGCACTGCGAAGAAGAAGCCCGCGCCCTTGATGAGCGTCGACATCATCGCCTGCTGCTCGGCGTAAAACACAGGCTCGCGCGTCACGGCGACCTGCACGCGCGGATCTTTCGTGAGCGCATCCTTGAGCAACTTCAGCGTGGCGTCCGAGTCGTCGTTCAGCTTGACGCGCACGGACTGAAAGCTCGTGCCGCGATTCCAGACCTGCTGCACGAGACGCGCATCGGCCCACGCTTCCGACTCGGCGATGCCGCCGTCGTCACTGAAGCGCCCGACGATCTCCCAATCCGCGTTGCCCCAACGCACCTTCTTGCCGACCGCGATGTCCAGGTAGTTGGACGCGACGCCGTCACCCACGAGGATCTCGTTCGTGCCCTCGCGCATCATGCGGCCTTCTTCGATCTTGAAGGACTTGCGCAGCAGCGGCGCCGACGGCGACACGCCACGGAACGGCAGGTTCGCCGAGTTCGCGTCGTCGGGCTTGCCCGCAAGCTTGCCTTCCGTGAGCACGTAGAGCTCCGCCGAATGCAGTGGTTTTCCCTTCGCATCCTTCTTGATGCCGGGTGCTTCGGAGATGACCGTGACCTGGCCCAGCCCGAAGCCCGAGCTCATCTCGTTCGTTGCACCCGATCGCAGGATGATCGCCACGTCCGGCGAGCCCGAGAGCTCGAGCGCCTGGCGGAAACCCGCGGCGATCGACAGGACCGCGATCAGCACGAGCGTCACGCCGCCGATGCCGACGACGGCCACCAGCGACGAGGCCCAGCGTTCCGGGATGTTGCGAATGTTCATCGCCGTAACGGCGACGATCTGAGAGATTGGATTTGCCATGGTCTTGCTTCCCTATCAACCGCGTCGCAGCGCGTCGGTGATCTTGAGCCGCATCGCCGACACGGCGGGCCACACGCCCGTGATGACGCCGAGAACGATCATGAGCGCGAGCGAGATGATGATCGTGCTGTCGCCGATTTCGAAGACCGGGAAGTATTTCTTCATGAACCCGGCCATGCCGCTTACAGCGAGACACGCGAGGCCGAAGCCGATGAGGCCGCCGAGGATCGTCAGGAACAGCGCCTCTCCGATCACGAGCCGCAGCACCGTGCCCGAGCTGAAGCCCAGCGTCTTCAGCACGCCGATCTCGTTCGTGCGCTCGCGCACGGATTGCGCCATCGTGTTCGCCGTGACGAGCAGCATCGTGAAGAACACGGCGAAGACCACCGACACCAGGATCTTGCCGATGTTGCCGATCTGCGCCATGAACTGCTTCGTGAACGCCTTCTCCGTCGCGGTCTTGGTCTCGTCAGAGGAATTCGCGAACAACGCGTCGACGCGCTTCGCGACCGCCTCGGATTCATCCGGATTCTTGACCTTGATGGTCATCCAGCCGATCTGGTCACGACCGAACTGCAGCGACTCGTTGTAGTAGTCGTAGTGGAACATCGCGCTCTGGTTGTCCCATCCAGCGCTGTTTTCCACCTTGTAAATTGCAACGATGTTGAAGTCCCAACTATCGCCGCCATTGGCCTTGCGAAAGATCGACGACTTGATCGGGATGCGTTGCCCGACCTTCCAGCCATAGGTGTCGGCGAGCACCTGGCCGATCACCATGCCCTGACGATCCGCCTTCCACTTTGCGAATTCCTCGGGCGTGACCTTCACTTCCGGATACACCTTGAAGAATTCCTCGACGTTGATCGGGAATACCGGGATCTGCGCCTTGCCGTCTTTGTAGACCCCGCCGAACCAGTTCAGGTGAACGACCGAATCGACACCGTCGACCGCGCGAGTCTTTTCGTAATAGGACACCGGAAAGGAATCGATGATCGAGACCTTGCTGATGGCGATCAGTCGATCCGCCCCCGTGAGGTTCACGGCCTTGCCGAGCGACGTGCGCAGCGCGTCCAGCATGCCGAACATGAGGAACGCGAGGATGATGGACAGCAGCGTGAACACGAGGCGCAACTTGCGCCGCGTGAGATTCGCCCAGACGAAGCCTAACCAGCTCATTTACTTGACCTCCCGCTCGAGGCGCCCCTTCTCGAGGTGCAGCGTGCGAGTCGCGCGCTCGGCGGCACGCGGATCGTGGGTGACCATGACGATTGTTTTCCCGTGCTGCTTGTTGAGCGCCTGCAGCAGGTCGAGGATTTCATCGCCCGACTTGCGGTCGAGGTCGCCCGTGGGCTCGTCGCAGAGCAGCAGCGTCGGATCCGTCACGATCGCGCGCGCGATGCCGACGCGCTGCTCCTGACCGCCCGACAGTTCACGCGGCTTGTGATGCATGCGGTCCGCGAGACCAACCAGCGACAGCGCCGTATGCACACGCTTGCGGCGATCGGCCTTGCCGAGCTTCGTCAGCAGCAGCGGTAGTTCGACGTTGCGCTCCGCTGTGAGCACCGGCAGCAGGTTGTACATCTGGAAGATGAAGCCGACGTTGTCGGCGCGCCAGCGACCGAGCGCGGCGTTCGACAGCTTGTCGATGCCGACACCGTCCACCGTGATGCTGCCTTCCGTCGGACGATCGAGACCGCCGATGAGATTCAGCAACGTCGTCTTGCCGGAGCCCGACGGGCCCATGAGCGCGACGAAGTCGCCGCGCGGCAGGTCGAGGTCCAGCTTCTCCAGCACCGGCACGACTTCGCTGCCGCGCTGATACTGCTTCGCGACGCCGCGCAGCCTGACGACGACTGAATCCGAGTTGCCCACCACTTGTTCGACTGCCGACATGTCTTAAGTTCCTTTTTGATTCAGCTCGCCTTGAGCTTCACTTTCCCGCCGTCCTCGAGACCCTGGACGAGCGGTGATATCAATTGTTCGCCGCTCGCGACGCCCGCGCGGACTTCGATCGAGCCATCGCCTTCCGCGCCTACCGTGACCGCGCGACGTTCGGCGCGACCGTCGCTTACTACCCAGACATACGCGTTGCCGCCATCGCGCTGCACCGCGCTCGCGGGGATGCGGATGCGCGGACCCGCGTTCGCCGTTTGTTCCGGCGGCGGCTGGTCGTCGAGGAAGCGAACTTTGATGCCCATGTCCGGGAGGATGCGCGCATCGAGTTTGTCGAAGGCGATGCGCACGCGCACCGTGGCTTTCGTTCGGTCCGCGGTGGGCACGATGTTGATGACGTGCGCGGCGACTGGCGCGTCCGGATACGCATCGAGCGTGGCTTCCACGCGCTGATCGGGCTTCACGCGATTGATGTACGACTCGTTGACGTCGACTTCGACTTCGCGCGAGTCCATGTCGACGATGGTCGCGATGCCCGTGCGCGTGAAGCCGCCGCCCGCCGACATCGGCGAAACGATTTCGCCGGGCTGCGCGTCCTTCGAAATCACGACGCCTCTGAACGGCGCGCGGACCTGCAGGTCGTCGTAGTCGATCTTGCGCATCGCGAGACCGCTCTCCGCGACTTTCACCTGGGCTTTGGAGGCTTCGAGGCGCGCCGCGAGCGCGTTGGCTTCCGCGCGAGAGGCGTCGAGTGCCGTCTGGCTGATCAGCTGTTGTTTGACCAGCGCTTCGTTGCGCTCGAGATTGCGGCGCGCATCCGCGAGGCGCACCTGGATTTCAGTGAGATTGAGGCGGGAGGCTTCGAGCTCGCGCTGCGACATCGTCAGGATCGTTCTGAGATTGACCGGATCGAGGCGCGCGAGGACCTGGTCCTTCTCGACCTGCATGCCTTCTTCGACCAGGATTTCTTCGATCTTGCCCGTGACCTTGGAGGAAACGGTCGCCATGCGGCGCGCGACGACGTAGCCGGAGGCGTTGAGGACGGAGGTGCCCAGACTCGGGCCAGCGGAGTCGGCTTCGGCGACGATGGTCGTCACTTCGGTCGTCTGGCCGCTGAAGAAAAAGAACGCAGCGACGATCGCGACGAGGAGCGCGACGCCAGCGCTGGCCCAGACCAGGATCGTTCGGCCGGTCCCACTAGAGGAGGAAGGCGAGTTGCGCTCGATGCGCAGCGAACCCAGTGTCTCTGTGTCGAGAGGCATATGCTCCAAGTTCCTGAAACTGCTGAATTGTGGTCAGCGATTTTGGTGGGTGTTTACCGCGACCGGGAACGAAGAGTAAATGAAATCAGATGCCCAGACATCTGTGAATTGTCATGCCGCGCACGTGACCAATATGAGTCGAACTCGCGCACCCATTACGCCGGGTTGACGATCGTCAACGCGAGCGTGACTCCCGCTTCGGAAAATTGAACCAGCAGATCGGGAGGAAGCACGCACATCAACCGAACGCTTCCGTGAAAGTCCTCGGGCTCGACTAGTGCATCGATGCTGATGGCGACTCCCAAATTCTTCGCGTCATCGATCAAAGCCCTGACGTTTCGGATGAACGCCAGCGTCTCGTCAATGTTGGTCTCCCAATAGTCTTTGCGCGAGACAGTGACTGAGAACCTTTTCCCCGCGCGATCGAGTCCACCAAACGCACGGGGAACCAATTCATTCAGTCGTGTGCCAATCTTGATGAGCTCTTCGTCCGGGCAATTTTCTCCGGCCGAGAATCGAACTACTGTGTACATATCCCGTCAATCGACCGTTGGTCGACCCTCACCCAACCATTGCTGATACCCCTCTTCCAGGTCGAGGTCCGGATTGTTGCTTCCACCCGACATCTTCTGATCCTCGTTCAGCTTCTTGTGGAACCAGCGTCGGAAGCCATCCTTGTCATTCCGGTATGCGTCCTTCGCTTCTTTGGATGTCTTCTTGTCTCCGCGATCGCTATTTTCACGCGACGGACGAACCCGGTCTGTATTCCTGTCCCGCGTGCGGGTGAAGTCCTCTTCCGAGTACTCATCATCCTCCATGTCATCTTCTGCGTCATCTTCCTGGGTCTCTTTCTCTTTGTCCTCTTCTTCCTCTTCCTCATCCTCGGACTCCTCACTCTCCGTTGACGATTCGGAGGACTGGGAGAGCGCGTTCTTTATCGCGTGGTACCAACCATAAATACTGAGGAACGCCCGGTCCAAGTGGTTTGGGCGGCTCCAGCATTTCTGGCTTCCATCCGGGTAGGTCGTGCACGTGAACATCCCGGTGGGATCGACGTTGTTGACCGGATCGTTGCCGACGTACGCATACAGGTTGAGATTGTCTTTGTATCCAAGAGGGTCGGTTTGCAGGTACCTGCCGTGAGTCGGCGAGTAGTACCGGGCGCGGTAGTAATAGAGGCCCGTCTCTTCGTCGAAGCGACGGCCGGTGTATCGGAAAGGATTTCCCGACGCCGACACGTTGCTGTTGCCATAGGCATCGTACGAATACGTCTGCAGAACCTGTCCTTGCTGGTTCGTGAACGCAATCGTCGAGCCCTGGTGATTGACCTGATAGAAGCAGTGTCCGCCGGTGCCACATTGAGCGTTGTCCAGCATCGAAATGCGATCATCCGTATTCGCAGCGTTTACATAGCTGCGAATCACAACATTCGTACCCGACCTCTCCTCGATTTCCTCCGCGCCGTCGGAAACGTAGATCGTCTTGTTCGTGACATCGACGATCTTCGCGCGGCGCCGGCCGATCGGGTCGTACTCGTACACGACCGAGCGCCCGGTTCGGTTGGCCGTGCGCATCCGGTTCTCGTTGTCGTAGCCTAACGTCCACGTGCCGTCCGAGATCAGATTGCCATTCAAGTCGTAGCCAAGCGTCCCGCCATCGATCGTCTTGTACTGGTTCAGCTTGTTGGGAACGTAGCTCCTGACCGACGTGGTGCTCGGACTCCACATGAAATCGTTCTCGGTCCACAGCGTCGCCGGACTCGGTACCGAAACGGCCAAGTTCGTGATCTGGTTCTGGCGATTCCTGCCATAGCTGAAGGACATGCTTCGCGACGGAATCGATTGCGTCAGCCCGCTCAACGCATCGTCCGGGTAGTAAGCCGGATCGCTGATGGCGCCGTTCGCGTACGTCACCAGGTCGACGCGCGACAACAGGTCGTAGTCGTAGTGCGCGAGCGTCAACCCACTGGCGTCGAAGACATCTCGAATCCGGTTGAGGTTGTCGAATTCGTAGCGCGCGAATCCGCCGCCCGGATAGTCGAGACGCGTGCGGTTTCCGGCCTCGTCAAACGTGTAGTCGAGCTTGTTGTTCACGCCGAGATACGAATCGGTTTCGTAGTCCGCGCGACCCGCATTGTCGAAGACTTTGGTCAGCGTCTGGCCTTCGGCCGTGATGCTGACGACGCGCCCCGTGAGATCGAAGCCGGTGTTGACGATGCGACCACCCGGGTTCGCGGTGTTCGCGGGAATGGAGCGCAACCGCTCCTTCCCCAGCGCGTTGTAGTCGTACGTGAGCGTCGCGTTGGCGCGATTGCGCAGACTCGTCCGGTGGCCATCGGCGTTGTAGCCGTACTGTTCGAAATCGGCCAGCGTGCAAGACGCGGGCTGCGCATCGCACGCGGTGCTCGGCAGACCCGTGTCGGGATGCGGAAGCACCATGCGATACGGCCGGTCGTACGCGTCGTACACGAGGTCCGTCCGGTTGCCGGGCGTGGTCGTCAGTTCTCCCGCGGTCGGGGAC
Organism: Pseudomonadota bacterium; assembly: GCA_043747835.1. Taxonomy (GTDB): domain Bacteria; phylum Pseudomonadota; class Gammaproteobacteria; order Steroidobacterales; family Steroidobacteraceae; genus CADEED01. The sequence goes on along the minus strand of JAYTOK010000132.1, from coordinate 29,337 downwards.
TTGACGCCATCCTCAACCCAATCGAGCTTGCCATTGGGAGTAAAACCCTGGCGCGAGTAGCGGATCTGGTCGGAGGATCCCCAACCAAGATACTTCTCGATCTCCTGCCCCGCCGCGTCGTACACCGTACGGGTCACGCGATTCTGCGAGTCGGTAACGGGCACCGTTTCGTATTCGAGCCGGCCGGCGAAATCGTAGGCATAGGTCGTGACGTAGCCTTCCGCGTCGGTCTTAGTCCGCAGGTCGCCAGAACCGTAGTAGCTGCGAAGTTCGTTCTTCCATTGCGAAGCGATCAAATCGCTGGGCCGCGGGTTCGTCGGTGTCGCGTCGGTGGGCGCGACGACCAGCGCCTTGCGCTGCGACATCAACAGGCCGTCGTGGTCGTACGTGAAGCGCTCCACCGCGTTCAAGGGTCGAACGATGCGCGTGAGCTGTCGTGACTTGTCGTAGGTGTAGTTAGTTGTGTCCGCAGCGCCGGGGCGCGGGCCGTCGATCGACGTGACGTCGCCGAGCGCGTTGTAGTTGAGCGCGGTCTTGAGGTTCAGGCCGCCGAAGTCGAGCGTGGCGTCGCGCAGTACGTATTTGTTCGTCTCGTTGTAGCCGAGTTGCGTCGTGGTTTCACGCAACGGAGACGCTGTGATTCGCTCCCTCTTTGCCGTCAGCAACGAAACCGTGCTGTTGAGCGGGGCGCCGACGGCATACGGCGTGTACGTGAACTCCGTGAACGGGGTTCCTTCGTCGATCGTCGGGCCGGTGATGCTCCTGAGCTGTCCCGTCGTCTGGTTCCAGTCGTAAGTCGTGAGGTTGCTGCGGGCGTCCGTCTGCGACTGCGGCTTGTTGCAGTCCTTGCGAACCGCCACGTCACAGCTCGTCAGGAAAGTTGTCGTCTTGACGATGTCGGGAAGCCCACTACCCGGCTTGGCTTTCTCGCGCGTTTCCTTTTCGTTGCTGCGCGAGTCGTAGTCGTAAACGGTCTCGTCGAGCTCAGCCTTGACGATGCGCTTGATGCGCCGCTGAGAGTCGTAGAAGCGCCACGTGGAACGATTCAGCGGGTCGATCTGCTGCGTGATCTGGCCATGAAGGTTCGCGAGATTCGTGTTGCGCACGTTTCCCAGCGGACCCTCGAGGGATTCACCGCGTTTCAGCCTCTCGGCGCTCACACTAGCCGGGTAGTAAGAAACCGCATTGGCGCCGGCATCGATTGACCTACTGACTCGATTCAAGCCGTCCCATTCGAACTGCATCCACGGATTGTTCGTATCCGTCGCCGTCGTGATGCTGTCGAGCAGGAAGCCCGCGTATGGCGATGTCCACGGCAACGCATTCTGGTGGTATCGAACCCACGAGCCATCGAAGCGAGTGATCGTCGAGTCTCCGGGCAACGTCTCCGCCGCATTCCATTCGACGAAGCGTCCCGTCTCGTCTTCCACCCTCGTGAGCCGACACCCGTGGAAGGCGAGCGTATCGATCGTGAACGTGAGACTGCGGCCAAAGCTGTTGGTCACCGTTCTCAGGCAAGCGGTCTCGGTCAACGGCTGCGCGCCGTATTCGAATTTCACCTGGATCCCGGCGGGAAAGGTCCACAGAGATCCGACGAAGAGCCGCTTTCCGAAGGCCGCCTTCTGCGCCTCAGGGTTCGGATTGGTATCGGCTACCTCGTGCGCCGGATCGAAGGTGATCGTCGAGCCGTCGCCACGATGCAGCGTGAGCGTCAAAGGATGGTAGAGATACTCGACGGCGCTGCCGAGAATCAGCGGCCCCTGTTTGACGCCGGCCTGCACGAGCACATCCGCCGAACCGGGCGGCGGATTGAACGCGGTCTGCGACCCGGGCAGGCGCATGAAAGTCTTCGATTCGCCCATCGTCCTGACGACGACCGCATTGTCGGCAAGCGTCATCGCCCACCAGTCCGTGACGAATAGCGCAGTGATGCGCCGATCGAGGTTCAGCGTACCCGTGTAGAGATCCCGAAGCGTGAACAGGGCGGCGACGGTCGATGCTGCATCGAGCGCCGAGTCCTCGCCCATCGCTTGCAATGGTTCGCTGGCGATGTCGGCCAGGACTTCGAGGTTGTGCTTCCAGCCATTGCCGAGCGAGAGGTTTGCGCCGTCCGCGAGCGATGGAGCATCTGAAAAGCACGACAGGCTACCGCCGAGATCGAGATCTTCGCACCACCCGAAAATCTGCGGCGCGGGGTTCATCGACGAATCGAAGTTGCGCCTGAACTCCAGTGCGCTTGGAAACTGGCCGACGCCCGTCACGAGATCGGCGTCCGGCGAAAGGCGTAGCGCACCCGAAACGAGATCGACGCCATACGACTTGCGCGAGCGCGCGGTGCTTTCGCGCACGGCCGCGGACTTGATCGCCTCCCCCAGCGGGTCCTCGCTGCCGACCGCGCTAGACCCCTTCAGCCCTTCGGCACCGACGATGTATGAAACTTTTTCGCCAGTCGAGTTGTCGCCGCCGAAGGCGCCGAAGTTGAAGGTGAGCGCGCCAAAATACGTACCGAAGTTCCAGTTGCGCGGCAGGATGAATGTGTAGTTGTTGGGCGAAGCTACTTGCTGCTGCAGCTGTGTCTTGAGCGCCGCGGGATAGTTCTGCAGCGAGCCATTCGCGCCGCTCCAGGTCGAGGAGCTCAGTTGCATGAGCGCGATGGAGTTCTGATTGGCGCGCTTCAGCATCGAGATGCCCGAGACGCCCTCCCAGATCGCGGCCGTCTGCTCCGCGATGCTGCCTTCGAGGCGGCTGGAAAGCGCCGCGAGCGAGAGCATCGCAATCTTGCGGTCGCTCGTGACGCTGGTGGCGCTCTGGATACTGCGCGTGTACTCAACGCTCATCGACGTGCCGGTGGAATCTGCGCCCGTCACCCAGCCGAGCGCGTGATGATTCTGGATGCGGACGCCGTTGACCGCTCCAACCAACTCGCTGATGCGCGAGTCCTGAACTTGCCAATTCGCCGCAACGCCATGCAACGGCAGGCCGAGACAATCGGGGTGAGTGCTGACGATGTCTCCACCGCTGATGAACCGCGTCTTGAGCGTCGGCGCCGTGGATCTGGCGCCGCACAGATAGGTTCCACCGCCGGCAGAGATCTTGACGATGTGATCGGGATTGCCGGGGTCGACGAGGTTGAGGCTGATGAAGTTGCGCGTCGCGAGCCGGGAAAAATGTGCGTTCGTGCCGGGCCCCGTTTCGCCCCAGGCATGCACGATGGCCATCGGCTGAAACCACTGCGGCGTTCCGAAGCTGATCTGAGCGTACGTCTTGAAGGGAACCGTCTCATCCGCGTAGGCCCCGCTCGACGCGGCGTACGGATGGTTGGCGGTCAACGTCAGCGTATCGTCGCCGATCGTGTAGGTAGGACGCGTGCTGCGGGCGAGCAGTCGATATTCCAGATACAGGCCGGCCTCGCGCGGGCCGTTCGCCGCCCCCTGCGTCGGCTCGAAACGGCCGTAGATCTTCAGACGCTGGCCCGCGATCTCGTCCGCGTACAGTAGATAGTTGATGTTGTCGAACTGCACGCGCAGCGTCGCGCGGTAGAGATCCGGGATCTCGGTCCAGCTCACCGAGCCACTGTCTGCGTAAGACAAAGTGCCGGCCGGCGTTTCCAGCGTCGCGATATCGATGTTGGAAAGCGGCAGCACGCTCTCGATCAGCGCGTTCGGCAGGTTCGACTCTAGATAGGTCTTGAACGATTGCGCGTAGGTGTTGAGCGTCGTGCCGAGATTGTCGTAGCGCACGTTGCGCCAGGCGGGCGCTCCACCGATGGCGGCACGGTCCGCGGACGCGGTGGGTCTCGCGGCAGCGATGGCCGTGCTCGCACAGGTCGGTGCCGAAGCAGTGCCGCAGTTGAGTGAAACCGGCAGCGGCACGCCCGTCGACGTGGTGATGGTCTTGTACGAAGGATCGAACGCGAGATTCAATATCGGTGCGACCACCCAGATGTGCGTGAATTGAACGGTGTTGAGCGGATTGCTCACCGAGCAACCCGCCGCGGTCTGACTGTTCACGCGTACCGGAATACCGCCGTTCGCCAGGATCTGGCAGGCCGCGGCCGCGCTCGTGATGCCGGTGTTCGCGGTGTATTGCGCGCCCGTCAACGTCACCGTGCCGATCTGGTAGTTGGCCGTGATCTGCGCTTCCCGCAGCAGCTCGACCAGTAGCGTCGCCTGATCGAACGCCGTGCCCGACTGATCGATGATCGCGCCCTTCGCACCTTTCTGCGTGCCGAACATCGGCACGGTGCGAATGTTCTGCCGCACGTACTCGAAGGCGCGTTGCGCGTAGGCACTCTGGGTGAGCTGCGCGGGGATTTGCGCGGCACCGAGCCCGCGCGCCAGCTCCTTGACTTCGAGCGACCGGTCGGTCACTCCGAGCCCGTTGCTGTGCGACGTCGACGGCGCGTAGTAGGTTGCCGCGCTCGCGGGCGCGATGCGTGTGCCCTGGATCGTCTTCATCGACGGCAGGTAAGTCTGTGCCGACGCGACACCGCATACGAAGATGGCGGATACGAAAACCATCGCTCTGTTCATCGATCGTCTCCCGTCGAAACCGAAAATCGCGCACCTGTTCAAAGACGAAAGCCGGCTCATGGAAAGACCGCCTGCTGACCACAACCCGCCGTGTTACACGCGCGCACCCACTGCGGCATGTTGCTGCTCGGATTTCCCTGCTCGCACGACGCCGAACGCTGGATGGGATAGCTCGTGCTGGCATTCACCGGCACGGTCTCCTGCGTGCCATTCGTCTGACGCCATTCGAAATACGTCACGGTGCCTGACGCCGCCTGGTACCACTCCGCGCGCCACGAACAATCCGCCTGGAGATTTTTGGTGGGCCACTGCGGCAGACCCGGCACGCCAGCCTGCGTCGTGAACTGCGCGGACTGTCTCGCCGGACCGGTATTGCCGGCCGCGTCCCGCGCGCGAACCTCGAGGGTGTACGGAGTGCTGGGCGTCAGCGTCGAGATCGTCGCGTTCAGCGTGCCACCGCCGACGCTCGACCAGTTGGGCGAGGAGGTTACGCGATAGTCGTACTGCGTAACGCCAACGGCATCGGTCGCGGCACCCCAGTTGAACTGGACCAGCGTCGCACCGATCGTGGTGGTGGTGATCGTTCCCGGGATCGTCGGCGCAATGATGTCCGGACCTAGCGGTGTGGTGAAACTTCCGGAGCGCGGCGTGCTCGACAATCCCGCCGCATCGATCGCCCGGATGCTGATCGGATAGAGCCGGTTGTCCTGCAATCCCGAGAGATTGACGGACAGCACGTTCGCGATCGTCACCCACGCCTGGTTGTCCAGGCTGTATTGATAGCCCGTGACGCCGACGTTGTCCGTCGACAGACCCCATTGCACCGTGACCGAGCTCGGCAGCAGGTTGGTGAAGCTCAGCACGCCCGGCTGGGTCGGCGGAATACCGTCACCGCCGCTCGACCCGAAGCTCGCCTCGGTGCTGCAGCCGCCGCTGTTGCAAGCCTTCACCCACAACGGCTTGTTCGCCTGCGGATTTCCAACCGGGCAGCTCACCGTGGAACTCAAGGCGGTCGTGGGCGTCTCCGTGCCGTTCGTGTCGCGCACTAGGTAGCTAGTCGCGCCCGAGACCGAGTTCCAGCTCGCGCTCCACGCGCAATCCGCGACGTGCGTGTACGACAGCCCGCCCGGTGCGAGAGGTGGCGCCACGAGCGTCGTGAACGACTGCGACCGTACGGTGCTCACGTTGCCCGCCGCGTCACGGGCACGCAGCTCGATGGTGTATCCGGTCTGCGAGGACAGCGACGCGATGCTGCCGCCCGTCGCCGGACCCATGTTGCTCCAGCTCGGCGCCGTCGAGAGTTTGTAGTCGTAGCCGAAGATGCCGACGTTGTCGGTCGATGCACCCCAGTTGAAACTCACCGAATAGACCGCCGGCGTGATGGTCATGGCGCCCGGCGTCGTTGGCGACGTGATGTCCGGTGTCGTGAACGCCGGCGCCGCGCGCGGCGTGCTCGTGAAGCCGATGGCATCCCGCGCGCGCACTTCGAACGTGTACGTCGTGGCGTCCGTGAGCCCCGTCAGCGGGGTGGTCAGGACGTTGCCAGCGTTGGTCCAGCTCGCCGCCCCATTCAGTCGATACTCATAACTCGTCACCGCCACGTTGTCGGTGGACTGATCCCACGACGCAGTCGCGGTCGTTCCGGTCACGTTGGCGATACTCGCGGCACCTGGCTGAGTGGGTGCCGTTCCATCCAGCGTCCTGAACGGCGCCGGCGACGCGACTCTGCCGAGACCCAGATTCCCGGCGGTGTCTCGCCCGCGCACCTCGAACGTGTAGTCCGTGTTGTCGGTGAGACCCGTCAGATCGAGCTGAGTGACGTTGCCGAGCTGCACCCAGCTTTGGCCGTTGAGTCGATAGTCATAACCCGCGAACGACAGTTCGTCGGTCGATACGCCCCAGTTGGCGCGAGCTGTGAACGCGGTGATCAAGCTGATCGATGCCGATGCCGGCTGTGTCGGCGCCGTGACGTCCAGTGTCGCGAGCGTCGCGCCTCGCGGCGTGCTGAAGTTGCCGATCAAGTCGCGCGCGCGCACTTCGAACGCGTAGCTGGTCGAGCCACTGAGCCCCGTCAATGACACGGAAGTCGAGACGGGGATCGGCGTCCACGCATCGGTCGACCGGATGCGGTACTCGTATCCCGTGACACCGATGTTGTCGGTGGACGCGCCCCAGTTCGCGGTCGCCGTGGTCGCGGCGACAGACGTGAACCAGACGGCTCCGGGCTGCGTCGGTGCCGTGGTGTCGGTCGTCGTGAACGTCGCCGTGCGCACGGGGCTCGGATTGCCCGCGAGATCCCGCGCGAGGACGTTCAGCGTGTACGTCGTCGATCCTGTCAACGACGTCAGGTTGGCCGTGGTGGATAGGCCGATGTTCACCCAACTATTGGAGCCGAGCTGATACTCGTAGGAGGTGACGCCCACGTTGTCGGTCGAAATGCCCCAGGTCGCCGTCGCCGTCGCCGCCGTGATCGACGGGAAGGAGATCGTGCCCGGCTGGGTCGGCGGCTGCTGATCGATGGTGGCCGCGCCGAACTCCGCGTTATTGCTGCAGCCGGACGAGTTGCACGCTCTGACGTAGCGAGGCTTGATCGCCTCGGGATCGTTGAGCGGACAGCTCACGCTGCCGAAGGTGTTCGGCGTGCTGAACTCGTTTCCGACCGTGTCGCGAACCAGGTAGTAAGTCGCGTTTGCCGATGCCGTCCACGACACGTTCCAGGCGCAGTTCGCGGCGTGGTTGTATGCGAGACCCGTCGGGGCCGGCGGAATGCCGACCGACGTCGTGAACTGAGACGAATTGCGCGACGGGCTCCAGTTGCCCATCTGATCGCGCGCCTGCACTTCGACGGTGTACGGCGTCGACGAAGAAAGTCCACCGAGATCGCCTGTCAGCCCCGTGACGTTGACCCAGGTCTGCTGGATCGTCGCCTTGTAGCGATAACCGGTTACTCCGATGTTGTCAGTCGCCGCAAGCCAGGCGACGGTGACTTCCGTCGGCCGGATGTTGCTGATCGTCACGGTGCCTGGCTGGGTCGGTGGCGTTGAATCCGTTTCGTCGAGGGTCGTGAAATTGCCCGTCCGGATCGGGCTCGGGTTGCCGATCGCGTCGAACGCATACACTTCCATCGTGTATGCCGTGAGCAGCGTGAGCCCGGTCAGATTGACGCTCGGACCGTTAGCCATCGTCCACGTCGGGTTGCCGTTGAGGCGCCAGAAGTAGCCCGTGACGAGCACGTTGTCGGTCGATGCCGGCCACGTGACGTTCGCGCTGTTGTGCGTGACCGCCTGGATGTTGAGCACGCCCGGAGTCGTGGGCGGCGTCAGGTCGACGTTGCCGAAGTACGAACGCGAGCTGCATCCGTTCTGATTGCACGCGCGCACCCAGATCGGCTTGTTGGCCTCCGGATCGTTGAGCGGGCAGGAAACACTGCGCGTGTTCGTCGGCGCGGATGTCTCGGTGCCGTTCGTTTCACGCAGCGTGTACGAAGTCGCCCCGGGGACGGTGTCCCACGACGCATTCCACGCGCAATTCGCCGCATGGTTCGACATCAGGTTCGTCGGTGCGTTGGGAACCAGCGTCAGCGTGGTGAACGTCGTCGAGTTCAAAGCGCTGTTGTTGCCCGCGCGATCGCGCGCGCGAACTTCAACGGTGTACTGGGTTTGCGGTGTCAGCGTCGTGGCGTTGACGACCTGCGACAGCGAGTTGGATATCCAGGTCGTAGACGGAACGAAGCGATACTCGTACCTCTCGAGCTCGAAGTTGTCGCTCGCGGCGTTCCAGGAAATCACCGCGCTGCGCGACAGGATGTCGGTTGCGTACACGTATGGAATCTGAGTCGGCGCGGTGAGATCGACGTTGACGGGATTAACCCACGTCGCATAACGACCACAGCCATCGACATTGCAGGCGCGGACGCGAAAGGTGTACCGGCCTTCGCTCCGACCGCTCGCGGCATAAGTCATCACGAGCGAGTTGGTCAGTGGCGTCGTGGAAAACGCGCCGTCGTTCAAAGCCTGGAATAGCTCGTAGCGAGTAATGGCAACCGACGTCGTCGGGGCCGTCCAAGTAACATTGAAGTTTCCACTGCTATTCCAGACAACGGCGTCATTGATGACCGAGGCCGGTGGCGCATTCCATGTTTTCACCAAAGTGCGGTTGCCCGAGGCGTCCAACCCGTAATCGGTTTGCTTGCCGTCGTCGTAGATTACGGTTTTGAGACGACCCAGTTCGTCGTACTCGTAGTCGACTTGCGCGGCGTCGCCGGCTGTCGTGGCGACGAAGGCCGTCAGCGCAGCGAGGCTGAAAACCCAGCGCCTACCCGCTCGGATTGCAATGCCATTGCCGGATTCAACGCCCATGGCATTTCCTGGAAGAGTGGAGAGAGGTGAGACGGCGTGACTGGCCGTGGCTGTGGGAGGCTTCCATGGAATCGGTGGCCGGGTACAACGGCGTCGCCGATACGCGTGCGCAAGCACGCGACGGACGTGGCAATCCACGCCACGAACAGGCTGTCATCGAACCTCCCTTGACCGCGCTCAGCTCAGTCGTCCTCGTGCAGACCCATCATCGAGTGCGCAGCGCCGACAGACCGATGCGGCACCGAGACTAACTATTTTCTTTGTCGGTGAGACTTCGGTGACGCGGTCCGGAGTTCACACTTCGAGGCCTGCTTCTGTCAAGTGACGTTCTGCGTCGCCAGACCGCTCTAACCATTGGTGTCACGATTCACGAAGTCGTGACATCGCACATCGAAAGATCAACCGGCAGGGATACTTACGCGCAATCGTTGAGTCGACCAAGACGCGGCGTGTCACGACTTCGGTTTTCCTCACACCCGTTGTCGAGAAAATCTTTTCCGTTACTCGATCGGAGAATTATTTTGCGTCGGTAGCCGTTGACGGCTCACCGCCATACCAACACCTGGAAAGGCCTGCCGCTAGATCCCGTGATCCGCTGCACCGTCACGCGGCAAGGCGCAGTCTTCTCCACGTCCAGGCAGGCCTTCAAGCGAACTACCGCGCCTGCGTACGATACCGGCTCACTCTCATCCGCCACCGACACATTGAGATCCGCCGGCACCCCACCCTCTCCCGCCGCATTCGCCAGCCAGGTCAATGCACGCTTCACTCCCGGGGTCGCCTCGAACGACGCCGGCGACTGCAGCTGCGAAAACACCGTGAACGCATCCAGCGCGTCGTCGTCGAGCTTCTCCAGCCCGAGCACCTGCCGCACTTCCTCTGTGGATTCGAATGGCGCGTTTCGCGGCTCGTGCGCAACCTTCGCATCGCGATACTGCAGCAGCTCCGCACCGTGGCTGCCCGAAGGCGCGTCGTCCGCATCGATCCAATCGCGAATTCTCGCCGCGCCCGTGCGTGCAGCGCCCTCCTCGAGTCCCGCCGCCACGAGACCGGCCACGACATACTTCTCTTCGGCGGTGTTGAGGTCGATACGCCCCGACTCACGCTCGAGCGTGACCTCGACACGCTTTCCCGCCACAGTCACGATTCTTGGCTGACGCGGATGCCAGAACGGCCCCGTCACCTTCCCGAACGAAATCTCCGCCAGCGCGACGCGCAACGCACCGTCGAGCAATTCTCGGCGGGCATCTGCTTGATACGCCTTCTCCGCCGCGCGACGCTGGCTCGCGCTGAGCACCACCACGGCGGTCGCAATCGCGATAAGTCCCGCCACGAGCAGCAGCACAGCCACCAACGCCACGCCACGTTCGCGACGCCGCATTCGCGACAGCTCCGCGCTAGGTCGGCGGGGCCGCGCCATCGGGAGGCACAACGGGCGCAGCCGGCACGATGGGGGAATCCGGCACCGGCGTGGCCTGCGGCGGCAGCCCCACGGGCGGCGGCAACGGCCGAACGGTCGGCGCGGGTGCAGGCGCCGCTCGTGGGGCCGCCTTCCGCGTGGGAGCCTTGCGCGTCGGCTCGTCTATCCACTGCGGCAACACGCGCCGCAATCCGCGGAAATCCTGTCGCAGTTTCTCCAGCAACTCCGCCGAATCATCCGAGTTCTGGATAACCCGGGGCGTGATCAGCACGATGAGCTCGGTGCGCCGCATGCCGCGCACGTTCGATCCAAACAAATCTCCCAACCACGGAATTCTTCGCAACAACGGCAACCCGCTCCCACTGCGCGTCTTCGACTCGCGAATCAATCCCCCCAACGCGATCGTCTCACCGTCATGCACCGCAACCGTGCTGTTGAACTTGCGCTGCTGAATCGTCGGTGAGTCGATCCCCGACGTCGTCGTCGGCACCACATCGCTGACCTCCTGCGAGATCTCCAGCATGACGAGCCCGCTCTTGTTCACGCGCGGCGTGACCCGCAGGATCACGCCGGTATCCCGGAACTGCACCGAGTTCACGATCGGCGAGTTGTCGCCGACGGTGCCGACGGCCGATTGCACGGTGACCGGCACCTGGTCTCCGATCTGCATCTGCGCCTCGCGGTTGTTCAGCACGAGCAACTTCGGATTCGAGAGCACGCGCACGTTTGTCAGCGACTCGATTGCGTTGAGCACGGCGCGGATGTCGGTACGGCCGTTGAACAGATAGGAGAAGCCCGGAAAGCTCTGCGACACGGCGCCGCTGCTGGATTCGGAGAGGGTCGCAGGTCCATCGCCCATCAGATACGACCACTGGATGCCGTAGCGCATATCGTCGGTCAGCGTGACTTCGGCGAGCGACGCCTCGATGAGCACCTGGATAGGACGCGTGTCGAGTTTCTTGAGCGCCGCCTCGATCACCGAATACTCGGTGGGCGTTGCATTGATGAGCAGCGCATTGTTCTCGGGACTCGGCACGATGCGCACGCTGTTGCTGTCGCCGCCTCCACCTCCACCGCCGCCGCCCGAGAAATTGCTGGACCCGCCGCCTTGCGAACTGCTGCTGTTCGATCGCGACGGCGTCGAGGAGCTGGACCCGAATCCGCCGCCGCCGATGCCACCACCACCGCCACCGCCAAGACCGCTGCTCGTGCCCGAACCGAAGCTCGAACTGCTGTTGTTCGATGAAGAGCCGCTCGCCCCACCCGAACTGCTGCCACCATCGTAGGAGATGTTCAGGATGCGGCTCAGCGACGCGGCGAGATCGTCGGCCTTGCTGTTCTGCACGTCGTAGACGTAGATGCGCCGGCCGGGCGTCGCGCTGCCGACGTCGAGCCGGCGGATCCAGCTCTCGACGTCGGAGAGATACTTTGGCTGCGGCGTCACGACCATCAGCGAATTCAGCCGGCCGAGTGGCGTGAAGCGCACGATGTTGCCGAGCGGCCCCTTCGCATCACCGAACACGCTCTCGAGTTCGGTCGCGATCGTGCGCGCGTCGACGTACTCGAGCGGAAACAGAGCGAACGACATGCCGGCCAACCAGTCCACGTCGAAGGTCTTGATGACCTCGAGCATGGTCGTGATTTCCTGGCCCGTGCCGGCGAGCAGCAGAAGGTTGCGGTTCTCGTCGACGCGCAGGATGCCGCCTTCGGGCGCGAACGGCTGCAGCAGTCGCTCGATTTCGCTCGCGGAGACGTAACGCGGCGAGACGATCTGGATGCTGTACCCGTTGCCACGCTGCGTGGAAATTCCGGTGATGCGTCGCGCGGCATCCTTGACCGGCACGACGTTGTAGACGCCGTTCACGACCACGATCGCGGCACCATGCACTCGCAGCGCGGCTTCGAGCGTGGGCAGCAATTCTTCGCGCGTGAGCGGCCGAGACGCCTGCAGGTTGATCGTGCCCTTGATCTGCGGATCGATGACGAACGGAACGCCGAGACCGTCGCCGAGAATTGCGCCGACGACCGTCGGCACGTCGACATCGATGAAACTCAGCTGAAATCCATCGCCGCTCACCGGCAACGCGTCGTTCGTCTCCGAACTCGGCGCGGTAAAGGCGCCAGAGCCGTGCAGTATCGTCGGCGGGCGCGTCGTGTTCGGCGAGTCGATGAGCGAGCCCGAAGTGGCTCCAGACTTCGCGGCCGCCGCGGGGGCGCGATCGATGTCGCGATCTTCGTCACGATCGCGCCTCTGCGAACTCATGCAGGACGCAAGACACAAACATGCCGACACGAGCAAAACGACAACTCGGGAGACCATTGAGACTTCTTCTTGGATTCTAGTTAGGCGGCGGACGATAGAGTCTCGGCTGATTCGACGGCTGCGCGCCGGTGGAGGCCGGCGAGTCGGGACCACCCGTTCCACCGAATGTCTGCCCGCCCGTGCCGCCCAGCGTCTGCACGCCGGTGCCGGTCGACGTGACGCGCTGCCGCGTGACCGGCACGCGTCTGAGACCTGCATTCATGGCGGACGACGCGCCGGCGGTCGTCAGCTCGAATCGCTCGTTCTCCCACGTGAACGTGACCTGCTGACGCATGACATCCTGGACCGTCCACCCGTCGAGCACTTCGCCGACTCGCACGCGCCGGCCCACACCGCCCTGATTGATCAGCAGCGCGACCGACGGCTTTCCCGGCACGAGGAATGTGCCCGCGAGCCGGTAGTCAGGCCGCGGTGGCGCCGCCGGTGTGGCATCGGGCGGCGGCGGGACGTAGTACGCACGCGATGCATGCAGCAGCGGCTGCGACTGGATCGCCGCGAGATCGGCACCGGACGCCGCGGGAGCCAGGTCGATCGCGAGCGCGGACGGCGCTTTGGCGGGGGTCGCCAGCAATTCGTCGGCCCGCGTGCCGCGCAGCGCGACGAACAGGCTCGCGAGGCCCAGCGACGCCGTGAGCGCGCCCAACGCCAGCGTGGGCCATGGCAGTTTCCCGATCGCGCGCAGGTCAATACGCACTGGCAACCCTCGTCGCAGGTTTCGGAGCCACCGCATCGAGCGCGAACGCGCGCACTTCCATGAGCGCCGTCACGCGCGGATTTTCATCGTTGCGCTGCTGCAGGGGCGCGTCGAGCTTCAGCCGCTCGATGCGCACGTACCGCGGCTGCGCGGCGAGCGCGACGAAGAACGTTCGCAACTGCTCCACCGTCATGACCGAAGAGAACTCCACGCGATGCGCCCGCAATCCGTTCACCACGCTCGCGGGCAGCACCTTGAACGTCGTGGGTTCGACTCCCGACTGCGTCAATGCGTTGCGCAGATCGTTCTGCAGCTCATCCGTCACGGCCATGCCATTCGCGACGTCATAGAGCCGCGTCTTCAACGGCGACGCGTCGATGGCGGCCGCAGCAGTGCGCACCTCCGCCGCGCTCTTCGCCATGCCGCGATCGCGCGCGATCTGCCGCGCGGTCTCCGTTCGCCACTCCTGCTGCGACAGCAGCAAGGCCTGCACCGGTATGACGACGACGATCCACGCCAGCAGCAGCGCAAACGCGAGGACACCGAGCGCGAGCGCGCGGCGGGTCATCGCTGGCATCGCGGCGAGTCGGGCGGCCGCGCTCATAGTTTGGCCGCCACGGGCAGGAACTCGGCCGTGACCTCGAGGCGTTCGCGCGCGAGGATCTCTCCGTTGAACGCGGACGTGCTCTTGAGATTGCGGACGCCCGGCGTCGACTTCAGTGCCGCGATCACCTCTTCCTGCGACGTCACGTTGCCGGTGAGCTTGAGAGTCCCCGGCGCGCCGACGGGCGTCGTGAGATCGATGTGACTGAACCAGGCACTCGCAGGTACGGCGGTCGAGAGTTTCGACAACAACTCCGGGGCTTCGGTGGACGCGACAATGGACTGCAACGCGAGCAACGGCTTCGCGCGCGCGGAAACTTCGGCGCGCGCGGCGGAAATTTTCTCGGCCTGCGCTCGCAGATCGGCGATCTGTTCGTTCACCGCGAACCGTTCACGCGTCCATTGAGCGCCGACCAGCACGACGAGCGCCGCCGCGGCAGCGCCCGCAACCTTCATCAGCTTGAGATCGAGCGGCGTCGGCGACCAGCGGATCGGATCGCGCCTGCGCTTCAGCAGATTGAACTCGGGCGTGCCATCCGCGGCGATCACGCCAGCGCTCACCGGGTTGAGCCCCCATCCCGCGACATGGTCGCGCAACGCTTCCACGCGCTCGCGGTGCGCGACGACAGCCCGCACTCGCATCGTGTCTCGTTTGCGATCCCGCGCGACGATCTGCCGGTCCACGAGCAACTGCTCCAGGGGCAGTGGCAGACTGCGCTCGAGCTGCAGACGCAGGACGGAAGAAAGGTGCCGCTCTGCCGCGAGCGGTAGTTCGAACTCGCAGGTGTGCAATTCGCCCGCGGGCAACACGATCGCAGCGCGCGCACCGCGCAGCTCGGGTGACAAACCGGGAAGATCGGCGGGCCAGGTTCCGTCGCCGCCCACCGGCACGGTGCCGACCACTTCCATTTCCGCGCCCTTGCGTCGCTCGACCGAAATCGACGTCGCGGATACCCGCAGGAGCAGCTCGGGCGACTTCCGGCTCGGCAACTGCCGCAACAGCGACTGCGCGAGGTCACGCAACTCGCCGCGCCACCATTCGAAAAGCTCGCGGACCGCGCTCGCGCGCGCGAACAGCCGCGACAGAACTCCCTTGTTCATTCGGCCATCCTACACATCTGCGACACCACATCGAACACACAATTGGCGTCCGCCGAGATCCGCGGCGCGACGACGAACTCCGGCCAGCGACGTGCGTCGCCGGGCGCGAATCCCACGCGAATGCGGACGAGCGCGGGCAGCGCGTCGCGATCCATCCATTCCTCCCGCCAGTTCATTTCCATCTTCCCGTCACCGAGCTCCACGAGCTCGAGATATGCGATCGACATCGACTCGACGCCCTCGAGGAGCGCCTCCCGGTGAGAGTCGTTCCCGCTGGCCACCGCGCCGTTGCGATCGAGCGTCCACGACACTTCCAGTTTTCCAGAATCGGCACCCTCGCCCGCGCCGAACGCGTAGCGATACATTCCCACCGAGCCGCTCGTGGCCGGCGCCGGCGCGCTCAAAGCGAACCGTGTTGCATTCCCCGAAATGCCGCGCGCGACGCGCTGCTGCCTGTCGGCCTGCGGCACCTCGAACGGATAGGCCTGCTCGATCAGCCGGCGCAACGCCCGCTGGACGTCCGCCACTTCGCGCGCCCCCGCGTCCACACGCGTGATCTGACCGAGCGCGCGCTGCGAGAAGCGATAGGCCTGCAGCATCGCCACCGACATCAGCGAGACCAGAACGAGAGCCACCATCATCTCGACGAGCGTGAATCCTCGTGAGCGCAGGCTCACGGCGCATCGCCCCGAATCAATTCAACGCTTTGCACGGATAGTGTCTGTGGCCTCACCCGTCCCCAGGAGACCTCGACCGTCACGGCCTCGGCCACCCACGCGCTCCGCTCCGTTAACTCTGCCGGGTACGGCTTACTCGTGACACGCCATTCGAAACCCGTGTCCGGATCGGTGCCCGACCGCCCAGGAGCGAGGCCCCGGCTGCCGCGATATTCGGCGAGCAGCGATTCCGCGCGCAACGCCGCCAACTCGCGCTTGCTGGCGGTCGCGCTGCGCCGCAGAGCGCCGCCGAAACTTTCATAAAGGGCGCCCAGCGACAGCGCGAGAATCGCGAAGGCGACAACCACCTCGATCAAAGTGAAACCGCGACGCCGGGTGCGCGCGCTCAAAGGGCCTCCTTCGGCGCCGCCGTCGCCTCGATGCGGACTCGCCCAGTCAGCTCGCTGACGCGCACGACGCGCGATCGCGCCCCGTCGCTGATCGTGAACTTGGCGCCGGTGCTCGAGCCGTCGGCGAATACGCGCAGACGGTCGGCGCTTGGCGAACCGTCCAGTCTTTCGATCGTGAGCGCCGTGGACGAGCGCCAGTCACGCGAGCTGACCGTCTCCGGAGCGGTGCCCGAAAGCGCGACGATCTGGTAACCGTGAGCCGTCGGTTCTATTGCCACCGGCTTTCCCGAAGAGACACTGCGAGCCTGCGCGAGCCGGATGTCGGCGACGAGCTGGCGCGCCGCCGCGTCCACGCGCCGCGCGGCAACGAAGCGATTCATCGCGAGCGGAAAAGCGGCCGCCAGCGCCGCCATGATGGCGATGACGACCATCAGCTCGATCAGCGTGAAGCCGCGGCTACGAGGACGTGCCGATATCCGCCGCATCGTTCTCCCCACCTTCCTTGTGATCCGAACCCAGCGAGAAGATGTCGTACTCACCCGCCTTGCCGGGCAGCTGATATTTGTACGGCGCGCCCCAGGGGTCGATGAGGCTCTCCTTCTTCTTTATATAGGGACCATCCCAGGCCGGAAGGCCGGCCGGGCGCTCCACCAGCGCCTTGAGCGCCTCTTCGTTGGACGGGAAGCGCCCCGTATCGAGATTGAAGGAGTCGACCGCCGCGGACAGCGCATCCACCTGGATCTTCGCGGTTTCGATCTTGGCCTTGCGCAGCCGCTTCGTAACCTGGGGCGCCGCGATGCTCGCGATGAGCGCGAGGATGAGCAGCACCACCATGAGTTCGAGCAACGTGAAGCCGCGGGATTTTCTTGCCAGTCGCATGAGTCCTCAGTAGGCGAGATCGTTGATGCTGAGCAGACCCACCAGCACCGAGCCGATGAGCCCCGCGACGATGAGACCCATCCCGACCGTGAGTGCCGGCACGAGCATCGACAGCAGCCGATCGAGAGTGGTGCCGCTGTGGTCTTCGAGATATTCGGCGGCCGACAGCAGTAGTTCGTCGAGCCGTCCGGTTTCCTCGCCCACTCGCGCGAGCTGGGCCGCGACGGGCGGAAACAATTTTTCGGCCGCCAGTGTGACGTGCAGCGGCTCGCCGGCCTTCACGCGTTGCGCGGCGGCGTCGAGCGACGCGCGCAGCGCCACGTTCGACAGCGTGCCGCGCGCGACCTTGAGCGCGGTCGGCAGTGGCAACCCGTTGCCCAGCAGCGTCGACAGGGTGCGCAGCAGACGCGCGGTGTCGATGCTGGCCGGGAGGCCGAGCAACAAGCGCGAGCGCAACATCCAGCGATGCAATTTGAGCCGGCCGGCGTCGGATTTCAGCCAGCGCATGGCGAGCACGATGGCCGCGGCGAGTGAGAGGCCCAAATAGAGCCCGTAGTCCGCGACGAAGCGACCCGTCGAGAGCACGAGGCGCGTGGCGAGCGGCAGCGGCGCCTCTGATTCCACGAACAGCTGCTCGAAGCGCGGCAACACGAACGCGAGCAACACGACGAGAGTCATCAACACGACCGCGACGAGAATCGCGGGATACACGAGCGCCGACGTCACGCGCTGACGGATCGCCTGCTGACGCTTGAGCAATTCGCCAAGGCGCAGCAACGTCGTCGCCAGTGCGCCGCCCGCCTCGCCCGCTTCGACCATGCTCACGAAATAGCCTGGCATCGGCCGGTTGCTGGCCGCGACGGCGCGCGCGAACGTCGCGCCTTCGCGCACGCGCTTGCCCACGTCTTCGAGAAAGGAACGCGATGCGACGTCGGCGGAGAGGTTCGAGGCAATCGCAAGCGCGCGATCGACCGTAAGACCGGCGCGAACGAGCGACGCGACCGCCTGCGTGACTTGAACGAGCTGCGCGCCGCCGAAGCGCGGTTCGCGCAGGCGCGCGAGCCAGGAGCGGGCGGAAGATGTGGATGCCGATGTCGAAAATGCTGCGCTCGTCGCGGGACTTGTCGCATCGTTCGCCGGCGCATCGCGTAAATCGATTGGCACAAGACCGCGGCTCGCGAGCTCGGCGAGCGCGTTAGCGCGCGTCGCGGCCAGCACCTCGCCTGCGACATCGCGTCCGCTCGAGTCCAATGCGCGATAGCGAAAGGCGGCCATCAGCCCATGCTCGTGACGCGCAGGATTTCCTCGAGCGTGGTTTCGCCCGCGGCGACGCGCTCGAGACCGTGGCGGATCATCGTGCGCATGCCCTCGCCCACCGCGATCGCTTCGATGCTATGCGCGTCGGCGCGCGCGAGAACCTTCGCGCGAACGGCTTCGCTCATCGGCAGCGCTTCGAGGATCGTGGTCCGCTTGCGGTAGCCCGTGCCCTCGCAGGCCGCGCATCCGACCGCGCGATGCCAGGGCGCTTCCGCCGTCACGCTGAAGCGGTCGAGGACCTCGCGCGTCGGCTCGTAAGGCGCGCGGCAGGAAACGCAAAGCTTGCGCACGAGACGTTGACCGATCACGACGTGGAGCGTCGAGGTGATCAGATAGTCGTCGATGCCCATGTCGAGCAGCCGCGTGATCGCGGCCGCCGCCGTGTTCGTGTGCAGCGTCGAGAGCAGCAGGTGGCCCGTGAGCGCCGCCTGGATCGCGACTTCCGCCGTTTCGCGGTCGCGGATTTCGCCGACCATGATGACGTCGGGATCCTGGCGCAGGAACGAGCGCAGCGCGTGCGCGAAGGTCAGTCCGATCTGCGGCTTGACCGCCATCTGGTTGACGCCCGGAAGCATGTATTCCACCGGATCCTCGACTGTGAGGATCTTGCGCTCCGGGCTATTGAGCTCGGTGAGCGCGGCGTAAAGAGTCGTCGTCTTGCCGCTGCCCGTCGGGCCCGTGACGAGAACGATGCCGAAGGGCCGTGCGATCGCGTCGCGCAGCGCGGTAGTCAGGCTCGCGTCGAAGCCGAGCGAGTCGAAATCGAGCTGCACGTCCTGGCGGTCGAGGATGCGCAGCACCGCGCTTTCGCCGTGCATCGTCGGGGACGTCGCGACGCGGAAGTCGATGTCCTTGCCGTGCACCGCGACGCGGATGCGGCCGTCCTGCGGCATGCGACGCTCGGCGATGTTGAGGCCGGCCATGACCTTGATGCGCGAGACCATGGGCGCGGCGACGCCTTTCGATAGCGTTTCGATTTCGCGCAGGACGCCGTCGGCGCGGAAGCGCACGACGAGGCCGCGCTCCATGGGTTCGAGGTGAATGTCGGAGGCGCGTTGTTCGACAGCCTGGTTGATGAAGCGCTGGACGAGACGGATGATCGGGGCGTCGCTGGCAAGATCTTTGAGGCGGTCGATTTCGTCGTCGTCGGCGGAGGTGGCGAATTCGGCGGCGTTGGCGGCGGAGGCGGCGCTGGATTCGGAAGCGTAGTTGGACTCGAGCGCAGCGGAGATCGTGCCGCGGGGTGCAATCTGTTCGATGATCGTGAGGCGAGTGGCGAACGCGAGCGCGTCGATCGGCCGGCGATCGGAGGGATCCCATGTGGCGACCGTGAGCGTTTGATCGTCGAGCCCGAGCGGAAGCAGTTCGTGATTGCGCCAGAACGCGGGGACGACATTCGCGGGAGCAGCGAGTTTGGCAGGTAGATCGGTGGCGGAGATCAGATTGCGACCGGTGGATTCGGCCATCGCTTCGGCGAGCGCGCGCTCGGAGATCTTCCCGAGGCGAAGGGCTACGGAAGCGAGGGATTGACTGGATTCGCGGTGGACGGTGGAGAGTTGGGCGGCGTCAGCGGCGGTGATGGCGCCGCGGGAGATCAATAGGTCGAGCCAGCCGGCGGCGGTTGACGCGGCGACGGAAGCTTGCGCGGTGGCGGCTTCGGCGGACATGGGTTTCCTGGACGATCGATTTGCTGGTCAAGCGAGACTATAAGAATGCTCGGGTGAGGGCATCCCTGCGTAGCCGCCGCCCCGCGTTTCGGTCCTCTCGCGAGCGGCATTCAGCCGCCCGCGTCGCGAAACGCCGAAAGCTGACACCGCCGAGATGCAGTTTATCTCGCCAGTCCGCCCTCCGCGCCTGGGCCGCAGTTCAACTTTGTGAACCGACGCCATCCATAAGAATGCCGTTGGCACGCGATGATTGGTGTGAGTTCTGCGCGCACTCGCGAATGCGGCGCGATGAAGAGGGGGCGCCCGTCGCGCGGCACGTGCACGAGTATCCGCGAGTCGAATGCGTAGCTTGGCCGCGAGACCGATCGTCGGCACATGGCCATAGCCGACCGCCATGCGGTCTCTATCGCGCGGTCCAATTCTTAAGATCGTTGTAGGCGGTTGTCCGGGAAACTCAGGTCAGGCCAGATGGCTATTGACCCAAGAAATGTCCCTGGTCACACCAAAACGGTTGCGGCTTGTATTTCAGTTCTTTTTCCGCCGAAAGCTCACTCTCCGGCAGTTGAAAGCCAGCGTAAGAGAGATAGCCATCGAGACTTTCTCCTTTGCTGAGCGGGTTGTAACAGCTCTTCTCCCGGCAAACGGCCCAGTGCTGCGTGTCTTTGAATGCGTAGATGCGTTGCGCAACGACTAGATAAACCCCGTTGCTGGTTCCATCGTTGGTCGACAAGTAGCCTGAACTCGGCCAAGTTTCGCGCCCGACGCAAAGCTCACGCTTGCTCAGCGAAACAAATCTCGTGCGCACTCGAGCTTCTGCCGGCACATCCGAGTATGAGTACTGATAGTCGAAGTTCAGCAAAGGCATCCTCTGTAAATCGCCGCAGAGGGATCGACACGCAACCATCGTCAGAGAACAAGTCGCCAAGAGGCATAGCGATTTAATCATCTGACTAATGCCCTAGCTTGATTGAGTTCATGTCCGGCCTCTCGCGTTCGTTCCAGCGAGGATAGACGAGCTCCATCAAATTATCCGGCTTCGTGTAGCCCTCTGGAGTTCCCATCAATTGCTTGAAGGTCGACTGCTCGCTTGGATTGCCGAACTTGTACGATTTGCTTCCTGTCGACGCAAGATCCTCCAGTCCGGCTCCTGTATGTAGCGACTCGTGACCTAGCGTCACGTCGAAGACGATTCCACCATTTTTCCAATTCGGGGCATCTTTACTTACCCACATCTGATCGCCCCCGACATCGGCGCAAGCGGCGGCACCCTTGCAACCTTCCATTGAATCCATTTTCGCTTGATCGACAAAGTGGGCCTTCTTCGCGTCGCCCTTCAGATCCGCGGCTCCCTTGCGAAGGTTGCTTGCCCCTGTTCGAAGGTCATCTGCGCCGGCCTTCCCCTTCTTTTCCAAATTCGCCGCCTGATTTTCGAGCTTTGCTGCCTTGCGCTCCATGTCACGAGCCAGGCGCTTCTGAGGCCGGTTAAAATTATCCCATTCGTCATCAGGCCATTCGTCACCTCTTCCATACGTTCCGCTTGGATCAACCCTATCGAGCGGACTATTGCCCACGTACGCATACAGATTCACATCATCCTTGTACCCGATGGGGTCAACCTGCAAGAACCGCCCCAACCCAGGCGAATAGTATCGGGCTCGGTAGTAGTACAGCCCCGTCTCCGCATCGAAGCGTCTTCCGGTGTAACGGTAGGGCTGGCCGGTGGTCGAGCTGCCCGAACCGAGATTGCCGTACTCGTCATACGACATCCGCTGACAAATCAACCCAGCCGCGCAACCAGATGCGTTCCCCGCACTGTCGGTCATTGCTATGACAGAGCCCTGGTGATTCACGTGGTAATAGGTCTTTGGCGGATTCGAGGTGGCGCCGCCTTCTGCCGTTGCGATTCGATCATCGACGGTTGGCCCCATGATATACCGGCGTAACAAGGCCCCCGCGCTGTCGTATTCCGCAAGCTCCTCGTCGGCATCCAACAGGAAGTACGTCGATAGGCCGCCGACCTTTTTCGACACACGCCGGCCCAATCCATCGTAGTCATAGCTGATCGTGGCTGCGCTGCTGCCGTTCACCGCAGCCGTCTCGAGTCGGTTTTCACTGTCGTAAGTAAAGGTCTGCTTGCCACTGCCGTCGCGCGGGAACCAGGTCAGCAGGTTTCCGGTGAGGTCATATGTCGCCGCGCCACCGTTCACCGAATCGTATTGATTGAGTGCATTCGGCACGAAAGATACGGAGGCCGAAACAACGGGACTCGGTAGATAGAAACCGTCGTTCGCGATGATGTTGTTGATCTGGTGCGACTTGTTATGGGCGTGATCGAGCGTCACCGTGACACCATTCAGAGCCTGGGTGATGACGTCCACATCGCTGTCCGCCTCGAACGTGTAGCCAATCGAGTTGGTCGTCGTTCCGGCGAACTGAAGGCTCGATCGCCGGGACAATGCATCTAGCCCGTAGATCGCCAGCGGCACGGTGCCGTTCTCGAGCGCGCTCGTCATGCGGACCAGGTCATCGAAGCCATACTCGACGAAGTAGAAGTCCGGCCAGGTCGTGCGCCTGCGTGCCCCGGCTTCGTTGAACTGATAGCCGACCGTCCGGCCATCATTGGTTTCCGAGGCTCGTCGACCTGCCGCGTCGTAGGCGTACACGGTCGTGTGCTGGACATTGCTTCCATTCGCGGCCTTGGTGACTTGCAAAAGGTCACCAGCAAGGTCGCGCCCCGTCTGCACGGCACCCTGCGACGCCGGCCTCTTTTGCCAGACGACGCCAGCTTCATTGAAGTCGAAATCGATATCCTGGTTCCGGCGTGTGTGCAGCCGCGTCCGATTGCCATTGTTGTCGTAGAAATACTTCTCGTATGTCTGCTTGGCCGTGCAGGTCGGCGCCGCGGTGTTCGAGTCGTCGGCGGCTGCTGCGCAGAAGGAGTTCTGCGTGTCCGGATCGGTGAAGAACATGTACTGGAGCCGATCGAGGCCGTCGTACCTGTAGATCGTCTTGTTGTTCTTGGCGTCGAGGACGGTGTCCTCCTTGCCGTTGAGAGTAAATGTGTGAGCCGAATAGCGAAACTTCCCGCTGCCGGCATAGGACGATGCCGTCCAAGTCGTGCTGCTGTCCGGAGCACGGTTCCCTGGCACGGAATCGGCAGTGTTTGGCCTGGTGGCAGTGCCCGCTCCGGTAAGCCATGTGGTACCGCCGCGCCACGTGGCAACGGTCTGACCGGCGAGATCGTAGGCGGTGGCAACCTGCCGCCCGTCGGGGTCTTGAGTTACCCGCCGACGACTCATCTCGTCGTAGGCATACACCGTCTTGTTGTTCTCGTCATCAGTCACCGAGAGCAGGTCTCCGGATGGGTAGTACTCGCGCTTCTGACCTAGCCAACTGCCCAACAAGCCCGTACTGAATGGTGAAGAGCAACGCCCTGTGCTGTTGGCCGTCGCGGCATTGGGATCTGCAGGCGATGCCGTCCGCGCCTTGTAGGTGCCAACCAGCAACCCATCGGCGTCGTAGCAATAGCGCGTCTTGGATCCAATGCTCGTCGGTCCAACCACGGTTGTTAGACGCCGCCGTGAATCAAAAATGTAAGACGTCGTGTCACCCGTGCCTGGAATGGGCCCATTGATCGACGAAACGTTGCCGACCGGATCGAACACAAATGCCACCGTCAGACCCAGAGGCAAACTCTTCGTCCCTGTCGTGCAGGCACCTCCAGCGGTCGATGGAGGAATATACGTCGTCGCCGGATCCACAACTGCGTTCTGAAGAACGCGATGATTTGCCAACGTGTTGTAGACGTAGGACGCGACGCGGTTCTTGGTCGCAGTCTCTTTCACGAT
Organism: Pseudomonadota bacterium; assembly: GCA_043747835.1. GTDB lineage: Bacteria > Pseudomonadota > Gammaproteobacteria > Steroidobacterales > Steroidobacteraceae > CADEED01. The sequence continues at coordinate 5,529 of JAYTOK010000132.1, read as the reverse complement.
CGCCGCTGAAATCAGGCTTACTGACGTGCTGTTGGCTGCGGTGTACGACTGATAGCAATAGTCGCTCTGTGATCTGCCGCTGAGGCCGCCAGTCCCCGTCTTGCCCGAAGAAACAGCAGGGCCGCGAATGCGCTGGATTTGTCCGTTCGGGCGATACCAGTAGTTCGTCGTGAAGCCGTTTGAATTGGTCGTCGTCGCCGGCCTGTTGCAGGTCGCGGCGGTCGCACAAGTGCGCACCGTCTGCCCTTCGACATACGTTGTCAGCTCCGGCGTCGGCGCAGACAGCGTGCTCCCTGATTTGGGACTGTGCGTGACGCTAAGTGGGTTGCTTCGCACGTCGTAGGTAAACGTGTCGTAGTTTCCTTCCGGAAACATCGTGCGGGTCACACGACCGAGCCCGTCATAGGCCTTGCTCGTCGCACGACCCAGCGGATCGATGCTCTGAACCATCTGGGCATGCGCGTCGAAATACTGCGTCGTGGTCGCCACGAGCCCGGCGCCCGCCGGGTCGAGCGCATCTCCCGATCTGAAGGCTTCAGTGTCGGCGATGGATCCAATGCGATAGTTGATCGTGCCGAACACATTCGTCCGGGTCTTCACCCGGTACAGCGAGTCGTACGTGAAACTAACTAAAGGATTGTTGCCGTCCGTCGGCGAGTAGATCGCATCGATCGCGGCGAAGAACCGGTCCGGCTTGTTGTCGACGCTCGAGACGCTGTAGTGGTACTTGGTCTCGCCATCCGGCGTGGTCACGCTGAACGTGAAGTTGCCGATCGCCGGATAGAACACACCGCTCCAGTATTCCGCCGGCAATGGGAATGTCGATCCATAGGTTACGGACCGGTTGGCGTCATCGGTCACGCCGCGTATCTGGCAGGAGCCCTGCGACCGGAAGTCCGACGGCGGATTGCCGCCTGGCAGCGGACCGAAAGTATCGAATGTCAATGATCGCCCGAGATTATTCGAAACTGACTTGAGACAGAACGCCTCACTACCCGGTAGCGAGATGTACCCGAACGTGATCTTGTTGCCGTCGGGGAACGACCACGCGGTCGGCTTGAACAGCCCCATGCGCCAGAATTGCGTGTCGAAGTGGATCGTCGATCCATCCGGATTCGTCAGGTCGAACGCGACGCCGGTGTACACCGGGACAGGTCCCGCCGAGTAGAGACGATAGAAGCGGCTGCCCGTCTGCACGATCCGCTCGCCGGATCCTTTCGGCATGTTGTACGTGCCGTCCGGCAGGCGCACGAACACCTTGTGCGCCGGTGGCATATCAACGACTACGGCGTTGTTTCGCAGCGAAGAGCCCCACCAGTGCGCGCCGAAGACAGTGGACAGCGCGGTGGCCAGGTCCTGAGTTCCCTTGTTGAGCTCGCGCAGGATGTAAACCGTTGCGATGATGGCGCTCGCATCGAGCGCGGAGCCGTCACCCATGGCCTGCATTGCCTGGGACGCCACCTTCGCTCGGATATTGAAGCTGTAGTCCCAACCGAATCCGAGCTGCGATCCGAAGCCCGGGATCGCCGACCACTCCGAGCCAGCGGTCGGATCAACCGAGGTCGGCAGAGCATTCTCCGCGGAATCGTAATAGCGCTGAAATGACAAGCTCGTCGGAAACTCACCGGTGCCAGTGCGCAGGTCGGCCTCGGGATTCAGCCGCAGATTGCCCGCCGCCAGACCCACGTCGACACCGCCGAGCTTCTGTCGTGCGGACTCGCTGAGCTCGACGGTCTTCAGTACCTCTGCCTGCGGGTCGATGCCTGCCGACGAACCCAAAGCCCCTTTACTGATGGGATCGCCGACCGCGTAGGAAGCACGCGAACCATCCGACCTATAGGCCAGAAATCCGCCCATGAGGACATTCATCGTCGTCGGGGAACCAGTCAAAGCTGGGAAAGTGAATGAACCGGGCGCCCAACTCGCCGGTGCGATCACTCCATCCGTGCTCGACGTGAGCGTGGAGCTCAATGCACTGACCACGGATGAGGGGTAACCACCAGTCGTGAGACGCGAGGTCGCCGCCGTCAGGTTGCTCGACGTGATGTACAGAAAGCGCACCGCTTTCTCGTTGAAGCGCGAGAACAGCGACGGCAGTGAAAAGCCGTCCCAGGCATCTTCGTTCTGCTCGCTCATGCTCCCTTCGAGGCGACTCGACAGCGCGGCGGCTGACAACGAAGCCGCAACCCGATCGGTGTCGTCATTGGTCCGGCTGATGATGCTGATACTGGCGGCCACGTTGATCGCACTTCCCAGCACGGGCGCGGTGGTCACCGAGCCGATCACGTGATGAGAGGTGATGGCCGAGCGGTTCACCTCGCCGAGGATGTTCAGCATCCGACTGTTCTGAGCCAGCCAGGTGGCCTGCACGGCCGCCGGCGTGTACTTGCTCCACGAGCCGCCTTGCATGTTGAGCTCTGCCGGGCGCTTCGACGCCGCAACACCGCTCCTACCCCAGGCGTGCAGGATCGACGTGTCCATGAAGATGTACGTCGGAGTCGGGAACGAAACGGTGTCGAGCTGCGCCAGTGCCCAGTTGTTCTGGACGAGGGTTTCGTCCATGTACGTTCCCGCGGTTCCGCCGGATGTGGCGGGTGCGGCGTACGGATGATCGACGGTCAAAGTGAGAACCGAGTTGACCATCGTGCCATCGCTCTGCGTACTGCTCGCGAGCAGCGTGTTCTCGGAGTAGAGCTCGGTGACCCGCGGCGTGTGGATCGGAAGTTTGTCGATGTCATTCGGCGCGATCTTGCGACGAACCGCGAGCAGCCGGCCGTAGACCTCGTCCGCAAACACCGTCTTGTCGATGGAGTCGTACCGGATGCGGATCGTCGCGCGATACTTGTCCGGGATCGCCGACCACAGAAGCGCAGGCGCATAGCCGGTGCTTGGCACTTTGTAAGTCGATGGCACGGTCGCCAGATCGATGCGTGACCCGCCGATCACGTCATCGAGTTCCGCCGCTGGCGTGTTGTTCTGGATTTGGGTCTGAAGATTCGTCGCGTAGATCTTGTACGCCCCGTCGACATTCGTCTGATTCACACTCAACGCAGAGGGGATGTTTCCGGACAGCGTCGAAATCGAGGGCGTGACGGTGCTGCGAATGCCTGCGGCACAAGAGGTGCTCGTTCCAACGCATCCCAGCGCCGTTGACAGGTTGATTCCAATCTTGAACGTGCGCCGCTTGATCGACGGGTCGTAGTCGATGCCATTTGCGGTGACCCAGACGTGGGTGATCTGCACCGACGCAACTGTGTCAGTCGCCCCGTAGTCGCAAACCGGTCGCGTCACTCCGTTGATCGCGGAAGGGATGCCGCCGTCGGCGAGCAGACGGCACGCGGCGATCGCACTCGTGATGCCCGACCACGTCTGAAATTCCGCACCGGTCACCGTGACCGTGCCGTACCGGAAGCTGGCCGCCACACCGCCCACGCCGAGCAGGTCCACCATCAGCTGCGCCTGGTCGAAGGCCGTGCCGGACTGATCGAGCACGGCGCCGAGTGCGCCTTTCGAAAGTCCAAACATCCAGTCGTTTTCGATGTTGACGTAAACGTACTGGAAGACGCGGGCAGCATAGTCCGAAGGGTTGGACGCGGCAGACGCGGCTCCCAGTCCGTTGCCAAGCTCCGTGAGCTCAACGGGCCGGGTGTAGCCGGGCACACTGTTGCTGTGAGCAGTGGCGGACGTGTAGTACGTCGCGACGTCACCGGGAGCGACGGCAATTCCCCGCACGAGCTTGAACGCGGGAACGCCCTGTGCGGAGGCCACCCCGGACAGCGCACCCGAAACCCCCAAAGCACATGCCCAAATCAGCCGATGGACTTTGGCAGTTGAAACCAAGGGACGGATTGCGCGCACAGGCACGATTGACACTTCCGACGGCAAATCACGCACTTCTGAACCTGCAATTCGCTGCATCGCCATGCCATTGCTCCCTGTCTTTCTAAGTGCGACGTCGCCGTCGTTCCAGGCCAGTTTGTCGCTCGTCATTTTCGTTGCTCCGCGGATTCCTAACAGCACGCGCTGTGTCGAATGCCTCATGGATCGCTGATAACTCTTCTCCGTGCTAGTGCGCATCGGCGTACAGATCGATAGTCGCCGTGGCGAGAATCACTGACGGATTCGCGATCGCACGAATCGAGATCGTGACCGTGCAGCTCTGCGCATCGCCACCGAAGTCGACGTTGTTGGCCTGTGTCGACCAGCCGCGGTTGCTCGACAGCGGCTGCCAGGTGTCGAAGACGCCCTCGCACAACGAACCGCCGCCGGTCGGGTAGACCTCGTAGTTGGACATACCCACCTGCGGGCTGAGCCAGAAGCCACCCACGTCGGACGTCAAGATCTGCCCCGCGCTCGTCAGGTAGTAGTGCGCCTCGGCGTGCAGGAACCCCGAGCCCGAGATGAACAGGTTGCTGATCGTGATCTGACCGCCGAAGTCGTCGTCCGTGATGTTCACCGGAATGATCGATGGCGAGCCCACCGTCACTCCGCTCGGAATGCCGAACGAGATACCGAAATACTCCGTCCCCTCAACGGTCACGTCGTCGAGCACGGTGACCGTCACAGACCTGCTCGACGTGTCCCCATCCGCCCACGAGAAGGTGCCATTGGCCGCCGAAACATCCGTGCCGACGGTTGCAGTGCCCGGGGAGAACTCGTAGGGCACGCTCGCAGCACCAAACGATCCATTGACGCGCGTCACCGTGATCGTGATCGAACGCTGTCCGCCCGCCTCACCGCCGGTGTACGAGCTCGCCGCGAATTGCACGGTGCCGGCCGGCGGCGGCGGATCGTCGCTGCCGATGGTCACCGACGCCGAGGTCGGGCTGCCGAGACCCACACCGCTCGGCGTCCCCAACGACACCGAGAGCGTTTCGTTCGACTCGTATAGCGAATCGTTGATCACGCTGATGACGAACGACTTCGTCGCTGCATCGCCATCGGACCAGCTCAACGTCCCGTTGCTCGCCGAGTAGTCAGACCCCGCGGTCGCGCTACCGGCGGTGATCGCGTACGGCACACTGGCCGCACCGAAGCTGCCGCCCGATCGCGTGACCGTGATCGAGATGCTCTGCGCCGCCGCCGGCGCCTCGGCACCGCTGTAGCTACTCTGCGCGAACTGCGCCGTGCCAGCGGGCGGGTTGTCGTCGCTGATGATGGCGACCGATGCCGTGTTCGGCGAACCGAGTGTCGCGCCGACGGGCTGACCGAGCGCCAGGTTGATGAGCTCCGCTGACTCGACCGCGGCGTCATCGAGCACCGTGATGGTGAACGTCTTGGTGCCCGTGTCACCGTCGCCCCAGACCAACGTGCCGTTGCTCGCCGTGTAGTCGACCCCGGCCGTCGCGTTGTTGCCCGTGATCGTGTACGGCACGCTCGCGCCGCCGAAGCTGCCACCCGTGCGCGTCACGTCGATCGTGATCGTGCGCAGGCCCGCGGCCTCCCCGCCGCTGTAGCTGGTCGCGCCGAACTGCACAGTGCCCGGCGGCGGGTTGTCGTCGCTGACGATCGTCACGGTCGCCGAGATCG
>JAYTOK010000131.1:0-4158 GCA_043747835.1 Pseudomonadota bacterium | reverse complement strand
TTATGTGCCGCTCGCGGTTATGTGGCCGAGCGGCATGATGCCCAGCCGTGCGAACATCTGTGGACAATTGTCGGTAACATAATCGGAGTGCCCGGTAGGGATGCAACCTCGGCCCGTTCACAACGGAACGGAGGTTGTCATGTTGGAACGCTACTTCGTGAAGCCGGAGACTATCGATCGCATTCGATCGTCGTGGATCGGTGGGCCGATCGAGCAGTACGTCGTTTGGTTGAGCGGGCAGGGTTACGCGCCGCGCAACGTCTTCCGGCGAGTGCCCATTCTGGTTCGGTTCGGCGCATTTGCCCAAGCCCGCGGTGCGCGCCGTCTCGAGGAACTGCCCGACCATATCGAGGCGTTTGTCGCCAAGCACCTTCAGACGCATGGCGCGACGTCGGAAGCGCTAGCCTGTCGCAAGATCGCTTCGGCGATCCGCAGCCCGATCGAGCAGATGCTGCGGGTCGCGCTTCCCGCTCTGGCCACGGCCAGCCATCGCCCGCACCTGCGCATGCCCTTCATCGCGCAAGCGCCCGGCTTCTTCGCCTACCTGCGAGAGGAGCGCGGTTTGCGCGAGCCGACGGTCGACCACTACAGCCATTTCCTGCGCCGCTTCGAGACCTATCTCGTTCGCATCGGCTGTCATTCGCTCGGTGCGCTGTCGGCGCCGGTGCTCAGTGCGTTCGTCACCGAATGTTCAGGGTCCTTTGGCCGTTCAGCGATGATCGGCCTGTGCAGCTCGTTGCGGGTCTTCCTGCGCTACCTGCGGCGAGAGCGAGTGATTGCGGCGGATCTGGCACGCCACATCGAGTTGCCGCAGGTTTATCGATTGGCCGAGTTGCCGCGCTCCATCGGCTGGGACGACGTGCGACGCATGCTCGAGACCGTCGACCAGCGAACTCCCGTCGGCCGGCGGGACTACGCGATCCTGCTGCTGCTCGTCACCTATGGCCTGCGAGCCCGCGAAGTCGCCCTCCTGACGCTCGACGACATTGACTGGAAGCGTGAACGATTACATGTGCGAGAGCGCAAAGCCGACCATGTCGCAGTCTACCCGATGTCGCCGGTAGTCGGCGAGGCCGTCGTCGCTTACCTGAAGGGCGGCCGTCCGCAGACAACCGACCGGCGATTGTTCTTGAGGCATCTCGCGCCGCACCAAGCGCTGACGCACGAGGCCGTATCGGGTCGGGCAAGCCACTACCTGCACAAGGCTGGTGTCACCGTGCGGCGCGCCGGCTCGCACACGCTGCGACATGCCTGCGTGCAGCGCCTAGCAGATGCCGGCTTCCCGTTGAAGACCATTGGCGACTATGTCGGCCATCGCTCGGCCGCCTCGACCGAGATCTACGCCAAGGTAGCTGTCGAGACGCTTCGGGGCGTCGCCCTAGGCAATGGGGAGAAGCTGCCATGAGCGTCTCCACGATTGCTTTGGCCAGTCCATTAGCCGAGCCCATTCGGCAGTTCCTCGCCACCAAGCGCGCCTTGAATCGGCGGTTTGATACCGAGGAGAAGGCGCTCCGATTGTTCGACCGCCATCTGGTCGATCGCGGTATCGCCCGCCTCGGTGATGTCACGCCGGCGGTGATCGAAGCCTTCGTGACCAGCCGGCCACGCAAGCGCCCGCGCAGCTATAATCATCTGCTCGGTGTGTTGCGGCGTCTGTTCGATTGGATGATCGGTCAAGGATTGCTCGATATCTCGCCGCTCCGGCTGCGGTCACGTCGGGTGACGTCCCGCCGCATGCCCTACCTCTTCGACCTGCCCCAGGCCTGTCGGCTCATCGAGGTGGCGGCCGCGCTGCCGGACAACAACCGGGCCATCGGTCGTGGCGCGGCGTATGTCGCGATCTTCGCGATCCTCTACGGGCTCGGCTTGCGTGTCGGGGAGGTCGCGCGATTGACCGTTGCGGACGTCGATTTCGCCCGCAACCTGCTCGTCATTCGTGGTACCAAGTTCGGCAAGTCGCGCCTCGTGCCCTTTGGGCCGCAGATGGCCGCCAGACTGAAGGCCTACCTCGATCTGAGGCGGGAACAGGCCGGGGCATTGTCGCCCGACGCACCGGTTTTTTCGTTCACCGAAGGCCGATCGATCCATCCCGGAACGATCAGCCAGACATTCCATGCGCTGGTGCCGCGGCTCGACCTGACGATGGCGGCTGGCGTCGCGTCGCCGCGCGTGCACGATCTGCGTCACAGCTTTGCGGTCGGCACGTTGCTGCGCTGGTATCGCGAAGGCAGCGATCCGTCTGCACACCTGCTCCACCTGTCCACCTTCCTCGGGCACGTCAATCCGGCGTCGACCGCGGTCTATCTCACGATCACGGCCGAGCTTCTCGAAGCTGCGGGGGATCGCTTCAGCCGCTATGCCGCGCCGCTGTCGACAGGAGCGGCGCCATGACCGCCATCGGCCCGATTGTCTATGCCTTCTTCGAGCAGCACCTGAAGGCGGAGAAGGGACTGAGCCCGTCTTCCGTCAGCAGCTATCGCGATGCGCTGCGGCTGTTCCTGATCTTCATCGCCTCGGAGCGCGGCCGAGCCATCACACGGATCGCCGTGGCGGACCTCACCGCGGAATGTGTCCGTCACTTCCTCAACCATCTGGAGGTCACGCGCGGCAATCACATCCGTTCGCGCAACCAGCGCCTTGCTGCCCTGCACACGTTCTTCAACTATCTGGCCCGGCAGGCACCGGAGGCGTTGGTCGAGGCCGAGCGTGTCGCAGCCATCCCGAAGAAGCGGTCTCCACCTCCTCCGACCCAGTTCCTCGAACGCGATGAGATCGAGACACTGATGGCGAGCTTGCCGTCGACAGGGCACACGGCACTGCGCGACCGCGCCTTGTTGTTGTTCCTCTACAATACCGGCGCGCGCGTCCAGGAAGCGGCTGACTTGAGGATTGCGAACTTGCAGCTCGAGCCACAGCCGCGGGTCAATCTGCACGGTAAAGGTGACAAGTGGCGGACTTGCCCACTCTGGCCGCAGACCGCGCATCTCCTGCGCGAGTTAATCGCCGAACGAGCGGCAGATCCGCCGGCAAACGCTCCGGTGTTCACGTCGAGGCAGGGCGGGCCGCTTACCCGATATGGGATCTACAAGCTCGTGCGACGGCACACGGCGAACCTGAAGGCGACAGCCAATGGCGGTCCGCTGCGGCGGATATCTCCGCACGTTCTGCGGCACACGACGGCCGTGCACCTGCTCGAGGCCGGCGTCGAGATCAACGTCATTCGCGGCTGGCTCGGCCACGTCAGCCTCGACACGACCCATCGCTATGCCGAAATCAACATGCGTTCGAAGGAAGCGGCGCTGGAGGCGTGCGCGCCGCCCGTTGCCGCGTCAGCCGCATTTCCCCGAAGAGCAGTATGGCGGGACGACGCCGCCTTGTTGAACTGGCTCTCTGCGCTCTGAACGTTATGTGGCCGGAAGCCCGGGAAGGCATCGGCAGTACGGACCAACACAGCTAACGGCCACATAACCGCGAGCGGCACATAAGCCCGACAATCTGAAAGCCGGCGTTACCAAACCATCGCGTTATGAGCCCGGGATCAACCGCACCTATCAGGACCTGGCCGATCACTACGGCTGTGTCGTGCTGCCGACACGGATCATCAAGCCGCGCGACAAGGCCAAGGTCGAAGTGGCCGTGCAGATTGTTGAGCGGTTCGTGCTGGCGAAGCTGCGCAACCAACGCTTCTTCTCGCTGGCCGAGTTGAACGTGGCGATCCGTGCGTGCGTGGCGACGATCAACAGCAAGATCATGCGTAGGTTCGGCCAAAGCCGGAACGACCTGTTGGCGACGATTGATCGCCCGGCGCTCGGCGCGCTACCCCGGACGGCCTACGCTTACGCGGAATGGAAGCGGGCGCGCGTTGCGCCGGACTATCACGTCGAGATCGGCGGGCACTATTACTCGGTGCCATCGACGCTGATCCGCGAGATCGTCGATGCTCGCAACACCGGTGCGACAGTCGAGATCTTCCATAAGGGCGAGCGCATCGCTTGCCACGTGTTCTCATCGATAAAGCACCGCCACACAACGATAACGGAACACATGCCGAGTGCCCATCGTCGCTACGCGGCATGGACGCCGGCGAAGATGATGGATAAAGCCGCCGTGATTGGACCAGCCACCGTCGCGCTGTTCGAAGCGATCATGAAAGCCAAG
>JAYTOK010000130.1:0-57818 GCA_043747835.1 Pseudomonadota bacterium | reverse complement strand
GCTCGTCGTTCGCTGCTCGCCTTCGCGGTGACGTCGAGGGCGCACCTGACGGGGCTTTAACCCCGGCTCACGGCCGCTCTCTCCTCGCCGATCTCCATTCGGGCCAAAAAACGATTCAGCCGGAAGCCGTCGCGCGACTGTCGCACTCTGGCCCGTCCCCTTTTGCTAGGAAACGGGGAATGTCCCCATTTAGCGCTGGCGTTGCGCCGCGTTCGCGGCCAAGCCGCCGTGGCGTGACGGGTTGAAGATCTCCACGCGATCCCGTCCCTGCGTCTTGGCGACGTACAACGCGATGTCCGCGCGCCGCGCGACCTGATCGAACAGCACGTCGCCGGTTTCGTAGCTCGCGAGACCGAGACTGAGCGTCACCGTCACGTCCTGATCCTCGACGCGCAGCCGCTGATCGCGCAACGCGCTGCGCAGCCGCTCGGCCGACGCGCGCGCGTCGTCAAGGGTGCTGTCGGGGAACAACACGAGGAATTCCTCGCCGCCGTAGCGGCCGAACACTTCACGCGTGTGCAGCGACGTGCGCATCGCCGCCGCGAACCGCTGCAGCAGTTGATCGCCCACGGCGTGGCCGAATCGGTCGTTGATCGTCTTGAAATGATCGAGGTCGATGAGGCCGATGATCAGCGTGCCCTTCGACTCGCGCGCCCGGGAGAGAAACTCGACGGCCTTGCGCACGATGGCGCGGCGATTGAGCAGGCCGGTCAATTCGTCGCGCTCGGCGAGCCGGATGAGCTCGGCGCGATGTCGCCGGTGCGACAGCAGCGCGTATCCCAGGAAGAACGCGGTGACGAGACCCGTCAGGCCCGCGATCGCCACGAGCTGCGTCGCACGTGTCTGGCTGCGCAGCCGCTCCTCGGCGAGCGTCTTGTCCTTCTCGAGCAGCGCGATCTTCTGCTTTTCCTGATCGTTCTCGAACTGCACGCGCAATTGCGCGACTTCACGGATGCGGTCGAGCGTACCTTGTTCGCGCACGCGGCGCAGGTATTCGCCCTGGTCGGTGAACGCCGCGGTGTAGTTGCCGATCGCCGCCTGCGCGCGCGAACGCAGCTCGAAGAGCTCGGCGATGTCGTCGGCGGGCTGCGCGCCGCCGGGCGCGATCGCGCGATCGAACTGCGCGACGGCCTCGCGGGATTTTCCGAGCGCGAGATTCAGCCGGCCACGTAGCGCGGCCAGCGTGCGGTAGTCGTTGTCGTCCATGCCGCTGGTCTGCGAGAGCGTGACTTCGGCACGATCGCACCAGCGCGCGGCCTCGTTGAGCGAATTGCGCTGGATGTCCACGCCGCACATGCGCATCTGCGAGAGGCCCGTGCCCACGCGGTCGCCGATTTTCTCGTGGATACGCAAAGCTTCCGTCGCGGCGATCGACGCTTCGTCGAGACGTCCCGCCGCCATCAGGATCGCGGAGCGGCGGTCGAGCGCGGTCGCGAGGCGGATCTGCGCGTTGTTCTCGCGGAAGAAGGTGATGGTCTCATCGACGAGCGCGAGCGCCTGCGGGTAATCGCGCACGGAGAATTGCGCCATCGACAAACGGCCGGCGGCGACCATGGCCTCTTCGCGCGAGCCGTGTTTGCGCAGCAGGCTGTAGCCACGCATGAGGTCGTCGAGCGCCTGGTCGGGATTGCCGTCACGGAAATTGAGCCAGCCGCGATCGCGCAGCACGCAACCCAGCGCCAGCGGCCGGTCGCGGATCCCGTCGACCACGCGCGTGAGCTCGACCGTCGCGGCGTCGATGCCGCCGACATTCGTGCTGACGAGCGCGCGCACGGTGCGCATGCGGATCGCGAGGTCAGACATGTCGCCGGCGGGAAGCAGCGCGAGGCCCGCGTCGGCGTGCGTAATGCTCTGGCGACTGAAGCCCAATTGGCGCGCGGCATCCGCCGCGATGGCGTGCATGGCGGCGCGGCGCGTCGGCGGCATGTCGGCCGCCATCGAAATGGTGTTCGCGAGTTGAGGCAGCGCGGTCGCGGGGTCGCGGAAAGCGAGTCGCTCGAGCTCGGCCAGATCGCCGGTCTGGCCGCCGACACAGGCGGCGCGGATCGCGGGGGCGAACAGACAGGTTGCCAGCGCCGTCAGACAGACGATATGCCGGCGAATAGGGCTCGGATTACGGGAATGCACGTGCGTAGTCTACTCGCGCACGCGCGCGTTCGTCCTCAGTCGAAAGGGATGGAATAGAAGCCGAACGCGGAACCGCCATCCCATTGGTGCGTCACGAGGACACGCAGAGTGCGGGGCGTCCCGGCAGTGCGGGTGATCGAATATTGCTGACGCAGGGTGTCGGCCTGGTTGATCTTGAGGCGGGTGACGGGCCCCGCCGCAATTTGCACGCCCTCGGTGGGCTGCAGGCTGAATTCCAGAATCTGGCCGGTCACGCGCGGCACGACGGCGATGTTCAATGTCACGGGCTGGTTCGGTGTGGCTGCGGACTCGAACGAATAGCGAACGTCGGCGGCGACGCCGAGCTTGCCACTGGTTTTCGCAAGTCGCATCGAGTCGAGGTCGGGCAACTGCGCCGACGTTGGCTTCGCGGTGGCGGCGGGGTCGGTGGGCGGCGGGACCGTGTCCGTCGGCGGCGCGGGGTCCGGGGGTATGGCTTCGGGCGCGGGCGTCACGTCCGGTGCAGGTGTGCTGGCGTCCGGTGCGGGCGCGGGAGCCGGCGCGATCGCGGGAGCGGCGTCGGGCGGCAACGGTTTCGTTTCGCTGGAGCAACCCGCGAGCAGCGTGGCTAACAAGGTTGCGGCGGCGAATCGCGGCAGGGCGGTGAGATTGAGTGTGCGCATCGTGACGCCTCAGTTGATCGTGACGGTCAGCGTGTAGTCGCCGGAGGTGCCCTGGTTTCCACTGCAACCGTTGGAGCACTCATACGCGTCGATGACGTAGGTCTGGCCAGCGGTCACCGGGAAGAGATCCGACACCTCTGTCGGGTTCGCCGGATCAAACGATTCCGCGATCTCGACGGGAGAGCCTGCGCGCCATACGACGAAATCCGGGTCTCCTCCAACGCCGGCGGAAGAAGTCACGGTCACCCTGACGTTGCCACTCGTGGCTGGCGTGAAGCGCAGGAAGTGGCGATTGCCGAGCGAATTGTAAGTACCGCCTTCATCGTCGACGCTGCGAACCTGCACAGCGGGTCCGCCGACGGTGATGTTTGTGTACACCGGGAGGATGTCTGCCGAAAGAAGCGGTGTGGGCACGTTCGTTTCAGTGGTTGCAAACGCATCGATCGTCGACGAGACGACGTTCTGCGCTGTGACTAGCGTGTTGATCGCGGTGGTTTCACCCGCGCTGCGTCCGACCTTGAGCGCGGTAACGAAGGAGAAGAGGGTCGTGAAGGCGGGCGTCGTTTCCTGCGCGCCCGTCAACACTGCCCATATCGGCGCGAAGCCGAGCGACACATTGTCGTTGCCGTCGACGGCTGCATCGTTGAGATCCCAGAGTATCGACCACACCGACGATTCGCTGCACCAGCAGCCGAAGTTTCCCGCGGGCGTCGCTCCGCCGGGCGTGGTCGACGGATTGGTCTCCACGTTGAAAGAGCCCGACACCTGCCCGCCGCCCTGTACGAAGCTGTCGCGCGCGACGGGATCGTTGAGGACGATCGCGGCGAACGCATAGCCGAATCCTTCGCCGAACGCGACGCGCGGATCGAGCTTGTCGCCGACGCCGTGCGCGCCACCGATGTTGTCGGCGCGCGAAAAGTTCTGTTCGATGTAGTGGCCGAATTCGTGTGCGACGACGTGCTGGTCGAACTCGTCGGTGTCGGCGGTGAGATCGGAGAGCAGTGCGATGCGTTGCGGCGCAGCCGAATCGAAGAAGGTGCCGTCCGTCTGGGTGCCCCAATCGACCAGCAGCGGCGGAAAATTGGCCGTCGGCTCGACAGCGAGGATGGTCTGGATGCCCTGGTAGATAGTGTCGAGCGCCGCGAATGGACCCGAAGCACGTGTGCCGGTCGCCGTGCCCGAGGCATTGATGCCCGTCGGGATCGCAACGTTGACTGGCGTGCCCGCGCTGGAGTTGAACGAGGTCGGATCGATGTACGTGTAAGTGACGGCGCCGACGGTGTCACCGTTCGCAACCCGCACGGTCCAATTCGGCACTGCTCCGGCGCGCACTATCTCCGCAACTACCCGGATCTGGATGCTGGTGTTGCTGGCGACGGAGAGCGAGTAGTCGCCATTGTCGTTGGTTGTCGCTGATGCGAGCACGGTGGTTGTCCCGGCGGCGACGGCGTTCACCGTGACACCACGTGAAGCCTGCTGCACGGGGCTTCCATAGTTGAGGCCGGGATTTCCGCCCTGAATTGCGAACGGCACGCGCGCGAACGTGACTCGCCCCGTGACGTTGGTGTTGCCCGCGATTGCCGGATTCACCGTGATCGTGACGGTCGAGGCGGCGCTCGTGGCGCCGCCGTTGTCGGTGACGACGAGCGAGAACGTGAACGCCGTGGCGGTCGCGACGGTCGGCGCCGGGAATGTTGGCTGCACGACGCTGGTGCTCGAGAGCGTGACCGCAGGCGTTCCCGCGGTCTGGGTCCATGCGTACGTAGCGACGGTGCCATTGGTGTCGCTGCTCAACGAGCCGTTCAGCGTGACCGTCACGCCCGCATTCACGGTCTGTGCGGTTCCGGCGTTCGCGGTGGGTACGGTGTTGGTCGCCGGCGGTGGCCGGGGTGTGGGATTCTCTCCGCCGCCACCGCCACACGCACTGAGGAACAGCGCGAGGCCGGCGCAAGCGATGCCGGGAAATATGTATCGCATGCCCGACTTATACCGGACGGGCCCGCCCGGCAGCGAGCCTGCGGCCGTCTCAATCTGGCGTCAACGGCGATCATTCGCGCGAACTGTGCGCGCGGTCACGCGGGCAGGGGTGGAATTGCCGCTTTCTCGGGGACAGCGGAACGCGGCAACATGCAGGGAACGTAGCCAGGAAGGCCGATGAAAATCCTGATTGTTTGTTTGGGAAATATCTGTCGTTCGCCGACCGCGGAAGGAGTAGTGAGGGCGGTCGCGGCGCGCGAATTTCCGGAGCTCGATCTCGAGGTCGACTCCGCGGGAACCGCCGACTATCACGTGGGCGAGCCGCCCGACCGGCGTTCGATCGCCGCCGCGCGGCGTCACGGATACGAGATCGCCCACCTGCGCGGGCGGCAGGTGACGCGCGCGGACTTCGACGAGTTCGACTACGTGCTCGCGATGGACGGATCGAATCTTGCCGCGCTCGAGCGGCTGCGTCCGGCGGAGAGCCCCGCGGAGGTCGCGATGTTTCTCGAGCACGCAGCAGTCGGGCGCGCGGACGATGTGCCCGATCCGTATCACGGGGGGGTCGAGGACTTCGATCGTGTCGTCGAGCTGTCGGAGAGCGGCGCGCGCGGCTGGTTGCGCGAGCTCAAGCGCCGTAAATGAAAAACCCGCGCCCCGGAACTCCGGAGCGCGGGTCGTTGCGTCACAGACGCGCCGAACTACTCGTCGCGGCGGGTGCCGTCCGGACTGTCACTCGGGTTGGACGACCAGACCACGAACGACTTCGACGGCGGAGGCGGTGGCAGATCGAGCGGCGCCTGCGATCCCTCGCCGCGCGACTCACGCACCGGCTCGGACCGCTCGACGGGCGCCGAACGTTCGACTGGGGCGGAATCGTTCGACGCGGGAGCATCGAAGGAATCGCTGTTCTGTCGCGCGTGGAACTCGCGTTCCTCCGGCGACGCTTCGCGCGCGAACTCGTTGACCTGCTGCGGTTCGCCCCCGAACGGCGCCTGCTGGCCGTCACGATTGCGTCCACCGCGGCGACCGCGCCGGCGACCGCGACGACCGCGACCGCCTTCACGTCCGCCATCCTGAGGGCCGTTGCCGTCGGCGTTCACGCCCGCATCTTCGGGTGCGCCCGCGCCGCCGTCGGTGACTTCGGCGGCCGGAGCCGCCGCATTCGCGGGGCCGGCATTGCCGGCGGCCGCATTCGCCGCGGCCTGCGCTTCGCGCAGGCGATCACGTTCGCGATTGCGCTCACGTTGGGCCTGGCGCTCCGCTTCACGTTGCGCGTCGCGCTGCGGATCCCGCTCGCGGTTCTCCGGCTGACCTTCGCGCGGCTGAGTCTGCTTCTCCCGATTGCCGTCGCGATTTCCATCACGATGGCCGCCTTCGGCATGACGGCCTTGCTCGCGATGTCCGTCGCGATCGCGGCCACGGCCGCGCTCGCCACCACTTCGTTCGCCACCCCCTTCGCGTCCGGCTTCCTTGTCACGTGAACGGTCGCCGTCCTTGTCGCGACTGCCGTCTTTATCCCGAGGGCTACGATTGCGGTCGCGGCCGTGCGGGCCACGATCGCGGTCGCGTCCACCGCGGTCACGCTCGCCGCGGCCGTGGTGACGATCGCGATCGCCACGAGGCCGCGAGTCGCGCTGTCCACGACCGTCGCGTGCTTCCTTCGGACGCGCTTCCGCGACCGCGCGCTCGGGGGCCTTGCCGGTGAATAGATAGGCGAGACGCTGCCAGAAGCCGAGGCCTGCCGGTGGCGCCGCCACCGCGGCCGCTGCCGCGGCGGGAGCCGGGACGTGCACGACGACGGGGGCCGAGGTCGCCGGCGCCGTCGGCACCACGGCCGCCGGTTCCAACTGCGGCTTTTCCGGCTTGGTGCCCGACGGATCGGCAACCTGCGGACGTTCCGGCATTTTGTACGAGAGTGCTTTGTTCTCCGGCAGGTCCACTTCGTCCGTACGCAGACGCTTGATGGAATATTCCGGCGTCTGGATGTGCGGATTCGGAACGATCATGACTTCGATGCCGCTCTTGTCTTCGAGCGTACGCAGCCATTCGCGTTTTTCGTTGATGAGATACGTGCCGACTTCGAGCGGCACCTGCGCGATGATGGACGCGGTCTTGTCCTTGCGCGCCTCCTCGCCGATGAGGCGCAGGATCGCGAGCGTCATGGACTCCACCGAGCGGATGCTGCCGATGCCGACGCAGCGCGGGCAGACGAGATGGCTCGACTCGCCCAAGCTCGGACGCAGTCGCTGGCGCGACATTTCGAGCATGCCGAAGCGCGAGAGCCTGCCGATCTGGATGCGGGCGCGATCCATCTTCACCGCGTCGCGCAGCCGGTCTTCGACGTCGCGCTGATTCTTCGACGACTCCATGTCGATGAAGTCGATGACGATCAGGCCACCGATGTCGCGGATGCGCAGCTGTCGCGCGATTTCGTCCGCGGCTTCGAGGTTGGTGTTCGTCGCCGTCGTCTCGATGTCCGCGCCGCGCGTGGCGCGCGCGGAGTTGATGTCGATGGACACCAGCGCTTCGGTGTAGTCGAGCACGATGGATCCGCCCGAGGGCAGCTCCACCTTGTGCGCGTACGCCGATTCGATCTGGCTCTCGATCTGGAAGCGCGTGAACAGCGGGATGTCGTCGGTGTAACGCTTGAGCTTGCGTTGCGTGTCCGGCGGCATGAACCGGGTCATGTACTCCTGCGCCGTCGCAAACGTCGCGTCGTCGTCGACGAGCAACTCGCCGATGTCATCGCCGAAGTAGTCGCGCAGGCTGCGCGTCACCGCGTCGCTCTCGCGATACACGAGGTACGGAGCGGGGCGATCCTTGGTGGCGGCGTCGATCTGGTCCCACTGACCCCTGAGGTTGTCGAGGTCCCACTGCAGTTCTTCTGCGGCGCGGCCAACGCCGGCCGTGCGCACGATGGCGCCCATGCCGTCGGGGATCCGCAGCTCGTCCATGACCTGGCGCATCTGGTCGCGGTCTTCGCCTTCAATTCGACGGGACACGCCTCCGGCGCGCGGGTTGTTCGGCATCAGCACGAGGAAGCGGCCGGCGAGGGAGATGAATGTGGTGAGGGCGGCGCCTTTGTTGCCGCGCTCTTCCTTCTCGACCTGGACGATGATTTCCTGACCTTCGGAGAGCAGGTCGCGCATGTTGCCGCGGCCACCGTCGGAGTTCTTGCGGAAGCAATCCTTGGAGATTTCCTTCAGCGGCAGGAAGCCGTGTCGCTCCGCGCCGTAGTCGATGAAACACGCTTCGAGCGACGGCTCGATGCGGGAGATTCGACCTTTGTAGATGTTGGCTTTTTTCTGTTCCTTGGAAGGGATTTCGATGGAAAGGTCGTAGAGCTTTTGTCCGTCAACAAGCGCTACGCGCAACTCTTCTTGCTGAGTTGCATTGATGAGCATTCTCTTCATTTGAATGGGACCCTGGTGACTTCCAGGCTGACCCGAATCGAACGGCGGATATCCTCACGGACGGCTTTGCTAACGACCGCGCGACGCGGAATGCAAAGCCGTGAGGCCAAAGATTGTCGTGGGGCGCGTGAGTGATCACGATTTTTAATGTCCGTCCCGGTGAGAGGGCGGAGCGCCAAAACCCTTTGGGCTACTTCACCGACGCCGCGCACGATGTGTCTTTTGGACTTCCCATCGGCTGCGCGAGATTCAAGTCGGCCTTCGAGCGATGGCCTCGTTGCCGAGGACCAACTAACATGCGGCGCGTTCGAATCGTCTTAAGGTTGCGCATTCGCGCGCCGCGGCATTGCGTCGTCACACACATGCAGATGCCGGGGACGACGACGGCGCGAATCTTAGCCCAAGACCCTCAGTGAAAACAAGACCTTACGAAACCCCTGACGTGCCGGCGCCACAAGAGGCCCCGAAAGTCCAACAAGTGCCAGTCGGCGAGCGCGGCGACGGACAGCGGCTGGACAACTTCCTCGGCCGATTTCTGAAGGATGTGCCGCGCAATCACCTGTTTCGCGTGATCCGCAAGGGCGAGGTGCGCGTGAACGGAAAGCGTGCGAAACCCGAGACGCGGTTGCAGGCGAGCGACATCGTGCGGGTGCCACCAGTGCGCGTGGGTGCCGCGGCGCCGCCAAAGCGCGCGCCAGACCGGCTCGTCGCGGGTGTCACGGGCGCGATCGTGCACGAAGACGCGCGGCTGCTCGTGCTCGACAAGCCCGCGGGAATTGCCGTGCATGGCGGTAGCGGTGTGAGCTTTGGCGTCATCGAAGCGCTGCGCGCCGCGCGGCCCGACGAAACGCTGGAACTCGTGCATCGCATCGATCGCGATACCAGCGGATTGCTGCTCATCTCCCGCAAACCCGCCGCGTTGCGCACGTTGCACGCGCTGCTGCGTGAAGGCCGGGTCGAGAAACGCTACCTCGCGCTCGTGAAGGGCAAGTGGGAGCTCGGCAAGAAACGCATCGACGTGCCGTTGCGCACGGACATCCGCGTCGGCGGCGAGCGCACGGTGAAGGCACACGAATCGGGCAAGGAGGCGGTGAGTCATTTCCGCCCGATCCAGTTCTTCGGCAAGCGCGCGACGCTCGTCGAGGTTCTGCTCGAGACCGGTCGGACGCACCAGATTCGCGTGCACGCGGCACACGCGGGCTATCCACTCGCGGGCGACGAGAAATACGGCGACGCCGAATTCAACGAGAAGATGAAGGCACTGGGTCTCGGGCGCATGTTCCTGCACGCCCACCAGTTGAGCTTCACCTGGCCGGAGACCGGCGTCGAGTTCAACGCGAGCACCCCGTTGCCGGCGGATCTCGCCACGGTGGTAGACGTCTTGAATGCGCCGCGGGAGCGGAAGTCCCCTCGGGATGGAAGCTAGCGAGTCACGGCACCTGGTAGCCCGCGCTGCGCAGCGCGCCCGCGAGCCAGATGAGCGGCATCCCGACGATCGCCGTCGGATCCTCGGTGTCGATGCGTTCGAACAGCGTGATGCCGAGCGCCTCCGCCTTGAATCCCCCCGCGCAATCGAACGGCTTTTCGCGCTCGATGTAGCGATCGATTTCAGCGTCGGACAGCGGCCGCAACTTCACCGCCGTGGTGTCGACGTGCGAGATCTTCACTCCCGCTTCGATGCAGCGCACGGTGCAGGCCGTGTAGAACTCCGCGGTCGAGCCGGACAACAGCTTGAGCTGCTCACGGCAGTTCGCGGCGTTGCCGGGCTTGTCGAGGATTGTGGTGCTCGTCGCGGGCACCTGGTCGCCCCCGATCACGACGGCGTTTGGGAACCGGGTTGCGATGGCCTCCGCTTTCGCTTCGGCGAGCCGGAAGGCGCGGCCGCGCGGTGTTTCGCCATTGCGGGTGCTTTCCTCCACGCGGGGATCGTGCGCGTCGAACTCGAGGCCGAAACGGTCGAGCAGTCCGGCACGATATCGAGAGGTGGAGGCGAGGATGAGCGGCCGAATGGGCGGCGACGAGGAGTCAGGCATGTGAATCAATTGCGTAAAAACAAAGGCTTACGGTTAAAGTTGTTTTGACTTGGGGGGAGGCCGCACCTATCATACGCGCCCCATGTCACTGGGCTGGTCCAGACGCGCTCCCGTCGACACATTGGTGAGCACTGAGACGGCGCTCGAATTCGCCATCCCGCTCGCGGAATTGCCGCGCGTGGCGCTCGAGCTCATCGCCAAAGACGGTGACGCGAAGGGGCACGTTCGGTTTTCGAGGCAACTGGGGCAAGCCGTTGCGGACCTTCAGGTGAAGGCGCAACCGGAAGTGGTTTGTCAGCGTTGCATGCAGACGATGCGCTGGCCGGTGGACGTGACGTCGCGCATCGCTCTCGTCGTCGACTTCGACGCCGCGGACCGGGTGCCGGAAGGATTGGAAGTTTTTCTGGTCGAGGGAGACAGCGTCAGCGTGCGCGATCTCGTCGACGAGGAAGTCATGCTCGCGCTGCCGGCGGTGGCGCGACACGAAGAAGGTAGTGAGTGTGCGGGCCGCGATTTGAGGCTGCCCGGACAGGAAGCGGAGGCGCCCGAAGAGGCTGCCGCCGCGCAGGTTCAAAAACCGTTTGCACAGTTGGGCGAGCTGTTGAAACGCAAGTAGTGGTCGCCCTAGAGGATTGGTTCCATGCCTGTTCAGAAGAGTCGTAAAACGCCGTCCAAGCGCGGCATGCATCGTTCGCACGACGGGTTGACCAAGCCCGCGCTGTCGATCGATCCGCAATCGGGCGAAACGCACCTGCGCCATCGCATCACCCCGGACGGTTTCTATCGCGGTAAGCGCGTCATCGAAAAGCCGGCCGAAGTCGAGACAGAAGAATAGTCTCCCCGAGCGCGGCGCCGGGCGCCGCGCATGACTCCCGCATGGCGTCAATCGCCGTCGATGTGATGAGTGGCGACAGTGGTGCGTCGGAGTGCGTTCCCGGCGCATTGCGCGCGCTCGCCGCCGATCCCGCCCTCGAACTCATCCTCGTGGGTAAACCCGAGATCATCGAACCCTTCCTGGCCGCAGCGCCGGCGGGCGTTCGCGCGCGCGCGTCGATTCACGCGGCGGCCAGCGTCGTCGGCATGTCCGATCATCCGCGGGATGCGATTCGTCGCCGCAAGGATTCTTCGATGCGCCTCGCGATCGACCTCGTGAAAGAGGGGCGGGCACAAGGGATGGTGAGCGCGGGGAACACTGGCGCACTCACGGCGATGTCGCACTTCGTGCTGAAGACCGTCGGCCCCGTCGAGCGCGCGCCGATCATGTCATCGGTGCCGGCACGCAACGGCGGCCACACGCACATGCTCGATCTCGGCGCGAATTCGAAAGCCTCGGCGCTGCAGCTCGCGCAGTTCGCGACGATGGGTTCAATCGTCGCGCGCGACGTCTACGGCATTTCGCGTCCGCGCATCGGCCTGCTCAACATCGGCGAAGAGGAATCGAAGGGTCATGAGATCGTGCAGGAAGCGCACGAGTTGATCCGCGCGCTCGACGTCAACTATGTCGGCTTCGTCGAGGGCCACGACATCTTCGACGAGAAGGTGGATGTCGTCGTCACGGATGGCTTCACGGGCAATGTCGCCTTGAAGACGATGGAAGGCCTCGCGAAGCTCATCGTCGAGCAATTGCGCACGGAGTTCTCGCGCGACGCGTTCAGCAAGGCGGCCGGGTTGCTAGCCCGTCCGGTACTCCGCCGTGTGGGCGAGACGCTGGATCCGCGCAAGTACAACGGCGCTTGCATGGTAGGACTCACGGGAGTCGTGGTAAAAAGCCACGGCAGCGCGGACAGCGTCGCATTCGCCCAGGCGGTTTCGACAGCCGCGACGGCCATGCGTCGCGGGTTGCCGGGGGCCATTGCAACCGCGCTCGCGAAGGCGCCGTCGGTCGACGGTCCGTAAGACGATCGAAAGGGACAACATGTATTCACGCATTGCCGGCACGGGGTCGTACCTGCCGGAGAAGGTCGTCACGAATTTCGATCTCGAGAAGAAGATGGATACCACCGACGAGTGGATCCGTTCTCGCACGGGCATCGAGCGGCGCCACATCGCGGCGGAAGGTCAAACTACCGTGGACTTGGCCGAAGTCGCGGCGCGCCGCGCGATAGAAGCGGCGGGCGTGACGCCGGCGGAAGTCGACTTCATCGTGTTCGGCACGACGACGCCGGATCTCATCTTCCCGAATTGCGGCACGCTGCTGCAGGCGCGGCTCGGTGTGCGCGGCTGCCCCGCGTTCTCGGTCGAGACCGCGTGCAGCGGTTTCATCTACGCGCTGTCGATCGCGGACAAGTTCGTCAAGGCGGGCGAGGCCAAATGCGCGCTCGTCGTCGGCGCGGAGACGCTTTCGCGCATCACGAACTGGAACGATCGCAGTACCGCCGTGTTGTTCGCCGATGGCGCCGGCGCCGTCGTGCTGCGGCCGTCCGCCGAGCCGGGCCTGCTTTCAACGCACCTTCACTCGGACGGTGCGTACAAGGATCTGCTCTACGTCGACTCCGGCGTATCGAAGGGTTTCCATGTCGACCCGGCCACGGGTCGGGTCGATGTCGGCATCAAGATGGCCGGCAGCGAAGTGTTCAAGGTTGCGGTGACCAAGCTCGGCAGCGCTGTCGACGAAGCGCTCGCGGCGAACGGACTCGATCGGTCGGCGGTGAACTGGCTCGTGCCGCACCAGGCCAACATCCGCATCATCCAGGCGATGGCCAAGAGGCTCGAGCTGCCGATGGAGCGCGTGATCGTGACCGTGCAGGATCACGGCAACACTTCGACGGCGTCCGTGCCGCTGGCGCTGGATGTCGGCGTGCGCGACGGGCGAGTGAAGCGCGGCGACCTGCTGTTGTTGGAGGCCTTCGGTGGCGGCTTTACGTGGGGCAGCGCGCTCGTACGCTTCTAGGCGGTAGTGCCCCGGGCACTACCCCAGCGACTAGCGGGAGCCAATCTTCGCCATTTCCCTCTCGAGATCGTTGAGCAGCGATTGCACGTCGCTGCCGCTGTCGTCGTCGTCTTCCATCAGAATCGCGCCGTCTTCATCCATGTCGATCTTCGTGATGCCGGGATTCGCCTTCTCGAGCTCTTCGAGCAGGTTCGTCGTCTTCTGATGTTCCTGCAGCAAGCGGCGGCTCTGCGCCACCAGCTTCTTGTGCTGCAAGCCCTGCAGGATCGTCATCTCGAGTTCCTTCGGATGACACGGCTTGAGCAGGAAGCGGTACACCTCGCCCTCGTTGATGGCGCGCACCGCTGCCTCGAGATCCGCCTGACCCGACAGGATCATGCGAATCGTGTTGGGCCATTTCTTGCGGACTTCGGAGAGGAACTCGCTTCCCGGCATGCCGGGCATGCGTTCGTCGGAGACGACGACGTCGATGTCGTTGCCCGCGAGGATCATGAGACCTTTCTGCGCCGAATCCGCGGTGAAGATTTCGAACTGCGTTCGATCCAGGCTGCGCACGAGCGCCGACGTCAGGTTCGGCTCGTCGTCCACCAACAGTAGTTTGCTCTTTTCCATGGTCAGTTCCTCAGTCGCGCACGAGCACCGAAACCGGAATGGGCTCGGCCACTCCGACGCCGCCGGCGATGGTGCGCAATCGCCCCAGCAATGAACCTGTGATTTCCGCGCCCTTCGGGACGAGCCGGATGCCTTTGGTGGAGAGAACTTCCCCTTCGAGGATCATGCCTACCGCGAGATTGTTGACCGTCACGCTGCGTGACTCGCGGTGTCCGCCTGCCGCGACGGGCGCCGTGATCATGGCGTCGGTGATCGATTGCGGCAGATGCGGCACCAGTTGACGAATCTGCTGGGCGGCGGCCTGCGCCGAACGGCCCTGATTGACCAACTTGTCGAAGCGGACCGCGGTCCAGAGAATCGCCGCGCCGATCGTTTGCGGCTTCCAAGTTTCCGCGTTGCCGCCCACGAGTTCCTTGCTCGGCGCCTTGAGCTGCCCGGCCACCATCCCCGCGACGTCTTCGAGACGCGGGATCTGGCCCAGCAACTTTCCCGCCACTTCGGGGTGCGATTCGTACAGCTTGTTTTCTTCCTCACTCAGAGGCTGCCCGCCATACACCTTGGTCAGCGTCACCGCCGGCAGCGAGATGCAGCCGACCTGCGACAGCATCGCGGCGAGATGATATTTCCATCCCCCGGGTAGTTTGAGTGCGTCGCTCGCGGTCTGCGCGTACTTCTCGATCTGCGTGGCGCGGCGCTGAGCATCGGGGTTGATGAGTCCGAGCACTTCGACGAGAACCTTGACGGTCGCATTGAGCGTGTTCTCGAGCAGGTGTTTCTCGGCGTTGACGAGCCGGTACTGCTCGATTGCGGAATTGATCACCTCGAGCAGCTTTTCTGGCTCGCAAGGCTTCATCAGGAAGCGAAAGATGTGGCCCTCGTTGACGGCCGCTATCGTGGATTCCATATCCGACTGGCCGGAGAGCACCATGCGGACAGTGTCCGGGGAGATCTCGTTGACCTTCGCCAGGAATCGCGCCCCGTTCATGTCGGGCATGCGCATGTCCGAGACGACGACCGCGAACGGACCTTTCGACTGGATCGTCTCGAGTCCCGCGGCGGCGCCGATCGCCGTGTCGATGGTGAACTTGGTGCGCAACTGTCGGCGGATGCCGTCGAGCACGTGGGGGTCGTCGTCCACGAACAGAACGCGTTCGCTCATGATTGTGCTCCGTGAGAGATCGCCGCGAAGGCTTCGCGCCACTCGTTCCATCGTCCGGCACGGCCGTGCGTCCGCAGGTAGTCGAGGTTCAGGCCGAGCTCGGGCGCGGCCGGATCCGTCGCGTCGGGGAAGTGCGCCAGGCGATCCGCGACGTGCACGATTCCCGCGAGACCAAATCCCTCGTTCGGCGATTGCGAAGGATCTTCGTGATATGCGATCGCCTCGGCGATCGTGTTCGGCAGGCCCCAGAGGCCCACGAGATACGCGCCGACATCCGTGTGCGCGGCCTGCAGTTCGAGCATCTCTATCGAGTGCAACGCGCCAGGACGTTTCCCCACCTGCTGGAGCACGCGCTCGTATTGCTCGGGCAGCCCCATCGCCAGCACGAGCTTGCCGATGTCGTGCAGCATGCCGGCGAGAAACGCCGCGGCCACGAGGTCGCGGTCGAGCTGTTCTTCTATGGCGATGCGATGCGCGGCGGTTGCGGTGGACACGCTGTGCTGCCACAACGCTTCCATGTTGAAGCTCGCGACCTTCGGCGGCTCGCAGTCCGAGAAGATGCCCTGGCCGAGCACGAGTGCCATGATGCGGTCGAGACCCAGGAGGGCGCCCGCGCGCACGATGTCCGCGACGGGCTTCTGCAAGCCGAAGTACGCGGAGTTCACCAGTTTGAGCAGCCGCGCGGTCATCGCCGGATCCGTCGCGATGACTTTCGAGACGTCGTCGATGCTCGAGTTCGGCTGGCGCAGCGTCTCGACGAGCTTCTGGTAGGTAGCCGGCAACGTCGGTAGTTTGTTGATGCGCGCGACCAGCGCCTTCACGGCCACGCTGCCGGCGAGATCGCGCAACGCGAACGCGCGCGTGATGGTGCCTTGGAGGATGTCGGCGTCGCACGGCTTCGAGAGGAACTGGTGCGACACGCCCAGCGCCTTCATGACGGACTCGGTCTCCGCCTGGCCCGAGAGGATGAGGCGAATCGTATCGGGGTAATCCCGCTGAACCACTTCCAGGAGTTCGGCGCCGTTCATGCCCGGCATGCGCATGTCGGTGACGACCACTTCGCAGGGCTCCTGCTTGAGCGACTCGAGCGCGGCCTGCGCGCTGCCGACGAACTTCATGTTCCATTCATTGCGCTTGGGCCGAAGCATGCGCTTCAGCCCCTCGAGCACCCGCGGCTCGTCGTCGACGAAAATGACGCGAATCGCATTCACGCAGCGGCTCCCGCAACGGGTTCGGCCTCCGTCTTCGATCCTCCGATCGGCAGGCGGATGCTGAAAGTCGTGCCCTTGCCGGGCGAACTCGACACCTTGATGGTGCCGCCGTGCTTGTCGACGATCACGTTGTGAGCGATGGCCAGGCCCTGGCCAGTACCCTTGCCGACTTCCTTGGTCGTGAAGAACGGCTCGAAAATACGCTGCTGGACGTGCGGCGGCATGCCGGCGCCGCTATCGGAGATCTCGACGATCGCCCATTCACCTTCGGATCGCGTCTTCACGCGAATCTTGCCCTTGCCGTTGCCACCGTCGCCAACGACGTCCGTGATCGCATGCGCGGCGTTCACGACGATGTTGAGGACCACCTGGTTGAATTCGGCCGGCGAGCAGTGCACCGACGGCATGTTCGCGTCGAGGTCCATCTCCATCTCGGCGACGTATTTCCATTCGTTGCTGGCAACCGTAATGGTGCTTTGGATCGCCCGGTTGAGATCCGTGGCGGTCTTCTCGCGCGCGGGGTGCGAAAACTCCTTCATCGCGCGCACGATTTTCGCGACGCGGTCGACGCCTTCGAGCGACTGGTTGAGCGCGCGCGGAATTTCTTCCTTGAGATAGTCGAAGTCCGCCTCGCCGAGCGCCTGCCGCGCGGGGTCGCCACCGGTGTCGACGAGCTTCCCGAGCAGACCTGCGAGCTCACCGAACGATTCCTTGAGGAAGCGCAGATTGTCACCGACGTACTGCGTGGGTGTGTTGATTTCGTGAGCGATGCCCGCCGCGAGCTGGCCGATCGCTTCCAGCTTCTGCGCCTGTCGCAGATTGTCCTCGAGCCGGTCGCGCTCCTCGAGAGTCTGCTTGAGCATCGAAATGTCGGCGATGCAGCCTTCGAATCCGGCGAACGCCTGGTTCGAGTCGTAGAGCGGAGCCGTATTGATCAGCACGTGCAGCCTCTCGCCGCCGCAATCGCGGATCTCGGTTTCCCAGCCCTCGACCATGCGCTGCCGCGCCATGAGATCGAGGAAATGCGCGCGCTTGCCGGGTTCGACGAGCAGGTCGAGCAGGTTCACCGACTCGACGTCGGCGCCGCCGCAGGCGAGCAGCTTCACGCACGCCGCGTTGGCGGTCATGAGGCCGCCCTCGCGGTTGGCGGTGAACAGCGCGACGGGCACGTTGTTGAAGAGGTCCTGATAACGACGCGTCGCGCGCACGAGGTCGCGGTGAAAATTGTTGCGCTCGACGGAATACGAAACGATTCGCGAGAGCATGCCGGCGTTGACACGGCGCTTTTCGAGATAGTCCTGCGCGCCTTCGCGCACGGCCGTGAGTCCCTGCTTGTAGTCGTCACTACCCGTGAGAACAATAATAGGCGTGAGGTCCGCGATGGCGCGCAAAGCGCGCAAGGCCTGCAGTCCCGTTGCATCGGGCAAGCCGAGATCCAGCAGCACGAGGTCGTACTCGGTGGTCTGCAGCTTCTGTGCCGCGTCGCCCGCGGTCTGCACCCAGTCGCTCGCGACGTGGTTGAGTCCCGCGTCCTTGAGGTGTCTCTCGACGACGCGCGCGTCGGCCGGGTTGTCCTCGACTAACAACAGCCGGATGTGTTTGAGATCGTGTTCGGTGGAGCTCATTCGGATGTTCTGGATCCTGGGTTGCGAGGCAGTTCGGTGGCGCGGGCATTCCGGCACTACGCCACTCGCTGCTTATCGGCCCCAAAAGCCGAATCCTTAAGACTCGGCGGGTAATTGCCGCGGCCAATGAACCGCATCACAGAACCCAACCGTAACCCGTACGGGGCCGCCACTACCGTCCAGTCTTGCCGGGCCGGGCCGATGTCATGAACCGGCAGGGAACATGACGAACTTCGTGGAAAATATCCTGAGTGGCGCGCCGGAGGTGTCCGGGCCCAATGCATTGTTCGAACGCAGTCCCGTCGCGACATTGTTGCTCGCCGTCAACGGCGCCGTGGTGAAGGCCAACGCCGCCGCCCACCGCCTCCTGCGCTGCGCCCCCGGAAGACTCCACGGCGCGTCGGCGGCACTGTTGTTCCCCGAGTTGTGGCGCGGCGGCGCGCGCGTATCCGACGACCTCGGCGACGAGGACCCGCCACGACGCGTGATGACCCGCTGTTTCGACGGCACGACGTTCGCCGGTCAATTGCGAATCGTGCAGTTCAAGGGAGCCGGCGGTATCGAATTCCTCGCCACACTCCAGGACCTCAGCGAGTTCGAGTGCGAGCTCGCGGCGCGCGCCGCCGCCGTGAGCGCCGCGAACAAGGAATTCGAAACTTTCATCGACGTTGCCGCGCACGATCTGCGCGCGCCGCTACGCATCCTCTCGGGATTCACCGAAGCGCTCGATGACGAGTGCCGTTCGATGCTCAACGACGAGGGGCGCACTTTTCTGAAGGAGATCCTCGGCGCCAGCGGCCGCATGGAAGGCATCATCGATGGCCTGCTCGCGCTCGCGCGTTCGGCGCGTGCGGAGATGGGCTGCGAGGTGCTCGACCTGACGACGCTCGCCGATCTCGTGTTCTACGAGTTGCGGCACGGCGAAACGGAGAGACCCGTTGAATGTCACGTCGCCGCCGGCTTGAGCGGCTGGGGCGACGTGCGGCTCATGATGACGGTTCTGCGCAATCTGCTCGGCAACGCGTGGAAATTCACCGGACGCACGACGCCGGCCGAGATCCGTTTTTTCTCCGAGGAGCGAGAGGGTCGGCTGTGGTACTGCGTGACGGACAATGGCGCGGGATTCGACATGGCGCACGCGGGACGGCTCTTCAAGCCGTTCACGCGTCTGCATCGGCAGGACGAGTTTCCGGGCCACGGGATCGGGCTCGCGACGGTGCATCGCATCGTGACCCGGCATGGCGGGCGGGTCGAAGCGGAGGCCGCGGTGGGGCGGGGCGCTACATTGCGATTCACGCTCGCCGCGCGCCCCGAGTGAGAACTCGCGCAAGTCGCGCACCGTAATTGCCCACGCGCGATGCCGGTGCGCGCGCTCTCAGTTCTCAGTTGTTAGACATGGCG
Source organism: Pseudomonadota bacterium (assembly GCA_043747835.1). Classification (GTDB taxonomy): domain Bacteria; phylum Pseudomonadota; class Gammaproteobacteria; order Steroidobacterales; family Steroidobacteraceae; genus CADEED01. The sequence continues at coordinate 38,705 of JAYTOK010000130.1, read as the reverse complement.
CACAGTCGCACCGCGCAATCGTGGCGGCGAGTGCAAAGTCCCGGGATTTCCCGTTTGTCAGAATGACTGGCATGAAACTCAGAAATCTTGGATTGCTCCTGGGTCTGGCGGCGTTCGCGCCGCTCGCATCCGGCCAGAGCGCTGGCGGCGCGGCCCCGACGGCGCCGTATCTCGTCGACGCCAGCCAGATCTCCACTGGCGACACGGCCTGGATGATGACGTCCACGGCGTTCGTACTGCTCATGACATTGCCGGGCCTCGCGCTCTTCTATGGCGGCATGGTGCGCAAGAAGAATTTGCTGTCGACGATGGCGCAGAGCTTCGCGATCGCATGTCTCGTGACGGTGCTCTGGGTCCTCGTCGGATACAGTCTCGCATTCACCGAGAATTCGCCGTGGTTAGGCGGCACGAGCCGCTTCGCGCTCGACGGACTCTTCTACGCGAAGGGCGGGCAGGTGTCCGTCTCGCATCTCGCGCCGACCATCCCCGAGTCGACGTTCATGATGTTCCAGCTCATGTTCGCGATCATCACGCCGGCCCTCATCACCGGCGCGTTCGCGGAGCGCATCAAGTTCTCCTCGATGCTCGTGTTCATGGCGCTGTGGTCGTTGTTCGTCTACGCGCCGATGGCCCACTGGGTCTGGTCGCCGGACGGCTGGCTCGCGACGCTCGGCATGCTCGACTTCGCGGGCGGCACGGTGGTGCACATCAACGCGGGCGTGACGGGTCTCGCGTGCGTGATCATGCTCGGTGGACGAAAGGGTTACGGCACCGATCCCATCTTCCCGCACAACCTCGCTCTCACGATCACCGGCGCGGCATTGCTCTGGGTGGGCTGGTTCGGATTCAACGCGGGTTCCGCGCTCGCGGCCGACGGCCGCGCGGGTCTCGCATTCGCGAACACGCATTGCGCCGCCGCGACGGCCGCGCTCACGTGGATGGCCATCGAGTGGTCCGCGCGCGGTAAATCGAGCGTTCTCGGCATCGCCTCCGGCGCCATCGCGGGTCTCGTCGCGGTCACGCCCGCGGCCGGGTACGTTGGCATCGGCGGTGCGCTGGTCATCGGCGTCGCCGCAAGCATCGCGTGTTTCGGCGCGGTGGTCGGTCTCAAGTCCTGGCTGGGTTACGACGATTCGCTGGACGCGTTCGGCATTCACGCGGTCGGCGGGATCGTGGGCGCGCTGCTCACGGGAGTGCTCGCCTCGGTCACGATCGGTGGCGTTGACGGCAGCGTCACCGCGCAGCTCATCGGCATCGGTGCTTGCGCCGCATATTCACTCATCGTCAGCCTCGTCCTGCTGATGCTGATTTCGGCCACCATCGGGCTACGCGTCAGCGAGGAAGCTGAGGCAGCGGGGCTCGACGTCAGTACTCATGGAGAGAGTGTGGAGTGATGCCCCATGAGTCTCCTGAACAGTACCGGTGACCGCCTGCGGCGCGCGACGCAGTTGTGGCACGCCAGTCTGGCGGCCACTGGCCAGCGCTTCGAGCTCGCCCAGTTCCTGAAGGATCCCGCGTTCGAAAAGCGGATTCTCGATGGCGCGCTCACGAGCGGCAATTCGAAGCTCGTGGCTCTCGCGCAAGACTGGTTGCGCGACACGGGTCAGGCCGTGCCCGCCGTCGTAGCCTCGCGCGTCATCGCGACTGGGGTGCCGCTGGCGCCGAGTACGCCCACCGATTCTCCCGCGGGCAAGCAGCGCTACCTGCGCGGCGTGCGGTAGAAGAACCGCGCACCCATAAAAAAACGCCGCGCATTTTCACGCGCGGCGTTCTCCAGAGATTTAACTCTTACTTCGAGATCGAGCGACGGAACATCCGGTCGATCTTCTCGTTGGTCGCATCGCAGCACGACTGCGAAGCCTGCGCCGCGGCGAGCGCCTGGTTGGCAGCGCTCTGCGCACCGCTGGCGGTCGACGAAGCCGACTGCGCCGCCGCATTGGCGGAATCAGCCGAGCTCTTGGCTGACGCGAGGTCTGCCTGCAGACGGCTAACCTGCTGCTTGAGGTTTTCGACGTCGGCTTGCAGAGGCTTCAAGTCCTGGCAGCCGGCCAACACGGTGAACGCTGCAACGGCAGCAACCTTGATGAGAGCACTCTTCATAACGGTCAATCCCCTTTTCTGGTGGTTCAGCAAGTCAACTTCGCGCGAACGCTGCAGGTGCGGCGTGAGTGAAGATAGACGCCTATTAGGCGGGCGCAACTGCAACAAATTCGCGTGTTGTTTGCAACTGAAATTTCATTCCTGTCGGCCTGTGGCGACAGAGTTGACTCGCGGCTCTATTAGGTGAGCTAACACAATCGAAGAACGAATCAACTTGACACGCCGTCGCGCAGAATTTCGCGTGCCGCATTGTGTCCGGGAATTCCCGTCACGCCGCCGCCGGGATGTGCGCCGGAGCCGCACAGATAAAGGCTTTTCAACGGTGTGCGGTAATCGCCGTAACCTAACATCGGTCGCGCGGCCCACAACTGATCGAGGCCGAGCGCGCCGTGGAAAATGTCGCCGCCTGTTAGGCCTAATTTCTCTTCGAGATCGAGCGGGCTCAGTGCGGAATGACCCAGGACACTCGCGCGGAAGTTGGGCGCATAGGACTCCACCGTCGCGAAGATGCGGTCGATTGCACGCGGCTTTTCCTGACGCCAGTCGCGGCCGCCCGGCAGCGTGTAGGAGAAATGCTGACAGAACAACGAGGCGACGTGAGCGCCCGGCGGTGCGAGCGTTGTGTCAATGGTCGACGGAATCAGCATCTCCACGATCGGCGATTTCGACATGCCGTCGATTCGAGCCTCCGCGAAGGCTGTATCCATGTAACCCAGCGACGGCGCCATGATGATGCCGGACCCGAGGTGCGCGCCGCCGTCGTCGCGCGGCGCGGCCGTGAATTTGGGCAGCTCCGACAACGCGACGTTCATGCGGAACGTGGCCGAACCGACGCGCAGCCGTTCGATGCGCGCGCGGACTTCGGCCGGCACGTCGCCGTCGGCGAGTAGTTTGAGATAGAGGAGTTTGGGGCCGACGTTCGCGGCGATCGCCTTGCCGCGGATCACGCGACCGTCCTCGAGTTCGATTCCCGTCGCGGCGCCGCGTTCGGTGACGATGCGTTTTACTGGCGCGTCGGTTTCGAGATGCACGCCGAGCCGGCGCGCCTCGGCGGCCATACTTTGGGTGATCGCGCCCATGCCGCCGACCGCGTGACCCCATACGCCGGGCTTGCCGTTCACCTCGCCGAACACGTGATGCAGCAGGACATAGGCGCTGCCCGGTGTGTACGGGCTCGCGTAGTTGCCGACCACGGCGTCGAAACCGTAGAGCGCCTTCACTGGGTCGCTTTCGAACCAGTGGTCTAACAAGTCGCCCGCGCTGCGCGTGAACAGCTCGTGGATGTCGCGCTGGATCGCGGCGTCGAGACCGCGGAAGTGGCGGCCGAGCTGCAGCGTGCTCCACAGGTCGCGCAGTCGTCGCGGATCGGCGGGCGGCGTTTCGAACAACTGGCGCCGCAGCAGCACGACCGCGGCGTCGAGCATCTTGTAGTAGGCGGGCAGTCGCTCGGCGTCGCGCGCGGAGAATGATCGCACCGAGGCGTGCGTGCGGGAGCTTTCGGGGCCGGCGACGAGCGCGCGCCCATCGGGCATCGGCAGAAAATTCTGCATGGGCCGCTCGAGCACCTTCAATCCGTGCTCGGCCAGCCGCAGATCCTTGATGACCTTCGGGTTCAACAGGCTCACGGTGTAGCTGGCCGTGGAGTTGCGGAAGCCGGGGTGAAACTCTTCCGTGACAGCCGCGCCGCCGAGGATGGCGCGACGTTCGAATACGCCGACGGAGAGGCCCGACTTGGCGAGATAGCACGCGCAGGTGAGCCCGTTGTGGCCGCCGCCGACGACGACGACATCGAAGGAGGTTGCCGTGCTTGACCTGGATATATTCACAGTGTACAAATCCTCAGCCCTGATTCTTCTTTTAAGGAATCCGCCATGTCCGACCTCACCCCGCGCCAGACCGAAATCCTGCGCCTGATCCAACGCCAGATTAACGAAACCGGCATGCCGCCCACCCGCGCGGAAATCGCCGGCGAGCTCGGTTTCAAATCCCCGAACGCCGCCGAGGAACACCTGCGCGCCCTGGCCCGCAAAGGTGTCATCGCCCTCGTGCCTGGCGCCTCGCGCGGCATCAAGCTGATGGACACCATGCGCGAGCAGATGGGTCTGCCGCTCATCGGTCGCGTCGCCGCCGGCCGTCCCATTCTCGCCGAAGAGAACATCGAGTCGCGCCTCGACATCGATCCTTCCATCTTCCAGCCCCGGCCGCACTACCTGCTGAAGGTCGTCGGCATGTCGATGAAGGATGCCGGAATCCTCGATGGCGATCTCGTCGCCGTGCATCGTACGCCGGAAGTGCGCAATCGCCAGATCATCGTGGCGCGCCTCGAGAACGAAGTCACCGTGAAGCGCTACAAGCAGGAAGGTCCGGTCGTGTGGCTCATGCCCGAGAACGCCGATTTCGAACCCATCCGCGTCAACGTCAAGGAAGACCCGCTCATCATCGAAGGTGTGGTGGTCGGAGTGTTGCGGCGGGGCAAAGCCCTCACCTCATAAGCTCATGCGGAAGGGCGAGGCGCGCGTGACCCTTTCCTTAGGGAAGAGTGAGGGGAGGCGTGCGCCGCCATGAATAAATCATTTGCGCCGCTTCGGTGGCTTTAAAAACGGCGCATGCGCGCCCGAGAATTCCCATGTTGTTAGGTCTGCGCACCGCCATCTATCGCACGCCCGATCTCGAAGCCGGCAAGCGCTGGTACACCAAGGTTCTGGGCGCCGAGCCGCGCGCGGAAGTCCAGGACGTGGGTGAGGGAATCCTCGCGGGCGACGTGCTCGATCCTTTCGGCAATGTGTTCGGCGTCATCGAAAGCCCGCACTTCAAGCTGCCTCCGGGAGGGGGTTGATGAACGCGCTCAAGAGGGCCAGTGGGGGTTTCGAGGTCACGCTGACGCCGTTGCCCAATGCGGAGGTTTCCAGTCACCCGCTGCTGGGACGCATGCTGCTCGTGAAGAAATTCAGCGGCGATCTCGTCGCGGATGCGCGCGGCCAGATGTTGTCCGCGGGCACCAGCACGCGCGGCTCCGCCTGCTACGTCGCCATCGACCACGTCACCGGAACGATCGAAGGCAGGACGGGCGGTTTCCTGTTGCAGCACTGCGGCACGATGAATCGTGGCGAGCCCTCGTTGTCGATCCAGGTAGTGCCGGATTCCGGCACCGAAGATCTCGTGGGGCTAACCGGCACGCTGCGCATCAACATCGTCGAAGGCAAACACTTCTACGAATTCGACTTCCAACTCCCGGACCGGCAACTCCCGGATCGGTCCTGACCGATACGCGTGCCGAGAACACTTCAATGTCGCAGGCCCCCGAAAAGGGACGACAACAGCAGCTGTCCGAGTTGCTCGCGCATCCGTCGGTGTGGCGCGGGCGAAGCCGAGCGGCCGTGGACACCATGCCGACCGGTTTCAGCGCGCTCGATGCGGGGCTTCCGGGCGGTGGGTGGCCGCGCCACGGCCTGATCGAAATCCTCACGCCGCAGCCCGGCGTCGGCGAGCTCTATCTACTCTTGCCCGTCATCGCCGCGCTGTCGCGAGCCGCGCCGGCGCGCTGGTGCACCTGGATCTCGCCGCCGCACGAGCCGTTCGCGCCCGCGCTCGAAGCGCACGGCGTGGCGCTCGAACGCATGCTCGTCGTGCGCACGCATCTGCCGCTGTGGGCGTACGAGCAGGCGTTGCGCTCGGGTGCCTGCGAGATCGCGCTCGCCTGGATGCCGCGCGCGAGCCCGCGTGCGGTGCGCCGGCTGCAGCTCGCGGCGGAGCAGGGGCGCGCATTGGGCGTTCTCTACCGCAGTCAGCGTTTCGCGGACGAAGCCTCTCCCGCGATGTTGCGCGTGATGCTCGATCCGTCCGTCACCGCCGGCCGGCAGGGCGCGCGCGTGCGGCTGCTCAAGAGCCGCGGCGGGAGCCGTGAATCCATCGAGCTGCAGTGGGCCGCGGCAGCGGCTTGATTCTTCGATGCACCCGCGAGCCTATCGACTCAAGTTTCCGGAACCGGCACCGGGGCAGGGGGCGACGCCGACCACGTTACGGGTTCGGCCGGCGTCGCCCCCTCCCACGGGACCGGGGCCGGGAGATCAGGCCGCTCTCGCGCTCGAGTCGCGCGAACTCTGGATCGCCGCGCACGTGCCGGATCTCTCGCTGTGCGCCTTGCATGCGGTGGCGCGCACGGGCCCGCTCGTCGTGCTCGATCCCGCGAGCTCGCGTGTCATGGCTGCCGCGCCGCGCGCGACAGCGGCCGGGGTGCGCATCGGCATGACGCTGGGCGCGGCGCTGGCGGCTGCTCCCGACATCGACCCGCGTCCGCGCGATGACGCGGGCGAGACCGCGCTCATGCAGCGTCTCGCCGCCGTCGCGGCCACCTTCACGCCAAGCGTGTCGATCGAACCACCGGATGGATTGCTGCTGGAGATCAAGCCGAGCATCGCGCTCTTTGGCGGATTGCGGCAGCTCTGCAAACAGTTGCGCGCGTCGTGCCTCGCGGATTCGACGCTCGCGGCCAGCGGTCTGGCGCCGCACTTCACGCTCGCGCCGACCGCGCTCGCCGCGCTCGTGGCGGCGCGCGCCGGCGCGCGTTGCTTCATCACCGACCCACGCGCGTTGCCTGCGCGCCTTGCGCCGCTGCCCGTCGCCGTGCTGCGCTGGCCCGAGGAGGAGAACGCGCGCCTCGCGGCCATGGGGGTGCGCACGTTGAGCGAGCTCACGCGTCTGCCGCGCACCGGTTTCGCGCGCCGCTTCGGAAAGACGGCACTGGCGGATCTCGACCGGTTGCTGGGCCGCCGCGCGGACCCGCGTCGACGTCTCGCGCGCCGCGAGCGCTACATCGGGCGCATCGATCTCGATCATGAGATCGAGGAGCACGAACGCATCCTGCGGGCAGTGGAGCCGCTGCTCGCGGAGCTCGAGCAATTCCTGCGGGTGCGTCAGCGCGGCATCACGGCGCTGCAATTCCGTTTCCACCATTACCGCGCCGCGCCCACGGCCTGCGTGCTGCGGCTGGCTGCGCCGGAGGCGGATGCGGTGCGTCTCGGCGCGCTGCTGCGCGAGCGGCTCGCCAATCTGCCGTTGCCCGAGCCCGTGCGCCGCTGCGAGTTGCGCAGCGGTTCGCTCACGGCGCGCACCCTCGCGAGCCAGCCGCTGTGGTCGCCCGGCGAGCGCGGTCACTTGCCCGCGGGCGAGATGGCGGCGCTCGTCGAGCATCTGCGCGCGCGGCTCGGTGTATCCGCGGTACATGGCCTGCAACGCGTGCGCGAGCACCGGCCCGAACGCGCGTGGCGCGTGGCGGAGCCGGCGCTCGATACGGTAGTTAGCGAAGCGCCCGCGGCCGCCGTTGTGCGCCGGCCGGCTTGGCTGCTGACGCAACCCGAAGAGCTGGGCGCGCGCAACGGAAAACCCTGGCTGCGCGGCGCGCTCGATCTCCTCGAAGGCCCCGAGCGCATCGAAAGCGGCTGGTGGGATCAGGCCGACGCCGCGCGCGACTACTACGTCGCGCGCGACCGGCGCGGCTCGCTCGTCTGGATCTACCACGAGTGCGCGGAACCGCGGCGCTGGTTGCTGCATGGTGTGTTCGGGTGATGGGGGTAATGGGGACATTCCCTGTTTACGGAAATGGGGACATTCCCCATTTCCTAGCAAAAGGGGACGGGCCTGCAGCAGGCCCGTCCCCTTTTGCTCCTTCGGGGGAAATGGGGAATGTCCCCATTTCCGTAAACAGGGAATGTCCCCATTACGCCGAGCTGCACTGCCTCTCCAACTTCTCGTTCCTGCGCGGTGCCTCGCACGCGGAGGAACTCGTCGTCCAGGCGAAGGCGCTGGGTTACACCGCGCTCGCCATCACCGACGAATGTTCGTTCGCGGGAGTCGTGCGCGCGCACTCCGCCGTGAAGAAGTCGGCAGGCGTCGGGCCGCCGCTGAAACTGATCATCGGCGCGGAGTTCACGCTCGCTTGCGGGCTGCGGTTCGTGCTGCTCGCGCGCGATCGCGCGGGATACGCAAACCTCTCGCGGCTCATCACACGCGGCCGCCGCCAGGCTCCGAAGGGCAGCTACTCGCTGTCGCGCGGAGACGTCGAGCACTTCGCCTGTGAGGGAATGCTCGCGCTGTGGCTGCCCCCGCTGCCTGCCGATGTCGACGCCGCGGGCGAATGGATCGCGCGCACATTCGCGGGCCGCGCCTGGATCGCCGTCGAGTTCGTGCGCGACGGGCGCGATCGTGCGCGCCTCGCCGCGGCGCAGGCGTTGGGCACTCGTGTCGGATTGCCGCTCGCGGCCGCCGGCGACGTGCACATGCACGTGCGCGAACGCCGCCGTCTGCAGGATGCGCTGACCGCGGTTCGCCACCGCGTGACGCTCGCGGAGGCGGGCGAGCGGCTGCATCCCAACGGCGAGCGTCACCTGCGGCCGCGCGAGCGGCTGGCCAAGCTCTATCCACCCGCGCTGCTCGCCGAAACGGTGAAGATCGCGGCGCTCGCGAATTTCTCGCTCGACGAGCTGCGCTACGAGTACCCGCGCGAGCTCGTGCCCGCCGGCGAGACTCCCGCCTCGCACCTGCGCAAGCTGACGGAAGCGGGCGCCGCCCGTCGCTGGCCCACCGGCGTCCCGCCGGACATCCGCCCCAGAATCGAAGCCGAGCTCACGCTCATCGGCGATCTCTCCTACGAGTCCTATTTCCTGACGGTGGAAGACATCGTCCGCGAAGCGCGCCGCCTCAACATCCTCTGTCAGGGGCGCGGCTCGGCCGCGAACTCGGTGGTGTGTTACGCGCTCGGCGTCACGGAGGTCGATCCCTCCCGCAGCCAGCTCCTGATGGAACGCTTCATCTCCCGCGAACGCAACGAGCCGCCCGACATCGACATCGACTTCGAGCACGAGCGGCGCGAAGAAGTCATCCAGTACATCTACCGCAAGTATGGCCGCCACCGGACGGCGCTCACGGCCACCGTGATCAGCTATCGCCCGCGCAGCGCGCTGCGCGACATGGCGAAGGTGCTGGGACTCGACACCGTGCAGGCGGAGCGTCTCGCGGGCGCGATGCAGTGGTGGGACTCCTCGGTCGACGAGGAGCGCATGCGCGAGGCGGGCTTCGAGCCCGGCAACCCGCAGGTCAAACTACTGCTCGACCTCACGAGCCAGTTGCTGGGCTTTCCGCGGCACCTCTCGCAGCACGTCGGCGGTTTCGTGATCTCGCAGGGGCCGCTGGAGGAACTGGTGCCCATCGAAAACGCCGCGATGGCGGACCGCACGGTCATCGAATGGGACAAGGACGATCTCGACGATTTGGGCCTGCTCAAGGTGGACGTGCTGGGCCTGGGGATGCTGTCGGCGCTGCGCCGCGGGTTCGATCTGGTCAGCGAGTTCCGCCGCCAGCCCTTCGGACTCGCCGACGTGCCGAAGGAGGATCCGCGCGTGTACGAAATGATCTCGCGCGCGGACACGGTCGGCGTATTCCAGGTGGAATCGCGCGCGCAGATGTCGATGCTGCCGCGGCTGCGTCCGCGCGAGTTCTACGATCTCGTGATCGAGGTCGCGATCGTGCGCCCCGGGCCCATCCAGGGCGGCATGGTCCACCCCTATCTACGCCGCCGTCAGGGACTCGAGCCCGTGACGTACCCGAGCCCCGCGGTCGAGAAGGTGCTCGAGCGCACGCTCGGGGTGCCCATCTTCCAGGAGCAGGTGATGCAGCTCGCGATCGTCGCGGCGGGATTCACGCCCGGCGAGGCGGATCAGCTGCGGCGGAGCATGGCGGCCTGGAAGCGGCGGGGTGGTCTCGGGCATTTCGAAAAGCGGCTCATCGAAGGCATGCGCGAGCGCGGTTACGACGAGAGCTTCGCGCGCTCGATCTTCAGCCAGATCCAGGGCTTCGGCGAATACGGCTTCCCCGAATCGCATGCCGCGAGTTTCGCGCTGCTCGTCTACAGCTCCGCGTGGCTCAAGTGTCACGAACCCGCGGCGTTCACCTGCGCGCTCCTCAACAGCCAGCCCATGGGCTTCTACGCGCCCGCGCAACTGGTGCGCGACGCGCGCGAGCACGGCGTCGAGGTGCGGCCCCTCTGTGTCTGCAACAGCGAGTGGGACTGCACGCTCGAGCGGCGCGCGGACGATGCTCCCGCGCTGCGGCTGGGGTTGCGCATGGTGAAGGGCTTGAGCGAGGAAGCCGCGGAGGGTGTGGTGGCGGCGCGCGCCGCATCGCCGTTCGCCACCGTGCAGGATCTCGGCATGCGTGCGCCGCTCGCGCGCCGCGAGCTCGAGGCGCTGGCCGACGCCGGCGCGATGCGCGAACTCTCGGGCAACCGGCACCTGACGTTCTGGGAAGTCGCCGGCAGCGAACAGGAATTGCCGCTAGCGCCGGTGCCCCAATCTTCAGAAGGCAAGTCCCCCGAAGGGACGCCGCTGCTGCGCCCACCGACGGAGGGACAGAACATCGTCGCCGATTATCGTTCGGTGGGGCTCACGCTCGGCCGCCACCCGCTCGCGCTGCTGCGCGAGCAACTTGAGAACTCTCATATCCTCACGTCGAAACAGCTACGCGAGTTGCCGCACGGCCTCGGGGTGCGCGTCGCCGGCATCGTCACGGCGCGTCAGCGGCCGCAGAGCGCGGGTGGTGTCATGTTCATCACGCTGGAGGACGAGACCGGCTGCGTGAACCTGATCGTCTGGGAGCGCGTCTGGGAGAACGCGCGCCGCATCGCGAACGGAGCGAGGCTGCTGGAGGTTCACGGAGAATTGCAGAAGGAAGGGGAGGTGACGCACGTCGTCGCACGCCGGCTCGTCGACCGCACGCCCATGCTGGGATCGCTAGTCGTGCAATCGCGCGACTTCCACTAGGGCTTCGACGCGTTCATCTTGCGAACCGCGGTCGAATCGTCGCCGATGTTGTAATCGTCGAAATCGCTGGTGAGGTCCGCGGTGTTCTTTTCTTCCACGATACGTTCGAGCTTGCGCCACGCGGGATCGCCAAGCTTCTGACCGCGCTTCTTCGCGGCGTCGAGATCTTTCGCGAGACGATCGAAGTCCACGTCACTCGTGGCTTCGAAAGAGGGCTCCTCTTCGTCTTCGTCGAACTCTTCTGATTCCGGCTTCTCGTTCATCTCCGTAAACGGCGCGAGTTCAGATGACCGGGTTATAAGACGACTGCGCGCGGCATGCAATGGGGTAAGTCAGCAAATACTCACCGGATCAAATCATTCATCTGGAATATAGGCATCAGCATTGCAAAAACGATGCCCATGACGAAGAGGCCCATCACAACAATGAGAAGTGGTCCAAGCAATCCGACAATCGCGCCCATCATCGAATCGAGCTCGCGCTCCTGGTTCGTCGCGGCGCGTTCGAGCATGTTGTCCAGCTCGCCGCTCGACTCGCCCGAGGAGATCAGGTGCACGGTCATCGGCGGGAAGAGCCGGCTGGTCTGCAGCGACTTCCCGATCGGCGCGCCTTCGCGCACGCGCGCGGCGGCATCCGCGACGGCATCCTTCATGGGTAGATTGGTCACGACGTCACCCGCGATGCGCATGGCGTCGAGCACCGGCACGGCGCTCGCGGTCAGGATGCTGAACGTGCGCGTGAAACGTGCGGTATTGAAGCCGCGCACGAGCCGGCCGACGAGCGGCACCCTCAGCTGCAAGCGGTGGAACCGCCGGCGGTTGTTCTCGGTCTTGAGCCAGTAATAGAAGGCGATGGACCCGGCGATGATGCCGACAGCCAAATAGATGCCCCAGTTGCGCAGGAACTCGCTCACGAAGATGAGCACCTCGGTCGCGAATGGCAACTTACCCTTACTGGTTTCGAACACTTCGATGACCTTGGGCACGACATACACCATCATGCCGACCACGATGCCGAGGCAGACGATGGACAGCACGATGGGATACAGCATCGCGCCCAGGACCTTCTGGCGAGTGACTTCGCGATTCTCGGTGTAATCGGCCAGGCGCTCGAGCACGCCGTCCAGGCGGCCGGAGCTTTCGCCAGCGGCCACGGTGGAGCGATAGATCTCCGGGAAGACTCGCGGGAATTCGGCGAGGCCGTCCGCCAACGTGTGGCCTTCCATGACCTTCGAGCGCACGCCGAGCAGGATGCTGGAGACGCGCGGCTTCTCGGACTGCTGGGAGACGGCGAGCAACGACTCTTCGAGCGGCAGGCCGGCCTTCACGAGCGTGGCGATCTGGCGCGTCAGCAGCGAGAGATCGCTGGCGGAGACGCCGCGGCGCAGATTGAAGCTGCTGTGGCGCTTCGATTCGCCGTGCTTGACCTCGTCGACGGTGACCGGCAGCAACTGCTTTTCGCGCAGGAGCTGGCGTACGTGCTTGACGGTGTCGCCTTCGAGGACGCCGTTCTGTTCACGTCCCGCAGTGTCGAGCGCGGTGTATTCGAAGGCGCCCATTCACGTCAATCCTCGCGCGTGACGCGCAGGACTTCTTCGATCGTCGTTTCGCCGCGCTGGACCTTGGCGAGGCCGTCGTCGCGGATCGACGGTGTCATCGTGCGCGCGTAGCGCTCGAGTTCGTGTTCGGCGGCTTCGTCGTGGATCATGGTACGCATCGCATCGTCGACGATGACGAGCTCGTAGATTCCCGTGCGGCCGCGGAAACCGACGCCGGTCTCGCTCGCGCGATAGAGCGTGGGCGAGGGGTCGTTTGGGCCGAGGCCGAGCAGACGGCGCTCGTACTCGCCCGCCTGGAACGCTTCCTTGTTGTCGTCGTTGAGGTTGCGCACGAGGCGCTGCGCGATGACGCCGATCAGCGAGGAGGACAGCAGGAACGGTTCGATGCCCATGTCGCGCAGGCGCGTGACCGCGCCGACGGCGGTGTTCGTGTGCAGGGTGGATAGCACGAGGTGACCGGTGAGCGAGGCCTGGACCGCGATCTGCGCGGTTTCGAGATCGCGGATTTCACCCACCATCACCACGTCCGGATCCTGACGCAGGATCGCGCGCAATCCGCGCGCGAACGTCATGTCGACCTTGGTGTTGACCTGCGTCTGGCCGATGCCGTCGATGTAGTACTCGATCGGGTCCTCGACCGTCATGATGTTCTGGGTGTTGTCGTTCAGGTGCTCGAGGCCGGCGTAAAGCGTCGTCGTCTTGCCGGAGCCCGTGGGGCCGGTGACGAGAATGATGCCGTGCGGTTTGGTGAACAGCTCCGCGATCTGTCCCTCGGTCTCGGGGTTCATGCCGAGCGCGGAGAGCTTGAGGCGTCCCGCCTGCTTGTCGAGGATACGCATCACCACGCGCTCGCCGTGGCCCGACGGCAGCGTCGAAACGCGAACGTCCACCGAGCGGCCGGCGACGCGCAGGCTGATGCGGCCGTCCTGCGGCAGACGCTTCTCGGCGATGTCGAGCTTCGACATGACCTTGATGCGTGAGACGACGAGCGGCGCGACCGCGCGCTTGCTCTGCACGACTTCGCGCAACACACCGTCGACGCGAAAACGGATCACGAGGCGGTTTTCGAACGTCTCGATGTGGATGTCCGACGCATTCTCTTTCACCGCCTGCGTGAGCACGGCGTTGATGAGCCGGATGATCGGCGCGTCGTCTTCGCTCTCGAGCAGGTCCGCCTGCTCGGGCAGTTCCTGCGCAAGGTGCGCGAGATCGGTGGATTCTTCGACGCCCGAGGCGGCTTCCAGCGCGTCGTTGCCCGCTTCGTATGCCTGGCGCAGCAGTGAGTCGAAGAGTGGTTCGTCGATTTTCTCGAGCCGCACCGGGACACCGAGGTAACGGCGGACTTCGGCGATGGCGAGTGGCGTGACGCCCGGGCGGCACACGCATTCCGCGATGCCTTCGTGCACGCGTTTCACGAGCACGCCATGCCGCTTCGCGAATGCGAAGCCGACGCGCTGCGGGTGGACGACGTCGGGAACGGCGGCGTTCATTGCGGTGGCGGCGTCGAACTCTGCGGCGGTGCTCCGTCGGCCGGACCGCTGGGCGGCTTGTCGGACACCGACGGCCCCGGCGCCGTTTCCGAGCCGCGACCGCCGGGCTTCGTCGGGTCGATCGGCGGCAGCGGCGGCAACAGCGGATCCTTGTTGAAGGGAATCAGAGGCAGGATCTCGCCCGGGTTCGCGCCGGCCTTGCGTTGCTGATCGCGGATGAAGTTGTACTTCGCGTTGGTTTCGAATGCCGTGGTGACGCCGTCGCTCAGGATCTTCGGGCGGATGAAGACCATCAGGTTGGCCTTCTCGCGCTGGCGGTTGCGCGTCTTGAAGAACTCGCCGATGAACGGGATACGGCCGAGGTAGGGCACGCGGCTCTCGCCACGCGCCGCGCTGTCGCGGATCAACCCGCCGAGCACGACGATGCCGCCGTCTTCGATGAGCACGTTCGTGTTGATCGTGCGCTTCGAGGTGATCTGGCTGCCGGCATCGCCGAGCTGCCCCCGGAGAAGCTCCGAGCTCTCGAGCTCGATCTTGAGCTGCACGAGCGCGCCGCCTTCGTTCACCTGCGGCGTGATCTTGAGGATGGTGCCGACTTCCTGGCGCTGGATGGTCGTGAACGGATTGACCTGGCCGTCGCCGTTGTTGGTGCCCGTGTTCGTGAACTGGCCGGTGATGAACGGGACTTCCTGCGCGACCTTGAGCTCGGCTTCCTGGTTGTCCATCGTGACGGCGGATGGCGTCGCGATCACGTTGGTGGTTCCGTCGCTCTGGATCGCGCGCAGCATCGCCGCGAAATTGATGCCGGTCGCGGCGATGCGGCCGATGCCGAAAGTCGTGCCCGATGGCGCGGCGCCTGCTGCGGCGGACGGGTTGTCTACCGCGGCTGCCAAAGTGGCGAGGTTGACGCCGGCGACCGGAGAGATGAACGAGCCGATCGGGATGCGCGTGTCGCTGTCTTCGGACCACGCCGCCCAGTTCACGCCGAGCTCGGCGTTCTTGTTCACGCTGACGTCGACGATGATGGCTTCGACGAGCACCTGCTTGCGGCGGATGTCTAGCTTGTCGACGACGGCCATCAGCGAGCGCATGACCTTCACGGGCGCGGTGATGACCAACGCGTTGGTCTCCGGCTCGGCCCAGATGGTCGTCGTGCGGTCGGCGCTCGCCGCGACGCTCGAAGCAGCGGCGCCGCCGCCCGCGGGAGGCGCGCCCTGCGTGATGGCGACCGTCGCGCTGATCTGTTCCTTGAGCTTGGTCGCCAACTTCTCGGCGTCCGCGTGCTGCAGGTAGATCACCCGCGTATCGCCGCCGCTCTCGAGCGGGGTGTCCAGGTGCGTGATGAGAGCCTTCACGCGCAATCGCTGGGATTTGTCGCCGCCGATGAGCACGCTGTTCGAACGATCGTCGGCAATGACGCGCGTCGGCGAGCCACCGCTCTCCGCGCCTTGCTGCGACTGCTGGAAGAAGGTGTTGACCACACGCACCACGTCGGCGGCCGACGCGTGCTGCAGGTTGATGATGTCGACTTCGTTGTCGCCGGCCTGGTCGATGCGCCGGATGATGCGCACGACGCGGGCGATGTTGCTGGCGCGATCGGAGAGGATGAGGATGTTGCTGGGTGGATAGGCGGCCATGTGCGCCGCCTGCGGCATCAGCGGACGCAGGACGGGGACGAGCTGCGCCGCGCTCACGTTCTGCACCGCGATGATCTGCGTCACGAGCTGTTCCGAAGCGCCATTGACCCCTTCGGGCAGATCGATGTTCGGCATCTGCCGCGCATTCGCGTCGGGGAGGATGCGGATGATGCCGCCCGATTCGACCGCCACGAATTGGTGGACCTGCAACAACGCGAGAAACGTTTCGTAGAACGCGGCCGGCGTCATCGACGTTTGCGACAGCAGTGTCACCTGCGCGCGCACGCGCGGGTCCGGGATGATGGTCTTGCCGGTCACCTGCGCGACCGCGTCGATGACCTGGCCGATCTCGACGTCGCGGAAGTTAGGTGTGATGCGTTGTCCGTTCGTCTGCGCGGCGGCGGGCACGCTCGTCAACGCGAGCGTTGCACCGGCGAGCGCCGCGAAGAGGGCGGCACGGAAGGAAAGTCTGGCCATCGGATTCCTATACATGTTCGTTCTTATTCGTTGCCGGGCGGCGGCTCGACCTGCGAGGGGTCAGCCTGGATCATGCCATCGCCCCCGCCATTGATCTGTTCCGCCTCGGCGCTGATCTGCGCGAGGTTGAGTACCAGTTCCTGGGGTCTGCCGTTCCGCGTGATGCTCACCCGGGCGTCGGTGGACGAGCTCAGCGTTCCGAAGATCTCCTGGGCGCGATCCTTGTCGTCGAGCGGCGTGCCGTTGATCGCGGTCACGAGGTCACCCGCGCGCAGGCCCAGCCGGGAGAAAGCCTGGCGATTGGCGCCGGGATAGACGCGGAAGCCGCGCATCTTGCCGCCGGCAAACACCGGTTGCGGGCGCATGACCTGCCCGATCAGGCCCGGGTCGTCGTTCACGAGACGGCGCATGCGGTCGAGCATGGCGTCGTTGCCGGCCGCCTGCGGGGGTGGCGCATTGATCGGAGCGGGACCCGCGGCCGAACTGCGGCGCGGCAGGAACACGGACTCGAGCGCACCGCTGCGATCGATGATCGCCCGGTCTGAATACACTGAATGCAGCATGGCGCCGCCGGGAACCTGCGCGCCGACCGAAACGACCTTGGCCGCCTGGGCGTTCTCTCCGATGATGGCCATGCCTTCCTTGGGATCGTCCGTAGCCAGGACGCCAGCCAGCACCAGCGGCATGCTCGACGGGGGAGCGTTCGCCGCGTCGCCGCTCGCCTGGACCGCAGCATTGCCGAACAGGTGGGCATTCACGAGTCCGCTGATGTCGAGCGGGGGTGCGGTCTGCGTGGCGGCCGGAGGTGGAGGCGGGGTCTTACGGCTGCGGCCGCTCAAATCGACGACGAAGAACGCCAACTGGACGGCAAGCGCGAGCGACAGGACAACGACTGCGGCCTGCGGCGCGCGCGCCAACGCTGCGGAGCGCCAGTCGCCCCCGCCACTCGCGCTCAAACTCCATGTATTCGCCGCCATTTCCATGATGATACGTTTCGCTCCGCAGCAGCCTCAAGCGCTTGTATGTCTTCACAAACCGACGTCGGAACCCGCGCACTTGTGTTGGCACTGGTCGCCCCCTATAAAGGAGCGGCCCATGCCCAGTTCCGAAACCGAACGCCCTGATCACGGTGGCGCCGGCCTCGCAGTCGAAGAAGCCGAGCCCAAGACCAAGCAGCCGCCCTTATATCAGGTGGTGCTGCTCAACGACGATTACACGCCGATGGAGTTCGTCGTCGACGTTCTCGAGAAATTCTTCCGCATGGACCGCACGACTGCGACGCGGGTCATGCTTGAAGTCCATACCCAAGGCAAAGGAATTTGCGGTGTGTTCACATATGAAATCGCTGAAACCAAAGTGGCCCTGGTGACCTCCTACGCGCGTGACAATCACCATCCGCTGATGTGTACGCTCGAGGAAGCCTGACGATCCCTGTAACGGTCGAGAGGTTGCAAAGGTGTTATCGCAAGAGCTCGAATTCTGTCTGAATGACGCCTTCGCCAAGGCGCGCGAAGCTCGCCATGAATTCCTCACGGTCGAGCACCTGCTGCTGTCCATCCTCGACACGCCCAAGGTTCGCGAAATCCTGCGCGCCTGCGGCGCGGATCTGAACCGTCTCAAGGACGCGCTCAACGAACATCTCGATCGGACGACCCCGCGGTTGCCGGCGGATGAGGATCGTGAGGTCCAGCCGACGCTCGGGTTCCAGCGCGTGCTCCAGCGCGCCGTGTTCCACGTCCAGTCGTCGGGCAAGAAGGAAGTCGGCGTCGCCAACGTGCTGATCGCGATTTTCAGCGAGAAGCAGAGTCATGCGGTGCATCTCCTGAATCGCGCCGAGGTCACGCGCCTCGACGTCGTGAATTTCGTCTCGCACGGCCTTTCGAAGATCGCGGAGGAGAAGACCGCGAAGGAAGAGGCAGGCGCCGAGAGCGAGCGTGACGGCGAAGGCGGCACCGCCCTCGACAAGTACACGACCAACCTCAACCAGCAGGCGCAGGACGGCAAGATCGATCCGCTGATCGGCCGCACCCTCGAGGTGGAGCGCACGATCGAGATCCTCTGCCGACGCCGCAAGAACAATCCGCTGTATGTCGGCGAAGCGGGCGTGGGCAAAACCGCCATTGCCGAAGGTCTCGCGCGCATGATCGTCGAGGGCAAGGTGCCGGACGTGCTGTCCGACTGCACCATCTACTCGCTCGACATGGGCTCGCTGATCGCGGGCACGAAGTACCGCGGCGATTTCGAGAAGCGTCTCAAGAGCGTCATTGCCGAGCTGAAGAAACAACCCGGCGCGATCCTCTTCATCGACGAGATCCACACGGTGATCGGTGCGGGCGCGGCGTCGGGCGGCGTCATGGACGCGAGCAACCTCATCAAGCCGGTGCTCACGAACGGTGAGCTGCGCTGCATTGGTTCGACCACCTATCAGGAATACCGCGGCATCTTCGAGAAGGACCACGCGCTCGCGCGGCGCTTCCAGAAGATCGATGTCGTCGAGCCTTCGGTGACGGAGACCATCGACATCCTGATGGGGCTGAAGCCCCGCTTCGAACAGCATCACGGCATCACCTACACACACGACGCGATCCGTGCCGCCGCGGAACTCGCCGCGCGCCACATCAACGAACGCCACATGCCCGACAAAGCCATCGACGTCGTGGACGAGGCGGGCGCGCGTCAACGCCTCAAGCCCGCGAACGAGCGCGGGCCCGCGGTCGAGGTCAAACACATCGAAGACGTGGTCGCGCGCATGGCGCGCATCCCGGCGAAGAGCGTCTCGGTGTCGGACAAAGAAGTCCTGCGCAATCTCGAGCGCAATCTCAAGCTCGTCATCTACGGCCAGGACAAGGCGATCGACTCGCTCGCGGCCGCCATCAAGATGGCGCGGTCAGGATTGGGCGATCAGCGCAAGCCGGTCGGCAGTTTCCTGTTCGCGGGCCCCACCGGCGTCGGCAAGACGGAAGTCACGCGACAGCTCGCGATCGCCATGGGCATCGAATTCATCCGCTTCGACATGTCGGAATACATGGAGCGTCACACCGTTTCGCGCCTGATCGGCGCGCCGCCCGGATACGTGGGCTTTGATCAGGGCGGATTGCTCACCGAAGCGATCGCCAAACACCCGCATTGCGTGCTGCTGCTCGACGAAGTCGAGAAAGCGCATCCCGAAGTGTTCAACCTGCTGCTGCAGGTCATGGATCACGGCACGCTCACGGACAACAACGGCCGCAAGGCGGACTTCCGGCACGTGGTCATCGTGATGACGACGAACGCGGGTGCGTTCGAGATGAGTCGCGCGTCGATCGGATTCGTGCAGTCGGACAATGCGTCCGACGGCGCCGAGGCGATCAAGCGTCTGTTCTCGCCCGAGTTCCGCAATCGCATCGATTCCATCATCCAGTTCTCGCCGCTCGACATGCCGGTCATCGAACGCGTAGTCGACAAGCTCATCGTCGAGGTCGAAGCGCAGCTCGAGAAGAAGGGCGTGTCGATCATGCTCGACGACGACGCGCGCCGCTGGCTGGCGGAGAAAGGGTACGACCCGAAAATGGGAGCGCGCCCGATGGCGCGACTCATCCAGGATCAGATCAAACGTCCGCTCGCCGAAGAGTTGCTGTTCGGCAAGTTGGCCGCGGGCGGCACCGTGAAGATCGGTGTGAGTGCGGACGGGAAGGAGCTGAGGCTCGAGACGCTTCCGGTCGAGGCGCCGGCGCTACCCGCGACGCTCTAAGGGGTCAAATCTGTTAGAGGGAAATGGGGCCAGACCCCATTTATCGCCCGCGGTAGACGATGCGGCCCTTCGAAAGATCGTACGGCGTCATCTCCACCGTCACCTGATCCCCCGTGAGGATGCGGATGTAGTTTTTGCGCATCTTTCCCGAGATGTGCGCGGTCACGACGTGACCCGTTTTGAGTTTCACGCGGAAAGTAGTGTTAGGCAAAGTCTCGACGACTTCGCCTTCCATCTGAATCGCATCTGCTTTCGACATCCGATACCTGAGCCGGCCTAGAAGGCCGCGAATTCTGCCAGAAAAGCTGGAATGCGGATCAAGTTTCAAGTGCCCGCGAAAAGCGGCACGTCCGGCCCGAGGGTGCCTTCCGCGACCCGCCGGCTGAATTCGGTCCGGGCCATGGGCTGGCTGCCGAGGGAGCGCAGGTGGGCGGTAGGTAGCTGACAGTCGATCAGTTGGAGACCCGCAACGATCGCCCGCTCGACCAGCCGTGCGAATGCGACTTTCGACGCGTCCCGCTCCCGGCTGAACATCGACTCGCCAAAGAACACTCGCCCCATGAGCACGCCGTAGAGCCCACCCACGAGTGCGCCGTCCCGCCGGACCTCGACGCTGTGCGCGTGTCCCCGGGTGTGTAGCTCGCAGTACGCCGCATGCATTTCGGGTGTGATCCAGGTGCCCGCGGAGTTTTCGCGCCGCGCCGCGCAGGCTTTCATCACGGCGGCGAACTCGCGATCGAAAGTCACTTCAAACCCGCGATTTCGCAAAGTTTTGGCAAGGCTGCGCGAGCAGCGAAACTCGCCGGGCAACAACACTTCCCGCGGATTCGGCGCCCACCAGAGGACAGGCTGGCCCGCCGAGTACCACGGGAAGATCCCGCGCCGGTAGGCGGCGAGCAATCGTGCCGGAGCCAGATCTCCACCGGCGGCCAACAGTCCGTCCGGCTCGTCCAGCGCCTGATCGAGTGGCGGAAACCACTCGCGGTCGCCTTCCGGCGTGAGCCAGGTGATGGTTTTGTTCACGCCGGGCTCATTTTGCGCGCGCGGCATGGCGTGCATCGCGGTACGGCACGTGCTTGTCGATCTCGTGCGCGTACCGGGCGACCTGCGTGCCTTCGCGCTTCAGGTAGTCCGATATCGCCTCCCGGAACGCGGCATGCGCGATCCAGTGCACGGACCAGGTGCGTTGTGGGACGAAGCCGCGACTGATCTTGTGCTCGCCCTGGGTGCCGGGTTCGAAACGCCGGATACCGCGCTCGATGCAGAAGTCGATGCCCTGGTGGTAGCAGAGCTCGAAGTGCAGTCCGTTGTGCTGCTCACGTGTTCCCCAGTACCGGCCGAAGAGCGCGTCGTCGCTCCAGTAGAAGACCGACGCCGCGACCGTTTCGTTGCCGCGCCGCGCGCGCTTGATCATGAGCTTCTCGCCGAGCGCGCCGGGCAGCGCGCGAAAAAATTCGCGCGTGAGGTAAGGCTCATGGCCGTGACGCAGGAAGGTGTCGCGGTGCAGGAAGTAAACCTCATCGATCGCGGCCTCGTCGAGATCCGGCCCTAACAAGGTGTCGCAGACGAGTCCGGACTCCTCGAGGCGGCGGCGTTCGCGGCGCGCGTTCTTGCGGAAGCGCGTCGTGAACGTTTCGAGGTACTGGTCGAAATCGCGGTAGTTCTGGTTGGCCCAGTGGAACTGCACGTCGAAGCGTTCGAGCCAGCCCGCGTCCGCGAATGCCTGCGCGTCATCGGCCGAGACGAACAGGCCATGCACCGACGAGCAACCGCGAGATTGCGCCACCGATTCGATCTCGCGGATGAGTCTCTTGCGCAGCGCCGGCGCATCCGCGCCCGGACGCACGAGCAGCCTTGGTGCGGTCGCGGGCGTGAACGGCGAGCCGATCACGAGCTTGGGGTAGTAGTCGAGACCGTGTTGCGCGTACGCCTGCGCCCAGGAGAAATCGAAGACGAATTCGCCGAACGAATGCGCCTTTACATACACCGGCGCCGCCGCGGCGAGCCCGTGCTCGTCGTGCAGTGTTACCGGCGCCGGCGTCCATCCGGTGCGCCCGCCGACACAACCCGTGTCCTCGAGCGCGGCGAGAAACGCGTGGCGCAGGAAAGGCGCGCCGCCCGCATCGAGTGCGTCCCAGGCGGCGGGGTCAATGCCCGAAATGCTGGTCGAGATATTTGTCCGCATCGAGCGCAGCCATGCATCCGGATCCGGCCGAGGTGATGGCCTGACGATACACGTGATCGGCGACGTCGCCAGCGGCGAAAACCCCGGGAACGCTGGTTGCCGTCGCCGCGCCGTCGCTGCCGCTCTTGATCGTGATGTAGCCGTCGCGCATGTCGAGCTGGCCCGCGAAGAAGCCGGTGTTCGGCGTGTGGCCGATCGCGATGAATGCGCCGGTGACTTCGACGTTCTCGATCGTGCCGCCGTGCTCGGTCGGTTTGATGCGGACTCCACTGACGCCCGTCTGGTCGCCGACGATCTCGTCGATCGTATGGTTCCAGGCGATGCGCACCTTGCCCGCCTTCTCGAGCGCGAACAGACGATCCTGCAGGATCTTCTCCGCGCGGAATTTGTCGCGACGATGCACGACGGTGACGTGGCTCGCGAGATTCGAGAGGTACAGCGCTTCTTCGACGGCCGTGTTGCCGCCGCCGACGACGAGGACCTTGTGCCCCTTGTAGAAGAATCCGTCGCAGGTCGCGCACGCGGAGACGCCCTTGCCGCGGAATTTTTCTTCCGAAGGGATGCCGAGATACTTCGCGGAAGCGCCCGTCGAGATGATCAGCGCATCGCAGGTGTACTTGCCGTAGTCGCCCTCGAGCACGAACGGCCGCTTCGAGAAATCCACGGTGTGGATGTGGTCGTTGACGATCTCGGTGTTGAAGCGCTCGGCATGGTTCTTCATGCGCTCCATGAGCGCGGGGCCCAGCAGGCCGTGCGCATCGCCGGGCCAGTTGTCGACCTCGGTGGTCGTCATCAACTGTCCGCCTTGCTCGACTCCCGTGATCAACAGGGGTTTGCGGTTGGCGCGTGCGGCGTAGACCGCGGCGGTATATCCGGCGGGGCCGGAACCCAGGATCACCAGGGAATTATGTCGGGGGGTGCTCATGTATAATTTTGGCCATTCGAACGGGATTCAATCCACTTTAATTGCGCGCGGAATTCTCGTTTCAAGTTATTCGGACAAGTTTGCACTGGGTCAGGCTGGGCGCGCTGCTTTTCTCGACCGGGCCCCATGTTAAGAAAGGCGCACGTCGCGGCCAAGAGCGCGCGAGCGATCGGTACCCCAAATGCGAATTGGCATTCCCCGTGAGTTGAAGGCCCGCGAAGGCCGCGTCGGTTTGATTCCCGCGGCCTGCGTCGAGCTGGTGCGTGGCGGACACGAAGTGTTCGTCGAAACCCACGCCGGCGAGAAGAGTGGTTATACCGACCAATCTTTTCGTGATGTGGGCGTGACGGTCCTGCCCAACGCGGACGAACTGTTCGCGAAGGCGCAGATGATCGTGAAGGTGAAGGAGCCCATCGAGCCCGACCTCGCGCGCCTGCGCAAGGACCACCTGCTGTTCTGCTACCTGCACCTCGCGGCGTTGCCCGAGCTCACGCGCCGTCTGTGCCAGATCGGCCTGACCGCGGTCGCGTTCGAGACCGTCGAGGATCGCGCGGGTCGCCTGCCATTGCTCGCGCCGATGAGCGACATCGCGGGCCGTCTGTCGATGCAGTACGCCACGACTCTCCTGCACCAGCCGCAGGGCGGCAAGGGCATCTTGTTAGGCGGCGTGCCGGCGGCGAAGCGCGGCAAGGTCGTCGTGCTCGGCGGTGGCGTGGCCGGCGGAAATTCCGCGCTGGTTGCCGCGGGCCTCGGGGCCGAGGTCGTCGTGTTCGACAAGGATCGCGACAAACTGGTGGCCGCGCGGGCGCTCGGCCCGAACGTCACCGGTCTCTATCCGCACGTCTCCGATGTCGCCGATGCGGTGCGCGCGGCCGACGTCGTGATCGGCGCCGTGCTCGTGACCGGCGCGCGCGCGCCGCACGTCGTGTCGGCCGAGATGGTGAAGTCCATGGAGGCGGGCAGCGTGATCGTCGACATCAGCGTCGATCAGGGCGGCTGCATCGAAACCACGAAGCCGACGAGCTGGGAGGCGCCCACATACCAGTGGGAGGGCGTCACGCATTTCTGCGTGACGAACATGCCGGGCTCCGTGCCGCGCACCTCATCGCAGGCGCTGTCGGCGGCGATCGCACCGTTCGCCGTGCGTCTCGCTGATGGCGACTGGCGGGATGATCCGGGTCTCGTTCGTGGCATCAACGTCGAGGCGGGCAAGGTCACTCATCCGGCGTTGATGAGTTAAGATTCGCCCGGCAATCAACGACCCTTGTTTTCAAGGACTTGGAACTTAATGGCAGAAGCTACCTACGATCGCACCAAGCCCGGAAAACGCGTCACGGCCGCCGTGTCGCGAGGGCTGCGCGAGAGTGCCGTCATTGTCGTCGGCGTCTGCGCGCTGATCATGCTGGTGGCGCTGCTTTCGTACGATTCGAACGATCCGGGTTTCTCCTCGACGGGTGCCGGCGACGAAGCGATCCACAATTTCGTGGGCCCGATGGGCGCGTGGGTCGCGAGTCTCATGTTCTTCCTGTTCGGCCGCCCCGCCTATCTATTCCCGATCATGCTCGGCGTCGCGTGCTTCGTGATGTTCCGCCAGCCCTCCGAAGAGGAGGGCCGTACGCGCGTCAATACCGCCGTGCGCATCGCGGGTTTCACGCTGTTGCTGATCGCGAGCTGCGGCCTCGCCACGCTGTATTGGAACGGCAGCTCGCTGCCTGCGACGGCGGGCGGCGTCGTCGGCCACATCGGCACCTGGATCGCGTCCGGCTTCAGCGTCCTGGGCGCCACGCTGTTGTTGCTCGCTGCCTGGATGGCGGGAATTTCGTTGGCGTTCGGAGTTTCCTGGCTGACGATCATCGATTGGCTGGGCGCCGGTGTCTGGAACGGGATCGGCTGGTTCCGCGCGCGCCGTAGCGTCGCGCGCGACGTCGCCGTCGGCGTCGAAGCGAAGAAGGCGCGAGTCGAAGCCGCGAAGGTGGAAGTGCAACGCACGGCGACCCGCGTGAAGCCGCGCATCGAGGCGCCGGCTCCCGTCGTCGAGAAGAGCGAACGCGTCGAGAAGGAGCGGCAGGTGCCGCTGTTCGACTCGCCGAAATCGGGCGAGCTCCCCGCGCTCAAGCTGCTCGACGATCCGCCGGCGCGCGAATCGGGATACTCGTCGGAAGCGCTCGAGGCGATGTCGCGCCTCGTAGAGCTCAAGCTCAAGGATTTTGGCATCGAGGTGGAAGTGGTCGCGGTGCAGCCCGGCCCGGTCGTCACGCGTTACGAGATGCGACCCGCGCCGGGCGTGAAGGTCAGCCAGATCACCAGCCTCGCGAAGGATCTCGCGCGCTCGCTGTCGGCGATCTCCGTTCGCGTCGTGGAAGTCATCCCGGGCAAGTCCGTCATGGGTCTCGAGATCCCGAACGAGAAGCGCGAGATCGTCACGCTCGGCGAGATCATCAAGTCGAAGTCATACGACGACGTGCGCTCGCCGCTGGCGCTCGCGCTCGGCAAGGACATCGGCGGCAATCCCGTGACCGCGGATCTCGCGAAGATGCCGCACCTGCTCGTCGCCGGCACGACCGGCTCCGGCAAGTCCGTCGCGATCAACGCGATGATCCTGTCGCTGTTGTACAAGTCGACCGCCGAACACGTCCGGCTGATCATGATCGATCCCAAGATGCTCGAGCTGTCGGTGTACGAGGGCATCCCGCACCTGCTCGCGCCCGTGGTCACCGACATGAAGCACGCGGCGAACGCGCTGCGCTGGTGTGTCGCGGAGATGGAGCGCCGCTATCAGCTGATGTCGGCTCTCGGCGTGCGCAACATCTCGGGCTTCAACCACAAGGTGAAGGACGCGACCGACTCCGGCAAGCCGATCCGCGATCCGGTCATGACCGCGATGGCCGCGAACGACCCGACGCTCGACCAGTCGAAGATCCAGGATCTCGTGCCGCTGCCGTACATCGTCGTGATCATCGACGAGCTCGCCGACCTGATGATGATCGTCGGCAAGAAGGTCGAAGAGCTGATCGCGCGCCTCGCGCAGAAAGCGCGCGCGTCGGGCATCCACCTGGTGCTCGCGACACAGCGCCCCTCGGTCGACGTCATCACCGGCCTCATCAAGGCGAACATCCCGACCCGCATTGCGTTTCAGGTCTCGGCGCGCGTCGATTCGCGCACGATCCTCGACCAGATGGGCGCCGAGTCGTTGCTCGGCCACGGCGACATGCTCTATCTACCGGCCGGGACGTCGGTGCCGACCCGCGTGCACGGCGCCTTCGTCGCCGATGCGGAAGTGCATCGCGTCGTGGACGCGCTCAAGAAGGCCGGCGCGCCAAACTACATCGAAGACATCCTCGATGGGCCGAGCGCTCCGCTGGCAGGCATTTCCGGGGAGCCGCCCATCGAAGGCGGCGCCGGCGGAGAGCAGGACGAGCTCTACGACGAAGCCGTCAAGATCGTCACGACCGAGCGCAAACCCTCCATCTCCTACGTACAACGCCGCCTCAAGATCGGCTACAACCGCGCCGCGCGGCTGCTCGAGAGCATGGAGAACGCCGGCGTGGTCGGCCCGCTGCAACCGAACGGCTCACGCGAGATTCTCGCGCCCGCGCCTGCCGAGTGACGCAACGAATGTCGATCGCCGCAGTCTCATCCGGCATGAGACGAAAAATCTTAAGTGTTCTTTGTGTCGCGCTCGCCGTCGCGACTCCCGCGTTCACGCAGGGTTCAGCTCCGCCTGCGGGCAATACGCCGCTCGACACCTACCTCGCGCAACTGAAGACGCTGCGCGCGGAGTTTCAGCAGAGCGTGACTGACGGGCGCGGCGAGACCGTGCAGCGCTCCACCGGCAAGTTCGTCATCCTTCGGCCCGGGCGTTTTCGCTGGGAAGTGATGCAGGACGGCGCGACCGCAGCGCAGCTCATGATCGCTGACGGCAAGAATCTCTGGTTCTATGACGCGGATCTCGAGCAGGTCTCGGTGAAGTCCGCGGCCGCGGCGCTGCCGGCGACGCCCGCGAGCCTGTTGTCCGGGGAAGGAAATATTCGCGAACTGTTCCGCGTGGCGTCCGGCGGTAAACGCGATGGCTTCGACTGGGTCGTCGTCACCCCGAAAGGCAGCGATGCGGATTTTCGCGAAGCGCGGCTCGGCTTCGGTCGCGGCGAACTCAAGGGCATGGTGTTGAAGGACAAGCTCGGCCAGACCGTACGTCTGCAATTCCTGTCGAGCGAGCGCAATGCGCCGGTGTCCGAGTCCGAAGTGACGTTCACGCCGCCGGCCGGCGCGGATGTGATCGGCACGCCGATTCCATGACGCTGCGGCGATTCTGGTGGATCCTGGGTGGCCTCATCGTCTGCGCCGCCGTGACGATCTGCCTGCTGCCCAACCGGGAACTGCCCGAGTCCTTTTCGTTCAACGACAAGTTGAGCCACATCGTCGGCCACGCGCTGATGGCCTGCTATTTCGCCGGGCTCGTCGCACGCCGTAGCTGGTGGAAAATCCTGCTGTTCCAGTTCCTGCTCGGTGTCGGCATCGAAGTCTCGCAGTCGCTGATGCACGTCGGCCGCGAGGCGGACGTGTTCGATTGCATCGCCAATCTACTCGGCGCGGGGCTCGGGTTGCTGCTGGCGCGCGCGGGATTGGAACGCTGGCCGCAAGGCGCCGCGTGGATCCTGGGTCGACGGGCCGCGCAATGAGCGCGCGCGGCTCGAAGCCTTCCGGGCCGCAGCCGGATTTTCTGAGACAAGTTCCGGCGGATGATGGATTGCGGCCGCTCGCGGATCGCATGCGCCCGCGGACACTGGAAGAATTCGTCGGACAGGAGCAGGTGCTCGGCCCCGGCAAACCACTGCGTGAATCGCTGGAGCGCGGGCAGCTGCACTCGCTGATCCTCTGGGGTCCGCCCGGCACCGGCAAGACGACACTCGCACGGCTCATCTCGCGGCGTGCCGATGCCGAATTCATGCAGCTCTCCGCGACGATGGCTGGCGTGAAGGACATCCGCGAAGCGGTCGAGCGCGCGCAAATCGTGCGCGCCGAACGCGGCCGTCGCACGGTGCTGTTCCTCGACGAAGTGCACCGTTTCAACAAGGGGCAGCAGGACACCTTCCTGCCGTACGTCGAAGACGGCACGCTGATCTTCATCGGCGCCACCACCGAGAATCCTTCGTTCGAGATCAACAGCGCGTTGCTCTCTCGCGCGCGCGTCTACGTGCTGCGTTCGATCAAGACCGATGACCTCGTGAAACTCCTGCGCCGCGCGCTCGAGGATACCGAGCGCGGCCTCGGCAAACGCAATCTGCTCATCGACGACGCGGCGCTGATCGCGCTGGCACACGGCGGCGACGGTGATGGCCGGCGCGCGCTCGGCATGCTCGAAGTCGCGGCGGACCTCGCAACGGAGCAAGACGGCCGCCCGACGATCACGCTCGATCAGGTCCGCGAAGTCGCCACGGGCGGGCGTCGCCGTTTCGACAAGGGCGGCGAGCAGTTCTACGACCAGATCTCGGCGCTGCACAAGGCGGTCCGTGGCACGGATCCCGACGGCGCGTTGTACTGGTTCGCGCGCATGCTCGACGGCGGTTGCGATCCTCACTACCTCGCGCGCCGCATCGTGCGCATGGCCGTCGAGGACATCGGCCTTGCGGATCCCCGCGGCCAGCAGCTCGCGCTCGATGCGTGGCAGACCTTCGAGCGGCTCGGCAGTCCCGAAGGCGAACTCGCGCTGGCGAATGCCGTGGTCTATCTCGCCGTCGCGCCGAAGAGCAACGCGGTGTATGTGGCGTATGGCGAGGCCCAGGCCGACGTGCAGGAATTCGGCACGCTCGATGTGCCGCTGCGGCTGCGCAATGCGCCGACGAAGCTCATGAAAGAACTCGACTACGGCAAGGGCTATCGCTACGCGCACGACGAGCCCGGCGGAGTCGCGAAGGGCGAGCGCTATCTACCCGACGAGCTGCCGGAGCGGCGCTACTACCGTCCCGTGTCGCGCGGGCTCGAGATCAAGATCGGCGAGGCGCTCGCGCGCCTGCGCGGCAATGAACCGCCGCGAAGCGAGAAAGGTCCGGAGGAAGACAAATGACCTGGGTGTGGGTCGCGCTCGGCGGCGCGCTCGGCAGCCTCGCGCGCTACGGCGTCGCGCGCGCGTGGCCGGCGGCGCCGGGCGGCTTTCCGGTGCCCACCTTGACGGTGAACCTGTTGGGCAGCTTCGCGATCGGACTCTTGTATATGTGGATTTCGGCCCGTGGCGGGCAGGGCGCGGACAGCGCGCGACTCTTCTGGATGACCGGCGTTCTGGGCGGCTTCACGACATATTCCGCGTTCGCGCTCGAATCCAGCTTGCTGGGATTCTCGGCGGCGGGAATCGCGTATGTCGTCGTCACGCTCGTCGGTTGCATCGGGCTCGCCTGGCTCGGCCGCTTCGTCGGAGCGGCGCTGCTGGCGCAGGGGTGACTTCATCCGAAGGAGCGGGACCCGAACGAGCGGCGCCCGAACGCATCGCGGGCTTTTTCCCCGCGCGTGGATCCTTCGCCTGGTACTGCGTCCTCGCGTGGCACGTCGCGCTGATTCCGACGATCCTCATCCTGCTCGGCGCGCATGCGCTGTTCGCGTCCGCGGGCGTGGATGTCGAGGCGCTGCAGAAGCCCGCGCGGGAGATCGCGCAGCGCAGCGTGTGGATCACGCTCGTCGTGGCTCCGCTCGTGGAGACCGTCGTGCTCGCGCTGCTCGTTACCGGGCTCGCGCGGTTCGTCCGCAACGTGAATCTGGTCGCCGCGATTTCGGCGCTGGTCTGGGGCGCACTGCACGCGATGTTCTATCCGATGTGGTTCTTCGGCGTCGTCTGGAGCTTTTTCGTGTTCTCGCGCGGCTACCTTGCATGGCGGCCGGTTTCATACAAACATGCGTTCGGCGCCGCGGCCGTGCCGCATGCGCTCGTGAACTCGTCGGCGTTGCTGCTGCAGTTCTTTTCGAAGAGTTAGCCCGGCCGCGCAGCGGCCAAGATGAGACAACAGGGGTATTCGTGCTCGATTCCAAGCAATTGCGTGCCGACGCCGCAGGCGTAGCCGCCAATCTCGCGCGCCGTGGCTTCATGCTCGACGTCGCCGCATTCCATTCGCTCGATGAGCGCCGCAAGACTGCGCAGATCGAGTCCGATCGCGTGCGCTCGGAGCGCAATGCGAACGCGAAGGCCGTCGGCATGGCGAAGGGCAAGGGAGAGGACGCGGCGCCGCTGCTCGAGCGCGGCCAGCAGCTCACGCAAGAGCTCGAGAAGGCCGACGCCGAGATCACGAAAATCCAGGCCGAGCTCGATGCCTGGCAACTGGGCCTGCCCAATCTACTGCACGAATCGGTGCCGGAAGGGCGCGACGAATCTGCCAACAGACAAGTCCGCGCTTGGGGCGAGCCGAGGAAGTTCGACTTCACGCCCAAGGATCACGTTGCCATCGGCGAGGCGCTCGGTGGCCTCGACTTCGAAACCGCCGCGAAGATCTCCGGCGCGCGGTTCTCGGTCATGCGCGGCGGCGTGGCGCGACTGCATCGCGCGCTCGCGCAGTTCATGCTCGACACGCACACGCGTGAGCATGGGTACACCGAACTCTACGTGCCGTATCTCGTGCTCGGGCACGCGCTGCAGGGCACCGGTCAGTTGCCCAAGTTCGAAGCGGATCTGTTCCGCGTGCACAGCGAGCAGGGTTTCTTCCTGATTCCGACCGCGGAAGTGCCGGTCACGAATCTCGTGCGCGACAGCATCGTGGAAGCGGGCAAGCTGCCCATGAAGTTCGTCGCGCACACGCCTTGCTTCCGTTCCGAGGCGGGCGCGGCCGGCAAGGACACGAAAGGGTTGATCCGCCAGCACCAGTTCGAGAAGGTGGAGCTCGTGCACATCACGCGCCCCGCGGATTCGTACGCGGCGCTCGAGGAGCTCACCGGCAGCGCCGAGAAGATCCTCCAGAAGTTAGGCCTGCCGTATCGCGTCGTGGCTCTCTGCGCGGGCGACATCGGCTTCGGCAGCGCCAAGACCTACGACATCGAAGTCTGGCTGCCGGGGCAGAACAAGTATCGCGAGATTTCCTCGTGCAGTAATTGTGAAGCTTTCCAGGCGCGGCGCATGCAGGCGCGCTGGCGAAATCCGGAGACGGGCAAGCCCGAGCCGCTGCATACGTTGAATGGATCCGGCGTTGCGGTGGGTCGCGCGCTGGTCGCGGTGCTCGAGAACTATCAGAACGCGGATGGCAGCGTCACGGTGCCGGAATCGCTGCGGTCCTACGTGGGCGCCGAGAAGATCTAGGGGATTGGCCCCAAACCGGCATTTGGTGCCGGGCCTGATTGAGCGGGTCTGATCGAGAGAGGGGACGCACCGCGAGGTGCGTCCCCTTTTGCTAGCAAATGGGGAATATCCCCATTTCAGAACGTGCCGGAGACCGTCTGCGTCGTACCTCCCGACGTGTACGTCACGCTGTACGTATCGCCCGACGTCGGATGCGCCGTGCCCGTGCCGGACAACTGCATCGCGAACAGTCGGCCCGTCGCCGCCGGCAGCGTCTGTCCCGCGTTCAGCGTGAACGTGTACGTGATCGCCGTCGCCGTGCTCGAGTTCGCCTGCGTGATCTGACCGCCAATCGTGTTGTACGCGCCCGAATGGCTGATGCCCGTCGTGCGCGCAACCACCACCGTCACCGTCAACGCCGTCAGCGTCGCCGTGTTGTTCACGCGCAGTTGCAGCTCGTTGAACCACGGGCTCGACGATCCGACGGACGCTGCCGCCGTCACGACGCCGCCCGTGCCACCGGCCGTGACAGTCAACGCCACTGTCGTCGTGCGAGTGGTCGAACCGGAAGCCGCCGTCAACGTCACCGTCGCCGCACCAAGCGTCGCGGTGCTCGAGGCGCTGAACGTCGCCGTCACGGAGTTGCCAGTCGTCGCGCCCGACGGGCTGAACGCCACCGTCACGCCGCTCGGCAATCCACTCGCGCTCATTGTCACCGCGCCGGTGAAGTTCGTGCGGCTGATCGATATCGTCGACGTGCCGCTCGCGCCGCGCGCAACGCTCAGCGGACCCGACGAGCCGACCGTGAAGTCGCTCGCCACGACTCCCGTGATCGTCAGCGCGACGGTCGTCGTGCGAGTCAGCGAACCCGATACGGCCGTGATCGTCACCGTCGCCGCGCCCAAGGTCGCGGTGCTCGACGCGGCGAAGGTCACCACCGACGAGTTGCCCGTGGTCGACGCGGGGCTGAACGACGCGGTTACACCGGTCGGCAAACCACTCGCGCTCAACGTCACCGAACCCGTGAAGTTCGTGCGGTTGATCGAGACCGTGGCCGTGCCGCTGGCGCTGCGCGCCACGGAGAGCGGACCCGACGAGCCGACGGTGAAGTCGCTCGCCACCGCGCCGGTCACCGTCAGCGCCACCGTCGACGTGCGCGTGAGAGTCCCCGACGTCGCGGTGATCGTCACGTTGGCCGTGCCGAGCGTCGCGGTGCTGGATGCGCTGAACGTCGCCGTCACCGAGTTGCCCGTGGTTGCGCCGGTTGGGCTGAACGCCACCGTCACGCCGCTCGGCAAACCACTCGCGCTCACCGTCACCGCACCGGTGAAGTTGGTGCGATTGATCGCGAGTGTCGTGGCTGCGCTGGCGCTGCGCGCCACGGATAGCGGAGCCGAAGCCGGCGACAGCGTGAAGTCCGGCGTCGGCGCCGCCGCCGTCGTGCCGCTCACGGTGGCCGCGACGGACTGCTTGCCGGACGCATCGAGCGCGCGCACTGCGTACGAATACGCCGTGTTCGCCGTGAGGCCCGTGTCCGTGAAGGTCAGTGCGCTGGTGTTGGCGACGACGGTCGTGCCGCGCGTCACCTGATACCCCGTGACGCCGACGTCGTCCGTCGACGCGTTCCACGCCAGCGCGATCGACGATGTCGTCGTGCCCGTGACACTGAAGTTGCCGGGAGTCGTCGGGGCTTGCGTGTCCGTCGTGCCGCCCGTCGGCTCGGTGCCGTACACGCGCACCCCGTTGTCATACAGCGGGATGCGCGTGACGAGCGCGGGTGTTCCACCCGGCGTCGGGTTCACGCCCGCGATCGACCAGTCGTTGCTCGGATCCCAGGCGCCCGAGCTCGCGATGCGGACCTGCACTTCCTTCTTGAAGTGCTGCAGGCCGCCCGGATAGATCTTCGTGCCCACGCAGCTGACGTTCACGTAGTACACGCTGCCCGAATGCAGGATCGGCGCCGACGGTGCCGAGCACTGGTTGTAGTTGGCGGTGACCGTGATCTGGCTGGGCGTCACGCCCGTTTCGAGCGTGAAGTAGTAGCGGAACGAGAGCCGGTCGCCCATGCGCGCCGGCCAGCCCGACTGATTGTTCACCAGAGCCTTGATCTCGGTGAAATTCGAGCCGGTGGCGTTGATCGCCGCTTCCATGAACATCTCGTTGCCGACCACGGCTTCCGCTTGCGGAAAATTCGCGAGCGGAGCATCGCCGTATTCTTCCGCGAGACGCGCGAGCGCGCCCGTGAAGCCGGCGTTGTAGTCGGTGGCCACTTCGTTGTTCACGAAGTTGCCGCGATCGTCCGTGTACAGATCGTTGTTGGATGACGGTCCGCCGACGAGCGCGCCGTACAGGACGTGCCGGCTATCTACCGGGAAGGTGAGCTGATCCGTCCACGAGCCGTGCGCCGTGCGATGGTGCGGGTTCCGGGGCGGATTCGCGCCGAAGCCGACGACGTAGCTCGAGTTGCGCGGGTTTTCGCCGAGCGCGTAGTCGATCTGACGCAGCGCGAAGTCGTGGTAACGAGCCTTCAGCGTGGTGTCGGTGATCGCATCGGCATAGACCAGCGCGATGAAGGAGGTGTTCGCGGCGTAACGCAGTGAACCCCACTGGTCGAGCACGGCCTGGCCGCCCGGGCTGTAGTTGACGCGCGTGTTGTCGGCGCCGTGCGCCGTGCCGCCGACCGTCCACCAGTTGAGCCAGCGCTGCGAGTCGTTGTGGTAGGTCGCATTGCCCGTGAGCTTCGCGAGCAGCACGTAGCTGCCGTAGGACTTGTCGTCCCAGGCGTGCGTCCACTTGTACGACTTGATTGTCGTCTGCTGCTGGTTCGAGAGATTGGCGTAGTAGCTCTGCGCCTTGTCGAGGAACGCCGTTTCGTTCGTCGCGCGATACATCCAGATCGCCCCCCAGACGAGTTCGTCGTTGAAGCCGCTCCAGGAGTTGTAGTAGCTGGCGGCATCGGTGATGCAGTCGGAGTACTTGCCGCGATAGGTGTCGGCGAACGTGTAGAGCTGGCGTGCGTGCGCGAGCAGCGTGTTCGCGTACGTGGGGTCGGTGGGGCGGAATGCGATGGAGGCCGCGGCCAGGGCCGCCGCCGTTTCGCCCGCGAGATCCGAGCCGGGGCAGGCGGTCGTGACGCGATAGGAAGGCCGCGTCATCTGCATGACTTCGACGGGTCCCCACCAGGCGTGGTCGGTGCCGCCGTTGCCCACCTGGCCGTAGAGTTCGTTCGCGGAAGGGTGAGCCTTGATGAAGTAGTCGGTGGCCCACTTCAACTGGTCGAGGGCGGTCGTGAGCTGGCCGGTCTGCACGTAGGCATTGCGGTAATCGACAATGCCCCAGGCGAGCATCGTGGCGGAGGCCGCCATCGGCAGGCCGAACTTCACATGATCGCCGGCGTCGTACCAGCCGCCGGTCAGATCGCGGCCGACGTCCGTGCCGTCGAGCATGCCGGAGTCACCGCGCCAGTTGATGCGGTTCGTCGCGGGCAAATCGCCGGAGCGTTGCGCTTCATAGAAGAAGAGCGATTTCTGCAAGGCTTCGGTGTAGTTGAACTGCTGCGCGAGCAGCGGTGTCGCGAGAAGAGCCAGGCACACCGCGACGAGTCGCGTGCGCCAATGTCGTGTAAACATGAATCCCCCTGTGTCGACTAACTAGAACGCCGATGACGCGCACGCCGGCGGCGCCGGGTGCGGGGTCGCCGACGACGATCGAATCTAACGAACGAGTCGAGGGAGCGTGTCGAACACGCCTGACGGCAAACGGAAGGGTTCTCGCGTGTCCATGTCATGCTCCCTGCAATCGCTGGCGGCAGACGTGCGAAATGCCAGCGACGGGCCGAAGCTTATGCCGCGTCACCTTGCAGTCAAGGTTTGCGCGATACGCGTGTCGCGCTAGGGACAGCGCAAGACACGCAGGACAGGGTTGTCAGCCGCGGATGTCTCCAGCAGGTCAGGATTGGGGAGTGGCCCCAAAGGGCCCTTTGGGGCCACTCCCCAAAGCCGCGAAAAGTGCCGAACCTCTACTTCGCCGAGAGCAGCACCCGGATGCCCAGCGCGATCAGCACTGCGCCAAACGCGCGATCGATCCAGTGCCGCATGCCGAGCAGCCGTTCGCGTATCGCGCGATGCGTGAACACGGTCGCGACCAGCGAGAACCACAACCACTGCAGCACCATGATCCACGCCCCATACGCGACCAGCGTCGGCGCGGGCAGGTCGGGCGACAACACGACCGTGAACAGCGCGAGGAAGTAGATAGGGGCCTTCGGATTGAGCGCGTTGCAGAGAAATCCTCCCGCGATCTGCTGCCATGGCGATGCCGGTGTCGCGCTCGGCGATGCAACGGCGCTGTCGCTCGAGCGCGCGCTGCTGCGCAACCCCTGAACACCGAGCCAGAGCAGATACGCGCCGCCCGCGATGCGGATCGCCGTCATCCAATGGGCCGAGTGCGCGATGACCGCGGCGAGACCCGCGGCGGAGTACACGAGGTGGATCGACAGACCCAGCGCGATGCCGAGACTCGCATACAGGCCCGCGCTTCGCCCATGCACGAGCGACTGGCGCGTGACATACGCGAAGTCGGGACCGGGAGAGGCGGCCGCGAGCAGATGCGCCACGGTGAGCACGACGAAGCCCTGCCAGAAATCCATGCGACCTCCGATTCGATCGCCCGATCAAAGCGGCTCGCGCGTCGCGCTGCAAGTGACGGTTCGTCAGGAAGTGGCGGGCCACCGCGAACTTGGCTAGCCTCGACCGCAGCAATGACGACTAATAACCTGCTCGAAACACGGATCGGCGCCGAACAGGTGCGCTCGGCGTACCAGAACACCGCGCCGGGCATGCTGGCGACCCTCGTCGGCGGCTGCCTGCTCGCGCCGCTCATCGCCGGCAACGGCGCGATCGGCTGGAACGTCGCGATCGGCTTCATGGCCGCGATGATCCTGCAGGTGGCCGCGCGGCTCGTGCTGATCTTTGCGTACCACCGGCGCAAGCCGCCGGATTCCGAGTGGCGCTACTGGGCGCGCTGGTTCAGCGCGGGCGCTCTCGTGGGCGGGTTCACGCTGGGACTCGGGTCGCTGTGGCTGATGCCGCGCGCGCACTTCGACATGCAGCTGCTGACTCTTCTTTATATCTGCGCCGTGTCGAGCGGCGCGATTACGGCATTCGGCGTGTTGCGCGCCTCGATCTATTCCGTCCTCGCGCCCATGGTCTTGTTCCCGATCGGCTGGCTCGCGATGCAGGGCGAGCGCGCGCACTACCTGCTTGCGCTCATCACGCTCGGCTGGTTCCTCGCCGTGTTCGACCAGGCGCGTCGTTACAGCGCGCAGTTCGAGGAGTCGGTGCGGCTGCGGTTCGAGAACGAGGATCTGATCGCGAAGCTCACGACGGAAAAGGTCAAGGCGGAGGAGGCGAACACCGCGAAGTCGCGTTTCCTCGCGGCGGCGAGTCACGACCTGCGGCAGCCCGTGCATGCGCTCTCGCTGTTCGTGGCCGCGCTGCGTCCGCGCATCGCGGATCACGAGGCGGGGCAACTCCTCGATCACATCGATAGCTCCGTGCAGGCGATGGGTGGTCTCTTCAACGGGCTCCTCGACATCTCGCGACTCGATGCTGGCGTCGTCGAGGTCAATGCGCGGACCTTCGCGTTTCAGCCGATGCTCGAACGCGTTTGCCGCGACTTCGCGCCGACCGCGGAAGCGAAGGGCGTGAAACTTCGGTGCCGCCCAACGAAAGCCGCGGTTTACACCGACCCGCTGCTCATCGAGCGCGTCGTGCGCAACATCGTCGCGAACGCCATCAACTACACCGACGAAGGCCGCGTGCTCATCGCCTGCCGGCGGCGCGGCCGCACGCTGAGCGTCGGTGTCTGGGACACCGGCCGCGGCATCCCGCCGCACGAGCACGCGCAGATCTTCAAGGAGTTCTACCAGATCGACAATCCGGAGCGCGATCGCAACAAGGGCGTGGGCCTGGGGTTGGCCATCGTCAAGCGCCTCACGGCCTTGTTAGGACATCCGCTGGGATTCCGCTCGCAACCCGGACGGGGCTCGGCGTTCTTCGTGGATCTGCCGCTGTCGGATGCCGAGATCGCGTCGACCGGCGATCGCTTCGACGGCACCGCGGACAGTGCGATCTCGGGCAGCGGCCTCATCCTCGTCGTCGACGACGAGTTGACCATCCAGTCGGCGATGAAGAGTCTGCTCGGTAGCTGGGGCTACGACACGATCGTCGCGGGCTCGTGCGACGCGATGCTGGAACGGCTCGCGAACTGTCCCGACCGGCCGTCGCTGATCATCAGCGACTATCGACTGCGCGGTCGCGAGGACGGGATCCGGGTCATCGAGCGGCTGCGATCCGAATACA
Source organism: Pseudomonadota bacterium (assembly GCA_043747835.1). Classification (GTDB taxonomy): domain Bacteria; phylum Pseudomonadota; class Gammaproteobacteria; order Steroidobacterales; family Steroidobacteraceae; genus CADEED01. The sequence continues at coordinate 1,177 of JAYTOK010000130.1, read as the reverse complement.
ACGACGATGAAATTCCGGGAATGCTGATCACCGGGGACACCGCGCCGGATCGAATCAAGGATGCCGAGGACAGCGGGTTGCTGTTGTTGCACAAGCCGGTGCCGAACCACCGCCTGCGCGCGGCGATCCGTCACCTGACCGCGAACGTCACGTCGCGCCCGGAGTCTCGTGCAGAAACTTCGCCGCCTGTGTCCGGTTGACCACGTTCAGCGTCTTGAAGATCGCGGCGATGTGAACCTTGACGGTCTTCTCCGCGATGCCGAGGTTCGCGCTGATCTCCTTGTTCGAGAGGCCGTCTTTCAGGAATCGCAGCACGTCGATCTGGCGATCGGTGAGTTGCGACAGAGATCGAGGGCCGCCCTCGGCATTCCGATCCGCGGCGTGGACCGCCGCACTGAGCATCAGCGGCGGAACGTAGAGGTTCCCGGACAGGACGAGACTCAGCGCGGACACTACGGTTTGGGCCGTCGCCGATTTCGGGATGTATCCGGACGCGCCTGCGTTGAGTACGCGACGCACGTCAGAGGCGTTCTCGGAGCTCGAGAGCACGATGACGGGAAGATCGGGATGACGGCGCGCGAACTCGCGCACCGCGGGTTCGCCGCACAGGCCGGGCATCACGAGATCCATGAACACCGCGTCGAAGATCTGCTCGTCGGCGAGGTTCAGCGCGTCCTCGGTCGAGGTGGCCTGCGTGACCTCGGTCTCGGACAACGCCTGACGCAGCAACGACGCGAGGCCGTCGCGGAACAGGGGATGGTCGTCGATGATGAGCAGCTTCACGCGTGCCATCTTAAATGCACCCGCCTGCGCGCAGCCACCGGTGCAAGACATATCGGATGAATGCGGGCGCGCCTAGTTCGAATGACTTAGACCTGTGAGTAGGTCGTCCGGCCGATGGCCGCGCCTGACGTGCGCCATTGGAATGAATGCCCGTGGAGCATTTCGCCACATGGCCGTCGTTTCCTTGGGCATTCGCCCGTCTCCCGTCCGGCTGGACCCAAAGCAGGCTTTGGCGTAGCGTGCGCGCGCAATCCGCACCCGCCGGAGAGGTGGCAGAGCGGTTGAATGCACCGGTCTTGAAAACCGGCAGCCCTTCACGGGGCTCGTGAGTTCGAATCTCACCCTCTCCGCCATGTAAAGATGCGCGACCGGGGCCGTCGGCGCACTCATTGGG
>JAYTOK010000129.1:0-27908 GCA_043747835.1 Pseudomonadota bacterium | reverse complement strand
CCTCGGTCACGGTCAGCACGAGATCCGTCGCGGTGCAGCCGGGCTTCATCGCGCCGGACATCTTGAAGCCGATGACCTGCGGGATGAGCATCGGGATCGGCTGGCCCAGCATCGCGGCCTCCGCTTCGATGCCGCCCACGCCCCAGCCGAGAACGCCCAGGCCGTTGATCATCGTGGTGTGCGAGTCGGTGCCGACTACCGTGTCGGGATACGCCTGGTTCTTTCCTTCGGTGTCGTTGTGGAATACGACGCGCCCCAGGTACTCGAGGTTCACCTGGTGGACGATGCCGGTATTCGGCGGCACCACCTTGAAGTTGCGGAAAGCGGTCTGACCCCAGCGCAGGAACGCGTAGCGCTCGCCGTTGCGCTCGAACTCGATCTTGTTGTTCATCGCGAGCGAGCCGGCGTTGCCGTAGTCGTCGACCTGCACGGAGTGGTCGATGACCAGCTCGGCGGGATTGATCGGGTTGATCTGCTGCGGATCGCCGCCTAACTTCTGCACGGCCTCGCGCATGGCGGCAAGGTCGACGACGCAGGGGACGCCGGTGAAGTCCTGCATGATGACTCGCGCGGGGGTGAAATCAATCTCGTACGACGGCGCGGCCTTCGCGTCCCAGTTGAGCACGGCTTCGATGTCGTCACGCGTGACGTTCACTCCGTCTTCGTAACGCAGCAGGTTCTCCAGCAGGATCTTGAGGGAGAAGGGCAGCCGCGCGATCTTGTCGGCGGGCAGCGAGGCGAAGCTCCAGAAGTCATAGGTGCGGGTGCCGACCTTGAGGGTGGAGCGGGCGTTGGAACTACCGGTCATGAAATCTTCTCCGAAAGGGACGCTCAAACAAGCGGCGCATTCTAACTCAGGCGTGCTGACTCGGGCGTCGTGTGCTCGATGACGCCGCCGCCCAGACAGCGGTCGCCGTCGTACAGCACGGCGAACTGCCCCGGCGTCACCGCGCGCTGCGGCTGCGCGAATCGCACCGCCAGCGCACCGTCGGCGTGCCGCGTGACGTGGCAGGCCTGATCCTGCTGGCGGTAGCGGACTTTGATTTCCGAATCGAAGTCGTTCTCATCGGACTGCACCAGCCAATTGCAGGGGCCGGTGGCCAGTGCACGGCTGACGAGCAATGGGTGATCGTGCCCCTGAACGGCGACGAGTTCGTTGCGTGCGAGGTTTTTCGCGGCGACGTACCAGGGTTCATCGCGGGCGCCGGCCCTGCCACCGATCTCGAGGCCGCCGCGTTGTCCGAGCGTGTAGAAGGCGAGTCCGCGATGACGTCCGAGGACGTCGCCGGTCTCACCGACGATGTCGCCGGGGGACGTCGGGATGTAGCGCGCGAGGAATTCCCGGAAGGGTCGTTCGCCGATGAAGCAGATTCCGGTGCTGTCGGGCTTGTCGAACACCGGCAGCCCGGCTTCGCGCGCGAGCGCGCGCACGGCGGCTTTCTCGAGATCGCCGAGCGGGAACAGCACGCGCGTGAAGTGTTCGCGGGCGACGGCGTGCAGGAAGTAGGACTGATCCTTTTCGATATCGCGCGCCTTGAGCAGCACGGGACCTTCGGCGGTTTGCTCGACGCGCGCGTAGTGGCCGGTGGCGAAACGATGTGCGCCGAGGCGGGTGGCGTATTCGAGGCAGATTCCGAACTTGATCTCGCGATTGCAGAGCACGTCGGGGTTGGGAGTGCGGCCCGCGCGATATTCGGTCAGGAAGTACTCGAACACGCGCGCGCGGTATTCGTCGGCGAAGCTGACGCGATGCAGCGGAATGCCGAGTTCGTGCGCGGAGGCGCGCGCGTCCTGGAAGTCCTGAGCGCCGGTACAGTAGGAATCGTCGTCGTCCCAGTTGCTCATGTAGAGCCCGTGGACGTCGAAGCCCGCGCGCTTGAGCAGCAGCGCGGCGACGGCAGAGTCGACGCCGCCGGACATGCCGACGACGATGCGTTCGTTCGAATTCACCAAAGAATTGTACGGGGTCTGGTCCCATTTTCCTCACGCCGGGCTGTCGGAACCTCGACAGGAAAATGGGGCCTGACCCCATTCCCTGCGGCGTCACTACAAATTGACGACGGAGCTGACTTCCAGCGCCGTCTCGAGTCCCAGCATCGCGATGGACTCGAGCGGCTGGCGCTTGCCGAGCAGGTAATCCTCGAGACAGCGCAACACGAGCGGCGAACGTGTTCGCGCCGATTGCGCCAACACCTGCGCGTGCGAGAGCCACAGCGCGCGCACGATGCCGGTGTCGAGCGCCTGGGTGGCGCGATGGTCGTCGACGACACCGCAGAATGCGAAGCGCAGGAACGTGCGGCCGTTATCGGGATTGCGCCACAGATAAGTGCCGACGAGCGCTTCCGGTTCCAGGCGCCACGCGGTCTCTTCGCGCGTCTCCCGAATGACGGCTTCGATCAGTGTTTCGCCGTCTTCGAGATGGCCCGCGGGCTGATTGAGGACGAGGCGTCCCGCAACCCGTTCTTCGACGAACAGGAACCGGTCGTCGCGCTCGACGAGTGCGGCCACGGTGACTTCGGGATTCCAGCGCACAGCTAACTAGCGGGCAGCGAGGCGCGCCTGCTCGTCGGCGGCGCTGGCGTGCCAGATCTCGTCGAACTCGTCGAGGTACTGGCGGGCGATCGGCGGGTTGTTGAGATCGGCGACGCCGTCCCAGCGATCCGCATGCACTCGGTAAACGATGGCGCGGTCGTCGGCGATGAGATAGCCGCAGGCGCGTTGCTTGATGGGGCCGATGACGGGACGGATGTCGATGCAGCTCGTCAGCCGGCGTCCCATCGCGATGAAACGGTTGTTGTCGCGCAGGAGGCGGCCCGAGTCGGACAGGAGAACGCGCACCTTTGCAAAGCGGCGCGCGAGCACAAAGCGCTTCACGATCTCGAGGAAGCCGTTCTGGTCGTAGACGTCGGGCTCGAGGTCTGGCGTGTAGATGGACATGAGGCGCTGCGCGCTCGCGGCGACGACATCGACGGCCGCGCGCATCTCTTCGAGCGAGCTGATGACTCGCACGTGATCTTCACCACGGGCTGACGACAGCTGCTGCAATGCCGTGCCTGGCGCGGCGGTGAGCTGCGTGAGCCTGCTGAAATCGAATTCCCCGGCCGCCATGATTGACGACGTCTCCCCTGGCCCTGAACCCTAGCCACTCGATGTGACCTGTGCACGGCAGAGGGTAGGTGGCGAGTCACGAAACCCTGTGCCAACCGCGTCACGCTTTCGTGCCAAACGCGAGAAAACCGGCATGAAAGCGTGTGGCAGCTCGCAATTTAGGCGTCGCGAGTCGCCAGCGGCATCGGGGAAAACCACGAGTCTTGCCGCAATCCGTCGTGGACTGGGCGTCAATCATCGATCGTCCCGTCGAAATGCCGGCTTTTCTAGATGGCTCGCGCCATTTCCGCGGCCATCCCGAGATATCCGGCGGGCCGCAATGCCTTCAGCCGCACGCGTTCGCCGGGGGGCAGCGGTAGTTTGTCGATGAACGCGGCGAGGCCGGCCTCGTCCACCGCAGTGCCGCGCGTGAAGTCCTTGAGGAGTTCGTAACCGTTCGGAACCCCGGCGGCGCGCAGGGCGGTCTGCAGGGCTTCGCCCAGGACTTCGTGCGCACGGTTGATGTCGCCCGCGATGACTTCAGGATTTGCGGCGATCTTGCCCAAGCCCCGCTGCAGCGAATTCCACGCGATCAATGCATGACCGAGAGCGACGCCGACGTTGCGCAGCACCGTCGAGTCGGTGAGGTCGCGCTGCCAGCGCGACACGGGTAGTTTGGCGGAGAAGTGCTGCAGCAACGCGTTCGCGACGCCGAGATTGCCTTCCGCGTTCTCGAAATCGATCGGATTCACCTTGTGCGGCATCGTCGAGGAACCGACTTCGCCCGCGACGGCGCGCTGGCGCAGGTAGCCCAGCGAAATGTAGCCCCAGGTGTCGCGCGAAAAATCGACGAGGATCGTGTTCACGGCCGCGAGCGCGTCGCAGTATTCACCGATCCAGTCGTGCGGTTCGATCTGCGTGGTGTACTCGTTCCAGGCGAGACCTTGCGATTCGACGAACGCGCGGCTCACCTTCGCCCAGTCGACCTGCGGCAGCGCGGCGAAGTGCGCGTTGTAGTTGCCCACCGCGCCATTCCACTTGCCGAGGATCTCGACGCGGTCGAAACGCGCGCGGGCGCGCCGCAGACGCGCGACCACGTTCGCGAACTCCTTGCCGAGCGTCGTCGGACTCGCGGTCTGACCGTGCGTGCGCGACAGCATCGCCAAAGCGGCGTGTTCGTGCGCGAACGCGCGGAGCTTCTCGATGAGCTTTTCGAGCTCGCCAGACAACACGAGGCGCCCGGCGCGCAGCATGCGGGCGTACGCCAGGTTATTGATGTCCTCCGACGTGCAGCCGAAATGCACGAGTTCGAGCACCGCCGGTGACGCACCGGCGGTGGAGAGCTTCTCGCGCACGAAGTACTCGACGGCCTTCACGTCGTGGTTGATGCGCGATTCGATCGCTTTGACGGCGGCGGGCGCTTCGTCGCCCGGATCGAGTGCCAGGCCGCCGGCAAGCTGCTTCACCGCGTCCGTCAGCGGCTTGTCCAGTATCTGCGGCACGGCTTCGGCGAGGCTCAGCAGCCAGGCAGCCTCGATGCGGATGCGCTCGCGGATCAGCCCGCTTTCGGAGAGCACGGCACGCAGCGGATCCGTGGATTTTCGGTACCGCCCATCGACGGGGGAAAGTGCGGACAAAGCGGCGGGATCCATGCGACTGATGCCTCGATTCGGGACTGCTAGACTGGCCGTGAATGATATCCCATGCAGGTAACCGCACAGAGCACGACAGCTTCGGTGACATCGAGGTCGCTGCCGACGCGCTCTGGGGTGCGCAGACCGAACGCGCGCGACGCAATTTCGGATTGAGCGGCACGCGCCTGCCGGACGAATTCATCGCCGCTCTCGCGCTGATCAAGGCCGCCGCGGCGCGCGCCAACGCGCAACTCGGGCTGTTGCCCGCCGACATGGCCGCGGCGATTGCCGATGCGGCGCTCGACGTCGCGCAAGGCGAGTACGCCGATCAGTTCCCCCTCGACGTGTTCCAGACGGGCAGCGGTACGAGCACCAACATGAACGCGAACGAGGTGATCGCGAGCCTCGCGACGGAGACGTTGCAGCGTCCTGTGCACCCGAACGATCACGTCAACATGTGCCAGAGCAGCAACGATGCGATCCCGAGCGCGATACATGTTTCGGCGGTCATCGCCACGCGTCGCAAGCTGATCCCCGCGCTCGAGTCGCTGCGCGACGTGCTCGCCGACAAGGAGCAAGCGTGGGCTGCGATCCTCAAGACGGGCCGCACGCATCTGATGGACGCGACGCCCCTGACTCTCGGGCAGGAAGTTTCGGGCTGGCGCGCGCAGATCGATGGCGCCATCGAGCGTCTGCAATCGAGCGAGCCTCGCTTGCTCTCGCTCGCGCAGGGCGGCACCGCCATCGGCACCGGGCTCAATGCGCACCCGGAATTTTCCGCGCGCTTCATCGCCGAGCTGCGTTCGCTCACGTCGCTGCCATTCGAGACTGCCGGGAATTTCTTCGCCGCGATGGGCGCGCAGGACGCGGCGGTTGAATTCTCCGGACAATTGCGCGCGCTCGCGGTCTCGCTCATGAAGATCGCGAACGATCTGCGCTGGATGGGCTCGGGCCCGCTCGCGGGTCTGGGCGAGCTGCGTCTGCCGGCGCTGCAGCCGGGCAGCAGCATCATGCCGGGCAAGGTCAATCCGGTGATCCCGGAAGCGGTCACCATGATCGCAGCGCACGTGATCGGACTCGATGCGTCGATTGCCGTCGCCGGCCAGTCCGGCAACTTCCAGCTAAACGTGATGCTGCCGCTCATCGCCACCAATCTTCTGACGTCGATCCATCTGCTCGCGAACGGCGCCGGCGCTTTGGGCGAGCGCTGCATCGCTGGCGCGGAGCCGAACATCGCGCGACTCGACGACGTCCTGGCGCGCAATCCGATCCTCGTGACGGCACTGAATCCGGTGATCGGCTACGAGCGCGCGGCGGCGATCGCCAAGCGCGCGTATGCGGAAGGCCGTCCCGTGTTCGATGTCGCGCTCGAGATGTCCGGACTTCGGGAAGATGAGTTGATCCGCCTGCTCGACCCCGCGGCGTTGACGCGCGGAGGTCTGCACGGAGGCGGAGGAGCGGGTTGAGCGAGCGCGAGAATTCCGGATCCTGGCGCTCGCGCATCCTGCGGCGCTTCGCGGGCACACAGCCGCTGCATGACGCCACCGACTGGCGGGTGCTCGGCCTCGACGCCGAACGGTCGCGCCGCTTGCAGCGCCACCTTCCGCAAAATCCCGTGCCGGCCGCGGTGCTCGTGCCGCTCATCGACCGGCCGGAAGGCCTCACGATCCTGCTCACCGAACGCGCATCGCAACTCGCGAATCACGCGGCACAGATTTCTTTTCCGGGTGGCCGACTCGAGCCAACCGACCTCGACATTGCCAGCGCGGCATTGCGCGAAGCGCAGGAGGAGATCGGGCTCGATCCCGCGCACGTCGAGGTCTTCGGCTATCTTCCCGATCACCTCGTGATCAGCGGCTTTCGCGTGACGCCCGTGTTGTCGCTCGTGACGCCGCCGTTCGAACTCGCGATCAACGCGGACGAAGTCGCGAATGTCTTCGAGGTGCCGGTGGACTATCTGTTCGACGCGGCGAATCACAAGGCGCGGCTGCGCCGCGTCGGCGACGAAGACATGTTGCTCTACGACATCACGTGGAACGAGCGGAACATCTGGGGCGCGACCGCGGGCATGCTGCTCACGTTCGCGCGGATGACGCGCGAGACCGAGCGCCAAGAGAAAGACCAGCAAGGAGAGAATTCGTGAGCGATACGAACGCGGCGCAGGCCATTACGCGGCTGCTCGAAGTCATGAGACAGCTGCGCGAGAAGTGTCCCTGGGACCGCGAGCAGAGTTTCGCCACCATCGCGCCGTACACGATCGAGGAAGCGTACGAAGTCGCCGAAGCGATCGCGCGCGGCGAGCCTCGTGCGCTCGAGGGCGAGCTCGGCGACCTGCTGTTCCAGGTCGTCTTCCACGCGCAGATGGGAGAGGAGCGCGACTGGTTCGATTTCGCGAGCGTCGCGAACGCGATCTCCGACAAGCTGACCGCCCGTCACCCGCACGTGTTCGCGGACGCGACCGTCGCCGATGCCGCGGCGCAGACGCGAGCCTGGGAGGAGTACAAGGCGCGCGAGCGCGCCGCTCTCGTGGCGGCGGGAAAACCGCTGGGCGAGCTCGCGGACGTGCCGCTCGCGCTGCCGGCGCTCGCGCGTGCCGCGAAGCTGGGCAAGCGCGCGGGAAGAGTCGGCTTCGACTGGCCGGACGCGTCCGGCGTGCGCGTGAAGATAGACGAGGAGTTGCGCGAGACCGACGCAGCGGCGGACGACAGTCATCGTGCCGAGGAGATCGGGGATCTGCTGTTCGCCGTGGCGAACTGGTCGCGGCATCTCGGGATCGATCCGGAGGAGTCGTTGCGGCTCGCCAACGCGAAATTCGAACGACGCTTCCGCGCGATGGAGGCTTTGGCCGCCAGCCGGCAAATTCCCCTGAAAAACCTCGATGCGGCGGCCTGGGATGCGCTCTGGAACGAGGTCAAAACGTCGTTCAGTCAAGATTCATCGACCCCCGCCTAGAGTGACGCCCAAGGTCGGAATACCCCGACGTTGGAGGCGTTATGAGCAGCAAGAAGGTTTTGGTGAGTGCGGTGGCCGCGGTGCTGGCGATCAGCAGCGTCAGCGCTTTCGCTGGCCAGGACCGTTACGACGACCGCCGTGACGATCGTTACGAGCAGGGTCGCAACGACGACGGCCGTTACCAGGATGGCGCGCAGTTCGACTACGCCCGCGTCGTCGACGTCGAACCGCTCACGCGCCGCATCCGGGTTTCCGAGCCGCGCCGCGAGTGCTGGAATGAAACGCGCGTCGACAACGGTCGTTACTACAATGGCCCGGACCGCAATCGCGGCGTCAGCACCGTGGTCGGTGCCGTGATCGGCGGCGTGATCGGCAGCCAGGTTGGCCATGGTCGCGGCCGTGACGCTGCAACCGTCGCGGGTGCTGTCATCGGTGGCGCGATCGGGCGCGACCAGGCCGAAAGACGCGCGGCACAGCGCGGCTACGGTGGCGCTCCGGCCCGCGAGTACACCGTGGAGCGATGCGAAGTTCGCCACGTCGACTCCTGGGAAGAGCGCACCGACGGCTACCGCGTCACATACATCTACAACGGTCGCAAAGGTGTCACCGAGCTGCCGTATCGCCCCGGCGACCGCATTCGCGTGCGCGTCGACGTGACTCCGGCGGAGTAATGACGGAGTTGTTTGGCATCGGCTCGCGGGCGACTGTCTATCTGACGGCAGTCGCCCGCATTGCCTTTTCCGCTAGACTGCCGCCCGTCATGCGAAAGATTCGTCAGGGTGTCGTCCCCGCCATGCTCCTCGTCGCCGGCTTCGCGACATCCGCGCAGGCGCACGGGATGCCGGGTCCCGCCTATCCGGGCGCGGCCCATGAGGACCGCGCGGGCATCGTCGCGGCCCGATTCGACGGCATCTCCCTCGATGAGGCCGTGAGCCGCGCGCAGCAGCAGTACCGCGCGCGCGTCGTGCGCACCGATGTGCAGGACGAGGACGGCCGCAAGGTTTACGTGCTGAAGCTGCTCTCCGACGATGGCCGCGTGTTCACGGTCCGCATCGACGCCGCCACCGGAAGGATGCGTTAGCCGTGCGAGCGTTGGTGGTCGAGGACGAAACCTCCCTGCGCGAAGGTCTGCGCGATCAGCTGGTGAAGCAGGGCTTTACGGTCGACGTCGCCGCCGACGGTGAAGAGGGGCTGTTCGCGGCGAACGAATATCCGCTCGACATCGCCGTCATCGATCTCGGGTTGCCGAAACTTTCCGGTCTCGATCTCATCCGCAAGGCCCGCGCCGCGGGCAAGAAATTTCCCATCCTCATCCTGACCGCGCGCGATCGCTGGCAGGACAAGGTCGAAGGATTGCAGGCCGGCGCCGACGACTACGTCGCGAAGCCTTACCACTTCGAGGAAGTGCTGGCGCGCATGCAGGCGCTGTTGCGGCGCGCGGGTGGGTGGGCGTCGCCGGTGCTCGAATGCGGTCCGATCCGTCTCGACACGCGTGCGCAGGCGGTCACGTTGAACGCCGCCGCGATCGAGCTCACGACGTTCGAATACCGGATCCTCGAGCACATGATGCTGCGCGCCGGCGATGTGATCTCGAAGACCGAGCTCACCGAGCGGCTCTACGATCAGGACTACGAACGCGACAGCAACGTGATCGAAGTGTTCATCGGCCGGCTGCGGCGGAAACTCGATCCCGACGAAACGCTGCATCCGATCGAGACGTTACGTGGCCGCGGCTATCGCTTCTCGATTGCCCGCACGGAAACGGCGCGCAATCCCGGCGCCTGAGCGCCGCGTTCAATGAGGGGCGGATGCACGCACCGGTGAATCGTCCCTCGCTCACCCGCCGGCTTCTGCTCACGGTCTTCGCCGTGATCGTCGTCTTTTTCGCGCTCACGGTCTTCCTGCTCGACATGCTGTTCCGCGACGCGGCGAAAGGATCTCTGGAGGAGGTCCTCGACGCCCAGATGGTCGCGCTCGTCGCGGCGGCCGATCCCGATGGCCCCGAGTCGGTGACGCCGACCGCGCTTCTCGACACGCGCTTCGACACGCCCGGCTCGGGGCTGTACGCCGAAATTCGCTCCGCCAGTGGTGAGAGCATCTGGCGGTCGCAGTCGGTGATCGGTACTGACGTGCAGTTCGGAGCGCCGCTCGAGGGCGGTGCGAGAACGTTTTTCTTCACCGAGATCGCCGGCAAGGATGTGCGGCTCGCCGTCGCGAGTCGCGGGATTGTCTGGGACGACCTGCATGGTCAACCGGCGCGATTCACCTTCAGCGTCGCTTCCAGTCTCGAGGACTACGAAGCGCAGATCGGAAGTTTTCGGCAAAGGCTCGTCGGCTGGTTCGCAGGTCTCGCGCTGTTGCTGCTCGGGACGCTCACGGTCGTCGTGCGCTGGCTGTCGCGGCCGATGCGCCAGCTCGTGCGCGAAATCAAGGAAATCGAAGCGGGGTCCCGGGATCAGATGAGCGAAGTGTGGCCGCTAGAGCTCACGCCGGTCACCAGCAATCTCAACGCGTTGATCGAGTCGGAGCGGACGCGCATCAAGCGGTACCGCGACACGCTCGGCAACCTCGCGCACAGCCTGAAGACACCGCTCGCGGTGATGCGTCAGTCGCTCGGCGCGAATGACGTCGCGCAGAAGCCCGCGTTGAACGCGGAAATCGACCGGATGACGGAGATCATCGAGTACCAGATGAAGCGCGCGGCGACCAGCGGCGGCGTCCTGCTCGGACAGGCGCCGGTGGATCTCGCGCCCATCATCGTCGAGCTGCGGGTCGCGCTGCTCAAGGTCTACGGCAACAAGGACATGTCGTTCGAAACGGCGATTCCACCGAATGCGCAGTTCATCGGCGACCGCAACGATCTGACCGAACTACTCGGGAACCTGCTGGACAACGCCTGCAAGTGGTCGAAGTCGCGGGTGCGCGTCGCGGCGACCGTCGATGGTTGGGCGGATTCCCGCCGCGCGCTCGAGATCGTCATCGAGGATGACGGGCGCGGCATCGCGGAAGCGGATCGTGCGCGAGTGCTCCAGCGCGGCGGTCGCGCGGACGAGTCGACGCCGGGGTACGGCATCGGATTGTCGATGGTCCATGAAACCGTCGAGCTCTATGGCGGCACGATGCGCATCGATGCGTCGGAGTTGGGCGGTGCGCGGTTCGAGCTCAAGCTGCCGGGAAGGAGTGCCTGAGAGAGATCAGCGAACGAAAGGGGACAGATCTATTTTCGCGGACGCGAAAAAAGATCAGTCCCCTAGCTCGAACGAGATACCCTGGGCGAGCGGAAGCTCCCGGCTCCAATTGATCGTGTTCGTCTGCCGGCGCATGTACGCCTTCCACGAGTCCGAGCCCGACTCGCGTCCACCACCGGTGTCCTTCTCGCCGCCGAATGCGCCGCCAATCTCGGCGCCCGACGTGCCGATGTTCACGTTCGCGATGCCGCAGTCGCTGCCGGTGGCCGAGAGGAACGCTTCCGCATGCTGCAGGCGATCCGTGAATATCGCGGACGACAGTCCGTGCGCGGATGCATTCTGCATTTCGATGGCTTCGTCGATCGTGTCGAACGGAATCAGGTAGAGCACGGGCGCGAACGTCTCGTGCTGGACGATGAGCCAGTCGTTTTCCGCACGAACAATAGTCGGGGCCACGAAGTTTCCCTTGCCCTCGAGGACCTTCTCGCCGGTCACGACCTTGCCGCCCGCGGCTTTCGCCTGCGAGATCGCCTGCGAGTAGCGCTCGACGGCGCCCTTGTCGATGAGTGGACCCATGAGAGTCGCCGGATCGATCGGATTGCCGATGCGCACCTGCGTGTAGGCGTGCGCGAGCTTCTTCTCGAGTTCCTCGAGGCGCGTGCGATGCACCAACACGCGCCGCGTCGTCGTGCAGCGCTGACCGGCCGTGCCCACGGCGCCGAACACGATCGCCGGTACCGCGAGTTTCAGATCCGCGGACTCGTCGACGATGATCGCGTTGTTACCGCCGAGCTCGAGCAGCACCTTGCCGAGCCGGCGCGCGACGCGCTCAGCCACAGTGCGTCCGACATTGGTCGAGCCCGTGAACGACACGAGCGCGACGCGCTTGTCGTCGACGAAGCGAGTCGCGAGCTCCGTGCCCGAGTCGATGAAGATCTGGAAGATCGCCGGCAGCTGGTTGTCGCGCATCACCTTGTTGCAGATGTGCTGGACGGCAATCGCGCTCAACGGCGTCTTGGGGGAGGGCTTCCACACGGACGCATTGCCGCAGATCGCCGCGAGGAATGAATTCCACGCCCACACCGCGACCGGAAAATTGAACGCGGAGATGATCCCGACGACGCCCAGCGGATGCCACTGCTCGTACATGCGGTGCTGCGGCCGCTCCGAGTGCATCGTGTTGCCGTACATCATGCGCGACTGACCGACGGCGAAGTCGGCGATGTCGATCATCTCCTGCACTTCGCCGAGGCCCTCGGCCCTGATCTTGCCGTTCTCGAGCGTGACCAGCGCGCCCAGATCCTCCTTGACCTCGCGCAGCGCCTCGCCCAACAAACGGATCGCTTCGCCGCGGCGCGGCGCCGGCACGTTGCGCCAGGCGTTCGCGGCTTCGACCGCGCTGCGCATCACCGCTTCGTAGTCGGTGATCGTCGCGGCACGAACCTGCGCGAGCGTTTCGCCCGTCGCCGGATTCACGGAAGTGATCGCGGCGCCGGCGGTATCCTTCGTCCACCCGAGCGTGCCCGACCACGCGCCCGCGTTGATCGAATCGATGCCGAGCCGCTTGAGGATGCCCGCGACATCCGGCTTCTTCGCAGTGCTCATTTTTTCTTCCTTGCATTGGCGAGCTTCGCGGACTTCGCCGGCTTCGCGGCGGCCGCTTTCGCGCCACCCGCGCGCCGCTGGTGACCCGCCTCACCCTTTACGACGATTTCCGACGAGAGATCCTTCGTGCCGCCCGGCGCGTAATAGCTGCCGAAGCGGTTGTCGAGGATCTCGGGAAGATCGAACTGCTCCTGCGCGACGAACCCGGTGAACTTGCGCGGATTCGACAGCACGATGTCGACGACGGCCGTGATGCCCGCGGCGGTCGTGACCTGGATCGCGGACCACAGACGGCCGGCGATCTTCTGCGGATAGATCTTGTTGACGTAGTTTTCCTCGCGCAGCTCGCCATCCTGCTTGCCCGCGACGGCCGCGTAGACGATCACCACGTCTTGCAGCGTCTGCGGCACGGCGTTCTCGAGCACCCGCTTGAGCGTCGCGCGATCCTGGTTGAGCTTGAGATCGTTCATGAGCAGGCGCATCTGCGCGCAATGCCCGGGATAGCGCATCGTCTTGTAGTTGATCTGCTCGCATTGCTTGCCGTACGACTCGGCCAGCGAACCCAGTCCGCCCGACGTGTTGAAGGCTTCGTAGAGCGTGCCGTCGATCTCGATCTCCTCGAGACCTTCGAGCGGCGCGGCGTTCACGACGACGCCATCGACGACTGACTCGCAAGGATTGGCGTACTCGTTGATGAGGCCTTCGGTGGACCAGGTCAGCGAATACTTGAGCACGTTGTTAGGGTGCTGCGGCAGCGCGCCGACGCGCAGCTTGATCGAACGCAGCTCGTCGAAGTGCTTGGCGAGTTCGTTCGCCGCGATGCTGATGAATCCGGGCGCGAGGCCGCATTGCGGCACGAACGCCTTCGACGCGCCGCGCGCGATTCGTCGCACGGCCTTCGTGACCTCGACGTCTTCGGTCAGATCGAAGTAGTGGGCGCTTCCCTTGCGCGCGGCCTTCGCGACGGCGGGATTGCAGTAGTAGGGCAGGCTGGAGATGACGGCGTGCGGCTTGAAGGTGGCGAAGTGCTGCTCGAGAGCCTTCGCGTCCTTCGCGTCAAGAGCCACGGCCCGCAAGTGCTGGGAACCGTGAGCTTGAACAACCGCCTCGGCCGCCTTCGCATCGACGTCGCCCAGGGTCACGTCATAATCACCCGACTCCGCGAGCAGCCCGCTGATGAGTGCACCGATCTTGCCGGCACCCAGGATGAGAACTTTGTGCATGAATACCTCGTTTGGACGTAGTGTGCCGTAACCCGCTGAATTAGAATACTTCCCACCATGCGTACCCCCGACACTTCCTCCTGGCATCCAGCAAGCTGGACTTCGCGCATCGCGCAACAACAACCCCGTTACATGGATCTCCCCAAGCTGGAGACCTACGTGGCTGCGCTCGCGAAGTTGCCGCCGCTCGTCGTGTCGTGGGAGATCGAACAATTGCGCGAGCGTCTCGCCGATGCGCAGCGCGGCACCCGATTCCTGCTGATGGGCGGCGACTGCGCCGAGACGTTCGAGGAATGCGAGTCCGACAAGATCGCGAAGAAGCTCAAGATCCTGTTGCAGATGAGTCTCGTGCTCCTGCACGGACTCAAGAAGCCGATCATTCGCGTCGGTCGCATGGCCGGCCAGTACGCGAAGCCGCGTTCGGCCGACACCGAGACGCGCAATGGCGTGACTTTTCCCGCGTTCCGTGGCGACCTCGTCAATCGTTCTGAATTCACCGCGGAAGCGCGCGAGCCGGATCCGGCGTTGCTGCTGCGCGGTTACGAACGCGCCGCGCTGACGCTGAATTTCGTCCGCGCGTTGTGCGACGGCGGTTTCGCCGATCTGCACCACCCGCAGTTCTGGGATCTCGGCTTCATGGACCATTCGCCGGCGAAGGCGGAGTACCAGAAGATCGTCGACTCGATCGCCGACTCGCTGGACTTCTTCGAGCGCGTGAGCGGCGGCCGCGCGCCGCACGAAGTCACCGCGGTCGATTTCTTCGCCGCGCACGAAGGCCTCGTTCTGCAGTACGAGCAGGCGCAGACGCGCTACATCGAACGCCAGAAGCGCTGGTACAGCTTGGGCACGCACATGCCGTGGATCGGCATGCGCACCGCGCAGCTCGACGGCGCGCACGTGGAGTTCTATCGCGGCATCGCGAATCCGATGGGCGTGAAGATCGGCCCGGCGATGACGGAAGAGTGGCTGCAGGGTCTCGTCACGACGCTGAATCCGCAGAACACGCCGGGACGCCTCACGATCATCCACCGCTTCGGTGCGAAAGATGTCGAGAAGGGCTTGCCCAAAATGATCCAGGCCGTGAGAGAGACCGGGCAGCAGGTACTGTGGATCTGCGATCCGATGCACGGCAACACCGAGACGAGCTCGGGCGGTCTCAAGACGCGCCGTTTCGAAAACATCCTCAAGGAGCTGGAGCTGTCCTTCCAGGTCCACGAGGCGAACGGCTCTTTCCTGGGCGGCGTGCACATCGAGCTGACGGGCGAGAACGTCACCGAGTGCACCGGCGGAGCGCGTGGGCTGACCGATGCGGACCTTGCGCGTGCATACAAGTCGACGGTTGATCCGCGACTCAACTACGAACAGGCGCTCGAACTCGCGATGTTGATCGGCAAACACGGCCCAGCGCGCTAGCGCGGCAGTGAACACGTCACGCCAGGCACAGTAGTTGCTAGAGTGAGGGCCTGGAAAACTTTCAGGCCCTCACCATGAAATACGACAAGATCCAGGTTCCGGCGGAAGGCCGGCGCATCACGATCAACCCGGACGCGACGCTCAACGTGCCCGACAATCCCGTCGTCGCATTCATCGAAGGCGACGGCATTGGCATCGACATCACGCCGGTGATGCTCAAGGTCGTGAACGCCGCGGTCGAGAAGGCGTACCAGGGCAAACGCAAGATCTCCTGGGTCGAAGTCTTCGCCGGGGAGAAGGCCGCGAAGATCTACGGCAGCGGCTTCCCCGACGAGACGCTGACCGCGCTGCGCGACTTCGTCGTGTCGATCAAAGGGCCGCTCGGAACTCCGATCGGTGGCGGCATGCGCTCGCTCAACGTCGCGATGCGCCAGAACCTCGATCTCTACGCCTGCGTGCGCCCCATCCGCTACTTTCCGGGCGTCTCGACGCCGATGGCGGACGCGTCGCTCACCGACATGGTCGTCTTCCGCGAGAACACGGAAGACATCTACGCCGGCATCGAGTGGCCCACCGGCTCGCAGGAAGTACACAAGCTCATCCACTTCCTGCAGACCGAGCTCAAGGTCAGCGGCATCCGCTTTCCGGCGAGCTCCGGGATCGGCATCAAGCCCGTGTCGAAGGAGGGCAGCCAGCGCCTCGTGCGCAAGGCGATCCAGTACGCGATC
Organism: Pseudomonadota bacterium; assembly: GCA_043747835.1. GTDB lineage: Bacteria > Pseudomonadota > Gammaproteobacteria > Steroidobacterales > Steroidobacteraceae > CADEED01. Next base: position 12,078 of record JAYTOK010000129.1, on the reverse strand, counting down.
GAGAACGACCGCGTGTCGGTGACGCTCGTGCACAAGGGCAACATCATGAAGTTCACCGAAGGTGCCTTCATGCAGTGGGGCTATCTACTCGCGAAGGAGGAGTACGGCGCGACGCCGCTTGGCGCGGGCCCATGGCTCACCTTCAGGAATCCGGCGAACGGCAAGGACATCGTCATCAAGGACGTCATCGCCGACAACTTCCTGCAGCAGGTGCTGCTGCGCCCCGAGGACTACGACGTCATCGCGACGCTCAACCTCAACGGCGACTACATCTCGGATGCGCTGGCGGCGCAGGTCGGCGGCATCGGCATCGCACCGGGCGCCAACCTCAGCGACTCGATTGCCATGTTCGAAGCCACCCACGGCACCGCGCCGAAGTACGCCGGCAAGGACTACGTGAACCCTGGTTCTGAAATCCTGTCGGCAGAAATGATGCTGCGCCACATGGGTTGGACCGAAGCGGCCGACCTGATCATCGCGTCGATGAAACGCTCGATCCTGTCGAAGAAGGTGACCTACGACTTCGCACGGCTGATGGACGGCGCCACGCAGGTGTCATGCTCGGGCTTCGGGCAGGTCATGATTGACCACATGTGAGGCGGTTCCGGGGCGTCTGCGGATACCCCCTCCGGTCCCACACAGAACCCCAGATCGTTGAGTCGATCTGGGGTTTTTTGCATGTGAGCGGTTGCGCCGGGATGCGGGGCCGAAACCGTGGCCGCTACGATGAGCGCAAAGCCGCTTCCTGGCGCTGTGCAAACTGAATGAATCCGCAAGACAACACATTCATGCTTTGGAGTTTTGGGCTGGTGGGCCTGGCTTACCTGGCTTTCGCGTTGACGCTGCTGCGCATCGGTGCATGGCGTCTTCCCGCCAGCCGTGCGGGCAAGGCGCTGTTCGGGGCGGTCAGCGCCAGCTCGCTGTGGGGCTGGCTGGCGATGGCCCATGTGTTGCACGAGACCGAGCTGCTGGGATTACTGGCATCCCTGTTGGACCTGGGCCGCTACGGCTTGTGGCTGGCGTTTTTGCTGCTGTTGCGGCCCACGCAGTCCCAGGCGACCCCGCAGGGCCTGTCAGCGCTGGGCACCACCTCGCTGGGCTTGGTAATCCTGGCCGTGGTGGGGCAGATGGGCGCTTATGTGGCTCCCGGCGAGTCCGTCCTGCTGCTGCGAGGGCTGCCGATGACGTCGATGGCCTTGGCTATCCTCGGCTTGGTGCTCATTGAGCAGGTGTTCCGCAATGTGGACTCCGACTCACGCTGGAGCGTCAAGCCGGTGAGCGCGGCGCTGGCCGGCTCGTTCGCGTTCGATCTGTACATGTATTCCCAGGCGGTCATCTTCGGCGTTGTCGACGTCGATGCGCAAAGCATCCGGGGTGCAGTGCATGCGCTGATGGCGCCGCTGCTGTTCGTGTCGACCTCGCGGCTGGGCATTGACTGGGCTTCGCGTTTGCGTGTGTCGCGATCGGCAGCGTTCCAGTCCGCCACGTTGTTGATCTGTGGGCTGTACCTGCTGTTTATTTCGGCGGTGGGCTATTACGTCAAGTATTTCGGTGGGGACTGGGGTCGCGCGATACAGCTGGGCGTTGTCTTTGCCTCGCTGGTGTTGCTGCTGTTGCTTGCGGTGTCGGGCGCTGTTCGAGCCAAGCTGCGGATATTTTTGAGCAAGAACTTTTTTCGATATCGCTACGACTACCGCGACGAATGGCTCAAGTTCACTGAGGCACTTTGCGCGCAAGGCACGCCGCAAGAAATGGGGCAGCAGGTTATTCGAGGGTTGGCGGATCTCGTGGAAAGCCCCGGGGGCGGCCTGTGGATGAAGCGTCCGGAGGCCAGCGGCTTTCGGCAAACCGTTCGATGGAACATCGATGCCGCAACGCTCAGCGAAGAGGAAGACTCTGACCTGAGCATGCTTCTGGAGCGCGAAAAATCGGTGGTCAGCCTGGAGGAGTACCGATCGTTTCCGGGCCGGTACGGGTCAATTGCCCTGCCGACATGGCTGCAGGCCATGCCTCAGGCATGGTTGATCGTCCCGCTGATCGTGGGCGACAAGCTGATCGGATTCGTCGTGCTGCTGCGCTCGCGCACACCGTTGGACGCCAACTGGGAGGTGCACGATTTGCTGAAAACAGCGAGCCGCCAGGCGGCCAGTTTTCTCGCGCAGATGGTGGCGACCGAGTCGTTGTTGGAGGTTCGCAAATTCGATGCCTTCAATCGAATGTCCGCATTCGTGGTTCACGACCTCAAGAACATCGTCACGCAGTTGTCGCTGATGATGAAGAACGCCACACGACTGCATGCCAATCCCGAGTTTCAAAAGGACATGCTCGACACGGTGGACAACTCCTTGGAGAAGATGCGCCAGCTGATGGCGCAGCTGCGCGAGGGCACGACGCCTGCCGGTACGGCCTTTGGCGTCGATCTGGCCGCGGTGGTTCGCCGCGTCGAGGCGCATACCATCAGCCGCGGCAGGCGCCTGGAGTTGCGCCGCATGCAGCCAGCCACCGCACGCGGGCACGAAGAGCGCATCGAGCGCGTGATCGGGCATCTGGTCATCAATGCGCTGGACGCTACCGACCCGCAGGGACAAGTCTGGCTCGAACTCGACACCCAAGGCGATCGCGCGCGCATCGTGGTGGGCGATACGGGTCATGGCATGTCCGAGGAATTCATTCGTGATCGGCTGTTCAAGCCCTTTCAATCGACCAAAGCCAACGGCATGGGCATCGGTGCCTACGAAAGTTCGCAATACATCCACGAGCTGGGTGGCAAGATAACGGTCGTCAGCGAGCTGCAACAAGGTACGCAAGTGACCCTGTTGATCCCGCTATTCCACGCATCGGCCGAATCGGACCTGGATATGCTCAAGGCGCAGTAAACCTTGCGTCAGGCCCGTCGGGTTGGTGGGGGAAACCTGCCCAAATTCACGATAGTCGACGGGTTTTGACCACGACAGCCGGTGCAAGCGTTGTGATAGTCGTGCTCACCGTGCCATCATCGGAAGCAGTGGTAACTGGCTGAGCAACGGTGCCGTTGAATAACAATTGCGCGATGGGCGCACATCGATCCCATCGTTTGCGCTGGTCATTTCGAAGGAAGGGAAAAAACCATGAGTATGTTCACGACACTCAAGCGTCGCGCCATTCAGCGCACGTTGGTCTTGGCGGGCGCTGCGCTCTTGTCCGCGTGCGGACTGTCCCCTGACTTGCCGCCGGCCCCTGCGAGCGCCTCCACGCAGGACTACAGCTACATCATCGGGCCTGGTGACAACCTCAACATCATCGTCTGGCGCAATCCTGAGCTGTCGATGTCGGTGCCGGTACGACCAGACGGCAAGTTTTCAACACCACTGATTGATGAATTGGTTGCTCAAGGAAAAAACCCGGTTGAAATCGCTCGGGATATTGAAAAATTGCTCGGCAAATATGTCAGAGACCCGGTCGTGACGGTGGTAGTCACCGGATTTGTCGGACCCTATGACCAGCAAATCCGTGTTGTTGGCGAGGCCGCAAAACCCCAGGTACTGGCTTACAAACAGAAGATGACCGTGCTCGACGTGATGATTGCCGTGGGCGGCCTCACCGATTTCGCAGCGGGTAACGACGCAACCATCTTGCGTACTTCCGACAGCAACAAGCAGTACGGCGTTCGCTTGAAGGACCTGGTCAAGCGCGGTGATATCTCCGCTAATGTTGAGATGAAACCTGGCGATATCTTGATCATCCCGCAAAGTTTCTTCTGAGCGTCGCACCCGAATGGAAGAGTTGCTTGCCCAGTTGTCCACTCTCGCGAGGAGCATGTGGAGATTTCGCTGGCCATCGATCCTGGTGGCCTGGTCAGTGGCCGTCTTCGGTGCGGTGGCTGTTTTCCTGATCCCTGATCAGTACGAGGCGTCGTCTCGCATCTACGTGGACACTGAATCGATCCTGAAGCCGTTGATGTCGGGCCTGGCTGTGCAGCCCAACGTGGATCAACAAGTCACGATGCTGAGCCGCACGCTGATCAGTCGCCCGAACGTCGAAAAGCTGGTGCGCATGGCCGACCTCGACCTGAAAAGTGAGTCGAAGGCGGACCAGGAGTCATTGGTTGAGGGATTGATGGACGAGCTTCAGATTCAGTCGGTCGGCCGGGACAACCTGTACACGCTGGCCTACCGTGATTCCGATTCTGGGAAGGCTCAGCGCGTCATTCAATCCTTCGTGTCCATCTTCATCGAGTCCAGCCTTGGGGCCAGTCGCAAGGACTCCGATACCGCCAAGGTGTTCATCAACGACCAGATCAAGGCCTACGAAAACAAGTTGCTGGATGCGGAAACGCGGTTGAAGGAATTCCGGCTGCGCAACATCGAAAGCCAGAACGCCGAGGGCATCGATTCAGTTGGGCGCATAGGTCAGCTGTCCGAGGCGCTCGCAACGGCGCAGCTCGAACTGCGCGAAGCCGAACAAGCCCGCGATTCGGCCCGGCAGCAGCTTCTCGAGGCGAAAACGCAGACGGGTAGCTCGTCGTCCCTGAACTCCTTGCTTGAAGAGTCTGCGCTCTCCGTAGCCACACCGGAAATCGATGCCCGGATTGCCATACAAAAGCAGAATCTGGACGCATTGATGCAAAGGTTTACCGAACAGCATCCCGACGTGGTCACCACCCGCAAGCTGGTGCGTGATCTGGAGGAACAAAAGAAGAAAGAGGTGAAGGAATTGCGCAAGGCCGCCATGGCGGCGCCCGCAGTGGCAGCGGCCACCGGCACCAGTCTTGTGTCGCAGGAACTCAGCCGTCTGATGGCCAACTCGGAGGTGCAGGTCGCGGCACTCAAGGCCAGGGTTTCCGAATACTCGGCACGCTACAACCAGGCCCGTGAAGCCGCGAAGACGGCGCCGCAACTCGAAGCGGAAGCTTCGCAGCTCAACCGTGATTACGCGGTGCATAAAGCCAACTACGAGGATCTGGTCAAGCGTCGTGAGTCGGCCACGCTGTCTGGCGATCTGGATTCGACCGCGGGTGTTGTCGACTTTCGTCTGATTGATCCGCCTCGCGTTTCACCCACCCCAGTGTCGCCAAACCGGTTCCTTTTGTTGCCTTTGGCGTTGGTAGCGGCTATCGGGGCGGGGTTTCTCACAGCGTTCATTGCCAGCCAATTGCGCCCCGTCTTCCACAGCGCGGCCCAACTGCGCACCAAGTTGGGCCTGCCCCTGCTCGGTACGGTGTCGATGGTGACAAACCCAGCAGACGTTCGTCTTGAGAAGGTCAGATTGGTGAAGTTCGCGGCGTCCTCGGGCGGCTTGGTGGCCTTTTTCGGGTTGGCCATGTTGGCTTTGGCGCTGATGGCCGCCAGAAAGGGCTGAGCACCATGGCCAGCCTGATTGAACAAGCGGCGCGACGACTGGAGCAACTGCGCTCTGCCGGGGCGCAAATTCCCGACCCGATCACGCCGGCAGGTGTGTCGAGGTCGCCCCTGCATTCCGCACCCGTCACCGCCGCATCGTTGACCTCGACGCCTGCGCGGCCAGCGGCGGTGGAACCTTCGCACACCTCGCGTCAGGTCACGCTCGACCTGGAGGCCTTGGGCGCGGCGGGTTTTGTCACGCCGAATGCGCCGCGCTCGCACTCTGCCGATCAGTTCAGATTGATCAAGCGGCCGTTGTTGGCGAATGCAAAAGCCACGGGCGAGAAAGCCCTGAAGCATGGCAACCTGATCATGGTGACCAGCTCACTCTCGGGTGAAGGCAAGAGTTTCACGTCGCTCAATCTCGCGATGAGCATCGCGATGGAGCTCGACAACACGGTGATGCTGGTGGACGCCGATGTGGCACGGCCTTCGATACTGCGGATGCTCGGTTTGCCGGTCATGCCCGGCCTGCTCGATGTGCTCGAAGGCGGCAAGGACATGCACGACGTGCTGCTGAAGACCAACATCGACAAGCTGACCGTGTTGCCCAGCGGATCGAGCCGCCCCAAGGCGACCGAGCTGCTGGCCAGCGAGGCGATGCGCCAGCTGCTCGACGACATATCGGCGCGCTACCCCGACCGGATCATCATTTTCGACTCCCCGCCGCTGCTGTTGACCACCGAGTCCCGGGTGCTCGCGACGCAGATGGGGCAGGTGGTGATGGTGGTTCAGGCTGACCGCACGCTGCAGGCCGATGTGGACCACGCGCTGTCCAGCATCAAGACCTGCGCCAATATCAATCTGGTGCTCAACAAGGTCCATGGAACCAGTTCCGACGGTTACGGCTACGGCTACGGCTACGGTTACGGTTACGGCTCAGAGGCCCCCAGTGGCAGCGCACGGGCCTGAGTTCGCGTCGGCAGGATCGGCGCGGCATCCCGGTGTGAACTTGCCAAGCTGGCTTGCGCGGCGGGTGCTGCCGCCGATGGTGGGTGCGATCAGCGTTGTCAGCTTTTGCGCCCATGCTCAAGAGGAGGCATCAGCCTCCGGCACCGGCCTCGTTTTGCAGCCCACGCTGAGCGTGAGCGAGACCTTCACCAGCAATGTGGGGCTCGAACGCAGCAGTGATGCACGCGCCGATGCAATCACCGACATCAGCCCCGGGCTGCGGCTGAGCAGCCGTGCCGGACGAATCATCGGCAGTCTTGATTACGCGTTGCACGGATTGGTGTACGCGCGGCGATCTTCAGCCAGCGAAGTCCAGCAGGCACTCAGCGCCAGAGGCACCGCAGAGGCCATCGACAACTGGGCCTATGTAGACGCCAGTGCCAGCATTTCACAGCAAAGTATTTCGGCGCTTGGTACCCGATCGGTCGACCGCAACCTGGCGGACGGCAATCGGTCCGAGGTGTCGACCTTTCAAATTGCGCCTTACGTCCGTGGCCCCCTCGGCAGTCTTGCGGATTACGTTTTGCGTTGGGGCTGGACGGGCAGCGACAGCGGGGATTCCGATGCCAAATCGACCTCGAACGATGTCAGTTTGGTCCTCAACTCCGGCGCTTCCGCGTTCTCGCGCCTGGGGTGGTCGCTGAGCGCGTCGCGGCAGAGCTCGGAGTTTGGCAACCAGGGCAGCCAGGACGCCACGCGCTTCAACGGCCAGTTGAGTTTCGCCGTGACGCCGGAGTTCTCGCTGCTGGCGGGGGGCGGCCGTGAGCGCAACGATTACGGTTTCTCGGGTCAGCAAAGCACCAACAACTGGAATGGTGGCTTCCGGTGGACGCCGTCCGCGCGCACCCGGCTGGAGCTGACACGCGATCATCGCTTCTTCGGCAACGCCTACAACGTCCGCTTCGAGCACCGCACCCCCCGCACGGTCTGGACGTTCGTCGATTCGCAGGACGTCAGCACCACCGCCGGTGCGAATGGCACCAATTCACCGCAGAGCGTGTTCGACCTGCTGTTTGCTGGGTTGGCCTCCACCTTCCCCGATCCAGTCCAGCGCGCGGGAGTAGTCGATACCTTCTTGCTTGATAGAGGGCTGACACGCAGCTCCTTGGCAAACGGCGGTTTTCTCACCAATGCCCCCTCCATCCAGCGGCGCCAGAACCTGTCTCTGGCGTTGATCGGGGTGCGCACCACCGTGTTGCTGTCGACCTCGCGCAACGATGCACGTGCAGTCGACCCATCCCTAACCGATGTCGGCGACTTGTCGAACGGCCGCAATCTCCACTCCACTAGTTTTAGCGCCAACGTCTCGCATCGCTTGACGCCGTTGTCGTCGCTCAACGCGGACATTTCACAGACCAGAAACAGCTCGACCGTGGACGACCAAAAAACCCGCCTGCGCTCGTTGACCACCACCTACACGACGCGGCTGAGCAAGAAGGTCGACCTGTCGGTTTCCGCGCGTCGCAGCTTGTTTTCCAGCGAGGTGGATCCCTACACCGAAAGCGCCGTCGTGGCCACTCTGAGGGTGCAGTTCTAACCATGTATGAAGCGTTCTACGGGCTGACCAGCAAGCCGTTTCAGCTCAACCCCGACCCCAGCTTCTATTTCGGCAGCAAGCAGCACAGCCGTGCCAAGGCCTATCTCGAATACGGCGTGTCGCGGCATGAGGGCTTTGTGGTCATCACCGGCGAAATCGGCGCAGGCAAGACAACGATCCTGCGTACCCTGATCGACAGCTTGCACGGCAGTGAGGTGGTCATTGGCCACCTGGTCACCACCCAGCTGGGTGCGGAAGACACGCTGCGCATGGTGGGCGCGGCGTTTGGCTTTCATGTCAAGGATGTTTCGAAGGCCCAGTTGTTGATCACGTTGGAGGCCTTTCTGGTCAACCAGACCAGCCAGGGCAAGCGCTGCTTGCTGATCGTCGACGAGGCTCAGAACCTGACCCCACAGGCAGTCGAAGAGCTGCGCATGCTGTCGAATTTTCAGTTCGGCAATCAGGCACTGCTGCAAAGCTTCATGGTCGGTCAGCCCGAGTTTCGCGAAATCCTGCAACGCCCGGAGATGGAGCAGTTTCGCCAGCGCGTGGCCGCCACCTGCCACATCGGCCCGTTGGATGCCGAGGAAACGCAGCGCTACATCGAGCACCGCCTGACCTGCGCGGGTTCTACCGGCACGCCCAGCTTCGAGCCCGCGGCGTTTGACGCCATTTACAAGGCCACGCGCGGCATTCCGCGACGCATCAATTCACTCTGCGATCGGCTGCTGCTGCTGGGCTTCCTGGCTGAGAAAACGCACCTCACGCGCGGCGATGTCGATGAGGTGGTTCAAGAGACCGCCGAAGAGTCCGCCATCCCCGTCAAACCGTTCGAGGCTGCGGGCTCGGCTGTGCACGCCACGGGTTCGGCGCTCGCGCCCGACATCGACTTGTCTGCGATCGATGTGACCCCTGAAGCAGCGCAGCAAATGAGTGGTCAGCTGGCCACCTTGATGGCCGAACAGCGCCTCGACCAACTGCAGCGCGTCGAGCGCAGCGTCTTGCGCCTTGAACGGCAAAACGTGCAGTTGATCGGCTTGTTGCAAAAGCTGGTCAGCGCGGTGAAGACCACATCCGATGAAAGCAGCCGGTGAGCCCGCTGCCTGTCCCACTGCGCAACGCTTTGACGATTGATGTCGAGGACTACTTTCAGGTCTCCGCTTTTGCGCCGTACATCGCTCGCAGTGACTGGGACCAGCGCGAATGCCGGGTCGAGCGCAACGTCGATCGCATCCTGGCGCTGTTGGCTCGCCATGACACCCGGGCCACCTTCTTCACCCTCGGCTGGATTGCGCAGCGCTACCCGCAGTTGGTTCGCCGCATCGCGGATGCCGGGCATGAAGTTGCGAGCCACGGCTACGGCCACCAACGTGCGAGTGACCTGACCGAAGCGGAGTTCACGGCCGACATTGAAAGCGCCAAGCAGATCCTCGAAGACCTGTGTGGCGTGGCGGTCACCGGCTACCGCGCGCCCAGTTTTTCGATCGGCACCGGAAATCTGTGGGCGTTTGATTGCCTGGCGCGCGCCGGCTACCGCTACAGCTCCAGCATCTACCCGATTGCGCACGATCACTACGGCATGCCCGACGCCCCGCGTTTTGCGCACCGCGTCAACGACAGTTTGCTGGAGGTGCCGATCACCACGCTGCGGCTGTTTGGTCGCAACCTGCCCTCCAGCGGTGGTGGCTATTTCAGGCTGCTGCCGTATGCCGTGTCGCGCTGGATGCTGCGCCAGGTTCAGGCGCGCGACAAGGAATCGGCGATCTTCTATTTCCATCCGTGGGAGATCGATGCCGATCAACCGCGCATTCCCGGCATCGATGGCAAGACACGATTTCGTCATTACGTGAACATCCAACGGATGGAGCATCGGCTGGAGTGCCTGCTGCGCGATTTTCAATGGGGTCGGATGGATCATCTGTTCCTTGATCGCCAGCCACCATTGACCCCGCATCACCCCTCATCTGCCTCGCCGTGCTCCGCGTCAACACACTCGCATTGAACGACACCGCTGCTGCGCAACGCTGGGATGCGTTCGTGATGGGCTGCCCCACCGCAACCTTCTTTCATCGTGCCGGCTGGCAGGCCATCATGAATGGCGTGTTTCGCCACGACACCTATTTCCTCTACGTGGAAACCGACGGCTGCATCGAAGGTGTGCTGCCGCTGGCGCATGTGAAGTCGATGCTGTTCGGCAATTCGCTGGTCAGTCTGCCATTCGCGGTGTACGGCGGCGTGGCTGCGGCGAATGCCGATGCCGCCAGCGCGCTGGAAACCGAAGCACAGTGCATCGCACAGCGCCTGGGCGTCGATCACCTCGAGCTGCGCCATGTCGAGGCGCGCCACGACGACTGGCCGCGCCAGGACCTGTACGTCACCTTCCGCAAGGCCATCCTGCCCGAGGAAGAGGCCAACATGCTGGCGATCCCGCGCAAGCAGCGGGCGATGGTGCGCAAGGGCATCAAGAACGGTCTGCGCAGCGACATCGACTCCGGTGTTGATCGCTTCTTCGCGCTGTATGCCGACAACGTGCATCGCCACGGCACACCAGCGCTGCCCAAGCGCTACTTTGAGGCACTGCGAAACCAGTTTGGCCCTGACTGCGAGGTGCTCACCGTCAGTGCCCCCGATGGCCAAGCTCTGAGCAGCGTGCTGAGCTTTTACTTTCGGGATGAAGTGCTGCCGTATTACGCGGGTGACGACGAATCGGCACGTGACCTCGCAGCCAACGACTTCAAATACTGGGAGCTGATGCGCCTGTCGTGCGCGCGCGGCCTCAAGGTGTTCGACTATGGCCGCAGCAAGCAGGGCACGGGATCCTTCGCGTTCAAGAAAAACTGGGGCTTCGAGCCCGCACCCCTGCATTACGAGTACTGTCTTTACAAGCGCGATGCGGTGCCGCAGAACAACCCCGCCAACGCCAAGTTCCGCCTGATGATCGAGGCATGGCGCCGCATGCCGATCGGCATGGCCAACTGGCTAGGTCCTCACGTCGTTCGCAATCTGGGGTGACGTGTGGCGGACTTGCTCTACCTGGTGCACCGCATGCCCTATCCGCCCAACAAGGGTGACAAGGTGCGCTCGTATCACCTGTTGAAGCACCTGGTGTCCAGGCACCGGGTGTTCCTGGGTACCTTCATCGACGATCCGGCTGACGAGCCCTACATCGACACGCTGCGTGCGATGTGCGCTGGTGTGCATGTGGCACGGCTCGATCCACGCAACGCCAAGCTGCGCAGCCTGCGCGGGCTGCTCGACGGTCAGGCACTGACCTTGCGCTACTACCGCGATGCAGGCCTGGCCGACTGGGTTGACCGCACGGTGCGCGAGCAGGGCATCGGCACCGCTGTGGTGTTCTCGTCGTCGATGGCGCAGTACGTGGAACACCGGCCCGAGATGCGCATGCTGGTCGATTTCGTCGATGTCGATTCTGCCAAGTGGTCGGACTACGCGCTTGCGCACCGCGGCCCGCTGTCGTGGATTTACCGCCGCGAGGGCAGGCATCTGCTCAGCTATGAGCGGCAGGTCGCCACGCGGGCCGAGGCGTCGTTTTTCGTGACCGAAAGCGAAGCCCGCCTGTTCCGCAGTCTCGCGCCCGAATGTGCCGGGGATGTCGAGGCGATGTGCAACGGCGTCGATGCCGATTTCTTCGCCCCCGACCCACAGCGTACGTCGCCCTATGTGGAAGGCGAAATCCCTGTCGTCTTCACCGGCGCGATGGACTACTGGCCCAACGTCGATGCGGTCACCTGGTTCGTGCGGGAGGCCCTGCCTGCGCTGCGCCATGCCTGGCCGAAGCTGCGCTTTCACATCGTCGGCCGCAGCCCGACCGATGCGGTGCTGGCGCTGCGAGGGGAGGGCGTCAACGTCACTGGCACTGTCGATGACGTGCGGCCGTATTTGCAGCATGCAGCGGTCGTTGTGGCCCCGCTGCGGTTGGCGCGCGGCATTCAGAACAAGGTACTCGAAGCGATGGCAATGGGCCGGGCGGTCGTTGCGTCGACCTCCTGCGCCGCACCGATCGATGCGGTGGTCGGCAGCGAATTGTTGGCTGCGAACGAGGCGGGCGAGTTTGTCGACGCCATATCGGCGCTGCTGGGCGCTCCTGAACACGCCGACATAATCGGTGTGGCAGCGCGCCGCTGCGTACTGCAGCGCTACAGCTGGCAGTCGCATCTGGCGGGGATCGAGCGGCACATCGTCGCGGGAGCT
>JAYTOK010000128.1:0-31716 GCA_043747835.1 Pseudomonadota bacterium | reverse complement strand
CCCATTTCTCAAACAGATCCGACCCCTTCAACGCGGCAGCGGAACCTCGCGCACGCCGTTCGCATCGATCGCCACACAGCTCGCGCTTTCGTACCAGGGAGCCAGAACCACGCGCTCCGCCTTCACGCCATCCACGACGAACCCATGCACCGCTGGCCGATGCGTATGCCCGTGGATCAACCGGCGAGCTCCCGTCGCGCGCATGGCGCGCGTCACGGCCTGTGTGCTCACATCCATGATCGCGGGGATCGTGCGCTGGGTGTGCACCTTGCTGCCCGCGCGCGCGGCCAGGCTCAGCGCGCGCCGCGCCGGAAGCGGCAGCGCCAGGAACCGCCGCTGCCACTCGGGGCGGCGAACGTTGGCGCGCAGTTGCTGATACGCGGGATCTTCCGTGCAGAACACATCGCCATGGCTGATCAGGGTCGGCACTCCGTACAGGTCCACGAGCACGGGGTCGGGCAGTAGTTTGACGCCCGTGCGCTGCCCGAAGGGTTCGCCCAGCAGGAAATCGCGGTTGCCGTGGACCGCGTAGACAGGGACCCCTGCGGCCGTTAGTGCTCTCAACCCCGCGCAGGCGCGCGCATTCGCGGCATCGTCGTCATCGTCGCCGATCCAGACTTCGAACAGGTCGCCGAGCAGATAGAGCGCCTCGGCGTCGCGCGCCGGGCCCTCGAGGAATTTCAGGAATGCGTCGACGGCCCAGGGGGCACTCGCGTCGAGATGCAGGTCGGAGGCGAAAAGACTGTGAGGAACGCTGCTCACTTCACTTCGGCGGCGGCGCGGACTCGGCTGGCGTGGCGGTTCCACTCGCGGGCGGCAGCGCCTTCTCGACGATTTCCTCGAGATTCGTGCCTTCGGGAATCGGAGTTCCCTGCGCCGGGCTTGCGGCAGGGGCCGGTGCCGGCGCAGCGGCCGCGGCGGCCAGCAACTCGATCTTCTGGATGACGACGGGCGCCAGCGGCGAGTCCTGTTTGAACGGACCCGCGGCGCCGGTCGGCGAGATGCTGATGCGATCGACGACGTCCATGCCTTCGATGACGCGACCGAACACCGCGTATCCCCAGCGCGTCGGCAGCGGGTCGAGATCCGCGTTGTCGGCGACGTTGACGTAGAACTGCACGTCGCCCGAGTGCGGCCCGGACGCGCGCGCGAGGCCCACCGTGCCGCGCAGGTTCTTGAGGCCGTTGCCCGCCTCGTTCGCGATGGGTTTGCCGGTCGGCTTGGCCTTGTAGTCTGGCCCGACGCCACCGCCCTGGATCAGGAAGTTCGCGATCACGCGGTGGAAGAGGGTGTTCGTGTAGTAACCCTGTTTCACGTAACCCAGGAAGTTCTCCGCGGTCAGCGGAGCACGGTCCCGCTGCACTTCGACGATGAAGGCGCCAAGATTCGTCGTGACGCGAACGCGCTCGGGTTCGGCCGCGGAGGTCGCCAGCGAGAGCAGCGCGAAGATCGATCCGACCCAAAGGGCCGCAGCTGAGCGGTTGAGTTTCATGGGCGGCGATTCTACCGAAGCCGCGCCTGATCGAGCGCTTTCCCGTAAAATTCGCGGGTGTCGCAGAACCGTATCACCACTCGATTCGCCCCCAGCCCGACGGGCGAGCTGCATCTCGGCAACGCAAGGACCGCGCTGTTCAGTTGGCTGTTCGCGCGCCACCATGGCGGCCGCGTCGTGCTGCGCATCGAAGACACGGACACGGAACGCAGCAAGGAACCCTACACGCAGGCGCTCATGGCCGACCTGCGCTGGATGGGCCTCGAATGGGACTTAGGTCCCACGAAGGCCGCCGAAGATCCCCCGGTCGAGTACCTGCAGTCCCGCCGCGGCGCCATCTACGCGCGGCACTCCGCGACGCTCGATGCGCGCGGGCTGACGTATCCCTGCTATTGCACGCCGCTCGAACTCGATGTCTCGCGCAAGTCGCAGCTCGCCGCGGGCCGTCCCCCGCGTTATGCCGGCACCTGCCGGGAGCTCTCCGCGGAGGCGCGCGTGCGCAAGAGCGCGCAGGGGATCTCGCCCACGACGCGGTTCCGCGTGCCGCTGGGCTTGCGTGTCATGTTCCACGACATGGTTCACGGCCAGCAGGACTTCGCCACCGACGACATCGGCGACTTCATCCTGCGGCGCGCGGACGGCAGCGCGGCATTCTTCTTCAGCAACGCGATCGACGACGCCGACATGGGCATCACGCACGTGCTGCGCGGCGAAGACCATCTCACGAACACGCCGCGCCAGCTGCTCGTGCTCGAGGCGCTGGGCCTGCGAACTCCGACTTACGGCCATCTCTCGCTGCTCGTCGGTGCCGACGGCTCGCCGCTCAGCAAACGCCACGGCGCCACCAGCGTGCGCGAGTTCCGCGAGCGTGGCTATCTACCGGTCGCGCTGGCCAACCATTTGTTCCGGCTCGGACACTCGAGCGGCGAGAACGGCGTGCTGACGCTCGACGCCATGGCGAAGCACTTCACCGTGAAGCATCTCGGACGCGCGCCCGCGCGCTTCGAGGAGTCGCAGCTCAACGTCTGGCAGCGCGAAGTCGCGCACCATCTGCCGCTCGAGGAGAGCGAGCGCTGGCTCGAATCCGAGACGCCGCGCGACATCGATGCCGACCGCCGCCGCGCGTTCATCGCCGCGATCCGTCCGAATGTGCTGCTGCCGAAGGATGTCGCGCGCTGGCGCGACGTCGTGTTCGGCGCGGCGCCCGCGCTCGACGAGTCGCAGATGGAGCGCGTGCGTGAAGCGGGCCCACAGTTCTTCCGCGCGGCCGCCGATGCCTCGCGCGGCTCCGGCGGCAATCTCGAGGCCATCGTCGAAGCTGTGAAGGGCGCGACGGGCGCCAAGGGGCAGGGACTCTGGAAGCCGCTGCGTCTCGCGCTGACCGGCGCGTCCGAGGGCCCCGAGCTCGCGCCGCTGCTGAAAGCCATGCCTGAATCCACCATCCACGATCGCCTGAGCCGCTTCGCCGCATGATCCGCATCCACAACTCCCTGACCGGCGAGAAGCAGGAGCTGACGCCGATCGAGCCGGGCCACGTGCGCATGTACAGCTGCGGCATCACGGTCTACGACTTTTTCCACGTCGGCAACGCGCGAATGCTCGTCGTGTTCGACATGGTCAGCCGCTATCTGCGCCACCGCGGGTTGCGCGTCACGTACGTGCGCAACATCACCGACGTCGACGACAAGATCATCCAGCGTGCGCGCGAGGCCGGCATCGACTGGCGCGAGCATGCGAAGAAGTTCGCCGCGGCGATGCATGAGGATCTCGACAAGTTAGGTTGCCTGCGCCCCGAGAAGGAACCCCGCGCATCCGAGTACATCGACGAGATGCTGACGATGATCGGGCAGTTGATCGAGCGTGGCTTCGCATACCAGGCGACCAACGGCGATGTCATGTATGACGTTCGGAAGTTCGGGCCCTACGGCAAGCTGTCGGGTCGCAAACTCGACGACCTGCGCGCGGGCGCGCGCGTCGAAGTGGACGAGGCGAAGCGCGATCCGCTCGACTTCGTGTTGTGGAAGTCCGCCAAGCCAGGCGAGCCCGCATGGCCGTCACCCTGGGGCGATGGCCGGCCTGGCTGGCACATCGAATGCTCCGCGATGTCAGTGAAGGAGCTCGGCGACCATTTCGACATCCACGGCGGCGGGCTCGACCTCAAGTTCCCGCATCACGAGAACGAGATCGCGCAGACCTGCGGCGCCACCGGGGCGCGTTTCGCCGAGATCTGGATGCACAACGGCTTCCTCAACATCGACAACGAGAAGATGTCGAAGTCGCTCGGCAATTTTTTCACGACGCGCGAAGTGCTCGCGAAGATCAAGCATCCCGAGGTGCTGCGATTTTTCCTGCTGTCGAGCCAATACCGCGGTCCGATCAACTATTCACCGGATTTGCTCGACCAAGCCGAGGCGGGGTTGAATCGTCTGTACACCGCGCTGCGCGACGTGCCCGAGGTGGGTGGCGAGCTCTACTCCCCGACATCCGCGACGCAGGTCTTCGACGCCGCGATGGACGACGACTTCAACACCCCCGAGGCGATCGCCGCGTTGCAAGGCCTCGCGCGCGAACTGAACACGGTGAACTCGAATCCCGCCAACTCTCACAGGGCGAAGCTGCTCGCGGGCGAGCTGCGCGCGCTGGGCGGCGTGCTCGGCATCCTGCGTGTCGCGCCTGAGCAATGGTTCCGCGCGGGTGCGCCGGCCGGTGGATTGGCGGATGCCGACATCGACACGCTCATCGGGGCCCGCGACGCGGCCCGCAAGTCGAAGAACTGGCCGGAATCCGACCGTATCCGCAACGAGCTGGCCGCGGCCGGCGTGATCCTCGAGGACAAGCCGGGCGGCGCCACGACGTGGCGGCGGGCATAAGGGCAGGCGGGTTCGACGATTGACCCGGAGACCGGCCCCTCGGGTATGATGCGCGCCCCGTCCGCCGGGGTAGCCCGGAACGGGCGGGATCGGCAAAACGGGGCATGGCGCAGTCTGGTAGCGCATCTGCTTTGGGAGCAGAGGGTCGCAGGTTCGAATCCTGCTGCCCCGACCAACCGATTCCAACCGGGCGCCCGTAGCTCAGTTGGATAGAGCACCGGCCTTCTAAGCCGGTGGTCGCAGGTTCGACTCCTGCCGGGCGCGCCATACTGGCGTTAGGTGTTTGGTTTCTTGCGATGGTGGGCGTAGCTCAGTTGGTAGAGCCCCGGGTTGTGATCTCGGCTGTCGTGGGTTCGAGTCCCATCGTCCACCCCATTTTTTCCTCTCGAACTTTCCGGATGCGCGCGCAATAAACGCCGCGCAGGCGCGGTCTCGTCATGCGTCACCGGATTCCGGGAGAGCGGCATGAATCGGATCGTGGGTCGGATTGTCAGTCGAATGGCGAGCGCCTTGTTGGCTGCGATGCTGGCATCGCAGGTCTGGGCGGGCGACTTCTTCGAGGTCGATGGGCTCGCCTTGCGCGGCTACGACGCGGTCTCTTACGTCGAAGCGGAACGGATGACGGCCGGCGATCCCGCGCATGCCTTCACGTACCTGGGCTCGAAGTTCCTGTTCGCCTCGGCCGCGAACCGCGCGAAGTTCGTCGCAGCTCCCGAAAAATACGCGCCGCAGTTCGGCGGCTTCTGCGCGCTCGGCACCGCGAATGGATACAAGGTCGCCACGGAACCGGACGCCTTCAAGGTCGTGGGCGGCAAGCTCTATTTCAACTACAGCCGCAAGGTGCAGGACCTCTGGTCGAAGGACATGCCGGGTTACATCGCGAAGGCGAACGAGAACTGGCCAGCGGTTTCGAAAATGCCGGCGAAGCAGTAGCGAATCCCGCACGACCCTGATCGAATAGGGTCGATGGAAAACTCCTCGGGATGGAAAGAACGCCGACGCCTGTTGGTGCCGCTCATGGGTCTGTGCACGTTGCTCGCGGGCGTCGCGCTCGCGGCGGAAGACGCGCCCACGCTGTTCGTCGCCGGAGATTCCACCGCCTCGGCCTACGAGCCGAATCCCAAGAACCAGCAGGGCTGGGGCGCCGTTCTGCAGCCGCTGTTCGACGAGAAGAAACTGCGCGTCGTCGACGTCGCGCGCGGCGGCCGCAGCAGCCGCACGTTCATCACCGAAGGTCACTGGGATCGCATGCTGGCGCAGCTCGATGCCGGCGACTTCGTGGTCATCCAGTTCGGCCACAACGACTCGGGCGCGACGAACGCGGAACCGCCGGGCTCGACGCGCCCCTTGCGCGCGCGCGGCACGATTCCCGGTATCGGCGCCGAATCCGAAGAGATCGACAACGTGATCACGGGCAAGCACGAAACGGTCTACACGTTCGGCTGGTACCTGCGAAAGATGATCGCGGACGTGCGCGCGAAGAACGCGACACCGATCCTGATGACGCTGACCAAGACCAACAACTTCAAGGACGGACGCATCGAGTGCCGGGCGGCGTCCTATCGCCTGTGGACCTGGCAGACGGCGCAGAACGAGAAGACCGCGTTCGTCGATCTCTCGCGGCTCATCGCGGATCGATACCAGAACGAAGGTCCGGATGCCGTGAAGGCGCAGTTCATCGACGACACGGTGCACACGAACATCGCCGGCGCGACGGCGAACGCGCGCGATGTGGTCGCGTCGCTGCGCGCGAACCGCGCGCTGCCGTTCCGCAAGATGCTGTCGCCGACGGGGCGCAGCGTGCGCGCCGATCGCGGAGCGCCGAAGACCAGCGTCTGCGAGCCGCTGCCCTAACTGTCAGCGTTGGGCCTTCAGCTCCGGGCCACTACGGCTTCAGCGGGTAGAAACGAACCGCGGGCTTCGCCGGCAGCGGCGCGGCCTCGTCCAGATAGAAGCTCGGGTGCGGCGGCTGGTTGTAAGCCACGTTCTGCCACGCGATCGCGAGCCGATACTGCGGGTCCTGCATCAACGTGACCATGCGGTGCGGTGTCGGGATCGTCGTCGTGTAGATGCGCAGCTCGCGGTTGTCGCGCGTGCGCCAGATCACTTCCTCGCGCCAGTCTCCCCACAGATCCGCGGACAACGCAGGCGTCGACTTCGTGCCGTTGTTGGACGTTGCCGCATGCGCGACGAGCAGCGGCTCGACCGTCTGCGTCGTCCAGTTCCACTTGCTGATCGTGTTCTGGTCGAGCAACTCGCGCGTGAGGTCGCCGTCCCACCAGATCGCGAAGTTGGTGGATAGCCCGGCCGGGCGACCTTCGAAAAACTTCCTGCCGGTCGCGTCGCGAAGTCCGCTCATGCCGGCGCCAGCGGCCCAGCTCTCGGCGCCCGGGAAACGCGGATCGATGTTGAACGCGACGCCGCGTCCCGGACCTTCACCCTTGTCGCCGCCGCTCTCGTCGGCTTTCACGGAGGGGATCGTGAACAGTGGCTTGCCCGTGCGCGCATCTCGCAGGCTCATGCCCTGGTCGCCGAAACGTTCCTGGATGTCGAAGATCTCGAGTCCCGGGTTGTTCGGATCGAGATCGCTCACGTGCAGTGCGTCGCCATGGCCCCAGCCCGTGGAATAGAGCCCCTTGCCGTCGTCGTCGATGACCGCGGCGCCGTAGACGATTTCATCGCGGCCGTCGCCATCGACATCGGCCACCGACAGGTTGTGGTTGCCCTGGCCGCGGTAACCCTTGTTTGCGTCGGACGAGTCGCTGTCGAAGACCCAGCGCGACTTGAGTTTCGCCGGCCCCTTTCCCGACGAACGAAAGTCCCACGCGGCGAGCACGGCGCGCGTGTAGTACCCGCGAGCCATGACGATGCTCGGCCGTTCGCCATCGAGATACGCGACGCCGGCGAGGAACCGGTCGATGCGGTTGCCGTGACCGTCACCCCAGATCGCCTTCATCTGTTCGGGAGTCGGGCTGTCGGTGTCGGGGTGCCGGCGCGGTAGATAGGTTGTCGTCGCGAGCGCCTTGCCCGTCGTTCCCTCGAATACCGTGAGATATTCGGGGCCGGAGACGATGAAGCCGGCGCCCGACGTGCCTTCTCGTCGCGGCGCGGTGACGGAACCCGGCGTCTCGCCCGCCGACTCCGG
This sequence comes from Pseudomonadota bacterium, assembly GCA_043747835.1. Taxonomy (GTDB): domain Bacteria; phylum Pseudomonadota; class Gammaproteobacteria; order Steroidobacterales; family Steroidobacteraceae; genus CADEED01. The sequence continues at coordinate 24,209 of JAYTOK010000128.1, read as the reverse complement.
CGTGAGCCAGTTGGCGTTCGGATTCCCTATGACCTTTCCGGCGCCGTCGGTCGTGCCGTCGGCGGTCTTGCAGACGACCTCGGCCTTGCCGTCGCCGTCGAAGTCGTAGACGAGGAACTGGGTGTAGTGCGCGCCTTCGCGGATGTTGCGGCCCAGGTCGATCGACCAGAGCAATGTGCCGTCGAGTTTGTAGGCCTGCAGGATTGGCGAGTCGGTGACGCCGGGTTGCGAGTTGTCCTTCGCGACGCCGGTCTGGTGCAGGACGATCTCGTACTGGCCGTCGCCGTCGAGGTCGCCGAGCGACGCATCGTTCGGCGTGTATCCGGCGGGAGTTTTCAGCGGAATCGAGTGGTAGGGCAGCGCGGGCGCGCCGGCCGCGAACGAGTACGCGGCGCTGCGGGGCTGTTCGACGCCGTTCACGACGGCGGCCACCGAGTAGTTCGTCGCGCGATCGAGCCGCGCGCCAGAATCCAGCAACCACGTCACTTTCGACGCGGGTTCCGCGTTTACCTTCGCTACGGTAGTCGTGGGTTCGTTGCGCGAGCCGAAGCGGCCCGGATCGAACGCGCCGCCGGCGGCGGGCGGCGCAGTCTCGCGATATACGTTGAAGGCAGCATCCGTCGGATCGCTCGCGAGCAGTCGCCAGCTCACGAACACCTTGCCGTCGCTCTGGTGCACGGCGACGACGCCGCGGTCGAGCGATTCGAGGTAGCGGAGTTTCTCCTTCGCCACGAGCGGGAGCGAGACACAGATCAGCAGCGCGCCGAGCGCGCAGGAGAATGATTTTTTCATGTTTTTCGACCGCGTCCCCATAGCTCTTCGTACTTCCATCCCGTGAGGTCCTCGACGACCGCGCGATTGCCGGGCGGCGGTTCGGTCGCTGGCGCGCCGCTCGCGCTCGCCTTGAAGCGCTCGATCTCCTGCATGAGCACGGCATGCGTCTCGCTGTTCAGGCGGAAGCGCAGCGAGACGATGAAGCCGAACAGCATGATCGCGAGCGGACCGACCGCGAGAATGACGACGACGGTGGTGATCACCGACGACGGCTGGTTCATCGTCTTCGGGATCAGCCCCGACAGATTGAGGATCTGCGTCACGAGAAGAATCGCGGCGGATTGCATGACCTTGCGCACGAAGGTCATCACGCCCGCGAATGCGCCCTCGCGGCGCCGGCCGGTGACGACTTCGTCGACGTCCGGCATGTAGTTGTACACGCTCCAGGGGATGTAGTTGAGCGCGCCGCGTCCGAGTCCCGCGACGATGACTATCGCGCAGTACCAGAAGATGTCGGTCACGCCGGACGCGTAGAGCGCGAGCAACCCCGCGACTCCCGTCGCGAAGAACAGCAGCGCGACCCGATAGGAAGGGGCCGGGTGGAACCGCAGACACGCCCAGATCGCGACGAACACCGAGAACAGTTGCGCGATCGCCATCGCCGCCGACACGTTCGCCGTCGTCGTCACCGTGCCTGCGAGCGCGAAGGCGATGAAGTAGGGCAGCACGACGTTCAGCACGTCCTGGCTCACGTAGCCGCCGAGATACATGCCGAGGTGCAGGCGGAAGGCGCGGATGCGCATCGTGGCCGCGAGATCCCCGAAGAGTTGCTCGAGGTTCGAGAACGGCGATTTCGCGGGTGGCTTGTCGGCGCCGGGGATCTCGGAGCGCGGCCGCTCCCACGTGAACAGATAGACCGCGATGGCCACGAGCACGAAGAACACGGAGAAGGTGACACCGAGGTACATGAAGGTGTCGGGCGAATCCTTGCCGCCCAGCTTCTGCACGATGAGGGCGGGCAGCCACAGCGCGGCGATGTTCGCGATCTGGCCGCAGATGATGCGCGCGCCCGCGAACTTGGCCTTGGTCGCGTAGTTGGGCGACATCTCGGCCGCGAGCGTCTCGTACGGGATGATCTCCATCGCATAGACGAGCTCGAAGAACACGTACGTAATGAGGTAGTACCAGAACGTCTGTCCTTCGACCCACATCAACGCGAACGAGGGCAGCAGCGGGATGGACAGCAAGATGAAGAAGCGGCGGCGCCCGAACTTCTTGCCGAGCCAGGTGTGGTGGAAGTGGTCGGAGATGTAGCCGATCAGCGGCGAGAAGATCGCGTCGAGCAGACGTGCCGCGACGACGATGAGGCCGGCTTCACCCACGGTGAGGCCGCAGTACGTGGTGTAGAAAAACACCACCCAGATGCCGATGATCGACATCGCGCCGGCGCCTAGAAAATCATTGGCGCCGTACGCGAGGTAGTTGCCGAACTTGACCGGCCGCGCGGTCATCAGATGAACGCCCGGCGGAACTCGCCGAGCGCGAGGATCGCCATCGCCTGCCCGTACGGCATCGACGTCAGCGGGATCTTGCGGTAGCCATCGAGGTCGGCGAATACGGGCGTGCCGAACGAGACGTTCTTGAGTTCGCCCGACTTGTCGATGTTGGCGAGCACCGCTTTCACCGCGCGCACGCCGCAGTCCGTGAACTCGGGACCGATGTAGCGCTTGCGCACGGACTTGAGAATTCCATACGCGAAGCCGGCGGCCGCCGACGCTTCGAGATACGAGCCCGGATCGTCGATCAGTGTGTGCCAGAGGCCGCCCTTGTCCTGATGCTTCACCAGCGTACGGATCTGCTGCAGGTGGGTCTCCAGCAGGAACTCGCGCAAATGCTCGCCGGGTTGCAGATCGAGCAGCTCGATGATTTCGGGGATCGCGATCGTCACCCAGCAATTGCCGCGCGCCCAGAGCGCGTTCGCGAAATGGTGCCGGCCCTGGAAGGTCCAGCCGTGGAACCAGAGGCCGGTCTTGCGATCGACGAGGTACTTCACGTGCAGCATGAACTGGCGGCGGGCTTCCTCGATGTACTGTGGCCTGCCTAACAACTGGCCGATCTTCGCGAGCGGCAGCACGCTCATCATCAGCGTGTCGTCCCAGAGCTGCTGCGGGTTCTCGGAGTTGAAGACGATGTGTTGGAAGCCGTTCTCTTCGGTGCGCGGCAGGCCGTCCATGAGGTACTCGGCCCACTCTTCGAGATACGGCACCCAGGCACTGTTCGGGCTTTCCTCGTGCAGATAGGCGAGCGTGAGGAAGGGGGCGACGGTGTTGATGTTCTTGGTCGGCGTGCCCGCGGCGAAGCGGTCGCGGAACCAGTTGAGCATGATCTCCTTGCAGCGCGCGTCGTTCGTCTGCTGGTAGTAACGCAGGATGCCGTACAGGCCGATGCCGTGCGTCCACTCCCAGTCGTTCCAGCCCTTGGTGTCGACCACGCGGCCGTCGTCGAGGCGCAGCAGGAATTCCCCGGAGGTGTCCTTGATCTCGACGAGATTGCGGATGAGCATCTGAATGCTGCGATCGATGTCGGCGGCCTCGAGGCCGTGAACTTTGTTTGGCACGGGAAATTCCTTCGGATTCGTCGATTCAGGCGAGATGGAAGACGGGGATCAGCGGCCATTCCACAGGGCGACCGTCGGGGTGGGTTTCCATGAGGTCTTTCATGTAATCCCACCAGCGTTTCATGAGCGGATGTTGCGGCAGCCCGGCGCGTTTGTCGCCCGGCTTCAATTTCAGCACGGCAAACAAATGCAGCGTCTCCTCGTCGAGGAAGATCGAATAGTCGTAAATGCCCGCCTCGTGCAGCAGCGCCGACAATTCGGGCCAGATTTCGTCGTGGCGTCGCTTGTACTCGGCGAGGTTGCCGGGCATGAGCTTCATGCGGAACGCGTGGTTCGGTCCGCCGCTCATTTGCCGGCCTCTGAGAGCACGACGACGGATTTCGGCGGCAGGGTGACCTTGATCGTGCTGCCCGAGACGCGCGCGCCGGCGAACGCGGCAGGCTCGATCGACCGCGGCTTCTCGAAGGTGTTGTGCGCGTCGAGCGCCGCCGACGTCAGCACGCGGCCGGTGAATTTTTTCGGAGTCGCACCCGCGACCCGGATGTTCAACGTCACGGGCTCGCGCGGATCGAGATTCGTGAGCGCCACGTGCAGCCGCCCATCCTTGCTCCGCGCCGCCGACGCAGTAACCGTCGGCAGATCCACTTCCACGACTTTGCGTTTCGGCGCGTCGATCTCCACGGGCAGCGACGTCGCGCCGCGGAACGGCTTGTACATGTGGTACACGTGGTAGGTAGGCGTGAGCAGCATCTTCTCCTTGTCCGTGAGGATCATCGCCTGCAGCACGTTCACCATCTGCGCGATGTTCGTCATGCGCACGCGTTCGGCATGCGCGTGGAAGATGTTGAGGTTGATTCCGGTGACGAGCGCGTCGCGCAGCGTGTTCTGCTGGTAGAGGAAGCCCGGATTGCTGCCCGGTTCCACGTCGTACCACGTGCCCCATTCGTCGACGTAGAGACCCACGCGCTTCGCGGGGTCGTATTTGTCCATGACCTTTGAGTGTTCGGTGACGATCCACTCCATGCGGTACGTGCGCGCAAGAGTTGCCCACCACGCGTCCTCGGTGAACTTCGTCGCGGCGCCTTTGACATCCCACTTGCCGGTGGGCAGCGTGTAGTAGTGCACGCTGATCGCGTCCATGTGCCTGGTGGCCTCGCGCATCAGCACTTCCGTCCACGGCAGGCCCGAGCCGTTCGCGCCGCTCGCGATGCGCAGTGGTTTGTTGCCCTCGGGGCCTTTCACGAACGTGATGTAGTGGCGGTAGAGATCCGCGTAGTACTCGGCGCGCATGTTGCCGCCGCAGCCCCAGGTCTCGTTGCCGACGGCGAAATACTTCACCTTCCACGGCTTGTCGCGGCCGTTCTTCCGGCGCAGCTGCGCGAGCGTGGAGTCGCCCTCGGCCGTCATGTACTCGACCCACTCGGCCATTTCGCGCGGCGTGCCGGTGCCGACATTGCCGTTCACGTAGGCGTCGGCGCCGATGAGCTCCGCGAAGTCCATGAACTCGTGCGTGCCGAACGCGTTGTCTTCGACGACGCCACCCCAGTGCGTATTCACCTTCCGCGGGCGTTGCTCGCGCGGGCCGATGCCTTCACGCCAGTTGTATTCATCGGCGAAGCAGCCGCCGGGCCAGCGCAACACCGGCACGCCGAGTTCCTTGAGCGCCGCCAGCACGTCGTTGCGGTACCCGTGCGTGTTCGGGATCTTCGAGTCTTCGCCGACCCAGATGCCTTCGTAGATGAGCCGGCCGAGATGCTCGGCGAACTGACCGTAGACCGCGGGGTCGATGATGGCGCCCGGCGTGTCCGCGCGCACGGTGACGGCGACTTCCGTGGCTTGGGCGGCCGCCGCGGGCGCGGCGGAGAATAGATAGGCGGCGCCGGCGAGCGCGGCGAGCAGGGGTGCTTTCATTTCGTCTCTCGGGTCGGGATCGGGTCGGGATGCGCGGGGTCGAAGTGCCCGGCGTCCGCGGCGAGATGTTGCGCAAGACCGCCCGTGAGCGCGGGATCGGCGGCGCGGATTCCTTCGACGACGCAGCGCGCGAGCGCGTAACCGCCATAGTCGTTGAAGTGCGTCTTGTCGCGCCCCTCGTCGGCGAACGCTTTCGCCGCGGCTTCCGGGCCGAGCGCTTCGTAGAGCTTGCGGCTCATCGCGTTGAGATCGATCACGGCGACGCCTTCCTCGCGCGCGACGCTGCGCATCGCTTCCGGATAGTCGCCGAGCGTGGATTCGATGCGGCCCGCGGCATCGAAATTGCGGCGGTCGGGGGAGGTGACGAGAATGGGCGTCGCGCCGCGGCGGCGGATCTCCGCGATGTACGCACGTAGCCAGGCGCGATATGTCGTCGCCGCGTCGGCATACGTCTGCGGCCACTGCACCTTCTGATCGTTGTGGGCAAACTGGATCATCACCCAGTCGCCGGCGGCGAGCGTCGACAGCAATTTGTCGAAGCGCAGCTCGGTGATGAACGATTTAAGCGTCTCGCCGGATTCGGCGTGATTCGCCACCGCGATCACGGGCGCGAAGAAACGCGGCAACATCTGCCCCCAGCTCGCGTTCGGCGCCACCGGCTGGTCGGTAACCGTCGAGTCGCCAGCGAGATAGAGCGTCGGCGTGGTGATCGCCTCGACGGTCAACGATTCGACGCGAGCGGCATCCCCCGCGAATTCGAGCGTCAGTTTGTCGTCCCAGTTGAGCGCGCCGATCTCACGTGGCTTCAGATGCACCTTCGTGCCGCCGGTCGCGTTCGCGGGAAGCGCGCCGAGCTCCGGCCGGCGAACATTCACGATGACGGTTATTTCGCCTCGCTTGCGCGAGGTCGCCGTGTCTTCGGCGAGCAGCCGTCGCTGCTCGCCCAGGATTTTCGTGACGGTGCCCTTGCGCGCGCCACGCAGTTTCACGACGACCCGATACGTGCCCTCGGACACGCGCACGGAAAATTTCGAGGTCGCCCCGGCTTCGAAACCGAATCCGCGCGCGGCGTCATACGCGGGATGCCCGGCGGCATTACCGTTGGGCCGGAAGTCGAAGGACTGGGGTGCGGCGAGCGTCACGGCAGGCAGCAGCGCCGCGAGCAGGGCGTAGATGGTGGTCATACGGCGTGGTCGCGCCGGTCGTTGAAACTGTGCATGCCCGGCCCCCGCCTCTGACTCGCTTCTCGATCGAGTTTGATTGCTTTCTATCGTAAATGACCGATTTATGCCAGCCTCACGACAGCTCGCTTTCGACCTCGAACTCGCCCGTTCTTTATATATGTAGTGCCGGGCGTGGAGGGTTTGCCGCACGGTTTCAACCTCGCGCATTCGCTCGCCAATGAAAGTTCGCATCGGCAATTCTCTGCTGGTAGAGTGCGCCCCCCGCGAGATTGGGGCGTTAGCTCAGTTGGTAGAGCAGCTGACTCTTAATCAGTAGGTCGTAGGTTCGACCCCTACACGCCCCACCAATTTCCCGGCCACGCGGGTAAATTCCGCCGATGGCAAAACAACCCTCCCGCGACGACCCGTCGAAGCCGAAACAACACGGCTACGAATACAAGAAGCAGTTCTATCAGAGCTCCGAGGTCGCCGCGGACTACGACGAGCATCGTTTCCGCACGCCGAAGCGCCAGCGCCGCAACGCGCGCAAGTGGGCCGCGATCCAGAAGGCGCTCGCGCTCACGAATGGCGTGAAGACCATTGTCGATCTGCCTTGCGGCACCGGCCGGTTCACCGGGAATCTCGCGCGTGCGGGTTACGAAGTCGTGGGCAGCGACATCTCGGCGGAGATGATGGGGCAGGCCGCCAAACTACCGTCGGTGCAACACGAAAACATCCGCGGCTACGTGCGCGCGGACGCCGAGAAACTGCCGTTCAAGTCGAAGTCGACGGATTGCCTCGTGAGCATCCGCTTCCTGTTCCATGTCGATCCCGAAACGCGCCGGCGCATGCTGCGCGAGTTCGGTCGTGTCTCGCGCCGCTGGGTCATTGCCGATTACCGCCACAAATATTCCTTTCGCTACGGCGTGTGGAAGCTCACGCGAGCGCTCGGTCTCACGAAGCGCCCGTTCGAACGCGTCTCGGTGAAGAGCATGACGGCGGAATTCGAGGACGCGGGCCTGCGCGTTGCGAAGATCATCCCCGTTCGCCGTGGACTCTCCGACAAGTGGGTCGTGCTGGCTGAAACAGGGCACGTCGATCCGGAGAGCCTCAGGATCAAGCTCGGTGGCGGCGAATACGCGGACCTCGAGGTCAAGGACAAACTCGGCGAGGGCAAGCGGTCGGTGGTCTATCGCGCGCGCTGGCGCGGCCGCGACGTCGGGCTGAAAGTCTACAAACCCGCGGCGATCGCGCGGCACGCGCGCAAGCACAAATTGCCGCTCGCCGAGTTCGAGCACCGGCGCAACCGTGCGTTCTTCGAAGCGCGCGGCATGTCGAAATACGTCGCGGAGCCGATCGGCTTCGTCGTCGAGCCGGGCTTCCAGATGTCGCTGCAGGAATGCCTGGACGGCGAGGTGTACTACTTCGCGCAACGCGACCACGCGTCGTTCATCTCGCCGAAGTTCATGGACGACCTAGCGGAGCTCGTGAACCTGAGCCACGCCGCCGAGCTCTACGACATCGACCTGCACGCGATGAATGTGATGGTCGACCGGCGCGCCGGTGGTCCCAAGCTCTTCGACTTCAACCAGATTCCGTTCACGGAGCGGCCGCAGAACCCGTTCGTGGGCCTCGCGTTGAAACTGGGATTGTTAGGCCGCGAATCGCGCGACCTGCGCAAGCTCGCGCGCTTCAACAACTTCGACCGTGTCGAGCGCAAGCTGCTGAAGTTCTACCAGGACGGCTCGTCGCCGGCCTGAGGCGTTCAGCCCTTCTGCAGCAGCAGCGGGTCGTTGTCTTCGAGCTTGATAGCGTCTTCCGGCAGCATCGCCGGGATGCCGTCCTTGATCGGATACGCGAGCTTGCTCGTCGGGCAAACGATGAGCTGGCGCGCTTCGGCCAGGAACACGGGGGCGCGGGACACCGGGCAGGCGAGCATTTCGATCAGTCGTGAGTCCATATCCTTCCTATTTAATCAGGCGGCTGCGGCGCGCGTCGAGGAGATGAGCCAGCACAGGGCGACAACCACCGCGAGCCCGACCACCTGCTGGGAGCGCGTCCAGTGGACGATCGTGCCATCCATCGCCGCGATGCCGATGGCGGTGACGACGAACCAGATGCCGCTCTGTAACGCCACGCCCTGGATCCCCGCGTTGTGCATGAATTTCACGGCGAGTACGTAGAGACCGATGCCGCCCGCGAAGCAGGCGAGCGACGCCAGACCCAACTTCCAGTCGAACCGGCCACCGGGCCAGACTCGCGCGGCGAATACGAACGCGCGCGCGTCCAGGAGCCCCGAACCCACCGTCAGCAGAGCCACTACGACGAGATTGCCGACCTGACCCATCTTATGTCCCTCCTTCGCGCGCCCGAAGCATAGCCAAATCGTCCGGGCGAGCCCAAGGCCTCGAAGTCCCGCACGAGGAGTTTGGCTATAATCCGCGCCCCTCGCGCGGGGCCCCCGAGCGCCTGAGCTGGGGCGGGCGAAAGTGGCGGAACTGGTAGACGCACTGGATTTAGGTTCCAGCGGGGTAACCCGTGAGAGTTCGAGTCTCTCCTTTCGCACCATTCGCCGAGGCTCTGGCCGGTTCACATCAGTTTGTTGAGGATCTCTGACATGCAGGTTTCATTGACCGCCACCGGTGGTCTCGAGCGCCGCCTCGAAGTGGCGATTCCCGCGTCGCAAGTCGACGGCGAAGTCGCGCAGCGACTCAATCGGATTTCGCGCACCGCGCGCCTCAAGGGCTTCCGCCCGGGCAAGGCGCCGCTCGCGGTGATCCGCCAGCAATACGGCGAACAGGTGCAGAGCGAGGTCATCAACGATCTCATGCGCGCCTCGTTCTCGGAGGCCGTACAGCGCGAGAAGCTGAACCCCGCGGGCGGGCCGCGTATCGAGCCGATCTCGATCGCTCCCGGCGCGGACATCAAGTACGCCGCGGTGTTCGAAGTCCTGCCCGAGGTGAAGCTCAAGCCGCTCTCCGACTTGTCGATCGAGAAGCCGGTGGCCAGCGTGGCCGACGCCGATCTCGACGCGATGATCGACACGCTGCGGCAGCAACGTCCGGTGTTCAACGAGGTGGCGCGTGCCGCCGCCGCGAACGACCGCGTGACTGTCGATTTCGTGGGTCGCATCGAAGGCACGGAATTCGATGGTGGCGCGGGCGACAACGTGCAGATCGTCATCGGTGGCGGTCGCGTCATGAAGGAATTCGAAGACGCGTTGTTGGGTGCGTCGGCGGGCGATTCGCGCGAGTTCAACGCGACGTTCGCCGCGGACCACGCGAACCCAAAGCTCGCGGGCAAAACCGCGACCTTCGGAGTCAAGGTCGGGAAGGTCGAGGAACAGCTGCCCGCGGCTCTCGACGAAGAGTTCGCGAAGAGCTTTGGCATCGTCGACGGCAACATCGACAATCTGCGGACCGAAGTGCGCGCGAACATGGAGCGCGAACTCTCTGAGGCCGTTCGACTCAAGCTGCGCACCCAGGTGCTCGAAGCGCTCTACACCAGCAACCCGATCGAGCTGCCGCGACAACTCGTCGACGAGCAGATTCAGGAACTGCAGGTGGAGATGCTGCGCCGTGCCGGTGTGCGCGACGCAAAGCATTTGCCGCCGCGCGAGCCCTTCGAGCAGCCGGCGCGACGTCGCGTGGCGTTGAGCCTGCTCATGAGCGAACTCGTTCGCGCCGCGAACCTCAAGGTTAGCCGCGAATCCGTGCAGGAAAAAGTGAACGAACTCGCGTCGACGTATTCCAACCCCGAGGAAGTGCGACGCGCCTACTTGCAGAACGCGGATACGATGCGTCAAATCGAGGCGCAGGTGCTCGAACAACAGGCGATCGATTGGGTCCTTGGCCAGGTGAAGATCGCCGAGAAGCCCGCGTCTTTTTCCGAGCTCACGAAGTTCGGCGCCGACCCGGCGAACTAGTCCAAGGAGTGCTTCGATGAACGAGCGCGCATTGAATCTGATCCCGATCGTCGTGGAGCAAACCGCTCGCGGCGAGCGGTCGTACGACATCTACTCGCGCCTGCTCAAGGAGCGCGTCGTGTTCGCCGTCGGTCCCGTCGAGGACTACATGGCAAACGTGATCGTCGCGCAGTTGCTGTTCCTCGAGTCCGAGAATCCCGAAAAGGACATCGCGCTCTACATCAACTCGCCGGGCGGCTCCGTGAGCGCGGGGCTTGCGATCTACGACACGATGCAATTCATCAAGCCGGACGTCAGCACGATCTGCATTGGCATGGCGGCGTCCATGGGCGCGGTTCTGCTCGCGGGTGGCGCGAAGAACAAACGTTTCATGCTGCCCAATTCGCGCGCGATGATTCACCAGCCCTCCGGCGGGTATCAGGGCCAGGCCAGCGACATCCACATCCAGGCTCAGGAAATCCTCAAGATCCGCGTGCGGTTGAACGAAATCCTCGCCCACCACACCGGGCAGACTGTCGACAAGGTCGCGCTCGATTCGGAACGCGACAATTTCATGAGCCCCACGGAGGCCGTGGCCTACGGACTCGTGGATAAGTTACTCGACAAGCGTGTAGCGACTCCGACTGCGCCAACGCCGTAAGATTCCGGCCGAGCCGCGACCAAAGCCGGGCAATTGCGAGGCGGCTCGCAGTTCTCGACAAATCCCGTATAAACAACGGCTTCCACTTGCGTGCCCCTTGGGTTCCGCGAGTACGCCGTGATATATAGATTCCCAAAGCTCGCGGAAGACCCAAAATTCCGCAGCGCCACACGGAGCGACGATGACCGAGGACACTCGCGGACGGCATGACGACGGCAAGTTGTTGTACTGCTCCTTCTGCGGCAAGAGTCAGCACGAAGTTCGTAAGCTGATTGCCGGTCCGTCGGTTTTTGTCTGCGATGAGTGCGTCGAACTCTGCAACGACATCATCCGCGAAGAGCTGGAAGATCGTGCCGAGCGTGCGCGCGACAAGCTGCCGAAGCCCTCCGAGATCAAGAAGGTCCTCGACGAATACGTCATCGGCCAGGAGCGCGCGAAGAAAACTCTCTCCGTCGCCGTGTACAACCACTACAAGCGTCTCCAGACGCGTGGTGGGACCGCGGGCCGCGGCAAGGACGACGTCGAGATCTCGAAGAGCAACATCCTGCTGATCGGCCCCACGGGCTGCGGCAAGACTTTGTTAGCCGAGACGCTAGCGCGCCTGCTCAATGTTCCCTTCACCATCGCGGATGCCACGACGCTGACCGAAGCCGGCTATGTCGGTGAAGACGTCGAGAACATCATCCAGAAGCTCCTGCAAAAATGCGACTACGACGTCGAGAAGGCGCAGACCGGCATCGTCTACATCGACGAGATCGACAAAATCTCCCGCAAGTCGGACAACCCGTCGATCACGCGTGACGTGTCGGGCGAAGGCGTGCAGCAGGCGCTCCTGAAGCTCATCGAAGGCACGATTGCCTCGGTGCCGCCGCAAGGCGGCCGCAAGCATCCGCAGCAGGAATTCCTGCAGGTCGACACCTCCAACATCCTCTTTATTTGCGGTGGCGCGTTCGCCGGTCTCGAGAAGATCGTGCTGAATCGCACGCAGAAGGGCGGCATCGGCTTCACGTCGGAAGTGCGCGACGTGAGCACGCGTCCGCACGGCAGCGACATCTTCAAGGAAGTCGAGCCGGAAGATCTCATCAAGTTCGGTCTCATCCCCGAGTTCGTCGGCCGTCTGCCCGTCGTGGCGACGCTCGAAGAGCTGGATGTGCCGGCGCTCATCAGCATCCTGACCGAGCCCAAGAACGCACTCACGAAACAGTACCGCCGCCTGTTCGACATGGAAGGCGCCGATCTCGAGTTCCGCGAGGAAGCGCTCTCGGCCGTCGCCAAGAAGGCCATGGTGCGTAAAACCGGCGCTCGCGGCCTGCGCACGATCCTCGAGAACGTGCTGCTCGAAACGATGTACGAATTGCCGTCGATGAAGAACGTCTCGAAGGTCGTGGTCGACGACAGCGTCATCGAAGGCCATCAGAAGCCTTACATCGTCTACAAATCCGAACCGGCGAGCGGCGACGACACCGCGCCGCGCAAAGTGTCGGGTTCGGGACTCAGCTAAGGATTTGTACGGACGGCACCGCGGTCGCGGTGCCGGTTCGCAGGCCCCGCCGATCGGAACTGTGTCGCAAGCGTTGAAAGACACACTTCGAACCCCATTTCCCGCGTTACACTTTGACTAAATACAGCTGCGACGCTGCATTTTGCGGCGCCGCGGTTTGCTCGAGGGCAACGCGTGACCGAATCTTCCCCGTCCACCAAGTCCATCTCCATTCCCGCATTGCCGGTGCTGCCGCTGCGTGACGTGGTGGTGTACCCGCACATGGTCATCCCGCTCTTCGTCGGCCGTGAAAAATCCATTCACGCGCTCGACGTCGCGATGAAGGCCGACAAGCGGATCATGTTGATCGCGCAGAAGCAGCCGGACGTCGACGACCCGAAGGCGGACGACCTCTACCGCATCGGCACTGTCGCCACGATCCTCCAACTTCTCAAACTCCCCGATGGCACCGTGAAGGTGCTGGTCGAGGGCGTGGACCGCGCGCGCATCGAGACGATGCACGCCGGCGAGCACTACACCGCAGATGTCGTGACCGAACCCGACGGTGACACGTACGACGAGAAGGAGCTCGACGTTCTCGCGCGCTCCGTCATCTCGCAGTTCGAGCAGTACGTGAAGCTCAACAAGAAGGTGCCGCCCGAAGTGCTGACCGCGCTCGCCGGCATCGAACAGCCCGGCCGCCTCGCGGACACGGTTGCCGCGCACATGGCGCTCAAACTACCCGAGAAGCAGAAGGTCCTCGAGATCCTCGACGTGCGCAAGCGCCTCGAGCACGTGCTCGTCGCCATCGAAGGCGAGATGGATGTCCTGCAGATCGAGAAGCGCATCCGCGGTCGCGTGAAGGCGCAGATGGAGAAGAGCCAGCGCGAGTACTACCTGAATGAGCAGATGAAGGCCATTCAGAAGGAGCTCGGCGAGATGGAAGAGGGCGGCAACGAACTCTCCGATCTCGAAAACCGCATCAAGAAAGCCGGCATGCCGAAAGAGGCGCTGGAGAAGGCGAATGCGGAGCTCAACAAACTCAAGATGATGTCGCCGATGTCGGCCGAAGCCACCGTCGTGCGCAACTACATCGACTGGCTCGTGAAGGTGCCGTGGAAGAAACGCACGAAGATCCTCAAGGACATCGCGCGCGCCGAGAAGGTGCTGGATGAAGACCACTTTGGCCTGGACAAGGTCAAGGAGCGCATCGTCGAGTACCTGGCCGTCCAGCAGCGCGTCGACAAGATCAAGGGCCCCATCCTCTGTCTCGTGGGCCCCCCCGGTGTGGGCAAGACCTCGTTGGGCCAAAGCATCGCCCGCGCGACGAACCGCAAGTTCGTGCGCATGTCGTTGGGCGGCGTGCGGGACGAAGCCGAAATTCGCGGCCATCGCCGCACGTACATCGGTTCGATGCCCGGCAAGATCGTGCAGAACATGGCGAAGACCGCCGTGCACAATCCGCTGTTCCTGCTCGACGAGATCGACAAGATGTCGATGGACTTCCGCGGCGATCCGTCATCAGCGCTGCTCGAGGTGCTCGACCCGGAACAGAACGCGACGTTCAACGACCACTACCTCGAGGTCGATCTCGACCTGTCGCAGGTGATGTTCGTCTGCACGGCGAACAGCCTGAACATCCCGGCGCCGCTGCTCGATCGCATGGAAGTCATCCGTCTGCCCGGTTACACCGAGGACGAGAAGCTCAACATCGCGAAGAAGTATCTGCAGCCGAAGCAGGTCAGGCAGAACGGCCTCAAGCCCGAAGAGCTCAAGGTCACCGACGATGCGATCCTCGACATCATCCGTTACTACACGCGCGAAGCCGGCGTCAGAAACCTCGAGCGCGAGCTCGCGCGCATCTGCCGCAAGGCAGTGAAGCACCTGCTGCTCGCCGCCAAGAAGGCGGAGAAGCCCGAGAAGGGCGAGTCGAAGAAGTCGGACAAGGCCGAGAAGGGCGACAAGCAGACCGACAAGTCGGTCAGCGTCTCGCCGAAGAATCTCGAGAAGTTCCTGGGCGTGAGGCGCTTCCGTTACGGAAAGGCCGAAGAGGAAAACCGCGTCGGCCACGTGACGGGACTCGCCTGGACGGAAGTCGGCGGCGAGCTGCTGACCATCGAAGCCGCGGTCGTTCCGGGCAAGGGCAAGCTGCAACACACTGGCCAGTTGGGCGAAGTCATGCAGGAGTCCATCCAGGCCGCGATGACGGTGGTGCGTTCGCGCGCCAACGTTCTCGGGATCGATCCGGACTTCTATCAAAAGCACGACTTTCACCTCCACATGCCCGAGGGCGCGACGCCGAAGGACGGTCCGTCGGCTGGCATCGGGATGTGCACGGCGCTCGTGTCCGCGCTGACGAAGATTCCCGTGCGTTCGGATGTCGCCATGACTGGCGAAATCACGCTGCGTGGCGAAGTGCTGCCGATCGGCGGTCTGAAGGAAAAACTGCTCGCGGCGCATCGCGGCGGCATCAGCACCGTGATGATTCCGGTCGACAACGAAAAGGATCTCGTCGAGATCCCGGACAACATCAAGGGCAATCTCGACATCCGCCCCGTCAAATGGATCGACGAGGTATTCGAGATCGCGCTGGCCGCCCGGCCAACGCCGCGCCTCGCGACGCCGCCGGCGGCGCCGGAAAAGCGCCGACGTGGCGGGCGCCGGGGTACGAAGCAAGTCCAGGCGCACTAGAACCTGAGGAACGCGCTCGAAGGGCTCCCTGGTTCGCCGGGGAGCCTTTATTTGTTCTTCCGTCCCCTGAATCGATCCGCTAGACTGCGCGGCCTTTCGCGGGCGGCCTTATTTGGGTGCTTAGCTCAGCGGTAGAGCATCGCCCTTACAAGGCGAGGGTCGGGGGTTCGAAACCCTCAGCACCCACCAGAAATTGGAGCGGTAGTTCAGTTGGTGAGAATACCGGCCTGTCACGCCGGGGGTCGCGGGTTCGAGTCCCGTCCGCTCCGCCAACTCTTAGTGACAAACTAGTAGCGAACCCGAGCGCGGACAGCAGCGCGCTCGGTCGAGCCGACACTGGCGGGGCACGCGGGTCTGATCCCTCACGGACCTTGCTGTTAAGAACAGTTCTCATTAACATCGCGCGCACTTCTTCTTACGAAGCCAGCCAGTTGCCGCTTGGGGTCTGCTTGACCCCGTCCTGACGCGGTTTGCCAGCCAGCATCCAATTGGGCAGGGCAATTCATGAAATCAATTTCGCTACTGCGCTCCGGCGCAGTGTTCGTGCTGGCTATCGTTCAAAGCGCTTACGCGGATGAGCCGCCGGTGCAGACGATGCCCAGGGTGCAGGTCGAAGCGGGCGAGACGGTAGTCGTCGAAGGCTACACCTCCAAAAACTCCACGAGCGCGACGGGACTCGACCTGTCCCTGCGCAACACGCCGCAGTCCGTCACCGTCATCACGCGCGAGCGCATCGACGACCAGGCGCTCACGACTGTTGGCGACGCCTTGCGCAACACCACGGGTGTTTCTCTCAAGCCCGTTGATCGTGGCCGCAACAACCTCTCCGCGCGCGGTTTCGACATCAACAATTTCCAGCTCGACGGTTCGCCCGTCGTCACCGGCAACATCGGTCTCGAGACGGGCGGAACGGCGATGTACGAGCGCATCGAAGTCGTGCGCGGTGCGACGGGATTGATGAGCGGCGCCGGCGATCCGTCCGCATCCATCAACCTCGTGCGCAAACACGCGGACGCGGACAGTTTGACGGGCACTTTTTCGGCGCAGCTCGGTTCGTGGAACCAGCGCACGGGTACGCTCGACGTTGGCGCGCCGCTGAATTCTTCGGGATCGATTCGCGGCCGCTTCGTTGCCGATGCCAGCCGCCAGGATGCGTTCATCGATCTCGAGAGCACGAAGCGCACGGCGTTCTACGCCGTCGTCGACGCCGACCTCGGCAGCCGTGCGCGACTCAGCGTCGGTGCGAGTCATCAACGTGACGATCGCGACGGGGTGCTCTGGGCCAGCCTGCCGTACTGGTACAGCGACGGCACGCGAACTAACTACAGTCGCGACAAGACTTCGGCCACGCGCTGGAACCGCTGGGACACGCAGGATCAGAGCGCCTTCGTGGCGTTCAACGTCGAATTGCCGGCGGCGTGGAACCTGCGCGCCGAGGTGAACTATCACCGCCAGGACGAGGACTCGATGTTGCTGTGGATGTGGGGCGATCCGGATCCGGTCACGGGCGAGGGCATGGAAGCATATCCGTATCACTACTTCGCGGATCCGCGGCAGGTCCGTGCGAGTGTCGTCGCGAGTGGTCCGTTCGAGTTGTTCGGCCGCAAGCACGAGCTCGCGGCGGGTGTGACGCGCAGCCGGATCAAGGGCGGCTGGCTCAATCGGGACGCGGTGAATGCGGTGGTGCCCGTTGGCGACTTCGATGCCTGGGATGGGTCGTATGCCGAACCGGAAATGACGGATTTCTATGTTGGCTCGCGCGGCATCACTTCCGAAACGGCCGCCTACCTGGTGACGCGGCTCTCGCTGACCGAGCGCGTGAAGTTCATCGCGGGCGCGCGCTTCACCGACTGGAAGGACGTCGTGGAGGCCGGCGCGTGGACGGCGGAACCCTACGTCCAGAAGGAATCGGCAGTGATCACGCCATACGCCGGCCTGGTGGTCGACCTCACCAAGCAGCTGTCCGCCTATGCGAGCTACACCGACAGCTTCAAGCCGCAGACCGATCAGGACCGCAACGGGCGCTATCTCGATCCCCTCACCGGCAACAGTTACGAGCTCGGTGTGAAGAGCGAGATGCTGGACGGCAAGCTGTTCGCCTCGGCCGCGCTGTTCCGCATCGACCAGGAAAATTTTCCCGTCGTCGATGTCGGTTTCTTCGTGCCGGGCACGCTGAATCCTGCGATGCGGGCCGCGCAGGGTGTCGAGGCCGAAGGATACGAGCTCGAGGTTGCAGGAGAGCCCGCAGCCGGGCTGCGACTGTCGCTGGGATGGACGAACTACTCAGCCAAGGATGCCGATGGCGTCGATGTGGCGGTGGATCACGCCCGCAAACTGCTGCGCTTCTTCACCAAGTACGAGCTGCCGGGGTCGCTGAGTCGTCTCAGCATCGGCGGCGGGGTCAACTGGGAAGGGGATCGACCCGCGACGGCCACGAACCCGGTGACGGGCGAGCTCGAGAAGGTCGGCCAGCCCGCCTACGCGCTCGTGGATCTGATGTCGAAGTACGAATTGAGCGACCGCATCTCGTTGCAATTCAACGTGAGCAATCTGCTCGACAAGAAGTACCGCTCGGGCAGTTTCTGGTGGGGCGCGCCTTACAACTACGGCGAACCGCGCAAAGTGTTGCTGTCCGTCGACTACGGGTTCTGAGCGCCTCGATGGCGACCATGACTCACACATCCTGGCACGTGGCCTCGCGGGTGTGCGCCGGCATCCTGGGTAGTTATGCGTTCACCTGGGGCTTCATCGCGCTTCTTGCGACGTCGCTGCTCGCCGCCGGCCTCGAGTTTCACGAAGCCACGGACCTCGCGTACATGCTCGGCTTCCTGGTGTTTCTCGCCGCGTTCTGCTTCGCGTTCATCGCCGCGAGTCTCGCGCGCGTCTGGCTGATCCTGGCTGGCGGCGGCGCATCCATGAGTCTTTTCGGCTGGTGGCTCTCGAAGTCGCTGGCCTGAGGCCGGGAAAAAAGCGATGTTCGCGAACTTCCGACTGTCGCTGACGTGGTTGCACACCTGGTTCGGCCTGGTGCTCGGCTTCGTCCTGATGGTCGCGTTCTTTTTCGGGTCGCTGTCCGTGTTCGATCGCGAGATCGATCGCTGGTCGCTGCCGCAGACGCGTATTGCGGCGCAGCCGATGCCGTCGTTCGACGCGATCCTCGCCGAACGCTTCCGCTCGATGTCCGAACCGGATCCCGTGCAACTCGCGGAGGCCGCGACGCGCGTCACCCAGCCACTGCCCGACAAACTCGTGCCGTCGAACTGGAATGCCTACACCACGCATCGCGACCCGGTGCTGCTGATGTACGTGGGCTTTGCGGTGCCGAACTCGGTGCTTCCGGATGACGAGGTGTACGCGGAGATCACGATGGATCCGCGCGATGGCACGCCGCTGCGCAAGGATCAGCTCGCGCTGGGCTCGGGTTTCTTCTATCCGATGCACTACGGCTTGAACTTCACCTGGCACGACGTCGGCTACTGGATCGTCGGCCTCTCGGCGATGGCCATGTTGGCGGCGCTGGTGAGCGGGGTCGTGATGCACCGGAAGATATTCCGCGAGTTCTTCACGTTCCGGCCGGGGCGGCAACTGCTGCGCAGTACGCTCGATCTGCACAACCTCACCGGTGTCGTCGCGCTGCCGTTTCATTTCCTCTGGGCGTTGTCGGGCCTGCTCATCTTCGTCGGCATCTACTTTCCGGTGATCGACAAGATGATGCAGCCGCTGGTCGAGGCGCACGAACACGAAGAGGCCCAGCATTCGGGCCTCGATCGGAAGCCTTCCGGTGTGTCGGGGACGCTCGCGTCGGTCGATGCCATGGTGGCCGCCGCCAGGGCGCGCTGGGCGGGTCGCGGAGTTCCCGGCGAGGTGGGGTTCCTGTCCGTGAATCACGTCGGGAATTCCAACGCCTACGTCAGCATCTATCGCGACAGCACCGATCGCGTCGCGACCGCGGAAGGCATGCACTTCGAAGGCAGTACCGGACGCGTGTTGTTCGAAGATCCCCCCGTCGGGCCGATCGAGACCGTGAACGGCTTTCTCGTCGGCATGCATCTTCAGCAATTCAAACACTGGACGCTGCGCTGGCTGATCTTCGCGGGTGGCCTGCTGAGCTGCGTCTGCATCGCGACGGGATTCATCTTCTTCGTCGAGAAGCGCAAACACGTGCACGCCAAGCAAGC
The DNA here is from genome assembly GCA_043747835.1 of Pseudomonadota bacterium. GTDB lineage: Bacteria > Pseudomonadota > Gammaproteobacteria > Steroidobacterales > Steroidobacteraceae > CADEED01. The sequence continues at coordinate 4,830 of JAYTOK010000128.1, read as the reverse complement.
GCGCGCCGGTTCGCGCTGGGTCGACGCGCTGGCCGTGTTCACCGTGACCGGCATGATCGTCTCGACCTTGTGGGTCCTGGTCGCCAACCGCGTGCTGCCCGAGGACCTTTCGAATCGCGACCTGTGGGAGAAGAGTTCCTTCTGGGGCGCGTGGCTGCTCACGTTGGTTCATGCCGTGTGGAGATCGACCGCGGTGCTGCAGGCACGCATGTCGAAGGCGTGGATCGAGCAGTGCTGGGTCATCGCCGCGCTGGCCGTGGCAGCCCTCATGCTGAACGCGTTCACGACGGGCGATCACCTGGTCCGCACGCTGACCGCGGGCTACTGGCCGGTGGCGGGAGTCGATCTCATGCTTCTCGTGTGCGCGGCGGTCGCGGCCTGCGCGGCGCGCGAGCTGCACTTGCGCGCGAGCGCTGCGAGCCTCGAGGTGGCGGCACATGCCTGACACCGCGCTGCTGTTGCTGTCTTTCCTGTGCGCGGAGCTCGGCATGGGCTGGCTGGCGCTCTCCATGGACGTGCACTGGAGTCAGGTGCGCGTGGACCGCGCGCGCTCACGCGGCGCGGCGATCGTGTTGCGTGGTCTAGGGGCGGCGTCGCTGTTCGGATCGCTGCTGCTGTGCCTCGCGGCCGATACCGCGACCATGGCGTCGCTCGTGTGGATGATGCTGCTCGCGGCCTCCGCCGCCACGATCGCTTTCGTGCTCAGTTGGCGGCCGCGCGTGCTCGCGCCATTGACGCGGGTCACGTTCGGCGCTGCCCGCTGACCGCCATGCTGCAGGCGCTGCAATCGCGGCTGGACGCGGGCGATGTCGCCGGCGCGCTCGCCGCTTGCCGCGCGCGAATCGTCAGCGCGCCGCGCGAGGCCGACGCTCATCGCCATCTTGGCCAGATTCTCGCCGGATGCGGAGAATTCCTGCCGGCGCAAGGCCGGCAATCATCCGGGTCCGTTCGACACAAGGGTGGTTAGGCTTGGGGCGAACGCTGGAGGATCTCGGCCAGGCCGATGGCGCGCTGAGTTGCTACCTGAACGTCCTCGCGCGTCAGCCCCGCAACGCCCATGCGATCGGTCAATACCTCGCGCTGGTGAGTGACGAACCGAACCCGGCCGTCCTGGAAAGCGCCGGCGGCGCGTTGGTGAATCCCGATGCGACCGACGAGGGCAAGGCGCTCGTCGGGTACGGCCTGCCGAACTGGAAGCTGTCGCTGCGGGTGCGCAACCTCGCAGACGACACCTACGTCGAGCGGCCCAACAGCGCCTATCTATACGGACACTTCTACGGATCGCCACGCGCGGTGATGCTGCGTGCCGACTACGGAGTCACGAGTCGGTGATGTGCAAGCCGTTCCCCTGGCCGCCAAGCCTCGGCACGGCGCCGGCTCGAGTCGCCAGCAGAGTTGGTCGCGTAAACCGATGCAGCTGCTGACAGCCAGCCCCACCGCCAGTAGACTTACGCGCCCCTCGGGGCCCCTGGCCGACCGCTAGTGGCAAGTTCGGGGATTCGAGAGGACCATAGGGGACAGGATTCGCAGGACAATCAGTAAGTTACTGATTCCTGAACCGCAATCTGCGGGTTCGAGTCCCGTCCGCTCCGCCAACTTTCTAAGGATCAGGGTCGCAGGGATGTTGCTACGAATTCGCGATGGTCTGCAGCGCCAGAAATGGCTCGGATGGCTGATCCTCGGTCTGATCGGTGCGACGTTCGTTTTCTGGGGAGGATCCAGCTCCTTGGATTTCAGCGGCGCCGCGAATACCGACGCAGCGAAGGTCGACGGCGAAGCGATTCCCGCGAGCGAAGCCAGCAAGGCCTGGAGTGATACCCAGGCGCGCTGGTCGCAACAGTTCGGCACCGAGATCCCTGAAGATCAGCGAGTTCGCATCCAAGAAAACATCCTGGACAACCTCGTTCTCTCGAAGCTTCTGGACATGCGGCTCGACGAGCAGAAATTCGCGGTCAGTGAAGCCAAAATCCTCGCGGAGATCCAGCAGGTTCCGGCTTTTCAGAACGAAGGCAAATACGACGTCGTGCTCGCGCGCGACCTCCTGCGCCGCAACGGCATCTCCGAGGCCGAGTTCGAGCGCAGCATCCGTTCCGACATCCTGCGTGACCAGCTCCAGCAAGGAATCGGCAACTCCAATTTCGTGACGCCCGCCGAGGCGCGCCGCCTCGGCAATCTCGAGAACGAAGAGCGCGAGGTACAGTACGTCCAGCTCGCCGCGGACAACTTCGTCGGAACCGCGCCGATCGACGATGCGGCGATCAAGGCCTTCTACGACAAGAACGGCGACCGCTTCATGACGACGGAATCCGTCGCGCTGGAATTCGCGGAGCTGCGTCTCGAGCAACTGGCCGCCCAGGTCGCGCCCACCGAGGCCGACCTGCGCAAGGTCTACGACGACAATCGCGCGAACTACATTCTCGAAGAGCGTCGCCGCACGCGCCACATCGTCATCCCGGTCGCGGGCGACGACGACGCTGCCGCGCTCAAGAAGGCCGAAGGCGTGCTTGCCGAAGCTCGCGCTGGCAAGGATTTCGCGGCGCTCGCGAAGCAGTACTCCTCGGACATCACCGCGAAGGACGGCGGCGAGATCGGCTTCGTGGAGAAGAAGGACTTCGCGGGACCGATCGGCGACACCCTGTTCGCGATGAAGGTCGGCGACGTTGCCGGTCCGGTGAAATCGCAGTTCGGCTACCACATCCTCAAGCTCGAAGAGATCCAGGCCGCCGAGGGCAAGCCCTTCGAGGCCGTGCGCGCCGAGATCGATTCGCAGTACCGCTCCGATCGCGCGAACGAGTTGTTTGGCGATCGTCAGGAATCAATTGCGGAGCGCCTCGAGAAGGGCGAGTCCGACCTCGACAAGCTTGCGCAGAGTTTCGGACTCGCGCGCGGCGCGGTTCCCGCGTTCCTGCGCGGCGGTGGCGGCGAGCCGCTCGGCTCGAGCCCCGATCTGCAGCAAGTGGTGTTCGGCGATTCGACCCTAAAGCAGGGCAAAATCGGCGGCCCCGTGTTCCTCGGCGAAGACCGCTTCGTGGTGGTCAAGGTCGCGAAGCACCGCGAGTCCGCGGTGAAGCCGCTCGACGTCGTGCGCGAAGAAATCCTCGCGCTGCTGCGCCAGGAGCGTGGTCAGGCCGGCGCGAAAGCCGCGGCGGAAACCGCTATCGCGAAGCTCACCGCGGGCGAGAAGTTCGAGGCGCTGGCCGGTGCGCTCAACACAAAAGCAGAACCGCCGCGTTTCGTGAGCCGCGCGGATCCGTCGCTCCCGGCGGCATTGCGCACTGCGATCTTCGACGCGCCCCGTCCCGCTGCGACGCCCGTGATTCAGACAGCGGCGCTCGACAACGGCGCGACCGCGCTGTTTGTCGTCACGCGCACGCGCACCGCCGACACGAGCGCGAATCCGATGCTCGCGCAGCAACAGACGCAGACCTTGCGCGAGCGGATCGCGGCGGGCGACATCGCCGCGTATATCAACGAGGCGAAGCGCAACGCGAAGATTTCCAAGAACACGAAAGTGTTCGAGTAAGTCCGGATGGGAGCGGGCGCGACAGGTAAATCGGCTCCCGTTCTCCCCATCCTGATCGCCATGGTCGCCGGCGGGCTCGTCGGTTGGCTGATTGGCCCGGACGCCGCCATCGGCAGCGTCAAGATCATCCCGTTCTTCGATCTCGTCGGCACGATGTTCATCAATCTGCTGAAGATGATCATCGTGCCGCTGATCCTCGCGTCCGTGATCACCGGCGTCGCGGGACTCGGCAGCGGTCCCGACATCGGCCGGCTCGGCAGCAAGACCCTCGCGTTCTACGTCCTGACGACGCTGATCGCGGTGCTCATCGCGCTGGCGATCGTGAACGTCGTCGAACCCGGCGTGAAAGACGGCCAACCGGTGCGCGATCTGCTCGCGTTGAGCGCCGACGCCGCGCAGGTCACCGAAGGCGTGAAGGCGCGTGCCGAGACCAGCGTGCTCGACACCGTCCGCGGCATCATCCCGCCGAACATCATCGACGCGGCCGCCAACACCAAACTACTCGGCATCGTGTTCTTCGCCGTCCTGTTCGGGTTCTTCCTCGCGCGCATCGCCCAGCCGTTCCAGGGCGCGGTCATGCAGTTCTGGCAGGGCATCTTCCTCGTGATGATGAACATCACCGGCTGGGTCATGACGCTCGCGCCGATCGGCGTGTTCGCGCTGATCGCGAAAGTCGTCGCCGTGTCGGGGTTCGGCGGCGCCGGGCCATTGATCCTGTTCGCCCTCTGCGTCGTCGCGGGCCTCGCGCTCTACGGATTCGTCGCGCTGCCGATCCTGCTGGCAAGCGTCGCGCGCGTGAACCCGTGGAAGCTGTATCCCGCGATGGCTCCGGCGCTGCTCACCGCGTTCTCGACGGCGTCCTCGTCCGCGACGCTGCCGTTGTCACTTCAATGCCTGGAGCAGCGCGCCAAAGTGTCGGAGCGAATCGCCGGCTTCGTGATGCCGCTCGGCGCGTCCGTGAACCACGCGGGCAGTGCGCTCTATGAATGCGCGGCGGCGATGTTCATCGCGCAGGCGTACGGACTCCATCTCTCGTTCGCCACGCAGTTCACCGTCGTGATCCTTGCACTCATCACGTCGATGGGCATCGCGGGCATTCCCGCGGCATCGCTCGTCGGCATCGCCATCATCCTCGCGGCGGTGGGTCTGCCGGCGGAAGCGATCGGCGTGCTGCTCGTGTTCGACCGACTCCTCGACATGTGCCGCACGGCGATCAATGTGCTGGCGGATGCCGCGTGCACGGTGATCGTCGCGAAGCTCGAGGGTGAGAAGGACGTTCTCACGTAGCAGGGGTCAGGCCCCATTTC
>JAYTOK010000127.1:0-2153 GCA_043747835.1 Pseudomonadota bacterium | reverse complement strand
ACGTCGAACGTGGCGCCGCCCCAGCACTCGACCGAGAACAGCTGCGGCAGCATGTGCGCGTAGTAAGGCGCGATGGCCGCCATGTCGGGCTGACGCATGCGGGTCGCCAGCAGCGACTGATGCGCGTCGCGCATGGTCGTGTCGGTGATGAGCACCTGTTTTTGCGCCAGCATCCACTTCGCGAAACCCGCGGCGCCGAGCTCGTCGAGCTTCTGCTTCGTGCCCGGCGGCGGCGACTTCGCGACGTTCACCTTCGGCAGGCGCGCGAGCACCATGTTCTTCGGCTTCTGGCGCCCTTTCACTTCGGGGTTGCCATTGACGATGGTCTCGCCAATGAACGAGAGGATGCGCGTGGCACGGTCGCGCTTCTTCTCCCACTTGAAGAGCTCGGGCGTCTCGTCGATGAACTTGGTGGTGTAGTCGGCGTTTACGAACTTCGGATGCGTGATCACCTGGTCGAGGAAACGCAGATTCGTGGACACGCCGCGGATGCGGAACTCCCACAACGCACGGTGCATGCGCGCGATGGCTTCCGCCGGGTTCGGCGCCCAGGCCGTGACCTTCACGAGCATCGAGTCGTACGACCGCGTGAGGATCGCGCCGGCGTACGCCGTGCCCGCATCGAGACGGATACCGAAACCGGCAGGCGAGCGATACGCCGTGATCTTGCCGTAGTCGGGCGAGAAGCCGTTCTCGGGGTCTTCCGTCGTCACACGGCACTGCAGCGCGTGCGACGTGAGGCGAATGTCTTCCTGCTTCGGAACGCCACTCGCCTCTTCACCGATTCGCGCCCCATCTGCTATCCGGATTTGCGCCTTCACGAGGTCGATGTTGGTCACCGCCTCGGTGACCGTGTGCTCGACCTGGATACGCGGGTTCACTTCGATGAAGTAGAACTTGGCCGTCTCGGCGTCCTGCAGGAATTCCACGGTGCCAGCATTGCGATATTTGACTGCGTTGCCGATCTGCAGCGCGTAGCCGCAAAGCTCGGCGCGCTGCGCGTCGGTCAGAAATGCCGCGGGGGCGCGCTCGACCACCTTCTGGTTGCGCCGCTGCACGGTGCAGTCGCGCTCGAACAGATGCACGAGGTTGCCGTGGGTGTCGCCCAGGATCTGCACTTCGATGTGCCGCGCCTTGCGCACCAGCTTCTCGAGATAGACCTCGTCGTTGCCGAAGCCGGCTTTGGCTTCGCGGCGCGCGACGGGCAGTAGTTCGGTGAGCTGCGCATCGCTCTCGATGACGCGCATGCCACGGCCGCCACCGCCCCAGCTCGCCTTGAGCATCACGGGATATCCGACGATCGCCGCCTGCACCTTCGAAGCTTCGATGTCGACCGGCAGCGGCGGCGTCGCCGGCATCACCGGCACGCCCGCCGAAGTAGCTAGATTGCGGGCCGCCACCTTGTTGCCGAGCGTGCGCATGATCTCGGGCGTGGGCCCGACGAAGATGACGCCCTCGCGGTTGCAGGCTTCGACGAACTCGGGGTTCTCGGACAGGAATCCGTATCCGGGGTGGATGGCATCGGCCTTGGCTTCGACCGCGATGCGCAGGATGTCTTCGATGTCGAGGTATGCATCCACCGGCGCCTTGCCGCGCCCCACCAGGTAGGCCTCGTCGGCCTTGGTCCGATGCAACGAAAAGCGATCTTCCTGCGAGTAGATCGCGATGGTGCAGATACCCAGTTCGTTGGCCGCGCGCATGACGCGAATCGCGATTTCGCCGCGGTTGGCGACCAGCAGGCTGCGGATGCGAGTCAGCATGGATGGCTTCTTCTAATATGATTCCCCGGGAGTGGAATCTTAGCGAAATCGGCGCGTTAATCCGGCGTCTATTTCGGTGCTGATAATGCTCGCATGCACTCGCCTTGGGCGGAGACACGGAGAAAACATGTTCGCAATCGCGATTCACGGCGGCGCCGGGACACTGTCCCGCGGCAACACCTCCGCAAGCCAGGAAACGGCGTATGCCGAGGGCCTGAATGCCGCGCTTGCGGCTGGCTACTCGGTACTCGAGCGTAGTGGTTCGAGCCTGGATGCGGTGATTGCCGCGGTCTGTGTCCTGGAAGACAACCCGTTGTTCAACGCGGGACGCGGCGCCGTGCTCAATCGCGATGGCCTGGCGGAGTTGGACGCTTCCGTCATGGATGGCAGAAC
>JAYTOK010000126.1:0-1836 GCA_043747835.1 Pseudomonadota bacterium | reverse complement strand
AGCTCCTGGGCAATGCACGGACGTTGTGCCCGCCTCAATCAGACCGGACCGACGCCCGAAAAATTCCCCATCGCGCTCGGTGTCAGTGGCGCGGACGCCCCGATGGCACGGGCTAGCGCTCGACCGTTCCGCCAAACCGCGCATGCGCGAGCAGCGCGGCCTCCGGCAACTCGCCGGCGTAGAAACGTCGAGCGACTGCCAGACGACGCGCTTCACGAGAAAGGCCGGTGGGCAGCGACGACTCGACAATCGCACGCGCCACCTCGAAAGACGCCGCTGCGGCGCGCACACGCTCGTCTGGACCCATCGCGCGATGCCGCTCGGCGACGAGAGCAGCAACGGCAGCAGAAGTATCGTTCATGGCAGCAATGACTCGAGGAGGTCGGACACTCCGATTCGAACGGCCCAGTGACGAACGTATTCAAGATCGACGGGTGAGGCGAGGAGTTGAAGAACGTCGCGGCGCTGAAGGTCCGAATTGGTTTCGCGTGCCCAGATGAGCTTCGACAATATCAGGTCTTCCGCCGCAACGATCGAAGTCCGTACGCCCGCGAAATCCACCACCCTGCGTCGGGCAAATTCGACTGCCCGATATTCGGAGTCCTTGCGGACGATCAAGTCGACCTTGATGCCGGATTCCAGGTGCATCAGGTTGAACAGCGTCTCCGATCGAATCGCGGTCCGAGCCGCGTCGCCATCGACGTAGAAATCCCGTGCGAAGGCGCGGACGAGCGTGTCCACGTCACGTTCCGCGATCTCCACGACCAGGTCGATATCCCGTGTCATGCGCGGCGTCGCATAATGAGCGAGCGCAAACGAACCGGTCAGCATGAACGCCAGCCCCTGCGCCGACAGCCGTTCGCTGACGATCCCGAGAACATCCAGTTCCATGGCCATACATCGAGTCTATCGACTGCGGACCTTCGAGGCCCGCCGGAATCTGCCCCGGTGATCCGCGCCATCGGCCGCGACGCGGCGCTCGCCGCGTTCGTCACGCTCATCATCGTCGCCATGGTCAGCGTCGCGCCCGCGCCCGAGGCTAACCGCTTCGACGGCGACAGCCACAACTTCGCCCATGTGCTGATCTTCGGCCTCATGGGCCTCGTGCTGTCGCGCACCCTGCGCCGCTCGGCGTCGCGCCAGCCGGGCCGCATCGCCGTCACCGTCGTGTCCCTGGTCGCCGGCCTCGTCTTCGGCGCCGGCACCGAATACGCGCAGGGCTTTCTCGGCGGCATTCCGTCCTGGGGTGACGTCGCACGCGACATGCTCGGCAGCGCCGTCGGCAGCAGCGTGGCGTTCGCGCTCGAGCCGGGGACCCCAACCGTAGCACGCCGTCGATTCTGGGCTGCGGCCCTCGTCGGGGTTCTCCTCGGCGCCGGGCCGCTCGCCGTGACGCTGCTCGACTACCGCGCGCGCAACGCGATCTTCCCCGTGCTGCTCGATCCGAACGTGCCGCGCAACCTCTCGTTCACCAGCTCGTTCGGCGAGCCCGTGTTCGTCGAAGCCTTGCCCGCGGGACTGACGCTCGTGCGCGGCACATCGGATGCCCGCACCACACCCCATTCCGGTCTCGCGATCCGCGTCCCGCTCGAACGCGGCCCCTGGCCCGGCGTCACCCTCGAGGAGCCCGTCGCAGACTGGCGCGGCTGGCGTGCCTTCGTCGTCGAGGCCGCGAACCCGAACGATTCGCCGATCAGGCTGTACATCCGCGTCAACGACCGGGTCCACGACAACCGTTGGGAAGACCGCTACGACACCGCCGTCGAGCTGCCGCCGCGCTCGCGCGGCCGCTTCGAGTTCCCGGTCGCCGACCTCGAGCGCGCCCCGCAGGGGCGG
>JAYTOK010000125.1:0-3694 GCA_043747835.1 Pseudomonadota bacterium | reverse complement strand
ATCAGTGACCTCATCAAGTCACGCATCGAGAACTTCAAGTCGCAGAGCGAAGCGCGCAACGTCGGCACCGTCGTCACGGTGACGGACGGCATCTGCCGCATCCACGGGCTCGCCGACGTTCGCTACGGCGAAATGATCGAGTTCCCGGGCAACCTCTTCGGCCTCGCGCTGAACCTCGAGCAGGACTCGGTTGGCGCGGTGGTCCTCGGTGACTACAAGACCATCCGTGAAGGCGACACCGTGAAGACCACGGGCCGCATCCTCGAAGTCCCCGTAGGTCGCGAGTTGTTAGGCCGCGTCGTCGACGCGCTCGGCAACCCGATCGACGGCAAGGGCCCGCTGAAGACCACGAAGACCGCCCCCATCGAGCGCGTGGCGCCGGGCGTCATCTACCGCAAGTCGGTGAGCCAGCCGGTGCAGACCGGTTACAAGGCCGTCGACTCGATGGTCCCGATCGGCCGCGGCCAGCGCGAACTCATCATCGGCGACCGCCAGACCGGCAAGACCGCGATGGCGATCGACACGATCATCAACCAGAAGTCCTCCGGCATTAAGTGCGTGTACGTCGCCATCGGTCAGAAGCAATCAACGATAGCGAATGTGGTGCGCAAGCTCGAAGAGCACGGCGCGCTGGGCCACACGATCATTGTTGCCGCTTCTGCTTCCGTACCGGCGGCCATGCAGTACATCAGCGCCTACTCGGGCTGCACGATGGGCGAGTTCTTCATGGACAACGGTGAAGACGCGCTGATCATCTACGACGATCTGTCGAAGCAGGCCGTGGCCTACCGCCAGATCTCGCTGCTGCTGCGCCGTCCCCCGGGCCGCGAAGCGTATCCCGGCGACGTGTTCTATCTGCACAGCCGACTGCTCGAGCGTAGTGCCCGCGTCAACGAGGAATACGTTGAGCAGTTCACCAAGGGCGCCGTGAAAGGCAAGACCGGTTCGCTGACGGGTCTGCCCATCATCGAAACGCAGGCCGGTGACGTGACCGCGTTCGTTCCGACGAACGTCATCTCGATCACCGACGGCCAGATCTTCCTCGAGTCCGATCTGTTCAACGCCGGCATCCGTCCCGCGATGAACGCCGGCATCTCGGTGTCGCGCGTCGGTGGCGCGGCCCAGACCGACATCATCAAGCGCCTGGGCGGCGGCATCCGTCTTGCGCTGGCGCAGTACCGCGAGCTCGCGGCGTTCTCGCAGTTCGCGTCCGACCTCGACGAGGCGACCCGTCGCCAGCTCGAGCGCGGCGTGCGCGTGACCGAGATGATGAAGCAGAAGCAATACGCTCCGCAGTCGGTGGCCGAAATGGCGCTGTCGATCTACGCCGTGAACAACGGCTACTTCGACAAGGTCGACCGCAAGAAGGTCGTCGACGCCGAGACCGCGCTGCAGGCCTTCGCAAAGAGCGCGCACAAGGCGACGCTCGACGCCATCAACGCGGAGCCGGTGCTCAAGAAGCACGAAGCCGCGCTGAAGGCGCTGTGCGAAGACTTCCAGAAGAACGGCGTGTTCTGATTTAAAGAGATAGCGACACAGCCTACTCAGCACTAGATACGTATGCCTGGAACAAAAGAAATCCGCGTCAAGATCGCCAGCGTCAAGTCGACGCAGAAGATCACGAAGGCGATGCAGATGGTGGCGACGAGCAAGATGCGTCGCGCCCAGGACCGCATGCGCCTGGCGCGGCCGTATGCCGAGAAGATCCGCTCGGTCATCGGCAACCTGACGCAGGCGAACCCCGACTACCGCTCGCCGTTCCTGCAGAAGCGCGACGACGTGCAGAACGTCGGCATCATCGTGATCTCCTCCGATCGCGGCCTGTGCGGCTCGCTCAACATCAACATCTTCAAGCAGGCGCTCATCGCGATGCGCGACTGGCAGTCCAAGGGCGCGAAGATCCAGATGTGCCTCATCGGCGGAAAGGCGACGGCGTTCTTCCGCCGCCTGCCGAACCCGGTCCTCGCCAACACGCAGGGCCTGGGCGATCAGCCGCACCTCAAGGATCTGATCGGCACGGTCAAAGTCATGCTGGACGCGTACAAGGACGGCAAGATCGACCGTCTGTTGCTGGTCCATTCGAGCTTCGTGAACACGATGACGCAGAAGCCGGAAGTGCATCAGCTCCTGCCCGTCGAGCCCATCGCGGGCGCGCAACTGCAGGACCACTGGGACTACATCTACGAGCCGGACGCCTCCGCCATCCTCGATGGACTGCTCATGCGCTACATCGAGTCGCAGGTCTATCGTGGCGCCGTCGAGAACGTCGCTTCGGAAATGGCGGCGCGCATGATCGCGATGGGAGCGGCTTCGGACAACGCCGGCAAGCTCATCGGCGAGCTCCAGCTCATCTACAACAAGGCCCGCCAGGCCGCGATCACGAAGGAACTGTCGGAGATCGTCGGCGGCGCGGCAGCAGTTTGATCGCGCGCAGCGCGTGCACTAGCAAAGAATTAGTTAGAGGTTAGCGAAAATGGCCACAGGCAAGATTACCCAGATCATCGGCGCCGTCATCGACGTGGAATTCCCGCGCGACTCGATCCCGAGAATCTACGAAGCGCTCAAGCTCAAGGACGTGGACCTCACGCTCGAAGTGCAGCAGCAGTTGGGCGACGGCGTGGTTCGCACCATCGCGATGGGTGCCTCCGAAGGCCTGAAGCGCGGCATCGCCGTCGAAGCCACCGGCAAGCCGATCAACGTGCCCGTGGGCCAGGCCACTCTCGGCCGCATCATGGACGTGCTGGGAGTGCCGCAGGACAATCGTGGACCCGTCAAGGCGAAAGAGACTCTGCCTATCCACCGTCCCGCTCCGTCGTACGACGAACAGGCCGGCGGTCAGGATCTGCTCGTGACCGGCATCAAGGTCATCGACCTGCTCGTGCCGTTCGCGAAGGGCGGCAAGGTCGGTCTGTTCGGCGGCGCCGGCGTCGGCAAGACCGTGAACATGCTCGAGCTCATCAACAACATCGCCAAGCAGTACTCGGGTCTGTCCGTGTTCGCGGGCGTCGGTGAGCGTACTCGCGAAGGCAACGATTTCTATCACGAGATGGCGGAGTCGGGCGTCATCGACCTCAAGAACCTCGAGAACTCGAAGGTCGCAATGGTGTACGGCCAGATGAACGAGCCGCCGGGCAACCGCCTGCGCGTCGCGCTTACGGGCCTCACGATGGCCGAATTCTTCCGCGACGAAATCCAGCCGAACGGCAAGGGCCGCGACGTGCTGTTCTTCGTCGACAACATCTACCGTTACACGCTCGCCGGCACCGAAGTGTCCGCGTTGCTGGGCCGCATGCCTTCGGCGGTCGGCTACCAGCCGACGCTGGCCGAGGAAATGGGCGTTCTGCAGGAGCGCATCACCTCGACGAAGACGGGCTCGATCACTTCGATCCAGGCCGTGTACGTCCCGGCCGACGACTTGACCGACCCATCCCCCGCCACCACTTTTGCTCACCTCGACGCTACCGTGGTGCTCTCACGCCAGGTCGCGGCGCTCGGCATCTATCCGGCGGTCGATCCGCTCGACTCGACGAGCCGCCAGCTCGATCCGCTGGTCGTCGGCGAAGAACACTACAACACCGCGCGCGGCGTTCAGGCCGTGCTGCAGCGGTACAAGGAACTGCAGGACATCATCGCGATCCTCGGCATGGACGAGCTCAGCGAAGAAGACAAGCAGACCGTGTTCCGCGCCCGCAAG
>JAYTOK010000124.1:0-1396 GCA_043747835.1 Pseudomonadota bacterium | reverse complement strand
GCCGTGCCATCGAGGGTTTGCAAAGACTCACTCGACGGAAGGATGCCCCGTGACTCGCATCGTGATCGAACTGCCGGACCAACACAAGCACCTCGCACTTGCGCTGCAAGCGATGGCGGAACACGTCGAACGACTCGGTTCTGGAGGCGCGGACGGAAAGTCGATCGATTACGCGAGGATCGAACGCGCGGTCGGGGCGTTGGCGGCGGCGGTGGAACGTGCCGCGCATCAAGGGCTGCTTGCCGGTCTCGATCTCGACGCCGAGAAGGTGGTGATCGAAGGCGCCCTGCACACGCGCGTTGGTCGCTACGACGGCGCGTACCACACGATGGCCGGCTCCGTGAGCGTGCCGCGTTCGCTCTATCGCCGCGACGGGCAACGCAACGGCAAGGTCGTCGACACGATCAGCCTGCGCGCGGGCGTCGTCGCCGATGGCTGGCTGCCGCAGACCGCGCGCGCGATGGCGCACCACGTCCAGAGCGGTACCGCGCGGGATGCGGAAGCGTGCGCCACGGAGAGCGGCCGGCTCGTCTATTCGCGGTGCAGCTTCGACCGCGTCACGCACGCGGTTGGCGAGCTGTACGGCGATCACAACGTCGACATCGACGACGCGTTGATCACGGCATACGAGCCGCCCGCGGAAACTCGCAGCATGAGCGTGGGCCTGGATCGCGTCTCGCTGCCGACTATCGAGCTGCGTCCTCGACCGGCAGGCCGCCCCAAGAAGGATGCACCGAAGCGGCCGATCACCGTCGCGTGGCGCATGATGTGGGTGGCCACGGTCACGCTGCACGATCGCCATGGCGACGCGCTGCACACCATCCGCTACGGCGCGATGCCCGACGACGGCTGCGAGAGCCTGCTCCAAGGCGCAGCCGGCGATGTCAACGAGCTGCTTCGCAAGCGACCCCGACTCAAGGTCTGCTTGCTGAGCGACGGCGCTCACGATCTTGTCGATGCCCTCACGACCGAGGTCGGCGGACGCGTCGATCGCGAGGTGGCTCAGGCTGTCGACTTCTGGCACCTCATCGAGAAACTGGGTGCCGCGGCGCGGCTGCTGGAGGGCGATCACGCTCGGCACCTCGCGCGATGGCGGCTCCGTTTGCTCAACGTCGAGCATGCCGCGCGAGACATCCTGCACGAGCTCCGCGTGTCCGGCCGCGAGCACGTGCAAGTGGGCGAGACCGCCCCCGTCCATGACGCGATCACGTACCTCGCGAACCACCACGACAAGATGAACTACGCCGCCCTCCGCGCCGCGGGGTTGCCGATCGGCAGCGGCAACACGGAAGCGACGTGCAAGACCCTCGTCGACGTCCGCATGAAGCGCGCCGGCTCACGCTGGAACATCAAGACCGCTCGGCACGTCGTGCAACTCCGCGCGCTCGCAACGAGC
>JAYTOK010000123.1:0-3934 GCA_043747835.1 Pseudomonadota bacterium | reverse complement strand
GCTGCTCGAAGAGTTAGGCCGTTGGGGTGTCGCCAAGTGGTAAGGCAGCGGGTTTTGATCCCGCCATTCGGAGGTTCGAATCCTTCCACCCCAGCCATTGAACGGGTGAGGACAGGTTTCAACCTGTCCTCACACAACGCGATCTAGTTAGTACGTTCTGGGAGCGGTTGAAGTGGTTGAATCGGAAACTCTCGCGCTGTTCGCAGGCAATGCCAATCCGGCGCTGGCCCACGACATCGCGCGTCATCTGACGACCCCGCTGGGACGTGCGTACGTCGGGAAATTTTCCGACGGCGAAGTGAACATCGAGCTGATGGAGAACGTGCGCGGGCGCGATGTGTTCATCGTGCAGCCCACGTGTCCGCCGGCGAACGACAATCTGATGGAATTGCTGGTGCTCGTCGATGCATGTCGACGCGCGTCGGCGGCGAAGATCACGGCGGTCGTGCCGTATTTCGGGTACTCGCGGCAGGATCGACGGCCGCGCGCAACGCGCTCCGCGATCACCGCGAAGCTCGTCGCGAACATGATCCAGGGCGCGGGGGTGAATCGTCTGCTGACGATCGACCTGCACTCCGACCAGATTCAGGGATTTTTCGACATCCCGGTGGACAACGTGTACGCGTCGCCGGTGTTGTTGGGTGATGCGTACCGGCAGCGGTACGAGAACATGATCGTCGTGTCGCCGGACGTGGGTGGTGTGGTTCGTGCGCGGGCGCTGGCGAAGCGGCTGGACGATTCGGAACTGGCCATCATCGATAAGCGCCGGCCGCGGCCGAACGAGTCGAAGGTGATGAACATCATCGGCGACGTGAAGGGCAAGACCTGCGTGCTCGTCGACGACATGGTGGATACGGCGGGCACGCTGGCCGCGGGCGCGCAGGCGTTGAAGGATGACGGAGCAGTGAAGGTGGTGGCGTACATCACCCACGCGATCCTCTCCGGCAACGCCATCGAGAAGATCACGAAGTCGGCGATCGACGAACTGGTGGTGACCGACACCATCCCGCTGTCGCCGGCGGCGAAACAATGTGGACGCATCCGGCAGTTGTCGGTTGCGGGGTTGCTGGCCGAGACGATCCGTCGCATCCGCGATGAGGACAGCGTCAGCAGCTTGTACTTGGACTAGGGGATTGGCCCCAAACACGCGTTTGGTGCCGAACCTCGCCGAGGAACACGGTTGATTTGAAAGTTTTTAGTGGAGGTTCGGCACCAAACGCGTGTTTGGGGCCAATCCCCAAGGTGGCGGCACTGGTCGCGGTGTCCGCCGGTTGTTAGTTGTTATTGGAGTAATTCAAATGCGTATTTCGTTCGAACTCGCCGCCGAGTTCCGAGATGGCCAGGGCAAGGGTGCGAGCCGCCGCCTGCGTCATTCCGGGCGCGTGCCGGCAATCCTCTACGGTGGCAGCGGTGAACCGCGCGCCATCACCCTCGATCACCAGAAGCTGATGACGCTGATCGACAACGAGAAGTTCTACTCGTCGATCATCAACCTCGTCGTCGGCGACAAGAAGCAGGCCGCGATCGTCAAGGACCTGCAGATGCACCCGGCGCGCAACGCGATCCAGCACCTGGATCTGCAGCGCGTCGTGGAGACGGAGAAGATCCGCATCCACATCCCGATCCACTTCAAGGGCGAAGCCGCTTCACCCGGCGTCAAGTCGCAGGGCGGCGTGGTGTCGCACCGCATCGCCGACATCGAAGTGTCGTGCCTGCCGAAGGATCTGCCCGAGTTCATCGAGCTGGATCTCTCGCAGATGAGCATGAACGAGTCGAAGCACATCTCGGACCTGCCGCTGCCGGAAGGCGTCACGATCCCGTCGATTGCCAAGGGCAACGCCGTCGTCGTGTCGATCCATCCGCCCCGTGCGGAAGAGCCGGAGCCGACCGCCGAGGTCGCTGCCGCGACGCCCGCCGAAGGCGCGGCTGCCGCTCCTGCGGAAGGTGCGAAGGCTGGCGATGCGAAGGCCGCTCCCGCGGATGCCAAGGCTGCGGCCGCGGCTCCCGCGAAGAAGGAAGGCGGAAAGAAGTAACGGTAGCGGGCGCGGGCGGATATCCGTCCGCGCCCTGTCTACTGTCGCTTCGAGAAAAGGGGACAGATCTATTTTCCTCCAAAATAGATCTGTCCCCTTTTTCTTCAGATGCAAGGCACATCCCTCAAGCTCATCGCGGGTCTCGGCAATCCGGGCCCGGAATACGCGCGCACGCGCCACAACGCGGGTTTCTGGCTCGTGGACGAGCTCGCGCGGCGCCACGGCGGGACTTTCCGCTTCGAGGGCAAACACCAGGCGGAGCTCGCGCGCGTGCGCATCGGCGGCGAGGAAGTCTGGCTGTTGAAGCCGATGACGTTCATGAACCGCAGCGCCGGCCCCGTCTCGAGCGTGCTTGGGTTCTACAAAGTCGCGCCAGCACAGATGCTGGTCGCGCACGACGAGATCGATCTGCCGAGTGGCACCGTGCGGCTCAAGGAAGCCGGCGGTCACGGCGGACACAACGGCCTGCGCGACATCATCGCGGCGCAGGGTGATGCATTCTGGCGCCTGCGCATCGGCGTGGGCCATCCCGGGACGAAGAAGGAAGTCGTCGATTTCGTGCTGACGCGCGCGGGCGCCGACGAGCAGCGCGCCATCGACGAGACGATCGCCGCTGGCGCTGATGCGATCGAAGAGATGCTGCGCACGGGCGCGCAGGTCGCGATGAACAAGTTGCACGCGCGGCCACCGGCCGGCGCAAAGGAATAGATAGATGAGCATCAAGTGCGGGATCGTGGGTCTTCCGAACGTCGGCAAATCCACTCTGTTCAATGCGCTGACACGCGCGCAGATCGCGGCGGAAAACTATCCGTTCTGCACGATCGACCCGAACGTCGGCATCGTGCCGGTGCCGGATCCGCGTCTCGACGCGCTGGCGGCCATCGTCGAACCGGAGCGGATCCTGCCGACCACCATCGAGTTCGTCGATATCGCGGGCCTCGTCGCCGGCGCGTCGCAAGGCGAAGGACTGGGGAACAAATTTCTGTCGCACATTCGCGAGACGGATGCGATCGCGCATGTCGTGCGTTGTTTCGAAGACACCGACGTGATCCACGTGTCCGGCAAGGTGAACCCGATCTCCGACATCGAGATCATCGACACGGAGCTTGGGTTGGCGGATCTGCAGTCGGTGGAGAAGGCCGTCGATCGCAATACGAAGGCGGCGAAGGGCGGTGACAAGGATGCGGCGCGCAAGAGGGATCTGTTCGAGCGCATGCGCGTGCACCTCAACGCCGGCAATCCCGTGCGTTCGATGGGCCTGGCGAAGGAAGAGAAAGCGGACAGCCAGGAGCTGCACCTGCTCACCGCGAAGCCGATCATGTACGTCGCGAACGTGAAGGAAGACGGGTTCACGAACAACCCGCATCTCGACGCGGTGCAGACGCGCGCGACGGGCGAGGGCGCCGTTGTCGTGGCGGTGTGTGCGGCGATCGAGGCGGAGATCAGCCAGCTCGACGAGGCGGATCGTGCGGAGTTCCTGAAGGATTTGGGTCTTGCGGAGCCGGGTCTCAATCGCGTGATTCGCGCGGGGTATGACCTGCTCGGGCTACAGACGTATTTTACGGCCGGTGAGAAAGAGGTTCGCGCGTGGACCGTGCGCGCGGGCTCGACGGCACCGCAGGCCGCCGGCGTCATCCACACCGATTTCGAGCGCGGGTTCATCCGCGCGGAAGTGATCGGGTACGACGATTACATCAAGAACAAGGGCGAGGCCGGCGCGAAGGATGTCGGCAAGCTGCGGCTGGAAGGCAAGGAGTACATCGTCAAGGAAGGCGATGTCATGCACTTCCGTTTCAATGTGTAATGGGGTCAGACCCGAATGGCACTTACTTAGGCGGCAACGCTGCGCGCGCGAGGGCCAGGCATTGAAGTGAAGTAGGAAGGCTGGCCGGGGTTGGTAG
>JAYTOK010000122.1:0-42198 GCA_043747835.1 Pseudomonadota bacterium | reverse complement strand
CCACACGCTGGAAGAAGTGGGCAAGCAGTTCGACGTGACGCGCGAGCGCATCCGCCAGATCGAGGCGAAGGCGCTGCGCAAGCTGCGTCATCCGTCGCGCAGCGAACAACTGCGCAGCTTCCTCATCGAGGACTGAGCGCGCGCGGATGACGCGCATAGAAGATTGCGCGCATAAAAAAAGGCCGCCTCGAAGGCGGCCTTTTCATTTGAACGAAGGTGAAAGCCCGCGGCTTACTTCGCCAGCGCGATGGAATATTTGACGTCGAGGTCGCAAGGCGTCTTGCCCTGGCGGCCACGAACTCGTTCGCCCTTGCAGCGGGTGTGGCCCGCGGTTTCCGCGGTTTCCTGCTGCTTCGCCGCGTCGGTCACTGTCGCGGCAAGGTCGAACTCGCCATTGCAGCTTGCGTACGGGCAGGGATAGACAAAATACGCGCGCGCCGGCGGGTGCAGCACGATGGACTGCGGCGCGGGCGGCTGCAGTGTCTCGTCACTGAACGCGAAGTCGATACGGATCGAGGCGAGCTCCGGAAACTGCACACGCAGCTCTTTGGCAGCCATGCGATTGCGGCGCTGTTTTTCGCGCAGCGCATTGCGTGCCCCTTCGGGGCCGACCATGGTCAATTTCATGAGTTTCTCGCTTCGCAGACGACGCGGGCGGGCACATGACGTGCCCGCCCGCGTTCAGGATCGAATGATCGGTTTAGCGTCGGCCGTAGCCGCCGCCGCCACCACCACCACCGCCACCGCCGCGGGGCTTGTCCTGGGCTTCGTTCACCTTCAGCGGGCGACCGCCGAAGTCCTTGCCGTTGAGCGACTGCATCGCCTTCTGGGCGTCGCCGCTCGACATTTCCACGAAGCCGAAGCCGCGCGGCTGGCCGGTGTCGCGATCGTTCACGAGCGCGACCTTTTCGACGGCGCCGTGCTCGGCGAACAGCGTGCGGACGGAATCTTCAGTGGCGCTGAAGGGCAGGTTTCCAACATAGAGTTTAGTCAAGAGAAAATCCTCGAAGAATGTAGATAGGCCGGCGGATGCCCGCCCAATTGGATTGCGACTACTTCTGGAGGCTGACTCTGACCAAACGCTGCGTCAGGACGACGCGCAAGCTCAGGGACGGACAACAGGCAAACACAAACCGGGGCGCAAAATACCGCAAAAAGAGTCACTCCGCGCGAGGATCGGTGGTAAAGGGTCTATTGCACTGCAAATCCACCAGCCGGGCGTCCGGCTCGTGGGTCCAGGCGGTCCTTTGTCAAACTTTCCGGCGGCGAAACGCCGTCGATGGCGGGAACTCCCGCGTCGACTGGCTGTGCAGCGATGCCCGCAACGCGACCCGCCAGCGCGTCATGCGCGGCGCGAGGTGCCAGTTGGCGCGCCCCGTCAGCCAAGCGGAGGCGACGTCCGAACTAGATCGACGTTGCGGATGCGCGAAAATATTCGCGGCCCGCATCTTCAGCTCCCGGCGTGACGGCGTGTGAACGTAGCGTCGATGTTCTGCCGCTTGGTGAACGGGATCAGCCTCGGCACGCGCGCCTTGTAGTCGCGATACTCAGGGTGAAACGTCTCGAGGTCGCGTTCTTCGAGCTGGATCGCCACGAGGATATACGCCGTTGTCATCACCGCGAAGACGAGATGCGAGACGGTCATGGTCGGCGTCGCCCAGAACGCGAAGAACCAGCCGACGTACAGCGGATGCCGCACGAGCTTGTAATGACCGGGGGTGCCGAAGGTGAGCGTGGTGTAAGGCTTGCCGACGAGCTGCAACCACACCTGGCGCAGGCCGAACAGGTCGAAGTGGTTGATGAGGAACGTCGACACGAGCACCAGCAACCAGCCGAACGCGAAGCAACCCCAGAGCACGCCGCGCACCGTCGCGTCGGTGATGGTCCAGACGACGCCTCCCAGCGGCTGCCAGAGCGCGAACATGGCGATCAGCGCCAGGCTCGATGCCAGCACGTACGTGCTGCGTTCGGCCGTCTCGGGGACGATTCGCGTGAACCAGCGCTTGAAGGCCGGCCGCGCCATGATGCTGTGCTGGAGCGCGAACAGCCCTAACAAGCCCAGGTCGAGAGCCAAGCTCTCGACGAGCGGACGCACCGGCCCGGCATCGAGCGTGCGTGGCACGCCGAAATTGCCAACGAAACCGATGGCATAGAGAAAGGTGACGAAGAAAATGGCGTAGCTGACGACGCCGTAGATGAAGATCGTTATGCGGTTGAACATGAGGCCTCCCTCGTTTTTGGATGGCGCAAGTTAGACTCCCGCCGTGGAAGCGGGCGTGGGAATCCTGCGGGGGATGCGGATCGTGCGAATTCAACGTCTTGCGCTGATGGGTCTGGTCGCCTGCACGGTTGCTCAGGCGTCCGACGATGAACTCTGCCGGCGGATCGCCGCGTTCGCGGACGCCGCGCCAGCGGAGAAGCCGCACGAGGTCACCATCCTCACTGACTGGGGCGAGGAACAGACAGTCGGCTGCCGGCGCGACGAATCCGCCGCCGCGAGAAAGCTCTGCGAGTGGTTGCCGCTTCACGTCTCGATCGAGTTCATGCAGGGCAACGTGGCGCGCGTGTTCGAATGCTTCACCGGAGAATCCCGGCGGGCGCCAAACGATGTCGCTGGAAAGATTCGCGTGCCAGAACCGCACTACGTGAAAACAAAGGTCTGGATCGAGCTCGAGTTCTCCACGACCGGCAAGGAAGGCGAACTGGCCTTCCTGACGATCCGCTCCGGTCGCCGCGACTAGTTCGACGCGAGCACGTTGCCGAAGATCTCCAGCGCCTCCGTATAACCTGTGCGCATCGCGCCGAAGCCGACGCGCATGTGCGCCGGTGCGTCGAAGCAGTCGCCAGGCGCCACCAGCACGCCCGCCTTCGTCAATGCCTGACAGAGCGGCCGCGCATCGCGCCCATCGCGCAGCCACGGAAAGCAGGTCGTGCCGCCACCGGGCCGGGCCCACGCGATCGTGTCGCGGTTCGTCTCCATGAATATTGCGAGCAACGCGAGGTTCGCGCTCGCGGTCTCGCGCAGGCGCGCCACGATCGCGTCGGAGTTCGCCATCGCATGCGCACCGATCGCCTCGGTCAGCGGCGAACAGGAGATCGAGAAATAGCTGCGCAGATCCAGCAATGCCTCACGCCGGTGCGGGTCGCGATCGATCAGCCATCCGAGTCGCAAGCCCGGCAACGACATCGCCTTCGCGAAATCCCCGATCACGATCGTGTTGGGCAGCGCGGCGGCACTCGTCACCTCCTCGCCGAAATACAACGGGTGATAGACCTCGTCGACGATGAGCGGGATTCCGCGCTGCTCCAACGCTTCGGCGAGGATGCGTTGCTCGGCCGCGCTCATGACCGATCCCGTGGGGTTGTGCGGTGTGTTGACCAGCACGGCGCGAGTCGTGTCATCGACCGCCGCCAGCACCGTGCGCGCGTCCTGCGCGAAACCGCGCGTGGCGTCGACCGCGTACTCCCGGACGTTCATTCCCCAGGCCCGCGCGAGCACCGGCATCGCGGGATAGGCCGGCCGCGGCAGCACGATCGACGCACCGGGTTCGGCGAAGTACGCCGTCAGCGCCAGCAGCGCCTCGGAGGCGCCGGTCAGCGCGAGCACGGTGTCGGGATCCACGCCGCTCCGGCCCGCGATCCGTTCACGCAATAGTTTGCTTCCCGCGGGCGGCGCGTACGACAGGACGAGCTCATCGAGCTTGCGTACGTTTCCCCCGCCGAGTGCCCCGATTTCGCCCAGCGTCCACAGCGGACCGGTGCTGGAGGCGAGGTTGTAGCGAATGGGCGGCGTCGCGAACTCATGGGCCGCGAGCCACAGATCGAGCAGGAACGGCGGGAGTTTCATGGCGCTATGATGGTCCCGGGCAGGCGCGCGGCAAAGTGCCAGCGCCCGCGGTTTTCCCGCAGGCGGACCTTGACCCGGAGCGAGTCATGCTGAGAGTACTGATCCCCTTGCTTCTTGCCGCCGTCGTCGTGGGCGCCATCGTCGGCATCGTCCGGAGCAGGACTCGCCGGCGCGGCGACGCGACACCCGAACTGCACAAACATCCCGAGCGCCTGAACCAGAGCCTGGACCCGACCGACGATGCCTGACTATCAACTCATGCTCGAATCCGCGATCGCCGAAGCGCGCCGCGGCCTCGCCGAAGGCGGCATCCCGATCGGGGCCGCGTTGTTCCACGAGGATGGCAGGCTGTTAGGGGCCGGCCACAACCGCCGCGTGCAGGAAGGCGATGCGTCCGTGCACGGCGAGACGGATGCGTTCCGCAAGGCGGGCCGCCAGCGTGGCTATGGAAAAACCATCATGGTCACGACGCTCGCGCCCTGCTGGTACTGCAGCGGTCTCGTCGTGCAGTTCAAGATCGGCACGGTCGTCGTCGGCGAATCGCGCACATTCCAGGGCGGCATCGAGTGGCTGCGCGAGCGCGGCGTGAAGGTCATCGAGCTCGACTCCGCGGAGTGCCGCACGCTGCTGGAAGGCTTCATTGCCGCGCACCCGGAAGTGTGGCATGAAGACATCGGCGAGTAGTTCGCCGACTAACTTCCGAACGGGGGCGATGGTAATGAACAACTGGGCGAAGCTGTTGAGCTTGGGCGTGCTGGCGGTTCTCGCGACGGGTTGCAGCTCGATCCGGATGGTGGACGCCGAATCCACGACGGTCGTGCCGGCGGGCAAGGCGCTGGTCACGTTCGTGCGCCAATCCGTCTGGATGGGCGACGGCATTCCGGTCGACCTCTGGGACGGCGAGCACTACATCGGCGTGCTCGGCCCCAGCGAAATCGTGCAGTACGCAGCCACGCCCGGCGAACACCTCTTCCTCGGCAACGCCGAGAACTGGACGTACGCGTCGGGCAGTCTCGAGGCGGGCAGGCGCTACTACGTGAAAGCCAACGTCTTCATGGGATTCGCGACGGCGCGTGTCGCATTCGGAATCGCCGAGAACAGCGACGACCGGGTCGCCAAGTGGCACGAGGAATACAGCGCGATGGCGGCGCCCGAAAAAGAACGCGCCGCATTCGAGGCGAAGGCGTTGGGCGACGTGCAGGAGGCCATCCAGCTCTTCAGGAGCGGCGGCGTGGCCTCATTCGCAACCCTCACGGACACCAGCGCCCACTGAGCTCACTCGCACTGAGTTCACTCTCGCAGGGCGTCGACTGTGTAGTTGAGGAGCAGCGTGCAGCCGAACTTTTCCTTCGCTCCGCTGCGTTGGCCGCTGCAGCCTAGCTGGCCGCTGCAGCGCGCTTCGCCATCTTTCAAGAGACCGTCGATGGCACCCGTCAGATCGAATTCGCCGTCGCAGTCCTCGTAAGGACAGGGGAAGCAGAAGAACGCCTGCGCGGGCGGGTGCATCACGTTGACTTGCTGCGTCGGCGCGAACGGACCGGAGTCGCTGAACTTGAACTCGAGCCGCAGCGAGGTCACCAGCGGGTACTTGAGGCGCATCGGCTGGGCCAGCGTCCGGTCGCGGCGATGCCGTTCGCGCATCACCCCGCGTCCACCTGCCTTCTTGGGATACGCGATCTTCACGATTTGGGAGCGTCCGGCGTCGTCGCGGCCGGCGCAACCGGGGACTCACCGGGAACTACGTCGCCAGGCTCCGTCGTGCGGGTCTGTTTGCGGGCGAGCTTCTCCTGCTGGCGAGCCTTCTTCTGGGCCTCGCGCTGCTTTTTCATGTGCTGATAGTTAGGCTTGGCCATCCGGGTCTCCGTCGACTCGCGAAGATCACAAGCCTTGACCCAACGGTACGCGAAAATGACGCGATCCGTCCGACTAAATCGTCGATTTGGCAGCGTTCAGACCCGTCCTGCGGCTATTTTTCGCGACTACCTGCGCACGATCACGACCTCGAGATACTCCGCGTCCACGACCATCGTTCCATCCTTCCCGCGGTTGAAACGCGCGACGAGCTCGAGCAACTCCCGACGCAGCTCGCGCTGCTGCGCGGCATCGAGCGTCGCGAAGGTTTTAAACACAGGCGCATAGCTGGCGCGAAACTTGTCCACCCAGTCCATCGGCGTGCGATACCGAAAAGCCACGCGCCTGGGCACGACTTCGATGCGGCCATAGACACCGAACAGATCGCGCAGTCTCTCCTCGGTCCCCATTCGAAGGCTGCAGGAGCCATGACTTGCAAGCCGATGGTCGCGAACAGTTGCCCGAAAAAGTCGTCGGGCGTCCAGCTGGCGAGCCCGACCTGACATCCCCGTCGGGAGACCCGGATCATCTCGGAAGCCGCCTGTTCCTGATCGGGCGAGAACCTCGCGCCGAACATCGAGGTCACGGCATCGAAGCTCTGGTCGGCGAGCGGCAACGACTCCGCGTCGGGCCGCGAGCGACGCATGACCGTTGCCGACGGCCACATCGAGCACGCGCGAGTCCCGGTACAAATTCAAGGTTTCGCAGAGCTCTTCGCCGACGATCTCCAACGCGTTGCCTACGACGGCATAATCCGCGCTCGACCATGACGACTGCCGGCGCGCCCCAATGCGCACCAGCACATCATGGCCATCGCGGCGTTCACGCTCGCGCTGGCGGACCGCATGCCGGAGGCCGGCGACTACGCGAAGCGGATCCGCGAACGCGTGCCGGATTATTCTATGGCGGATTTCCTCGGCGCTTTCCGTATGGCGCCCGATGCCACCGATCTTTTCAAACGTGCAGGCAAAAAGGTGGGGCTCGCATGATTCCAATCGGTGAACTCGCATTGTTCGCGCTCGCGGCGCTGGTGATGGTGCTCACGCCCGGACCGAACATGATCTATCTGCTATCGCGCTCGCTCGCGCAGGGACGCGGCGCCGGCGTGATCTCGTTGTTCGGAGTCGCGGCGGGTTTTCTCGTGCACATGTTCGCGGCCGCCGCGGGGCTCACCGCCGTGTTCATGACCGTGCCGCTCGCATACGACGTGCTGCGCTGGCTGGGCGCCCTGTATCTCGGCTGGCTCGCCTGGCAGGCGCTGCGGCCCGGCGCAAGGTCGCCGTTCGAGACGCGCGCGCTGCCCGTCGACTCGAACGCGCGCCTGTTTGCCATGGGGTTTCTGACCAACGCGCTGAACCCCAAGATCGCCGTCTTCTACCTGTCGGTGTTCCCGCAATTCGTTCGGCCCGAACACGGGTCGGTGCTTGCGCAGAGTCTCACGCTCGGTTTCGTCCAGATCGCGGTGAGCTTCGCCGTCAATCTCACGATCATCCTGTCCGCCGCGCAACTCGCCGCCTGGTTTACGAAAAATCCGCTCTGGCTCGGCGTTCAGCGCTGGATCATGGGGTGCGTGCTCGGCGGCCTTGCGGTGCGTCTGGCGTTGGATGATCGCCGCAATTGACGCTGCCCACGCAAGTGATTAACTTGATTCCCTCGAGGGGGCCGTCATGAAAACCATCCGCACCGTGCTCGTTGCCGCAGCCTTGTTAGTCGCCGGCGCCGCCGTCGCGCAGGTCAATCTCCCGAACCCGCAGCAGCCCGGCAATTCGATGGACTCCGCCGTGCGGGTGATCGCGACGAACGACTTCATGGTCGATCGCTTCATCAAGCGCTGGCTGCGCACTCACTACCCGAACTGGCACGCCGATCCGCACGAATACATGGAATTCGCCGATGAGCGTTACGCGGTCGTCTACATCACGTCGCCCGAGAATCCGGGGCGGCGCGTTTATTTTCGAGTGAAGAGCCGACCGGGCGAAGATGGCGACGATCGGGATCCGTTCCCGCCGCTCTGACGGGTCAGCGGGTTTCGCAGCCCGTCGCGTCACAGAAGGTCTGCGTGCAATCTCTCTCGAGCTCCGCGTCGATCACCAGCAACGTGTCGGAGTGGGTGTCGGGCGAGAAACGCGTCGCGAAGGGTGGATCCTGGGGAACGCTCGCGCACAACCTGCGCACCGCGGATCGCTTCCCCTATCCACCTGGACATCGCGACGACTCCATCGGAATCCGCGTGGCGAAGACGCTCGCGACCACCGACCTTCCGACAAGTCCCGCTCAGTAACCCCCGCCCGATCCACCGCCGCCGCCACCCGCGGCGGCCGCGATCGCGATCACGCCAAGCACGGCAGCACCGATCAGCAGTCCTCGTTTGCCCGGCGACATTTCACCGCCACGCTTGACGTCGAGCCGCTCGATCTCCGCATACGACACGCGCGAGTTCGCGCCGACCAACGCATCGCTCTCGACGGAAGTGACCGTGAAAGATTTCTTTGCGCCGGCCTTCGTCGTCACGACCACCGACTCGCCCACTTCGACCGCCGGTTTGCCGCTCGACTGGCCGAACGGAACGTTCTGCAGGCTCGCGCAGCCCGAGAGGTACGAGACGGCAACGAGCGTCGCGACAGCGCGCTGCCAGAAACGGATGTTCATGATCACTCTCCTCACGGAATGATTTCCGCGTGCAGGTGAGTCGCGGGAACGCGCCTGGCGGTTTCGGGAACGCCGACTACTTTTTCTCGTTCGACTTCTCCTCCTTCGATTTCAGGTACGCGGCATAGGCTTTCGCCTCCGCGCCTTGGGTCGTGATCGTGAGCACGATCTCGTCGCCGACCTGCGGAACGAAAGCGCCGAGGCCGAAATCCGAACGCTTGAGTGTCGCGGTCGCATTGAAGCCGACGGTCGCGATGCCGGTTCGCGCGTTGCTGCCCACTTTCAGGATCTGCACGTCGAGCGTCAGCGGTTTGGTGACGCCATGCATCGTGAGATTTCCCGCGACGCGCAGCCGCTCCGCGCCCATCCCTTTCTCGACCTTCGTGCTCGTGAACATGGCTTCCGGATACTTTGAGACGTCGAAGAAGTCCTCGGACTTGAGGCGCTCGTCGAGATCGGGAACGCCGCTGACGAGCATCGCGAGCGGCAGCGTGACCATCACCTTCGCCTGCGTCGGATTCATCGCGTCGAATTCGAGCGCGCCCGTGGCGCGCGCGATCTGGGCGGTCGGGAACGAATAGCCGAGATGGTCCCAGTTGAAGACGACCTGCGTGTAGTTCGGCTCGAGTGTGTACGTGGTCGCAAAGACTGGGCCCGCGAGCAAGAGGCCGGCGAGGCAAGCAAAAGATTTCATGGGAACTCCGTTGGGTTGAAACTCCGCGCAACCTCCGCTTCCCCGGTTGAAGAGTCCTGAAAGCCGTCTGAATAGTCCCGAATCGGTTTGAAGGCGTGCTGAAGCCCGTACGGCCGCGTGCTATACCGAAGTTCCCATGGACCGTCTCACCACGATTCCGCTGCGCATCGGCGAGTGGCGCCTCGACAGCCAGCTCGGCCAGCTCTCGCGCGGCGACCGCACGGAGCGCCTCGAAGCCCGCACGCTGCGGCTGCTGGTCTTTCTCGCGAACCGCGCCGGGGATACGGTGAGCGTCGACGAACTGCTCGACCACGTCTGGTCCGGCGTCGTCGTGACACAGGACTCGGTGTACCAGGCCGTCACGGCCCTGCGCCGGCTGCTGGGCGACGATGCGAAGCAACCGACCTACATCGCGACGGTGCCGCGCCTCGGGTATCGCCTGATCGCGCCGGTGAGCCCATGGCCGGACGAACCGCTCCCGATTTCGCCGCCCACCGACGCGCTGCCGCGCCGGCTTCGCCCGGCATTGCCCTGGATCGCGGCCGCCGTGGGATTGCTGTTGATCGTCGCGGGGTTGTTCTCCTGGCAATCCACGGCGCCATCGGCGAAGTCCGTCGCGGTGCTGCCGTTCCTCGATCTCACGACGCAGGAGATGAAAGAGGAGTACTTCGCGGACGGGCTCACCGAGGCGTTGATCGACCACCTGAGCAAACTACCCGGCTTCGAGGTGCCGTCGCCGACCGCGTCTTACTACTACAAGGACAAGACACTGCCCGTCGGGCAGATCGGGCGGGAGCTCGACGTCCGCTTCCTGCTCGACGGCAATCTGCGCGAATCCGGCGACACGCTGCGCATCAGCGCGCGGCTCGTGCGCGCGAGCGACGGGTTCGTCGTCTGGAGCGCCGGGTTCGATGCGCCGAAGTCCGATCGCGTGAAAGTGCAGGACGAAGTCGCGAGCCAGGTCGCGCAATCCGTCACCGCGCTCGTCGATTGATCACTCCGTGAGATCGATGCGCCCCACGATCACGCGATTCACGCGCGCGGGCACTGAGATCTCGAGCGGCAGGAAGTAGTCGATCCACTCGCGCGGGACGATGTAGAACACCCGCAGACCCGGCTTCTCGAAGTAGCTCGCTTTCCAGGTATTCAGCATCGCCTCCGCCTCGTCGGCAAAGAGCCCGTGATTGATCAGCGACCTCTTGAGCGACGCGCGCAGTTGTTTGAGGCCGTCGGGAGTGTGGTCGGAGTTGCTGAACCGCTTGAGATTGCCGAGCGCCGCGCCGGGCTTGTTTTTCTGCAGAGTCAATGCGGTTCCTTCGCGGAACGCGATCGCTCCGTCGGCGCGAATTTCCGCGAGCCAGATTCTCGGGATCGTGAGCGTGGCCGCGTCGAGCCAGGTGAGCAGCGCGGGCGCGCTGAGCTTGACGTTGCCGCCACTCGTCTGCGTCTGCACGAGCGCGTCGAGATGCGCAACGCCGCGGTAGAACAGATATCGCTCGCCCTCGCCAACGCCGGGCACGAAGACGCTCGCGGCCTGCACTTCACGCGGCGCGAGCCAGACAGGATCGTTCGTGAGCGGCGCGACGACGGTGTCATGCAGCGTCACGCCCTTCCACGCGAGACCGCCGATCACGTAGTTGTTCAGTACATTGCCGTCCCACTGCTTCGGGATGACGCCGGCGGCAGTCTTGTCGGCGATGCGCTCGTCGTCGAGCGCGATCGACGCGTCGGCGTCCGGATAGAACTCGTTGATGACGCCACCGCGGAAGCGCACCCCCAAATCGAAGGATTTCTTGAACCCTCCCACCGGTGGGTGGAAGTAGATCACCGGCGTTTCGAGCCGCATCGTGATGTCGGGCCGTCCCGGAATGCGCGGCGCCTTGATGAGCTTCTTGAGCGGGTCGAAGCGCGTGGTCTCAGGTTCGAAGCGATGGACGAAGGCCGGCAGTTGTTCCGACTCATCGATCTTGTTCAGGCCGCCCGCGGGTTTGCCATCGGCGGCGTGCACCGTCGTGATCGTTCCCCACTCGTGCACGACCAGATCCTGCGCCGAGGCGAAGCCCGCGACGCTCAATGCGAGAGTCAACCAGACTGTCTTCGACATACTTCGACTCCCGCGTGTTGGCGCGCCCTAGGAAAACACCCGTATCAACGCACGAGTCGCGGGGTTCTGTCTAACGAGCTGCCTTGCGCCGTGCTTTCGCGCGAGAATGCTGCGACGCCATGCAGCCTCTCGCCGTCAGCATTCGCGCCATCCGCAGGAAACTCGTCGCCGAGAACGAACGTGACGTGCACGACGCGTTGATGCAGGCGGAGAACGAGGCGCACACCTCGAACAGCATGGCGCTCGTCGATTTTCAGGCCGCCAACGGCAACATGATCTCTCTCATCGTCGGCGGCCACGACGACACCGCGTTGAGCTTTCGTTACGCGAGCGACGTCGATCCGCGTTTTCTCAGCCTCGGCGATCGCGCCGCGACCGGCACCGTGCCCTGCTCGCGCGACTTCAACAACCAGATCGATTGTCCGCGCTCGGCGCTGATCTCGCGCATCGCGGGCCTCGCGGCGCTCGACGAATTCGCGGTGACGAACGAACTTCCCGCGTGCATCGCGTGGAAGCCGTTTTCATAGCCTCGTTTCGCACTCGAAACTGAATCAACACGTCAGTTTCGTTGCTCACGCTTGCTCCACCGCGTCGCTATGTTGAATCGCGCGCTCCGCGCTTCTGGTTCAACTACAGCGTATGTACACTGTCGGCCTCGGCGGCCTGGCGTTCGAATGGGATCCGGCCAAGGCCGCCGCGAATCGCAACGAGCACGGCGTGACGTTCAACGAAGCGTCGACGGCGTTTCTCGATGAACACGCGAGAATCATCACCGACCCGGGACACTCGAACGACGAAGAACGATTCGTGCTGTTGGGAATGAGTGGAGTGCTGAGCTTGTTGGTCGTCTGCCATTGCTACCGCGAGGCCGACGAAACGATTCGAATCATCTCCGCGCGGCGCGCGGACGAGCCCGAACATCACGAATACGCGAAATATCTGCCCTGAAGAAGCGCTACGACTTCACCAAGTCGAAACCGAACCCCTATCTCAAGAAGGCGAAACGCCAGGTCACGATCCGTCTCGATGAGGACACGATCGACTACTTCAAGAACATGGCCAACACCGCGGGCATCCCCTATCAGAACCTGATCAATCTCTACCTGCGCGAGTGCGCGGCGGAAAAGAAGAGACTGAAAATGGCGTGGACGAACTGAGGATTCAGTTCGCGCGCGTGGGATTTCCGACAATGCTCCTGCGCAGCAACGCCTGCCGCGCCTCCCATTCCTTCCCCGGCTCCATCGCCACGATGAACTCGGACTGACCCGCGGCGTGCGACGCGACTGGCACGCCATCGCGATACAGCACGCGATTCTTCGTCAGCGCCGGCACACGCGCCCCCGGCGTCACGATGCCAGTCAGGTTCAGCGGATCCGCCGCGGACAGCGACACGAGATCGCCCTTGCTCTCCTGCCGCCGGATCGCGCGCATCGAAGTCACGGCCTCGGTCAGCGCGAACTGCTCGCCCGCCATGCCCGCCACGAAGCGACCGCCGCGAATCTTTCCCTGCGCCTCGAGACGTCGCAACACGCGCAGCAGCGCATGCCACGGCGGCAGCCAATCCGCCTCGCGCTCGAGCACCTTGCGGAAGAGCACTCCATAACGCCGCAACAACACGTCGACGACCTGCTCGAGCGCGGACGTCTCGGCCACGCCCTTCGCCGGCTCGACGGATTTGCGGATCAGGCTCCAGCGGCCCGCATCCTCGAGCCCGAACAAGGCGACCCGCCGACGGCGCGCGATCATCTGGCGCTTCTTGTCGGACGGAATCAGCAGCGCGCGCAGACCGCTGTAGCTGTCCGCGTTCACGAGCCCTGCCGAGACGAGTTCGCCCAGCGCCTCTTCGGCCTGGGAGCGCAGCAGGCTCGTCCCGCCGACCATGTCGTCGAAGAACGAAGCGCCGTTCGCCGATAGATAGTCAAACAGCGCACGCGCGCCATGCGAGAGATGCTGTTCGGAAGTTGCGGCAGCGAGCGCATTCCACAAGCTCCAGTGCCGGCGCGTGACGAGCGCGATCGGCGTGGTGCGCACGGGCGCAGCGCCAACACTCTTCGACGGCGTCAGGCGCGCCCAGAGCGCGCGGCCGGACAGGCACAGACTGTCGAGCCAGTGCGGATCGTATTCGTTGAGCCGGGCCGCCAGCACGTCGCTCTCCCACGCGGCGGCGGGAACTTCGTAGCCCTCGAGCTGCTTGACCACGGCATCGAGACTTTCCACACCTTCGGATTTGGGGCGGCGGGTGATGCCATGCCAGTCGAACAGGAAGCGCATGAAGTCCGCCGGCGAACTCGGCTCGATCTCCGCGCGCAGCGTCTTCAGCGTGTAGCGGTTGATGCGCGCGAGCAGACGGCGCTCGCACCATTCGAGCGTCGCATCGCCGAGCTGCATGGCCTCGGGCGTCGCCGAATCCTCGCGGAAGCGACCGCGCATCACGAACCCTTCGCTTTCGAGCTCAACGAGGGCGATGCCGATGTCCGACTTTTCGAGGGCTAGCGAGTCCGCGAGGTCGGCCGAACACGTCACGGCGACGGCTTGCAATCGGCCGCGCACGAGCTCGGTGATCGCCGCCTCGCGCGTCCATTCCGTCGCGCACTGCTCGGCGGGCGCTTCGATGACGGGGTCGATCGAAGAGCCGCCCGATGCGGAATAGTAGATAGCGCGAATCATGGGCAGACATTCCGCGCAGACCCAGAACTCGCGTTCGCCGAAGTGCAGTCGCGTGGCGCGGCGCGCGGCGATCAGCGATTCGAGGTGGATGCTCCAGCCGGCGGACGAACCTTCCTCAGCGGTGATGAGACCGTGCGAGTTCAGCGCGTCGTGCAGCTCGTCGGCGTTCGTGACCTCCGGCCAGGCCTGCTCGCGCACCTGCGCGATCGCCGCCGGATCGAGCTTGCCGATATCCGCGGCGGTTTCCGGATCGAGCCAGCGGCGCTGCGCAACGGCGTTCGTGCGCCGTTCTTCGGCCGGTGCGTCGTCGAGAAAGGCGTACGGACGAGCGGTGAGGATTTCCGCGGCGAGCGGTGACGGCTGCGGCAGATCGCGGGCGACGACCTTGATCTCGCCGCCCTCCAGCCCGACCAACAACGCGCGCAGCCCGTCGATGTCCATCGCCTCGTGCAGGCAGTCGTGCAGCGTCTGGCTCACGAGCGGGTGATCGGGGATTTCGCGCGGGCCCGAGAGATTCTCCGCGCAGGCGATCTGGTCGGGGAAGCAGATCGCGATGAGATCTTCCGAGGCCATGCGCTGGATCTGCGGCGGCGTGCGCTTGCCGCCCATGTTGCGGCGGATCGCGAGCGAGATGCTCGCGTTCCAGCGCCAGCGCGCCGTGAACATCGGCGAGTCGAGCATCGCCTGGATCAGCGTGTCCTCGACGGTCTTGCTGTTGAGGAACCGTGCGACGCTCGCGAGCTCGAAGCTGTGTGTCTCGCCGAGCGACAGCACGATCGCGTCTTCCGTCGCCGCGGCCTGCAGCTCGAAGTTGAAAGTGCGGCAGAACTTCTTGCGCAGCGCGAGGCCGAAGCCGCGATTGACGCGCGCGCCGTACGGCGAGTGGATGATCAGCTGCTGACCGCCCGATTCGTCGAAGAAGCGTTCGAAGACCAATGTGTCGAGAGTCGGTAGTTTGCCGAGCACGGCCTTCGCGCCGGCCAGGTACTCGACCATCTGCTGCGCGGCGGTCGTGGGCAGCGCGTATCGCTTCTCGACGGCGGCGATGGCGCTCGCGACAGATTCGGCGTTGACCTCGGGCAGCAACGCCTCGATGTCCGTGCGCAGGCGCGACACCGAGGCCGACAGCTCGTTAGTGCGCGCGGGGGCCTCGCCGAGCCAGAACGGGATGTTGGGCGGCTGGCCCTTCGCGTCCTCGACGCGAACCTTGCCGGCTTCCACGCGCAGCACGCGATAGGACGTGTTGCCGAGCTGGAAGATATCGCCCTGCATGCTCTCGATCGCGAAATCCTCGTTCAGCGTGCCGACGAAGGTGCTCTGCGGTTCGAGGATGACTTGATAGTCCGCGTTGTCGGGGATTGCGCCGCCGCAGGTGATGGCGGTGAGCTTGGCGCCCTTGCGCGCGCGCAGCACGTTGTTCACGGCGTCGCGGTGGAGATAGGTGCCGCGTTTGCCGCGCTTGGTGCTGAAGCCGTCGGAGAGCATGCGCACGACTGCGTCGAAATCCTTGCGCGAGAGATTGCGGTACGAATACGCGCCACGCACGAGTTCGAACAGTTCGTCCTCGCCGTATTCGCGCGCGGATACTTCCGCCACGATCTGCTGCGAGAGAACGTCGAGCGGATGCTGGGGGATGTACAGGCGGTCGAGCTCGCCGCGGCGCACGGAATCGAGCAGCGCGACGCAGTCGATCAACTCGTCGCGGCTGCTGGGGAAGATTCGGCCCTTCGGCACGCCGCCCACGGAGTGATTCGCGCGGCCGACTCGCTGCAGGAAAGTCGAGATGCTGCGGGGTGTGCCGAGCTGGCAGACGAGTTCGACGTCGCCGATGTCGATACCGAGTTCGAGCGATGCGGTCGCGACCATGACCTTGAGGTTGCCGGCCTTGAGGCGCTGTTCGGCGTCGAAGCGGGTTTCCTTGGAGAGCGAGCCGTGGTGCGCGGCGACGGCGGTTTCACCGAGCCGTTCGGCGAGGTGGCGCGAGACGCGCTCGACCATGCGGCGCGTGTTGCAGAAGAGCAGCGTCGTGTGGTGCTCCTGGATCAACGTCGCGAGCTGGTCGTAGACCGTGGCCCAGACTTCGCCGGACATGATCGCTTCGAGCGGCGCGGGTGGCATGACGATGCCGAGGTCGCGTTCGCGGACGTGGCCGGAATTGACGATGCGGCAGGAGGAAGAAATGGTGCCGGGGAGGGGTTCTCGTGGTTCAGGGAGTAGCGCCAGCTGCGGGTGCGAATTCGCGATCGCCGAACCACGAGAACCCCTCCCCGGCACCACTCCACTACCGACCAGAAACTTCGCGACTTCCTCGATCGGCTTCTGCGTCGCCGACAACCCGATGCGTTGCACCGGCTGCGCGGCATTCGCCGCGAGTCGCTCGAGGGTGAGTGCCAGGTGCGCGCCGCGCTTCGTCTGCGCGACCGCGTGGATTTCATCCACGATCACCGTCCGCACGGTCTTCAGCATCTCGCGACCGGAGTCGCTCGTCAGCAGTAGATAGAGTGATTCCGGCGTCGTCACCAGGATGTGCGGCGGGACTCGCCGCATCATCGCGCGCTCCGTCTGCGATGTGTCGCCGGTGCGCACCATGGCGCGAATCGGCGGTGCCAGCAATCCGAGGGTCATCAGCTCCGCGGAAATCCCGGCGAGCGGCGCTTCCAGATTGCGCTGGATGTCGTTCGACAGCGCCTTCAGCGGCGACACGTAAACGACTTTCGTCTCATCCCGCAGCCTGCCGGCCGCGGCTTCGCGCATCAGTCTGTCGATCGACGACAGGAACGCCGCGAGCGTCTTGCCGGAGCCGGTCGGCGCCGCGATCAGCGCGTGCTCGCCGCTCGCGATCGCAGGCCAGGCCTCGAGCTGCGCGGGCGTCGCGCCGTGGGGGAAAGTTCCGGCGAACCACGCCTGGACGGCGGGATGGAATTGCGGAAGGGGCATGGCGGCACTCTATATAGAGGTGCGAAATCGATCCATCCAGTACCTATCGGAAAAGCGCCCTGTACGGGGCTCAATCCGTCGGGGACCTCGAGCGCGAGATCAGGGTGGTGGCAACGGAATCGGTTCGAACGTCGTCTCGATCTGTTCCCACGTCAGCTCCGGCGCCGCATTCCGGTGAATGAGCGTGCGCACCATCCCACAGAACGGCGCGCGGCTCTTGCCGAGGCGATAGAGCTCCTTGAGGATTCGCGCGCGTTCGCGGTCGGTCAGATCCTTTTGGCGATTCTCTTCGATCGCATCGATGACCGCGGCGGCGATGTCGAGTCTCTGGTCCACGAGTTGCGCGCGATTCAGGCCGAGCGTGCGTATCGTTGCGGCACCGAAGTCGCTGCCCGGCACCGCCTTGATCTCACCGAACTCGTTGTACTCCAAGTGTTCGCGGGGCTCCTCGCCACTGAACGGATGCAACAGCAACGGAGTCTCCACGACCCCGAACAACGGCGCGTCGTTCGCGCGCGGCTCTTCGCGAATCGGGAAGAAATTCGCCTTCCACTGCCGATTGCAGATCTGGCACGCCAGGATGTAATTCTCCCAGTCGTACGCCATCCACCAGTACCCCGTCGCGCCGACGCGCGGACCCGTGCGCCCCTTCACCTTCGGTGAATGGGGTTGCTCCTGACCCTCATTCTTCAGCTGATGGATCGCGCCCTTCGGACGGAAATGCTCGACGTCGCCGAACTGCTGGACCGCGGCGTCGCCCTCGCAGAAAGCGCACTTATTTTTCTGCGCCTCAGCGAACAGAGGTTTGAAGTCGCTCCAGAGATTCGCGAACGGATCGACTTCCTTCGCCTTCTTCTTGCCCGCCGGCTTCGCGCCCTTTTTCTTTTTCTTGGGTGCGACGAAAACCAGCTCTCCCGCCTTGAAGCGATCCTCGACGAGCTTGCGTTGCTGCGCGACGGTCAGGTCGAAACGCGGCGGCTTCGGCGGCGCGGTGAAACGATGCATATCGCTCAGCCTCCTCCCGCCGCCGCTAGCGTGAGTGCCGCGCGGACTTTCTCCCGCAGGTCGTCGGCGTTGAGCTCGCCGTCCTTTCCGAGACGGGTGCGCTGCTCCTTGCGAAATTCGGCTGCGACCTTGAGCGCGAGCTGCTCATCCTCCGTGCCGGAATAGCCGGTCAGGCGTTCGCGCATGCGCACATCGAGCTGGTCGAACTCGCGTTGCTCGACGTCGGAACGATCGGTCTTCTGCAAGAGCGCGGCGTGACGCTGCATGATGTTTTGCGTCTCCGCATCACGGGTCGACGTCACGCCGAACCACGCGCCCGTGAGGATCTGGTCCGAGCGCATGCCGGGCTTCACGTCGAACTGCTGGATCACGACCTCGTTGTCTTCCTCGCGCCGCGTGAGCACGTGCAACTCGCCGGGCCGCAGGCCCTGAACGCACAGCGGATCGTGCGTGGTCACGATGAACCTGACGCGCGGAAAGAGGCGGCGCAGCTCCGCGACGATGCGCACTTTCCAGCGCGGATGCAGGTGTGTCTCCACTTCGTCGAGCAGCACCGTGCCTTCCACCGATTCCATGTCGAACGTCGAGTCGGAGAGGTGAAACATCATGTCCAGCGCGAGCGCGAGCACGGATTGATAGCCGTCGCTCAGATCGCGGATCGGGCCCCGGTATCCGGTGACATTCGCGAACAGGCGCGCGCTGCGCC
The DNA here is from genome assembly GCA_043747835.1 of Pseudomonadota bacterium. Classification (GTDB taxonomy): domain Bacteria; phylum Pseudomonadota; class Gammaproteobacteria; order Steroidobacterales; family Steroidobacteraceae; genus CADEED01. Next base: position 23,738 of record JAYTOK010000122.1, on the reverse strand, counting down.
GTTCGATCTCATCCTCGTTGGCGAGCGAGAGCAGTTCCTTGAGCGATATCGCGAGCAGTTTGAAGTCCTCGCGCGGCACCGAACGCGCATCGGCCAACCACGGTTCCGCGTCGACGAGCAGGGAGCGCGGATCGAACAGTGTGCGCACGCGCACACGTTCCGCCCGATGCCGGCGCGATTTGGGCGGCAGGAGTCGCGTGGAACCGTAGCCCAGCACCGGCACGTCCGGCATCTCTCCCTTCACCACGATGCGCGACGAACGCCTCGAGAATTGCAGCTCGAGCGCTTCGCTCTCCGTCGTGAAGTTAAGGCGGATGCACCCCGAGCTGGCGCCGCTAGTCACCCACTCGCGCGGATTCAGCTTGAGCGCGGCCCAATCGCGCTTCGGCATCAACGCGAGCGCGATCGCCTTGAGCAACGAGCTCTTGCCGACGCCGTTCTCTCCCAACAACATCAGCCAGGGTTGCTGGTCGCGGGTCGCGGACGAGCCTTTCGCGATGTCGGGTTCGGCATTAAATTGCGCGACGTCAACGAACGTCGATTCCGGAAACGCAATCTCCAGTTTGCGCAATGCCTTGAAGTTTTCCACCTCGACGCGCTGCAGCCAGATGGCGCCTGTAGTCGTCGCGAGGTTGACTTTGGGTCCCTTGGCCGAAGCTGTCGACTTCGCCGACTTGGGCGAAACAGTCACGATCGACGGCGCTGACGCCGCGCTCGGTGTCTTCGCGGCGGTCTCGAGCTTTTCCGCGCGTGAGGCGGGTTGCGGTGCGTGCACATCGTTCCAACACTTGCCCGCAAGCTGCCGCGTCAACCCGATGTATCGATAGGGAAGCCGCGCAACGCACGCATCGATGAACGCAGACAGCTCCTTGAACTGCGGGAATTTTCCGTCGGTCATTAGGGATCCGAAAACCGCGTTGGCATCCTGCGCGTGCTCCCGCCGCGCGCCCACCAGCGCCTTGCGGTTGAGACCGCACACGTCGATGGTCACGGAAGCACGCCGGGTTTTTCCGGTCAGGATCCCCTCGGGAGTGAACGTCAACTCCTCCGCCAACTTTCGGTCCCGGCACGGATCGAGGATGAGTCGTTGCTCGACGGAGTCCGCGTCGTCATCCGAACGTGCCGCACGGTGTCTCGCGACCGGAAAACGAGAGCCCTTGTGCGAGCGGCAGCCTTCGCACACGAGATAGATGTTCAGCCAGTTGTAGGCGAGCCACCAGTAGTGATCGACGTCGACACTGCCGTCGAGTTGTTGCGCACGGTCGGAAGGGCGAAACAGTGACGGGCTCGCATTTTCGCGATCCGACAGCCGCGTCTCGCAGAACGCGCATGTTCCGCGGAAAGTCCTGCCCAGCATCTGGAGTAGTTGGGGATGCGACAGCAGCTTGAGATCGAACAGCAGGCGCGATTGTCGCGTGCGCAACCGATCGTGGTCGATCGCCAGTTTTTCGAACGCAATGGACGCCGCCGCGATGAACTCCAGCGGCGCCTCGTCGATTCGCCTCAGGACAAAAATCATACTCGCGGCGTCGACCGCCATTCCGACTCCGGCCGCGGCGCGCCGTCCGCCAGATCGATGCCGCTCTTCGAGAGCTTGTCGCCGATGACCGCGAGGTCGCGCAGGATCTCGATCGCGAGGTCGCGATGCGCTTGTGAGCTGAACTTATACGCCGCGCAGTCCACATCGCCGACCACCTCGGCCCAGGTCGGCGAGCCCGGAAGCCCAAGCGCCTTGTTGATGCCGCGCAGTTTCAGGTCGATGCCCGCGAGCAGCGTGCGCATGCGGACGCGCCGGTGGTTGTACCAGGCGCCATCCGTCGGGTTCGCGCCCGGCAGAAAGTTCGTCCGGAGCTCGTCGGCAGCCTTCGCGCCGCGATTCGCGAGCGCCTTGATCACCGCATCCTCCATGTTGAGATTGAGGCCGCCCTCCTTCTCGTTGTGGCAGACGTGCACGATGCGATCGCGATATCCGGGCATGCCGATCTGCACCTGATCGCGCCAATTCTGCATCGTGTTCACGATGCAGCCCACGAACTTGAACACCGATCCCAGTCCGGGTTCCGTCGACAGCTCCGGGATGTAGTTCTTGATGCCCTTGCCGTTCTCACTCGACGGCGGGAGAAAGACCTCCTCTTTCAGGTGGTCGACGTGGTACGGCTTGAGGTTGACGCCGAACGTCGGCCGCGACGGCAGTGCGCCATCGAAAAAATGCACGGGAAAATTGCTGCAGATGCCGCCATCGGAGAACAACACGCGGACGGGAACTTTCGCGCCCGCGTCGTTGTGCTTGCGCGTCCAGTCGATCGTGTAGAGAGGCACGGCGGACAGCAGGATCGGAAAGCTCAGGCTCATGCGCACGCCCAGCAACACGGGCATGTCCTGTGGCGCCGGCAACGCGAGGAATTTTCGACCGGTGGCGGCCGACAACTTGACCGCGTTATCCGAGACGCGCGCGTGCGCGACCATCCAGTCGACGACCTCTTTCGGCATCAACGCGGCGAATTCCTCGCGCGTGAAGTAAAGATCGCTCGACTCGAACGGAAAGCGGAACGGCCGTCCCGTATTGAGCGCGGTGGTGATCATCGCGAGCTCGATCTGCTTCTCACCCGTGCCGTCGTGAGGCGCGGGCTCGCCCGCGGCGCGCAACTTGCCTGCCCACAACTCTCCGAACGTGAGCGGCTCGGCGAGGGACTTGCCCGCGAGCCCGTTCAGATAGCCGTGCAACCAGCTCGAGAGCGCATCGGCCTTGCTCGCGCCGCCGGGCATTCCATTGCACATGCCGAAGCCGTTCGCGGGAAGCGCCTTTCCGAGCGCGCGCACCGCGGCGATTCCCGCACCCAACACGAGCCCGGCGATGGCGAGCACGACGCCTATCCACCGTGCGATCCCGGCGCTGTAGGTCGCGACGAGTGCGCCCGGCAGAGCGCCAACGATGGCGCCAATCGGAAATCGCCAAACCGCGGCCCACGCGACTCGCAGGCTCGAGAGCATCTTCGATTTTGCATTGAGCGCCGACGTGAGCAGCGCGAAGTGCCGCCTGAAGGCCGGTTGCGGCTGAAACAGGTTCAACAGCATGGAGCCCGGAGCCTTCTTCGACGGACCGCCGAGCAATTCCGGCAACTTGCCCAGTTCCTCGAACGCATTCGGCTTCGCACCCGTGGCCACGCCGAGCTGCGCCGCGGCAGCGGCGCCCGCGGCGATCGCGCCTGCCGACGTGCCGCCGATCGAGCGGAATCGGTAGACCTTCGACAACTCGGCGACCAGGCGCGGGTAGATCACGCCGCTCGTGATTCCGCCTTTCATCACGAGGTCGCATTGATGCATCGGGGCCATGGTCTCGATCTCCCGCTGTTTTTCTACCGAGTTCTGCGCTTCACGTTGGCCTGCGCCTTCTCGAAATCCGCGCGCACCGCCGGGCTCGCGCGGCTGACATCGACCGGTTGTTTGCCCGACATCAGCACTTCATAGGCGAGCTTTGGATTCTTGCCGACGCGTTCGTTCGCCGCCTCGATGCGCAGCTTGAGACTGTCGTCGGTGCGGCCGGTGCGCTCATAGGCGGTCGCGAGCAGCTGGATCGCCGCGGAGGGAACGACCACGCGCTCCTTCGAGTCCGCGGGAAGTTTCTCGTTGATCTTCCCCGCCGCCCAGCGCGCGCGCTTGAGCTGGAAGATCGCCGATGTCGGTTGCTCGCCGCCGTTCGGATCCGTCCACTGTTCGAGATTGCCGTAGATCGCGCCGAGCGCCATGTGGAAGTCGTAGATGCCGCGGTAGTCGCCGCTGGACTGCGCCTCGTGGTACGCCGCCATCTTCCCGTCGAAGAGCTTCTTGATCCGGGTGTTTCCGAGACGCTGCAGATCGTCGCGTTGACCCGCTGCCGCGTACATCGTGGCCAGCTCCAGGATGGCGCGGGGCTCGATGGACTCGCCATTCAGCTCCGACGCGAGCTCGGCGTAGGGCACTCCGGGCGCGATCTCGTCGGCTGAATTCCCGTCCCGGTACCAGCGCGCCAGCGAGCTCGCGAGCCGCTGCAGTCGCTCGGCCCGCGACCCCGGCGCAGTCCGGTCGTAAGGATTGAAGCCGCGCGACCACCACGGATATTTCCCCGGCTCGGCAACGGGGCGAGCGTGCAGCGCGAGCAACTCCCGGGCAGGCTGGCCGAGCGTCGCATCGGCGCGCAGTTTCACGAGCACCGCTCCCGCGGGCAGACCTGCGAATTTTCGCGGATCGTAGCGTTGCGCCGCGAGCGCGTCCGCGAGCCGCTCGATCAGCGATTCGCTCGGCGCAGCTTCGCGGACGAGCGCTTCGAGGATGATCGACTGCGCCGCCAGCGACTCCCCGCGCGCCAGCAGCCGGTCCGTGGCGTCGATGAGGCTGCCCGGATCGGCGGCCGCGGCCTGTCGAGCGAAGCGCTCGAGTCGCGCCTCGTCCTGCGGCGCCGCGAGCAGCGCCTGCAGGGACGCCGCGCTCGCCGCCTTCGCATCGCCAGCCTTCTCCGCGATGTCCGCGCGGGTCTGTAGATAGAGTGCATCGCGGCCGTCTTTCAGCGCGACAGCGAGATCGATCGTGCGCAATGCTTCTTGCGGCGCGCCGAGCTGCAGTTGCGTGCGCGCGAGATTGTTGAGCGCGCCGCCCAACTGCGGATCGATCGCCAGCGCGGACTCGTAGTATCGCCGCCCGGCGCGCAACTTCGCGGCGGCATTCGGCTGGCCCTCCGCCGCGGCCTGCTTCATCGCGCCGAGATAGAAGTACGCGTGCGCGGCGTCCTTGCGCGCCGCCGGAGCGGCGGATGGCTCCCGCGTCACCGCATGAAACTCGCGCTCGGCTTCCCGGGTGTGCCCGGCCTGCATCTCCTCGATGGCTTTCTCGAGGCTCGCACCGTGAACGATCGCGGCCGACGAGAAGAACGGCGCGAGGAGCAGCGCGCGCCAGCGCGTCCGCGCGCTCACGGCGACACCGCGTTGCCGTTCACGCCGGCTTCGCTGAGCACGTAGTCCTCGAACTGTGCCCAGGACGACACCTGGCTGCCTAACAGAATCGGGATGCGCGCATCCCAGCCGGTCACGTCGGAGATCGTGTCGAACTGGAACCGGTTCACCGAAGCGCTCGTCTGCCGCCTGGCCTGCACCAGCTTCGGCGCGAGCTTCATCACGCTGATGCTGCCCAGTCGCTCCGCCCCGCCGTCCCTGACGATGAAGTGCACGACGAGCGTCGATGCCGCGCCGATCTTCTCGTCGCTCATCGAGAACGGCAGCAACACGTGCTCGGTGCCGTTCGTGACGCCGACACCGCGCACGATGGGGACGAGATTGACGAAAGAGGTGGAGAACTGTTTTCGATTCGCGCTCTGCCCGAACCACGCGTCGATCTTCGACTTGAGCAGCGCGGAGAGCGCGACCGGATCGTGCATCTCTCGCGCGGGATCGAAGGTGTCGTAAACCTCGATGGCCTCGAGACCCGGCAGGATCACGCTCGCTCCAGTGCTGTCCTTTCCGCTCCAGCTCAAGCTCACTTCCGTCCAGTTGCCCGCGCCGCTCTCTTCGGTCAGGGCCAGCGAGAGCTCGGCTTCGCTCGCGGGCGCCGCCGCCGTCCATTCGATGATGGGAAAATGCTTCTTCGCCGCCGCGATCAGGGCCGCCGAGAGCGCGGCTTCGACCTGCGCCTTCCCGGTGTCGAGGTTCTCGGCGAAGTCCGGCGCGAGAACGGGTGTCTTCACGATCACCGCCGGCTTCGCGTACGCGAGTCCCGCGCAGGTGACCAGCAGCGTTGCGAGAATGAGAGTGCGTTTCATGGTGTGCCTCCTGCCGGTTGCGGCAGCTTCTCCAGTGTCACGACGTGTGTCGTCGCCTTTCGATCCTTGAATTCCAGCATCTGATCGGCCTTGAGCACCGGCTGCGCACCGGGAGCCGAACTGATGGAATAGACGCGAATCCGTAGCTTGTCGCCGGCGACGAGGCGGCCGATGGGACGCTTCGCCACGCTCGCAAACAGTTGCTCGAGGATTTCTGGCCGCGTTTCATCGGTGGTGTTCATGCGCAGGAGCATCCGCTCCACTTCCACGCGGGTGCTCTCGACGACGGCATCCCCTGTCGCGGCCGCGAGTTCGATCTCCGGCATGCCGGTGAACACGACGGTCTTCAGCAGGGGCTCGACGACGACGACGTCATCCGGATCCGCGCCTTCCTGGGCGAGCACCAGCCGGTAACGCAGTCCCGGCGAAGTCGCCGTCGTTGGCAAAGAGTGCAGAAAGTCCTTTCCGGGGACGATTTTCACGAGATGCAGTTCGAGCGGCTCCCATGTGTACGGCACCGGCACCGTGATCTGCGAGCCCATATTCCAGGGAACCTTCTTCGGCTCGTAGCCCACCGGCTTGGCGATGCGGAATTCGAGATCCTCGCGGCCGAAGTGGAAGAAGTACGGCTGGCCGACGAATTTATCGTGCGGATTCAACTCCTCGGCTGGCCGCAGCAGCCGGTTGCCCTGCCAGATCTCGACGCGATACGAACCCGAGCCGCGGGAATCGCTGTCGTAGGTGAGGTAAATGGAAGACGTGCATACCCACAGCGTGCCGATCAGCAGCGTGAAGAAGCCGAGATATCCCGGCGCCCGCGCGCTCGTGAACGCGCGCCGCAACCAGTCCGCGGGCCCCTTCTCGCCGGCGACGCCCAGCGCATCGAGCACGAGCTTCCACAGTCCGAACAGCGTGACCGTGCCGCCGACGATCGCGGTCTGCGAGACATACGCCTTGAGATGGCGCTCGAACCAGAGGGTCGCGAGCACGACGAGCACTACGAACCACAATAGGCGCCAGCGATAACCCGCGGAGCGCGCGACGGGCGCGGCAGCTGTTTCGTTCATTGGATCTTTTACTAGTTAGTGCCCGGGATCGGCTCTCCCCTCCCGAGTCTAGCGTCGTTCATGGGTCCTGGGGATCATCGCGCGGCGCAGCATCTCCGGGAAAAGTTCACAGATTGGAGTTCTGCCCCGGGGCGCCGCCGGGGTTGCCCCGGAATGTCGCCGCGAATGGCATCGAGACCGTGCACTGCGGCGTCAAGTGACACGCGGCATGGCAAACTTCCCGCCATGTCTCAGAAGGACCGCATCGAGACTCTCGTCTGCGCCACGAACACGATCAGCCCGGCGCAATGGGAAGAGATATGGACGCTCACGAAGGAGTTCTACGACGTCGAGCGCGACTACGCCTGCGCGGAGCTCGGCAAGCGGCAGAGCATCGCGCTGTTCCGCATGAACGGAGCATTGCTCGGCATGGCGGCCATCGACGTTCACCGGAACGAGTTCCGCGGCCGGCGGGTCATCGCCATCGCCACCAGCAACGTGCTCATCCGCGAGAACTGGCGCGGGCGCAATCTGGTCCAGAAGCTGGGCTTCCGCACCTTCCTCGCCACACGGCTGCGTCACCCCTTCCGCCCTATCTACTGGTTCTTCGATTCCTTCAGCTACAAGAGCTACCTGCTGCTGCCGCGGAATTTCCGTACCTGGTGGCCGCGCTTCGATGAGCCAACTCCCGAACCGGTCGCCGCGCTCATGGACGAGCTCGCGACCCGCGGTTACGGCCCGGCGTGGCGGCCGGCGCGCGGCATCGTGGTGCGCTCGGGCCAGAAACGCATGCTCGCGACCGCAGCGCCCTTGAACCTCACCGCCGATTCCGACCCGAACCTGCGGTTCTTCGCGACCGCGAATCCGGGTCACGCCGAGGGAGACATGCTGGTCTGCCTGTGTCCGCTGACGCTCGGCAACTGGCTCACCCTCGCGCGCCGCGTGCTCCTGCGCCTGCGTCGTCGCGGAACGCATTGACGGCCGCCGCGAGTCGGGCGAATCTGGCCCGATGGATATTGGCGCGGACGACATCGAGATGATGGTGCGGCTGCTGGCCGCGCTCGCGGCCGGCGCCATGATCGGCTACGAACGCTCGTTCCACGGCCGTCCCGCCGGCCTGCGCACGCACGTGCTGGTCTGTCTCGCGTCGAGCCTGCTGATGCTCGTCACCGTGTACGAAGACCACTGGGTACGTACAACGGGCGAAGCCCGGCTCGATCCGACGCGCATGGCCCAGGGCATCATGACCGGCATCGGCTTCCTGGGCGCCGGCGTCATCGTCAAGGAAGGACTGAACGTGCGCGGCCTCACCACGGCGGCGTCGATCTGGATCACCGCGGCCATCGGCGTGCTCGCCGGCGTCGGGCTCTATCTACCGCTGGTCGCCTCGACGCTGCTGACACTCGCCGTACTCAGCGTCTTCCGCTGGATCGAGAATCGCGTCCCCACCCAGGCGTACTACCACTTCGACGTTCAATACGAGCGCGAGGGAAACCTTTCCGAAGAATCGCTGCTCGGTGCCTTGAGCAAACTCGGCTTCAGCGCCGAGAACTTCAGCTACCGGCTCGAGGGCGCGGGCGACCTGCGGGTGCTGCGCCACCGGATGACATTGCAGACCACGGATCGCGGCGCCGCCAAGCGGCTCGCGCGCTGGCTGGAAGAGAACAAGACGGTCGTCGAGTTCCGACTCTCGCCGACAGGCGACTGAAAGTCTTCCTACACCCGATCGCTGGTTCGTCCTGCAGTTCCGCGCGCGGCCGGCGGCGACGATGCCGGACATGAACAAGCCACTCATCCGTCGCGCCATGGGCACCTGCCTGGTCGCGTGCGCGCTGCTCGTTTCCGCCTGCCAGACGGCGGGCACCGGCTCCGGCAACGTGCGCGGCACGCGCAAACCGGTCGCCTTCACCTGGCAGAGCACCGACAGCGTCTCGGGCGACATCACCGCGACGTTCGGCACAGGCCGCGTATTCAAAGGGACTTACTTTCAGATCACGCGCGACACGCGCGTCGATCGCCTGGAACCGTTGTGGTACGGCTGGGGCAGTCGCCGGCGCAGCAGCTGGCGGTACTGGGCCGCGGATCCAGGCCCGGAATTCGTGAAAACCTACAGTGGCCGCGTGCTCGCGAACCTGCATTCGGACGACGGCGAACACATGCGTTGCCGCTTCACGCTGATCAGCCCTCAGCGCGGCATGGCCGGCGGCGGCGAAGGCCGCTGCCAACTGTCGGAAGCCGATCAGGAAATCAGCGCCGAGTTTCCGCGCCAGTCCTAGCTTCGCCGGCGGGCGTACTTCACACCCGCACTCACCCGGCACCAACCCCTATCGCCCTAACATCCTCGGGCGCGCTACTCTGGGCACCGAGGGTAGGCGAATGAAGTTTATTGTCAGATTCGCTGGGATTTTTCTGCTCGCGTCCGGTGCGGTCGCACATCCGCACACCGATGAGGGATGCGAGACGTACACGTGGAACCTCGCGCGGGAATTCGCGGCGCTCGAAGCTCCCGGCAAATCCATCGTCGCTTCCGACGACGCGGGCGGAAAGAAGAGCTGGATCGCGACCGGCCAGCACTATGCCGCGTCGCTGCGGCCTCAGCCCGAGGTCAAGTTCGCGACGACGCCTGGGCGCGCTCGCAATCCCGAGAACGCGGCCGCCGGCCTGCTGCACTTCCGCAGCGGCAAAGCCGGGCGCTATCGCATCTCGCTGAGCTCACATCACTGGATAGACGTGGTCGACGGCGGGAGGCCGGTCGACTCGATCGCGCACGAAGGCCGCAGCGGCTGCGAGCGGTTGCACAAGGTGGTGGAGTTCGATCTGCCGGCACACCGCGAGATCACCATCCAGTTGTCTGGCGGGGATCGAAAGAACGTCAGCGTCGTGATCACCGGGCCTGCCTGATTGAGTTCCACGATTTCGCGGCAGATCGTCTGGGTGGCCGCGCTGCTGTGGCTGGCCTCGTGGCTGTTGCCGGTGGTCGACGACGTCAACGGTTGGCAGGCGTTTCGCTATGCGCTGTCGAGTCTCTGGCCCTATCGAGGCCACGCATCGAGCGAGCTCGACGATGCGGCGCCCCACCTGCTGAGCGCCGCCACGAACGTGGTCTTCATCATTCTCGCGGCGCATGTCGAACTCGGCCGCGTCACGCGCCCGGGCACATTCTTGCGCGTGGGCGTCGCGTGCCTGCTGCTGAATCTCTACTGGCTGGTGCAACTCGCCCGCGACGGATCCGCGGGAGCGCTGCAAGCGGGTTATTACGCGTGGCTGGCAGCGTTCGCGCTGCTCGTCGTCAGCGGCGTTTCAATCCATCGAACATCGAGAACACCCACGGCCGGCACGCCAGCATGACGGCCACCGAGCGTTTCTCGCGGCTCGGCAGGTGACGATCGAGTTCGGCGAGCTCGTTGAAGTCCGCCGTGAGTCGCGCGAGCTTGCGTTGCATCACCTGTCGTGACGCCTCCGAGAGTTCGGCTGAGCGAAACAGCAGGGTTTCGTCCGCGCTGTGGAAATCCGACGTCATGAACTCCTCGCGCACCTGCCGTTCGTAAGTCTTGCGGATCGGCCCGTCGTCGCGCCACGAGATCGGCGCCCGCACGCGCAGACGGGCGCCCAGACGCGCGCCCAGCTCGACGAGATGCAGGTTGTCGAGCTTCACGAGCCAGCGGCGCAGCAGCTTGTCGTCCGCATGCAGCTCGCTCGCGACTTCCTTCGGCGTGTGTCCATTCGTCAATAGATAGAAGCAGGCGAGCAGCTGCGGATCGGCCGCTAGCGCGGATTCCTGCGCGGCGCTCAACGTGCTCGAAGTCTCCGCCGGCGCGCCGGGAACCGGGCGAACGAGCTCCTCCATCGACACTCCCGCGGCTTCGCAGATGCGCTCGAGTCGCGGCAGGCTCAGGGAACCGCGCGAGAGGATGCGCTTGACCGAAGGTTCGGAGAGGCTGATGCGCTTCGCGAGCATCGCGTAGGTGATGCCGCGCGCGCGCAGGGCGCGCTTGAGCGCGAGGATGATTCGGCTGGTTTCTCCCATAAGCCGGCGATTCTGCCTCAAGCCGCGGAATTTTCCGACACACCCGGGGTATTGCATAGCGATACCACCCACCTCGGTATTGCTGGATCGACGAGATCGGGCGCAGTTTCCGTCTCCATGCACGCGAGACTCCAGCCGGTCCGACGACATGCCCTGCCCCACTGGGTCAACGACACCCACTCCGCCCTCAATCGCACACCCGTCGCGCGCATCCTCGAGCCGCGCAGTGCCGGTGAGGTTGCCGACGTCGTCGCCGCCGCAGCGCGTCGCGGCGAACCGCTCGCGATCGCAGGCTCGCGCCATGCGATGGGCGGCCAGCAGTTCCTCTCCGGCGGAACGCTGCTCGACATGCGCAAACTGTCGGGCCTGCGCTGGTTCGACCGCAACCGCGCGCTCATGGAAGTCGAAGCCGGCATCACCTGGCCCGACGTCATCCGCGGCTATCTTTCGCTGCAACGCGGTCCCGGCGCGGCTTACGGCATCCGCCAGAAGCAGACTGGCGCGGATCGCCTGTCGCTGGGCGGCGCCGTGGCCGCGAACATCCACGGCCGCGGTCTCACCGCGAAGCCTTTCGTCGAGGACATCGAATCGCTGGAAGTCGTCACGCCGGCCGGTGACATCATCCGCTGCTCGCGCGAGGAGAACCGCGAAGTCTTCCGGCACGTGGTCGGCGGCTACGGATTGTTCGGCGTGATCACGGCGGTCACGCTGCGTCTCGTGCCACGCGAGAAGGTCGAACGCCGCGTCGCACGGCTCGACATCGACGGCCTCATCGACGCTTTCGACGAGCGCATCGCCGACGGCCATCTCTACGGCGATTTCCAGTTCGCGACGTCGCCCGAAAGCCCCGAGTTCCTGCGCACGGGTGTGCTGTCCAGCTATCGGCGCGCCGATCCCGAGCGCGGCATCCCGCTCGATCAGCGCCGCCTCTCGCAGAACGACTGGAACCGCCTGCTGCATCTCGCGCACTCGGACAAGCGCGCCGCGTTCCGGCAGTTCACCGACTTCTATCTCGCGACGCACGGCCAGGTCTACTGGAGCGATACGCACCAGTTGAATCTCTATCTCGAGGACTATCACGGCGCGCTCGACCACCGTCTCGGCGCCGCGTGCCGCGGCAGCGAGATGATCACGGAGCTCTACGTCCCGCGCGCGGAGCTGCTCGCATTCATGGACGACGTGCGCCGCGATTTCCGCGCGAACGACGTCGACTTCATCTACGGCACGATCCGCCTCATCGAAGCGGAGCACGACACCGCGCTTCCCTGGGCGCGCGAATCCTGGGCCTGCGTGATCTTCAACTTGCACATCGACCACCGCCCGGGCGACGTCGCGCGCGCGGCCGAGGACTTCCGCCGCCTGATCGATCACGCGCTGCGTCGCGGCGGCAGCTATTTCCTGACGTACCATCGCTTCGCGACGCGCGAGCAGACCGAAGCCGCGCATCCGGCGATCCGCGATTTCCTCGCGGCGAAGCAGGCGCTCGATCCGCGTGGCATCTTCCAGAGCGATTGGTACCGCCACCTCACCGGACTGCTGGCATGAACCGCGCCTGCACCGCCGCGACGCTGCTCTGGAGCTGCACGGCCCTGTTCGCGGCGCGTGTGATCGGCCAGCTCGAGACGGTGCTGATCGCGCCGGCCTGGCTACCCGACATGGACGCGTGGTATTCGGGTCTCATGCCCTATCCACTCCTGCTGCCCGCCCAGATCGCCATCCTCATGCTGATGGCCGTCGTTGCCTGGAACCGGCGCATCCGCAACGGCAGCTTCGCGCGCGCGACTCCGCGCGGCGCGGGAGCGTTGCGCCTCTTCGCCTATCTCTATTTCGTGGTGATGGCCGTGCGTCTCGGCGTCAACGTGATCGACAACGGCGCCGAGTTCTGGCGGGAGGGCGCGATCCCGGTGGCGTTCCACTGGGTGCTCGCGCTGTTCCTGTCAGTCGCCGGACGGGTGCCAGCCCAGCAGCAACCACAACGCGAGGAAGCCGACGACATAGCCCACGGCGACGTGCCAGCCCTGGCGCAGCCACTGGCCCACGGACTTGGCTTCGGGAAACAGATTCGCTACGGCGACGCCCGCTGACGAGCCGAACCACAACATCGAGCCGCCGAAACCGACGGCGTACGCAAGCGCGCCCCAGTCGTAACCGCCCTGTTCGAGCGCGAGCTTCGTGAGCGGGATGTTGTCGAACACCGCCGAGACGAAGCCCAGTCCGAAGGTGGTGAGCGCCGACGCGGGCGGCAACGCCTCCACCGGCATCATCGACGCGCACAGCACCAGCGAGAGCAGGAACATCGCGCCCTTCGCAGCTCCTGGGACCGCGTGCCAATCCGGCCGTCGCCACGGCGTGAAGAGCAGGATGATTCCGACGACGGTTGCGCCGATGTACGGAAAGGCCGCGGCGTGCTCCGGCGGCAAGGTGTTCGCATACACGTTGGCCGCGATCGCGCCGGCGAGGATCAGCGCGACGATGATGAGCCGCGCGCGATCGACCGTGATCCCGGAGGCGTCGTCCTTCGCGATCGGCGAGAAGCGGTGCTGCTGGCGGGACGCCGGGATCGCGAAGACGAAGAAGGCGACGATCGCCGCGACGTAGGCGTGCAGCACCGCGAGCGGGGAAATTCCATCCAGCCACATCATCGTGGTGGTCGTGTCGCCGACGACGCTGCCCGAGCCGCCGGCGTTCGCCGCGCCGACAATGGCCGCGAGATAGCCCAGGTGCACCTTCCGGCGGAACACGGTCGATGCGATCGTCGCGCCGAGAATTGCCGCCGCGATGTTGTCGAGGAATGCGGACAGCACGAAGACGAGCGCGAGCAACACGAGCCCGCCCTGCCAGTCGTCGGGTAGATAGCGTGGCAGGATTTGCGGGAGGCGGCTCTCCTCGAAGTGGCGCGACAACAGCGCGAAGCCGAGCAGCAATGCAAACAGGTTCGCGAGGATCACCCACTCTTCTTCGAGGTGCCAGAGCAGGCCCGTGAGGCCGGGCTCGCCGTGGAAGCCGGCGATGAACACCTTGTATGCCGTGATCGCGGCGAGGCCCGCGAGAGCCGCGACGAGCGTGTGGCGGTGGAAGATGGCAACGCCCGCGAGGGTGAGCCCGAAGAGGACGAACTCGACCGGCACAGGACCGAGCGACATCAGGTCGACTGACGGGTCAAATTCGGGCAGTGCGCCGCGATGACACCCGAGGTCACACATTGGGTGATCGACGCGATGTCCGGCGCGAGATAGTGGTCGATGTCGTAATGCGGCACGCGCGCGCGGATTTCGCGCATTACGGCCTGGAGCCGCTTCGACGTCACGAGCGGCGCGCGCAGGTCCACGCCCTGCGCGGCAGCGAGCAGTTCGATGGCGAGGATGTAAGACACGTTGGTGCAGATGTCGCCGAGCTTGCGCGCGGCGAACGTCGCCATCGACACGTGGTCTTCCTGGTTCGCGGAGGTCGGCAGGGAGTCCACGCTCGCGGGGTGCGCGAGTAGTTTGTTCTCCGACGCGAGCGCGGCGGCGGTCACGTGCGCGATCATGAAGCCGGAGTTGACGCCGCCGTCGCGCACGAGGAACGGCGGCAGACCGGACAGCGTCGCGTCGATGAGCAGCGCGATGCGCCGCTCGGAAAGCGCGCCGATCTCGGCGATTGCAAGCGCGAGGTTGTCCGCGGCGAACGCGACGGGCTCGGCGTGGAAATTTCCGCCGGAGAGCACCTCGGCCGATTCCGTGCCTTCGGTGACGAACACGAGCGGATTGTCGGTGACTCCGTTCGCTTCACGCAGCAGCACCGCGCGCGCGGAGTCCATTTGATCGAGACAGGCGCCCATCACCAGCGGCTGGCAGCGCAGGGAATAAGGGTCCTGCACCTTGCCGCACTCGCGATGACTCGAGTTGATAGGGCTCTCGCTGAGCAAGTCGCGGTAAGCCGCGGCGGTGGCGATCTGCCCGGGATGTCCGCGCAATTGATGAATGCGTGCATCGAACGGGCTCGCGGACCCCTCGGCCGCGTCCACCGACAGCGCGCCGGAAACGATGGCGGTCGCGAAGAGATTGTCGATCGCGAACAGGTTGCAGAGCGCGAGCGCCGTCGAGGTCTGCGTGCCGTTGAGCAACGCGAGGCCTTCTTTCGCCGCGAGCGTGATGCGGCCGAGGCCGGCGTGCTTCAGGCCCTCATCGGCGGTGAGTATCTTTCCCGCGAATTCGACTTCGCCGACGCCTAACAACACGGTCGACATGTGCGCCAGCGGTGCCAGATCTCCGCTCGCGCCTACCGACCCTTTCGAAGGCACGCGCGGCAGTACGTCGGCGTTGTAGAGCTTCACCAGCGCATCGACCAGCTCACGGCGCACGCCCGAGTAGCCGCGCGCGAGCGAGGCGATCTTGAGCGCGAGCATGAGTCGCACGACCGTGGCGGGCAGCGGATCGCCGACGCCCACGGCGTGCGACAACACGAGGTTGCGTTGCAGGAGTTCGAGCTGATCTTTCGGAATGTGGGTCTGCGCGAGACGGCCGAAGCCGGTGTTGACGCCGTACGCGGGCTGTCCGCGCTGCACGATGGCGGCAACGGCGGCCGCGCCGCGGTCGAGCGCCGCATACGCGGCCTCCGAAATGGAGAGTCCGACGCCGCCACGCGACAAATCACGCAATGTCGCGAAATTCAGGGGATTGCCGATGGAGATCATGCGGGCATCATAAATGAGATTCCCAAGGCTAAAATGCGCGCCTCACAAGGCCCGAAGGACTCCCGCAATGCCCCTCTCGCGCGACGTAGCCCTGGTCCTCCTCACTTTCCTGACCGCCTGCAATACGAACATGACGAAAACGCCGCCCGCCGTTCCCCTGACCTCCGTCGCCGACGCCCCGCGCGCAACACCGCCCATTGCCGCGAAGAAGCCTTTCGACGTGGTGTCGCCGAACGGCACCCGTTCGGACGAGTACTACTGGCTGCGCGACGACACGCGCGAGAACCCTGAGATGCTGGCGTACGTGAAATCGGAGAACACGTATGCCGACGCCATGCTCGCGCACACGAAAGCGTTGCAGACCAAGGTGTTCGACGAGATCGTCGGCCGCCTGAAGCAGGACGATTCGAGCGTGCCGTACCTGATGAACGGGTACTGGTACTTCCGCCGCTTCGAAACCGGCAAGGAATATCCGATCTTCTCGCGGCGTGCCGGCAAGCTCGACGCGCCCGAAGAGGTCCTGCTCGACCTCAACGAGATGGCGAAGGGCCACGACTTCTTCGACGTCGGCGGCATCGCGATCAGTCCGGACGGCAAGCTGATGGCCTGGGCCGAGGACACCGTGGGGCGCCGGCAATACGTGCTGCGCGCGATGACTCTCGCGACGCGCAAGGATTTCGGAATCGCGCTGCCCAACGTCGAGAACGACGTCGTCTGGGCCGGCGACAACAAGACGTTCCTCTACGTCGAGAAGGATCCCGAAACCCTGCTCGGCTACAAGATCCGCAAACATTCCATCGACAGCGCCAATCGCAACGACGTCTCGAAGGATCCGCTCGTCTGGGAGCAGAAGGACACGAGCTTCTACACCTCCGTCAGCAAGACGAAGGACGAGAAGTACTTGTTGATCAGCACGCAGAGCACCCTCTCCGCCGAGATCTGGTTCGCCGACGCCAACGATCCAAGGCTCGAGTTCCAGCTGTTTCTGGCGCGCGAGCGCGACCACGAATACCAGGTGGACCACGCGAACGGGCGCTGGATCGTACGCACGAACTGGCAGGCGAAGAACTTCCGGATCATGGAGGTGACGCCCGGTGACGAAGGCGATCGCGCGAAGTGGCGCGATGTCGTCGGGCACCGCGACGATGCATTCGTCGATGCGTTCGACGTGTCGAAGAACTTCCTGACCGTCGAGGAGCATTCCGGCGGCCTGCGCAAGCTGCGCATCCGTCCGTGGAAAGCCGGCTCCACCATGGCGCAGGACGTGTTCGTCACCGCCGACGAGCCCAGCTACACTATGGCGATCGACGTCAACCGCGAATTCGACAGCGACAAGCTGCGTTACACCTACACCTCCCTGATCACGCCGCGCACGACCTACGACTACGACTTTTCGTCGCGGGGCCGCGAACTGCTCAAGCGCGATCCGGTGCTCGGCGGTTACGACCCGGCAAACTACTCGACGGAGTTCGCGTGGGCGGCCGCGCGGGATGGAACGAAGGTCCCGGTGTCGATCGTGTATCGCAAGACGACGCCGCGCGACGGAACCGCGCCGCTCTGGCAGATCGGGTACGGATCGTATGGGATCTCGTACGATCCGGAGTTCAACTACATGCCCGCGTCGCTGCTCGACCGCGGCTTCGTCGTCGCGATCGCGCACATCCGCGGCGGCCAGGAGATGGGCCGCGCCTGGTACGAGAACGGCAAGCTCCTCAACAAGGCGAACACGTTCACGGATTTCATCGACGTGACACGCTGGCTCGCCACGAACCAGTACCACGACCCGAAGCGCGCGTTCGCAACGGGACGCTCCGCGGGCGGCTTGTTGATGGGCGCGGTCGCAAACCTCGCGCCGCAGGACTATCGCGGCATCGTCTCCGGCGTGCCGTTCGTCGACGTGGTCACGACGATGCTCGACGAGAGCATCCCGCTCACGACCAACGAGTTCGACGAGTGGGGCAATCCGAAAGAGAAGAAGTTCTACGACTACATGCTGTCGTATTCGCCGTACGACAATCTCTCCGCACAGGACTACCCCGCGATCTTCGTGCACTCGGGCCTCTGGGACAGCCAGGTTCAATACTACGAACCGACCAAGTACGTCGCGCGCCTGCGCGCGCGCCGCACCGGCGACAGCCTCGTCGTCCTGCGCACGAACATGGAAGCGGGGCACGGCGGAAAGTCGGGCCGGTTCGAGAAGTATCACGAGTACGCCGAGGAATACGCGTTCGCCCTCGACCAGGCGGGGATCCGGCAGTAAATGGGGTCAGGCCCCATTTCCGAATCAGGGTCAGGCCCTGATTTCAGGTCAACCGCCGCACTCGGCCTGCTTTGTATGCTCGCGCTGCTGAGCGCCTGCGCGACGACGCGCAAACCCGCGCCCGATGTCGCGCCGGTCGCGCGATTCGAGCCCGTGCGCTGGAACAAACTACCCGGCTGGCGCGCCGACGACGCGCTCGCCGCGTGGCCCGCGATCGTGAGCTCTTGCAGCGTGATCCACTCGCGGCCCGAGTGGCAGCCGTTCTGTGGCGCGGTCGTCGCGGCAAGTCCTGGCGATGCGGACTTCGTGCGCGGTTTCATCGAGCAGCACCTGACGCCGTATCGCGTCGTCCGCATGACGGGGCGCAAGCGCGCCACGCACGGGCTCATCACCGGGTACTACGAGCCGCTGTTGCGCGGTTCGCGCGAACGCGCCGAACCTTTCACCACCCCCCTCTATCGCCGCCCCGACGATCTGCTCATCGTCGATCTCGCAGCGCTGTATCCCGAGCTCAAGGGCAAGCGGCTGCGCGGGCGTCTGGACGGCAGCAAGGTCGTGCCGTTTTACAGCCGCGCGCAGACACGCGAGGCGCCGGGCCTGCAAGGGCACGAGATCGTATGGATCGACGATGCGCTCGATGCGTTCCTGCTCGAGGTACAAGGATCGGGCCGCGTGCAGTTGCCGACTGGCGAGACGATCCGGTTGCAATACGCGGATCAGAATGGCCAGCCGTATCGCTCGATCGGCCGATACCTCGTGGACCAGGGCGTGATGAAACTCGAGGACGTCACGATGCCCGCGATCCGGGCGTGGCTCGCGGCGAATCCATCGCGGCTGCGTGAGGTGCTCGACAGCAATCCGAGCGTGGTTTTTTTCGTGGAGAGCGCGCTGGACGACGCGTCGGTCGGACCGAAAGGCTCGCTCGGCGTCCCGCTCACGGCCGGCCGCTCGATTGCCGTTGATCCGAATGTCGTGCCGCTGGGGTCGCCGCTCTTTCTCTCGACTAGCTACCCCTCGACGGAGCTGCCGTTGCAGCGGCTCGTCGTTGCGCAGGATACGGGCGGCGCGATCCGCGGGCCTGGGCGCGCGGACTTGTTCTTTGGCTTCGGCGCAGAGGCCGGCGCGCAGGCCGGGATGATGAAGCAGGACGGGGAGATGTGGATTTTGTGGCCGAAGGGAGCGCGGCTTCCTTAAAGGGGTCAGATCAAGGGATCTGACCCCACCCGATCCCATTGGATCAGTACGTCACCATTCCCGACACGATGCACTTCCCTTCTGCATACCCCGTGCAGATCTTCGGCACTGCGCGCAGCCGGCTGTTGCTCAGCGTCGCGGTCGACAGCGAACTATCCGTGCGGAACACTTCGTCCGACATCCCGCTGATGTCGCAGTTCGTGATGCTCACATGCGTCGGATACGTCGTACCGCCGTTCTGGCGATAAACCTTACGCGCGTTCTTGAAGACGCAGTTCGAGATGTTGACACGCGTGTTCACTCCGATCGCGTTGATGTGCCGATCGGCGGAATCAACGGACGTGATCTTCGTGATGTTGACGACGCCCGCGGTCTTGACGCTGATCGCGAGCTCGCCGAACACCTTCCTGATGTCGATGTTCTCGAGCGTCGCGCCCGCATAAACGTTGATCGCGCGCGCGGTGTTCGAGCGGGTGGAAATGTGCGAGATGATGACATTGCGCAATCGCGCGCCGTTCTCGACCCGGAACAGCAACGAGTCCGCGGCGACGGTTTCGCTGTGGCTGTTGAGATCCATGCTGAGTCCAGGCACGTAGGTCTTGCAACCGCCGTCGAAAGTCCCGCTGGTCACGCGGATCGTCTTCTCGACGACCACGGTTCCCGTGGAGACGCAGGTCGCGCCGGTGATGGGGCCTGGCATGGGGATGGTTTGCGCCGTAGCGCCGGCGGCGAGCAGACAGGCCGCTCCCGCGATGAACGATCGAATCATTTGCCTAACTCCTTGGCTTGAACGTCCGCGCGCGGCGGATTAGAGCCGACCCGATGGAGCAGGTCAAATCGGACTAGCTATACGAAATGGGGCCTGACCCCTATTCGGGCTTGTACCAGCCGCCGCATCTCGCCGTCTTGCTCCACCGGCCTTCGATCTTGTCGAGCCGCATGACGGCGCCGGACATGCCGTTCAGATTCACGGCCACCCAGGCCTGGTTGAGATCCGGTGCGAACACCACGCGCGACAGCATCAGGTAGCGGAACCGTGGCAGTTTCTTGTGTCCGAGGCGAAGTCCCGCGGGCTTGGCGAGCGAGTCGTCGAATTCGATGGGTTTCTCCGTCAGCTCGACCAGTTTGCCGACCATCGACTGCGCGTCGTCGCGCGACAGCCCGCAGAATTCCGTGCGATCCGGATTCGACATCGACTCGGCGACGATCGGGCTCGCGGGAAATTCGGATTCGAAGTACAGGTAGTCGAATTGCTGGCGAGCATCCTGATTGAGGATCACCGCCATCGCCTGCACGACGGCGAGCTCTTCGCCGTTCGCGCCGTTCTGGGAACGTGCGGCACCCGGCGCCAACAGGAGAGAAACCAGCAGGCCCTTCAGAGCAATCTTCGTTGGAGTTTTCATGGAGACGGAAACTACGAGAGCACTCGCAACCTCGCCACGTCCGTCTCACAACTCTGCGAACTCCGTCGGCCCCGCACTTTTTGCGCGCGCGATTTTTCCCGTCTCACCAAAACGGACCTGAGAAAAATTCACGCGAGGCTCAGGTAATTAGATCTGACCCCTTCAGGCCGCTTCGACGTAGTGAGATTTCTTGTGCAGGAACTCGAGCACGGCGCCGCGGCACCCGATGTAGGTCGGATCCGCGATGAGCTCGAGCCGGTTGCGCGGCCGCGCGAGCAAGACGGGGAGCAGCTCGCCGATGTGCGCGGCGGGCCCATTCGTCATCATCACGATGCGATCGGAGAGCAGGACGGCCTCGTCCACATCGTGCGTGATCATCATCACCGTATTGCCGAGCTCGGCGTGAATCTTCATGACCTCTTCCTGCAGATGCGCGCGCGTGAGCGCATCGAGCGCGCCGAACGGCTCATCGAGCAGCAGCACCTTGGGGCTCATCGCGAGCGCACGAGCGATGCCGACCCGCTGCTTCATGCCGCCCGAGATCTCTGCGGGGCGTTTTTTCATCGCGTGCGTCATGTGCACGAGCTCGAGATTGCGCAGCGTCCACTCGTGCCGCTCGGCCGAACTCTTCTTTCCCGCGAACACCTTGTCCACGGCGAGCCGCACGTTGTCGTACACCGTGAGCCACGGCAGCAGCGAATGGTTCTGGAACACCACCGCGCGATCGGGTCCAGGAGCCGCGACCTCGCGCCCTTCGAGAAACACATACCCGCTCGTGGCATCGGTCAATCCCGCCACGATGTTGAGCAGCGTCGACTTGCCGCACCCGGAGTGCCCAATGATGGCGATGAACTCTCCCTTCGCGATCTCGAGCGAGACGTCGCGCAGCACTTCGCTGCGTGACTCTACCTGTCCAAACGTCTTGCAGACGTGTTCGATCTTCAGGTACTCGTTGTTTCCCGTGTTCATACCGACACCGTCCCGCGTCCCACGAATTTGCCCGTCATCGCGATGAGGCGGTCGAGCAGGAACCCGACGATGCCGACGTAGACGAGAGCCAGGATGATGTCGCTGATCAGCGAGCTGTTCCATGCATCCCAGATGAAGAATCCGATGCCGACGCCGCCGATCAGCATCTCCGCCGCGACGATCGCGAGCCACGAGAGGCCGATGCCGATGCGCAAGCCGGTGAAGATGTACGGCGCCGCGGCCGGCAGCATGATCTTCACGAAGTATTCGAGTCCGTTGAGACGGAGCACGCGCGCGACGTTGCGATAGTCCTGCGGGATGTTGCGGATGCCAACGGCCGTGTTGATGATGATCGGCCAGATTGCGGTGATGAAGATCACGAAGATCGCCGACGGTTGGCCGTCACGAAACGCCGCGAGCGACAGGGGCAGCCAGGCGAGCGGGGGAATCGTGCGCAGCACCTGGAACAGCGGGTCGAGCGCGCGCATGGCCCACTTTCCACTGCCGATCAACACGCCGAGGCCGATTCCCGCCGACGCGGCGAGTAGATAGCCAAGACCGACGCGCTTGAGGCTCGCGTAGAGATGCCAGAAGAGCCCCTTGTCGTTGCCGCCATTGTCGTAGAGCGGGTGGACGATGAGCTCCCACGTGTCCGCGACCACTTTGGTCGGCGTCGGCAACGCGGAATCGGGCGACGAGCACAGCGCCTGCCACACGACACCGAGCAGCGCGAGCATCAACACCGGCGGCAGGATGACGCCGCAAACACTTGCGGCGCGGCCGCGCAGTGCGCGCAGTCGCACCTGTGTCGCCGTCAGGCCGACTGCTTGATCGCGAGGCTTGCCAGATACGCCTGCGGCTTCTCCGGATCGAACACTTTGCCATCGAAGAATTTTTCGACGCCACGCGACTTCGCTTTCGGAACTTGAGCCGCCGGCACGCTGAGAGCCTTCGCCGCCTGCCGCCACAGGTCCTCGCGGTTGACCTGCGAGATCAGACTCTTGAAGTCTTCCTTGCCCGTGAACTTGCCCCATCTGACATTCTCCGTGAGGAACCACAGATCGTGGCTCTGAAAGGGATACGATGCGTTGTCGCGCCAGAACTTCATGATGTGCGGCGACTTCTCGACGACACGGCCCGTGCCGTAGTCGTACTTGCCCTTGAGCCGGTCCTGGATGTCGGTCACGGGGCAGTTGAACCAGCCCCGCTTGCTGCACAGCTCCGCGACTTCCTGGCGGTTCTCGTCCTTGTCAGCCCACATCGCGGCTTCCTGAACGGCCATGAGCAGCGCCACCGCGGCCTTCGGGTGCTTGTCCACCCAATCCGCGCGCATCGCGAAGGATTTCTCGGGATGACCGCCCCAGATCTCGCCGGTGTTCACCGCGGTGTAGCCTATCTTCTGGTTCACGAGCTGGTCGTTCCACGGCTCGCCCACGCAGAAGCAATCCATCGTGCCCACTTTCATGTTCGCCACCATCTGGGGCGGGGGAACAACGATGGTCTCGATGTCTTTGTCAGGATCGATGCCACCGGCCGCGAGCCAGTATCGAAGCCACAGATCGTGCGTGCCACCGGGGAAAGTCATCGCGGCTTTCGGTGCGCTGCCCGCGGCCTTCTTCTTCGCGATCGCTGCCGCGAAAGGCTTCGAGTCGACGCCGAGCTTGAGGCTCGCGTACTCCGCGCCGATCGAGATCCCCTGGCCATCGAGATTGAGTCGCGACAGGATGTACATCGCGGTCGGCACGTTGTTCTGCGTGATCTTGCCCGTGCTCATCAGATAGGGCATCGGCGTGAGGATGTGCGCGCCGTCGATGCCGTTGCCGGCGGAGCCGAGCACGAGGTTGTCGCGCGTCGTGCCCCACGAAGCTTGTTTGACCACCTCGACGTCGGGCATGCCGTGCTTCGCGAAGAGACCCTTCTCTTTCGCGATGATGAGCGGCGCCGAGTCGGTGAGCGCGATGAAGCCGAGAATCGCCTTTGTCGTTTCGGGCGTGTCACCCGCCGCGTACAGCGGCCTGGGCGCGAGCGCGCCGATTCCCGTGATGGCGGCCGTCGCCGCGGCGGTCTTCAGTACGAGACGCCGTGAAATCTTTCCCGAGCCGTTTTCACTCATGTGCCGATCGCTCCCTGTTGTTCTTGTGAACTAGCAAAGCAAGGCTTGTGCCAGTTCGAAATTCGGGGAAATCAGGAAATCAGGCGGGTGCAGCGGGATCGCCGCACCAACTTCGCGCTTGGGGGTGTGGGGGTCTGCGAGGAAATGGGGACATTCCCCGCCTTCTGGAAAATTAATGGGGACAGTCCCCGTTTCCCCCGAAGGGGCAAAAGGGGACAGGCCTGCAGCAGGCCTGTCCCCTTTTGCTAGGAAACGGGGAATGT
>JAYTOK010000121.1:0-3601 GCA_043747835.1 Pseudomonadota bacterium | reverse complement strand
CGACCAGGCTATCTACTATTTCCAGCAGAACACCGGCAAGAATCGCCAGGACATCGAGAACGAAGTCGACCGCTACATCTCCTGGCCGGGCCAGGCGCTAGCGTACAAGCTGGGTCAGCTCAGGATCCAGGCGCTGCGCGCCGAGGCCGAGAAGGCGCTCGGGAGCCGCTTCGACATCCGCGCCTTCCACGACCAGCTTCTCGGAATGGGCGCACTGCCGCTGTCCGTGCTGGACGTTGAAATGCGGGCCTGGATCGCGGCGCAGAGCGCCAAGCGGTAGTCCTCAATCGTTCGGCGTCGCATCACTCGTTCTCCAACCGGTCTTCGAGTGCTTCGATCGCGGTGAGCAGGCGTGCGCAGCGGGTTTCCGCTGCGGCGCGCTGCCGCTTCGCCTGGGCAAGCAGGTGAACCGGAATGTCGTCGCGCTTCTCGAGCAGCTCGATCTCGAACCGCGCGCATGAGGCGGCACGGCCCGCCGCGGCATAGTGGCGCTGCATCTGTTCCAGTTGTTCGTCGAGCGCGCATTGGGCGACGTCGACGTCATCCTGGAATTGCGTGGGGACGAACGAGTTCGGCGCGTGGCCGCCGGTAACCGAAGAATGATTTCGCACGATCGCTCCTATAACCCCTGCCGTCTGTGGGTGCCGGGGTGAAGCAATCATCGCGAAGAGATGTGTCGGCTGAATGTCGGTGCGGCGAGGCATCGGCGCGTAAGACACCGCCCGGCTGGCGCGTGGGAGTCAGCCTTTGGGCACGAGCTCCAGGTCCTGCGAATACACCACGTTCATTACATTGTCGTACCAGCCCTTGAGCTCGGGCTTCACCAGGTGCTTGTTCACGTAGAAATACAGTGGAATCAGCGGATGATCCGCGAGCATCGTGTGCTCCGCCTGCTCCAGCAGCGCTCGGCGTTTCGCGGCGTCGGTCTGGTGTGAGGCCTCGTCGAGCAAAGCGTCATAGGCGGGGCTTTTGTAGTGCGGCAGGTTGATGCCGAAATCGCTCTTGAGGTACTGCAGGAAGTTGTACGCGTCGTTGTAGTCACCGACCCAGGCGAGGCGATACATGTCGACTTCGCGCCGGTCGATGGCTTCGAACAGCGACTTGAACTCGACCGCAGCGAGATTCGCCTCGACGCCGAGCGCCTCTTTCCACATCGAGGCGACTGCGACGGCCACCTTGGTGTGCACTTCGCCCGAGTTGAATCGAAGCTCGAACTTCAACGGCTTCTCACGCGTGAATCCGGCTTCGGCCAGCAGTTTGCGGGCCTCTTCGATACGTTCGGCGACGGGCATCGCGGCGTAGTCGAACGCCTGCGAGCTGTAGTTGTCCACGCCCGGCGGCACCCAGCTGTACGCCGGAAGTTCGCCCACGCGCAACACGGAATTCGCGAGCCGCTCGCGGTCGATGGCCATCGACAGCGCACGCCGCAGCTTGGGATTCTTCGCAAACAAGGCGCGATCGAGATTGAAACCGTAGTAATAGGTGCTGAGCTGCGGCGCCACGTGCAGCTCCGCGACAAGATTTTCCTTGATCCAGTCGAACTGCCCGCGCGGCACGACCGCCGTGCAGTGCAGTTCGCCCGCGCGATAGGCGCGCAGCTCGGCGTTCTCGTCGGCGATTTGCAGGTACTTCACGCCATCGAGCTTGTTGGCGGCGTTGTTCCAATAGTGCGTGTTGCGCACGGCGCGGATGTAGCTGCCCTGCAGCCATTCCGTGGCCACGAACGCACCGTTCGACACCTGGTCGCCCGGACGCGCGAAGCGATCGCCGAATTTCGCGAGCGACGGGCGATGCAGCGGCGCGATGGACGGGTGCGCCATGAGTCCCGGTAGATAGGGCGCCGGATTGCTGAGCGTGATGACGACGGTCTGCGCATCCGGCGCGGCGACGCCGAGCGACTCCGGCGGCTTCTTGCCCGACACGATGTCGGGAGCATTCAGGATCACGTCGATGACCTGCGCATACTGCGACGCCGTGACCGGGTCGACGAGCCGGCGCAGCCCGGCCGCGTAATCTTCCGCGACCAGCGGGTCACCATTGGACCAGCGCAAACCCGGCCGCAGCTTGAACGTATAGACGCGGCCGTCGTCGCTCACGGTCCAGCTTTCCGCAGCAGCGGGCGCCGTCACCGCGTTCTTGTCCAGGCGTGTGAGACCTTCGAACAGATCGCGCAGCACCATCATGGCTTCGGTGGAGCGCGCCTTGTGCGGGTCGAGAGAATCCGGATCAGGGCCGTTACCGCGCAACAGGATTGCGGGTTGTTTGCCGCCCGTGTCATCGCGCCTGGCGCAGGCACTGATCGCGAGAGCGAGCGGTGCTGCGATGACGTGCCGTCGGGTCAGCGCGCCCATCAGGCCGCGCGCGACTTCTTGAGATGCACCAACAGGATGGACACCGCCGCCGGGGTCACGCCGGCGACACGGGCGGCCTGGCCCACCGTGGCGGGGCGAATCTGCTCGAGCTTCTGGCGCACTTCGTTGGACAGCCCGGTCACGCGCGCATAGTCCAGATCCGCGGGCAGCCGCGTTTCTTCGTTGCGGCGATGGCGTGCGATCTCTTCTTCCTGGCGCTCGATGTACCCGGAATACTTCGCGGCGACTTCGAGCTGTGCGCGAATCTGCACGGCGAGACGTTCATCGGCCTCGTGCTGCATGGGGCCGATCAGTTCCACCACGTGCTCATATGACACTTCGGGCCGGCGCAACAGATCGAACGCCGAGAGCGCGTCGCGCGTCGTGGTGTCGCCGAGCACACGCGCCGCCCATTCGGCGGGGATGTCCGCCGCCTTGATGCGCGTATCGCGGAAGCGCGCGAGCTCGCGGTCGCTGCCCGCACGCTTGGCTTCGAAGAATGCCCAGCGTTCGTCATCGACGAGGCCCATGTCGCGGCCGGCCGGTGTGAGTCGCAGGTCGGCGTTGTCTTCGCGCAGCAGCAGGCGATGTTCGGCGCGGCTGGTGAACATGCGATAGGGCTCGCGCGTGCCCACCGTGACGAGATCGTCGATGAGCACGCCGACGTAGCTCTCGCTGCGCTTCGGAACGAAGGGTTCCTTGCCAGCGGCGCCGCGCGCGGCATTGATGCCGGCGATGAGTCCCTGCGCCGCGGCTTCTTCATAGCCGGTGGTGCCGTTGATCTGGCCCGCGAAATAGAGGCCCGCGAGCACCTTCGTCTCGAGCGATGAGTTGAGGTCGCGCGGATCGAAGAAGTCGTATTCGATGGCGTAGCCGGGCCGCGTGATGTGCGCGTTCTCGAAGCCCTTGATGGTGCGCACGAAGTCGAACTGCACGTCATAGGGCAGGCTGGTCGAGATGCCGTTCGGATAAACCTCGTGCGTGTTCAGGCCTTCGGGCTCGATGAAGATCTGGTGCGAGGTCTTGTCGGCGAACCGGACGACTTTGTCTTCCACCGACGGGCAGTAGCGCGGGCCCACGCCTTCGATCTTTCCCGTGAACATCGGCGAACGATCGGTGGCCGCGCGGATGATCTCGTGCGTGCGCTCGGTGGTCGCCGTGATGTGACAGGGCAACTGCGCGGGATGATCACTCTGCCGGCCGAGATAGCTGAACACCGGGCGCGGTTCGTCCGAGTGCTGGGTGGCGAG
>JAYTOK010000120.1:0-17309 GCA_043747835.1 Pseudomonadota bacterium | reverse complement strand
ACAAACATCCTACCAACCCCGGCCAGCCTTCCTACTTCACTTCAATGCCTGGCCCTCGCGCGCGCAGCGTTGCCGCCTAAGTAAGTGCCATTCGGGTCTGGCCCTATTTATCGTCGTCATCGTCGTCGTCATCATCCTCGTCGTCTTCGACGCGGGTGTTGGCGACTTTCGCGGGGCTTTTGCCGCCCTGCACGGGAACGACGACCGGACGCGTCTTCATCTTCGGACGCGCGTTGAAGACAACAATGGTCTTGCCGGTGGCGCGCAGCAGACCCTGATCTTCCAGGACCTTGAGCACGCGGCCCGCCATCTCGCGCGAACAGCCGACCAGACGCGACAGCTCCTGGCGGCTCACTTTGATCTGCATGCCTTCGGGATGCGTCATCGCATCCGGCTCGCCGCACAGATCCATGATCGCGTGAGCGACACGGCCGGTGACGTCGACGAACGCGAGGTCCGACAGCTTGCGGTTGGTGCGATCGAGTCGCGTCGCGAGCTGGGTCGCGAGCTCGAACACGAGGCCGGGGCTTTCCGCCGCGATCTGGCGGAAGCGGGGATAGGTCATTTCCGCGAGCTCGCAGTGGTTGCGCGTTCGCACCCAGGCGCTGCGCAGCGGCGATTCGTGGAACAGGCCCATCTCGCCGAAGAACTGACCCTTGTTGAGGTAGGCCAGAACCATCTCGTTGCCTTCCTCGTCTTCCACCATCACTTCGACCGAGCCGCTGATGATGTAGTAGAGGACGTCAGGCAGATCGCCGGCATGAATCACGACCGTCTTCGACGGGACCGTGCGAATGCGGCAGTAACTCAGAAACCGGTTGATTGCCGGTATGTCGCTGAGGGGTTTGACCGCCTCTTCCATCTGACTCTCCCTTTGCGATTGCGCTTGCATCGATAGCCCTATTGCCGCGACTCAGCATTAAGTCTTATTACATAACTTACTGCCATCGCAATCAAATGACTACGGACCAACAGTGATCCGTGTCACAGGCACCTGTCAAAAACGATACGAAGTATGCGTCATCACCCTCGCGGTCCGCCGCATCAGCTCGCGGACGGGACCGGGCAGAGACGCGCCGCCCGCGCTCAACGCTTCCTGACCATGGCCGACTTCGTCATGGCGCATGGCCTCGACGATCGCGCGGCTGCGCAGGTCGCCTTCGGGCAAACGGTCGAGGTGGCTCGCGAGGTGACCCTCGACTTGTCGCTCCGTTTCCGCGACGAAGCCGAGACTGGCCTTGTCTCCCAGCAGCGCGGCGAGCGCGCCGATGCCGAAAGATCCGGCGTACCAGAGAGGATTCAGCACGCTGGGGCGCGAGCCCAACTCGCGGAGTCGGGTCTCGCACCAGGCAAGGTGATCGCTTTCCTCACGCGCGGCGCGAAGCATGAATTCGCGGACATCCGGGTCGCGCGCGAAGAGGGCCTGCGCGTGATACAGCGCCTGGGCGGCGACTTCACCCGCGTGATTCACGCGCATGAGGGAGGCGGATTCGCGCTTTTCGTCGGCCGAGAGGGCGGCATCGGATTTCGGGGCGTCGCGGGGCGCCGGCGGCGTGGCCGGGACCGGCCGGGAGCCCGACGCGGGCGCCAGGAGCGCTCTGATGGCGCGGTCGGCGGCGGAGATGAGGTTGTCGAGATTCGGGCCTGAGGCCATGGGGCGTGAGTATAAGCCTTTAGGCCATCAGGAGTTTTGCAAAGGCTGGGGGGCTTGAGTACACTTGCGCCCCTTTTTGCGGACCCCCCGGCACACAGATTGCGTGGGTCCCTATCCGGTGGTTGGAGCCTTTGATGTCTACTGTATTTGCGAAGAATGAAAACGTGCGCAGCGACTGGTTCGTCGTCGATGCGACCGACAAGGTGCTGGGACGTCTGTGCACGCAGATCGCCATGCGCCTCAAGGGCAAGCACAAAGCCATCTTCACCCCGCACATCGACACCGGCGATCACATCGTCGTGTTGAACGCGGAGAAGATCAAAGTCACGGGCAACAAGCTCGACGACAAGATCTACTACCACCACACCGGCGCCATCGGCGGCATCAAGTCCATCGCTCTCGGAAAGCTGCTCAAGGAGCACCCCGAGCGCGCCATCGAATTCGCGGTGAAGGGAATGCTCCCGAAGGGACCCCTCGGCCGCAAGATGTACAAGAAGCTGCACGTGTTCGCGGGCGGCAAGCACCCGCACTCCGCCCAGCAGCCGAAGCCGCTCGAAATTTAAGGAACTGAAGAATGCCCGCTCAAGCAGCAAAGCCGCACTACGGCACTGGCCGCCGCAAGACCGCCGCCGCGCGCGTCTACATGAAAGCCGGTACCGGCAAGATCACGGTCAACGATCGTCCGCTCGATGAATTCTTCGGTCGCGAGACCGGCCGCATGATCGTGCGTCAGCCGCTCGAACTCGTGCAGATGACCGACAAGTTCGACTTCACCGTGTCGGTTTCGGGCGGTGGTATCACCGGCCAGGCCGGCGCGATTCGCCACGGCATCACCCGCGCGCTCATGGAGTACGACGGTGAGCTGCGCAAGGCGTTGCGCATCGCCGGATTCGTCACGCGCGACGCGCGCGAAGTCGAACGCAAGAAGGTCGGCCGCCGGAAGGCGCGTCGTGGACCGCAGTACTCCAAGCGCTAGTCTTTCTTCAAGACCGCGCTTTGGTATTGTTCGCAGACGGCCAGTTTTTGGGAGATCGTCTAGCGGTAGGACAACGGACTCTGACTCCGTTTACCTAGGTTCGAATCCTAGTCTCCCAACCAGAACCGAAACCCGCCGCGAGGCGGGTTTCTTTTTTTCGAAGGAGTAGTTAGTGATGCGACGCTTCGCCCCGCTCATCCTCGTCTCACTCTTCACCCTCGTGCCCATCGCCGCGCCCGCCGCGGACGACGTCCGCGCCGCGAAACTCGCCGCGCTCTACGCGGAATACTGGGAAGAGAACCTCAAGCTCAATCCGATGACCGCTACGCAGGCCGGCGATCCGCGCTACAACGCGGAGCTGCCTGACATCTTCTCGCTCGAGCATCGCGATGCGTTGAAGGCGTTTCACCAGAAGTATCTCGATCGCGCGCGCGCTATCGTCGGAAAGATCGATGACGCCGGCCTATCGGGCCAGGACCGTCTTTCGTACGACGTCTTCACGCTGAACCGCGAGTCGGAGCTCGAGGACCTCAAGTTCCCGCGGCACCTGCTGCCGATCAACCAGTTCTACAACTTCGGCAACTCGCTCGCGCAGTTGGGATCCGGCGTCAGCGCGCAGCCGTTCAAGACCGTGAAGGACTACGACGACTGGCTCGCGCGTGCGAATCGCGCGCCGCTGCTGATCGACACCGCGATCGGGAACATGCGCGAGGGCGTAAAGGCCGGATTCGTGCAGCCCAAGGTGCTCATGGAGCGCACGCTGCCGCAGCTCGACGCCAATGCCGTCGACGACCCGGAGAAGAGCGTGTTCTGGGGGCCGATCACGCGCATGCCGAAGGAGTTCTCGACGGCCGACCGCGACCGGCTCACCGCCGCGTTCCGCGATCTGATCTCGAAACAACTCACACCTTCGTATCGCAAGTTGCGCAAGTACATCGCGGAGGAATACCTGCCGAAGTGCCGCGACACGTTCGGCTTAGGCGCGCTGCCGAACGGCGCCGCCTGGTACGAACACCAGGTGCGCGACAACACGCTGCGGTCGATGACGCCGGCGAAGGTCCACCAGATCGGCCTCGATGAAGTGGCGCGGCTGCAGGACGCCATGCGCGGCGTGGCGAAGGATCTCGCGTACCCGAAGCCGGTGAAGACTCTCCCTGAGCTCAAGGCGTTCTTCGAGTGGGTGAAGGCGCGTGACGACATGTACTTCCCGTCGCGCGAAGAACTGCTCAAGACCTATCAATCGTTCGGCGCGAACGTCGCGCCGTTGCTGCCGGCGTATTTCAACCTGCGGCCGAAGACGGACTACGAAGTGCGACTGGTCGAGACATTCCGCGAGGCCTCCGCTTCAGCGGGGCAGTACCAGGGCCCGTCGCTCGACGGCACGCGCCCCGGCATCTTCTTCGTGAATGCGTACGACCTGAAGGCGCGGCCCAAGTCCGCCGTCGCGGCACTCTCGTTGCACGAGGCGGCGCCCGGCCACCACTTCCAGATCTCGTTGCAACGGGAGCTCGCGAATCTGCCGATGTTCCGCCGCTTCTCGGGCGACACGGCCTACAACGAAGGCTGGGGCCTGTATGCCGAGTGGCTGGGCTACGAGATGGGAATCTACAAAGACCCCGTGCAGCGCTTCGGCGCGATCGACGCCGAGCTGTGGCGCGCGATCCGGCTGGTCACGGACTCGGGCATCCACTTCAAGGGTTGGACACGCCAGCAGACGCTCGACTACATGTTCGCGAACTCACCCGCCGAGGAGACGCGCGCGGTGTCCGAGGCCGAGCGGTTCTCCGCGATCCCGGGTCAGGCGCTCGCGTACAAGATCGGGCAGCTCAAGTTCATCGAATTGCGCAAGCGCGCGGAGAAGGCGCTGGGCAAGATCTTCGACGTTTCGCGGTTTCACGACGAGATGCTGCGCGACGGCGCGATGCCGCTCGAGGTTCTCGAGGCGAAGACGGATCGCTGGATCGCGGCGCAGAAATAGGGGTCAGGCCCCGCCGAACGAAAGGGGTCAGATCAATAGATCTGACCCCGACCGAGCCCGCTGCTTCTACTGCAAAAGCGCCTGGTAGATAGATGCCTTGAACTTGTCGTTCAGATCCGTCGAGTTCGGCATCATCTGCACCATCAGCACCGTCGTCAGCCGCTCGACTGGATCGACACGGTAGTAAGTCCCGTACGCGCCGCCCCAGCCCCACGACCCCACCGACTCCATTCCCGAGATGCCGTACTTGTCGTGTGTCTCGAATCCAAACCCGAACCCGAGCCCGCGCGGGTTCTTGAGATCGCCGATCTGGTTCGTCGTCATGAGCTGCACCGCATGCGGCGACAGGATGCGCACCTTGCCGAGCGCGCCGCCATTGCGCAGCGCCTCGAGGAACGTGGCGTAGTCGCGGGCGGTCGAGACCAGTCCCGCGCCGGGTGAGAAATTCTTGCGCGGGCCGTCGATGTACTTGCCCTGGCCCCTGGCGCCGTCATCCTGGCGCACGGCCTTGCCGTCCGGACCGCTGCCGTACACGACCGCGAGGCGATCCCGCTTCTCCACGGGCAGGAAGAAGTGCGTGTCTTTCATGCCGAGCGGTCCCGTGATCCGCGTGCGGAAGTACTCGTCGAGTGAAACGCCGGAAGCGCGTTCGACGATGCAGCCGAGAATGTCGGTGTTGTATCCATAGACGTACTGCTCGCCCGGCTGCGCGACGAACGGCAGCGTGCCGAGACGATCGATCGTCGTGCACAGCGCCTCGTCCTTGTCCGCGAAGTACCAGCCGCTGCCCGCCGCCGGACCCAGTCCCTTCGCTTCGTACAACGCGCTGACTTCGGGGCTCGTGCCGTAGTTGATGCCCGCGGTATGCGTGAGCAGATCGCGGATCGTGATCGCGCGCTTCGCGGGCATGAACGTCACGACGCCAGCGGCATCCTTCGCTGCCACGTTGGTCTTCGCGAACGTGGGGATCCACTTGCCCGCGCTCTCGTTGACCGTGACCTTGCCTTCTTCCACGAGCTGCAGGATCGCGACGCTGGTCAGCGCCTTCGTCTGCGAGGCGATGCGGAACTCGGTGTCCATCGCGACACGGCTCCCCGCTTCCTTGTCGCGCCAGCCGACCGCGTGTTCGTACACGGGCTTCCCGTCGCGCAGTACGAGCGCGACGATGCCCGCGACGCGACCGTCGTTGACGTAGCCGTCGAGCAGCGTGTCGACGCGCTGCAAGCGCTCGACGGAGAAGCCGGCGCGTAGTGTGTCGGATTGCGCGGGCGAGGCCGCGGCGCAAGAGAGCAGGGCCGCGAGCAACGCGGCGGACAGTTTCGTCGTCATTCGAATCCCCCCGGGGTCGGGAAATCCGACCTCGGGAGGAAGCGTAGCCGAATTGTCCCTAGTTGAGCACCGCGACGACGACGGATTTCGCGGGCAGGTCGAACGTCCACGTATCGCCACTGCGCTTGCCCGCCGTGAACGCCACCGGCTGCACCGTATTCGGCGCCGCGAAGGTGTTGTGCGTGTTCATCGCGGGAGCCGTGAGCACGCGCGCGCTCATCTTCGTAGCCTTGCCGCCTTCGATCTTCGTCGTGACCTTTGCCGCATTGTTCGGATCGGTGTTCACGAGCGCGACGACCAGCGAGCCGTCCTTCGCGCGCGCCGCCGAGACGCTGACCGCGGGAATCGCGACGTCGCCAACCTTGTAGTCAGGCGTCGTGAGTTCCGACGGCAGCAGCGTCGCGTTCTGGAACGGCTTGTACATCTCGAACACGTGATACGTCGGCGTGAGCAGCATCTTTTCCTTGTCGGTCAGGATCATCGCCTGCAGCACGTTGATCATCTGCGCGATGTTCGTCATCTTCACGCGATCCGCATGCGAGTGGAACACGTTGAGGTTGAGCCCCGCGAGCACCGCGTCGCGCAGCGTGTTCTGCTGGAACAGGAAGCCCGGGTTCGTGCCGGGTTCGACGTCGTACCAGGAACCCCATTCATCGACGTAGAGGCCGACCTTCTTCTCGGGGTCGTGCTTGTCCATGATCGCCGAGTGCTTCTGGATCATCTCGTCGATCTTCAGCGTTTCCTTGAAGGTGACGATCCAGTCCGCTTCGTTGAACGTGAGCGCGGGACCCTTCAGCGGCTTCTCGAAGCTGCCGGACGGCAGCGTGTAGTAGTGCAGTGAATACGCGCCCATGTGCCGCACGGCGTTCTTCATGAGCACTTCGGTCCACTCGTAGCCGTCGCCGTAAGGACCGCTTGCGACCTCGATCGGGCGAGCGTCACGCGGCGTTTTGATGTTCAGCGCGAACTTGCGGTACTCGTCCGCGTAGTACTCCGCGCGCATGTCGCCGCCGCAGCCCCACGGTTCGTTGCCGACGCCGATGTAGTCGATCTTCCAGGGCTTGTCGCGGCCGTTCGCACGGCGCTCCTTCGCGAGCGACGACTCGGACGGCGAGGTGATGTACTCGACCCAGTCCGACATCTCCTGAACCGTGCCCGAGCCCACGTTCACCGCGAGATAAGTCCTGGCGTTCAGCATTTCCGCGAGTTCGAAGAATTCGTGTGTGCCGAATTCATTCGGTTCGATGACGCCGCCCCAGA
The DNA here is from genome assembly GCA_043747835.1 of Pseudomonadota bacterium. Lineage (GTDB taxonomy): Bacteria > Pseudomonadota > Gammaproteobacteria > Steroidobacterales > Steroidobacteraceae > CADEED01. The sequence goes on along the minus strand of JAYTOK010000120.1, from coordinate 10,112 downwards.
ACGTGTTGACGCGATGCGGACGCTTGGAACGCTCACCGACGCCGTCGCGCCAGTGGTATTCGTCGGCGAAGCAGCCGCCCGGCCAGCGCAGCACCGGCACGCCGAGTTTCTTGAGCGCCGCGATCGTGTCGTTGCGGAAGCCGCGCGTGTTGGGGATCGAGGAGCCTTCTCCGACCCAGATGCCTTCGTAGACGTTGCGGCCGAGGTGCTCCATGAACTGGCCGTAGATGTCGGCATTGATCGTGGGACCCGGCTTGTCGGCGCGGATGGTGAGCGAGGCATTGGCGGGCGCCGCGGACGCGACGTTGGAGACGACGAGCGCGGCTAGCGTCGCCCAGAGAAACTGCTTCGACATGTGATCCCCTCGTGCCGAGTCCGGCGGTGGATCGCGAGACTAACGAATCGCGTTCACTAAATCAGCCAGCGCGGCACGCACTAAGCGGTTCTTCGTGGAGCAACTCGCGTAAATGGAATGCAGCGATCACAAAACACGTATAGATCGCGAGAGTGCTCGAACGTGTATGCGCTTCAGCCGGACGTCTCAGCGCGCGCGCAGGTCCTGCGTCAGTGTCCCCGTCGTGCGCGCCTCGGCCTCATGCTCCTCGTCGCGCCAGGTTTCGGTCAACGCCGCCGCGTACCACGCCTTCATCGACGGCAGCCCTAACAACGTCGCGGCGTATCGCCGCGCATCGGCGCTCACTGGGGGATCGTAGCTCTGGATCCGGAAAGCCACCGGCGCGAAGAACGCATCGACCGCGCAGAATCGCGCGCCGGTCAGGAACGGCCCGCCGAAGCGCGAGTGCCCATCCGCCCACAACGCGTCGAGCCGGGCGAGGTCGCGCGCGAGCGCCGCGTCGCCGGGGTTCAAGGTCACCCGCGTCCCGCAACTCATGGGACACCGGTTGCGCAGGGAAAAGAATCCGCTGTGCATCTCCGCCGCCGCGCTGCGCGCCCACGCACGCGGCGCCGCTTCCGCGGGCCATATGCCCGCGTGACGCTCGCCGACGTACTCCGTGATCGAGAGCGAGTCCCAGACGGTGATTGCGCCGTCGACAAGAGCCGGCACTTTGCCCGTCGGCGAGAATGCCTGGAACGCGCCGCTGCCGAACGGCACGAGCTTCTCGTTGAACGGGATACCGAGCTCGCGCATGAGCACCCAGGGGCGCAGCGACCACGAGGAGTAATTCTTGTTGGCGATGTAGAGGTCGTACACGTCGGTCATCAAAGCATTTTGCTCACGATCTCATATCCCGCCCGATAGTCGAACCCATGGCCTTGATAGAACCGCCGCGCGGCTTCGTTCGAACGGCCGATCTGCAGCGACACGTTCGTGCAGCCCTCCGCGCGGAACTGTTCCTCGGCCGCGCCGAGCATGCGCGCCCCCAACCCGAGATTGCGGTGCTGCGTTTGAATGAAGAATTCGTCGATCTCCGCGGTCAGTCCCTGGTGTTCGAGACTGAACACGTAAACCGCGAGCAGATAGCCCGCGGGTTCGCCATACAGGTTCGCGATCCAGATGCGGCCGAGGCTGGCGTCCTCGAGCAGGCGCGACACGATCTTGCGCATGCGGCCGACGTCGAAGCCTTCGATGTTCTCGAAGCGCCAGTATTGCTCGATCATCGGCAGCAGCACGTTGATGTCTTCGAGCTTGGCCGGGCGGATATCCGTGGTTTCAGTCATCTGTCACTCAAGTTTCCGGGAGCCACAGCGTGACCTGCGCGCCGCCATCCTCTCGGTTGGCGATGCGCAGTCGTCCGCCGTGGGCTTCGACGATCTCCCGGCATAGCGTAAGGCCTAACCCGGTTCCCGTCTCCTTCGTGGAATAGAACGGCACTAGCGCGTTCTCCAGCGCTCCCACCGAGAAGCCCGGGCCACGATCGCGCACCTCGATCGTGAATCCCGACGCGACTTGTACGACGGCGAGTTCGATCGAGCCGGCGTCGGACCCGGACTCGCGCGCATTCTTGAGCAGATTGATCAGCGCCTGTTCGATCTGCGCGGTGTCGAAGCTCGCGACGCGATTCGGCAGTGGGCCGACCAGCGTGAACGCGACGACGGCGCGCAGCCGCTCGACGAGAACTTCCCAAGGCACCGGGGCGAGCCGCGGCTGCGGGAGCTTGGCGAACTGCGCATACCCTTCGATGAAGCCCGCGAGATGTCGCGCGCGGTCCTCGATCGTCGCGAACACGCGGATCATCTGCTCAGGATCGGGCGGCGCGCGCGCGAGCAATTGTCCCGAGTGCGCGAGCGAGGAGATCGGCGCGAGCGAGTTGTTCAACTCGTGCGCGATCACGCGGATGACTTTCTTCCACGTCGCGACTTCCTGCGAGTTGATCTCGCGCGTGAGCTGCTTGAGCAGCACGAGCCGGTGCGGCAGCGCGTTCAGCAGGAAGCGTCGCTGCGAGACGTGGAACACCTCGGGCTCTCCGGCCAGCTCGAGCGTGAACAACGTGTCGCCGCCGCGTTCGATGGCTTCCCGCAACGCCGCGGGCGCGGCGTCGAGGTAGCGATCGAACTTCTCGCCCTCGAGCTTGCGGCCGCCGCCGAACAGATGGCGCGCGTTGGTGTTGCTGTAGAGCACGGCGTTGGTGTCGTTCGTGAGCACGAGCGCGAGCGGCGTCGACTGGATGACGGTGTCGAGCATGAGCTCGCGTTGATAGAGGCTCTGCCGTTCGATGCGCAGCGTGTCGCCGAGCGAGTTGAAGACCGCGACGAGGTCCCCGAGCTCGTCGGCGGTGGCGCGTGTCACGCTCGTGCTGAAGTCGCGATCCTTGATGCTCAGGACGCCGTCGCCGAGCGCGCGCGCCATGCCGCTCCAGAGGCGCGTGGCGACGGTACCGGCCCAGGCGACCAGCGGCATCAGCACGAGACCGGTAACGACCGCGGCGAGCCACGGCGGCTCTATCCACGCCTGCGTGGCGTACGTCGCGGCGACGGCGATGACGGCGACGCCGCCGAGCCACAGGGTGACCCAGCCGGCCATGGAGTGACGCCAGCGCATGTGAAATCCGGTCCTAACGACCCGGGGATTCCTTGATACCGAGTTTTTCCATGCGTCGGTAGAGGGACTGCCGGCTGATGCCGAGCTGGCGCGCGGCCTGGGCCACGATGTGCCCGTTCTCTTCGAGCACGCGCCCGATGGTTGCCCGGTCGAGCAGGGGCTCGTCCGAACGCGCGGGTAAAACGGCCGGGAGATTCAGCGTCGCCGCGTTGATGGGGGCGGTGCCCGCGAGGAGCGCAGCGCGTTGCAGCACGTTGCGGAGCTCGCGCACATTTCCCGGCCAGGAGTGATTGAGCAGCGCGCGCTCGCCGTCGGGCGTCAGACGCGCGCCGGGTTCGAGGAACGCGCGCGCGAGCGGCAGCACGTCGTCGCGGCGCTCGGCGAGCGGTGGCAGCGTGAGTTCGATGACGGAGAGGCGGTAGTAGAGATCCTCGCGAAACGTGCCTTCGCGCATCGCGTCGCGCAGCGGCAGGTTCGTCGCCGCGACGATGCGCACGTTCGCCTTGCGCGTCGTGTTGCTCCCAAGCCTTTCGTATTCTCCCGTCTGCAGCACGCGCAGTAGTTTGGACTGGCCCGCGAGCGGCAGGTTGCCGATCTCATCGAGGAACAGGGTTCCGCCATCGGCCGCTTCGAATCGCCCGGCGCGCGCCTTCGCGCCGGTGAAGGCGCCGGCCTCGGTGCCGAAGAGTTCGGCCTCGATGAGCTGGTCGGGCAGGGCGCCCGCATTCACCTTGATGTAAGGCCTGTCGCGGCGTGCGGAGTTCGCGTGAAGGATGTCGGCGATCACTTCCTTGCCCGCGCCGTTGGGTCCCGCGATCAGCACGGGGACGTCCGCATGCGCGACCTGCGCGGCCATCGACGCCACGGTATGCAGCGCGTCGCTCTCGTAGACGAGCCCACGCAGGTCGTAGCGTTCGGCGAGCTGCGCACGGGCCTCGGCGCGCCGCGCCCGCGTGGTGACGTTCTCCTCGACCGCGGCGCGCAGCTCGAGCAGGTTGCGAACGGTCGTCAGCAGCCGCGCATCGTCCCAGGGCTTGGCGATGTAGTCCGCGGCGCCGGCCTTCACGAGGTCCACGGCGGTCTCGAGATGCGTCCAGGCCGTGAGCAGGATGACGGGCACGTCGGGATGCAGCGAGCGCAGTTCGCGAAACAGCGCAATGCCTTCCTCGCCCGAGGTGGATTCGCGCCGGAAGTTCATGTCCTGAATGACGAGGTCCACATCCTGTGAGCGCACGGTCGCGAGTGCTTCGGCGGGAGATGAAGCGCCGAGCACTCGCGCCCCGTGCAGGGACAACAGGACCTGGAAGGCCGTTCGCACGGCCTCGCTATCGTCCGCCACCAGTACCGTCCGGCTCGACAGGCGGTCCTCCACCAATGAAGTCGCTGAGTTCATGCCTATGACGCGTCAGGTGGGCTTACGGTTGCAAAGGGCGCCGGGGATTCCTCTCAGACATTCCGCGTCGCCATGGCGGGTGAGACTTTCGCGGCCTTGAGCGAGGGCTGCCAGGCGGCGAGCTGGCCGACGATCCACAGTCCGATGACGCCGCCGATCAGGTAGTAGAGGTCGAGCCGCGGCAACTGGTATTCATTGGACAGCCAGAAGCCCGTCGCGAGCGCGAGACAGCAGCCGACGGCGACGCCCAGCGTCGTCACGAACCAGTTCTCCGTCATGAAGTAACGCACGATGTCGCGCTTGCGCGCGCCGATGGCGCGGCGCGTGCCGATCTGGCGCGTACGCGTGTTCACGTTGAACGTCGCGAGGCCGAAGATGCCGAGCGAGCTGAAGATCAGCACGAGGCCGGTGACCACGGTGAGCGTGACGGCCATCAGCGTGTCGTCGGCGTAACTGCGCTTCTTCCGGTCGGACAGCTTTTGAAACTTGCCGATCACGCGATTGGGGTCGCGCTCGCGCATCGCCTTTTCCACGGCGGTCATCACGGCGTCGATCTTGCCGGGCTCCGTGCGCACCATGTGCCGCACGGTGCCGTCGTCGCGGATGAACGGCGAGAGCATGAGGCGGTCCACCTTGTCCCAGCCCACCCACGAACCGTGCATGTGCTCGATGACGCCGACGACCTTGTACGGCTTGCTCTGCGCGTCGTAGAACGTCTTCCCCAGCGCGGGCTCTTTCTTGAAGAGCGCGGTCGCGAGACCCTGGCTGATGATCGCCACCGGCGGGAAGCCTTGCTCCGAGTAAGGCCTGAACTCCACGTTGGCCGGATCGAACGTCGTGCCGGCCGACAGCTTCGTGCCGAGCGCGTTGATGCCGTGATCGTCGGTCGGGAAGTAGTTCGCCGCCGATTCCTCGCCCTTCTTGTCGGGCAGCGAATAGAACCCCGTCGAGCTGCCGCTGCCCGTCAACGGTATCTGCTTCATGGGCGCGGCGTCGACGACGCCGGGCGTCCGTCGCAGCAGCTCCAGGTCGTCACGCACCATCGCCTTGAAGTCGAAGTTCTTCTCGAACGCCGTGGCCGGGAAATAGAAGATGTTCTGGTCGTCGATGCCGCTCGGCCGGCCGATCTTCTCTACGCGTTGCTGCGTCACGTAGACGGCGTTCACGACGATGGAGAGCGTGATGGCGATCTGGACGGCGACGAGCGTCGCGCCGGCGCGATTGCGCAGCAACGACGAGAGAATGGGTCGAAGTTCCATGGGGTTTACGCCTTGAGGTAGGAAGCAGGGGCAGCGCGGCCGATGCGCCAGGCGGGATACAGGCCCGCAAGCACGCCGGCGGCCAGCGCGATCGCGATGGCAAACAGGAAGTTGACGGGGTCGACCGGCAACGCGCGCACGGCGTCTTCGACGAAGCCGCCGTACCAGGCGCGCAGCGCCCAGATGCCGGCGAGACCGAGCAGGCCGCCGGCGAGACCGCCCGCGAGTGCGACGACGCCGGCTTCCGTGAGGTGCTGCCAGAAGATGTCGCGCCGGCTCGCGCCGAGCGCGCGGCGCACGCCCGCGGCAGGCGCGGCGTTCAGGAATTTGGCGAGCAGCAGGCCGATGGTATTCACCAGGCACACGGCGAGAAACGCGAACGCGAGCGTGAGCATCGCCTTGTTGTCGTCATCGACGACCTCATTGCGGTGCAGCCAGCCGCTGACGTCGTACAGATAGTTGTTGAGGGGGCGCGGGAAGCGGCCGTGCTTCTTCTGCTCGGTTACGTAGTTGTCGAGGTACTCACGGAAAGCGCGCTGCTTCGCCGGTTCGCGAATCTCGAACCAGGCATGCATCCACGCGCATTCGGAATTCTGGAAAGCCTGAAAGCTGCCGATGTCCTCGGTCTTCCAGCAGTTCGTGTTGCCGTCGCTGCCGATCTCCAGCACCTGCCCCCAGGTGAACGGGATATACGCACCCTCCATGTCCGAGAACGCGCCATTGCTCACGTCGAAGTACTTCGGGTACGGCTCCCAATCGTCAAGCACGCCGATCACGCGGAACTCGCGATCTTTCCAGCGCACGATCTTGCCGACGCTGTTCTCGCCGCCGAAGGCCTTGCGGTTGGTTTCCTTGCTGAGCACGACGACGGGCTCGGGACCCTCGTCGGCCTTCGTGTCCCAGCCACCGCCGTAGAGGAACGGCACTTCGAACATCCCGAAGAAATCCGTCGTGGTCATGCGCACCGCGATGTATTCGGGGTCCATGCCCTTGTCGTCACGGCTGAAGATGCCGCCGGCCTTGTACGTGATGAGCTTGCGGTCCGGAATCGTCGATGCGAAGAGAGCTCGCGCGTCGCGATAGGTGAGCTGCGTGGGCGCGAGCGGTTTGCCCGTCTTCTCGTCCTTGCGATCGGGGTCCCAGGCCCTCTCCGGATCCCAGCTGTCGATGGAGGGCGCGAACAGAATCGCGCCGTGCTCGCCGGCGGGATTCCTGGCCGCGGCGCGATAGCTCGACAGCGTGATCATGCAGACGGAAATGCCGAGCGCCATGGCGAACACCATGAGGGCGGTCAGGCCCGGGTTGCGCTTGAAGCTCGAGAGCGCGAGATGCAGGTAGTACGCGAACATCTCAGGCTCCAACACCGGCCGTGGCGCTGCGACCTGCAGGTGGCGCCTGCGGCGACAGTGGCTCGTAGGGTTTGAAGTCCGAGATCTGCCCGTCGACGACCTGCACGTTGCGATGCGCGCGGCGCGCGAGTTCGGGGTCATGCGTGACCATGATGATGGTCGTGCCCATCTCGTTGATCTTCTCGAGCAGCTCCATGACCTGGCGCGCCATGAGCGAGTCGAGGTTGCCCGTGGGTTCGTCCGCGAGCACGAGCTTGGGATCGCCGGCAATCGCTCGTGCGATCGCCACGCGCTGCTGCTGGCCGCCCGACAATTGCGCGGGGAAGTGCTTCGTGCGCGAGGCGAGACCCACGATCTCGAGCGCGTTCGTGATGCGCTGGTGCCGCTCGGCGGACTTCATGCGGCGATAGCGCAGCGGCACGTCCACGTTGTCGAAGACGTTGAGGTCGGGCATCAGATTGAAGCTCTGGAAGATGAACCCGATCTTTTCGTTGCGCAGCCGCGAGCGCGCATCGTCGGAGAGTTCGGTGACTTCCACGTCGTCGAGCTTGTAGCTGCCGGTTTCGTAAGGCTCGAGCAGGCCCGCGATGTTGAGGAAGGTCGTCTTGCCCGAACCGGAGGGGCCGGTCACCGCGAGGAACTCGCCGGCCTTCATGTCGAGCGAGAAATTGCGCAGTGCGTGCGTCTCGATGAGATCGGTGCGGAAGACTTTGCTGACATTGGTCATCGAAAGCATGGGGATTCCCTTTTTGGAAATGGACTCTTAGTTGCCGATGGGGACGCTGGGAGCGTCCTTGAAGTCGCGCATGTCGGAGAGCACCACCGTGTCGCCGACATTCAGACCGCTGCGGATTTCGATCTCGCCGATGGCTGCGGCGCCGTATTCGACGGGCACGCGCACCGCCTCGTCGTCGCGCAGCACGTAGACGAAGCGCGTATCTCCGTCGTGGTAAGCGCTGCGCGCCACCTTGAGCACGTCGGCGCGCTCGTCGAGCACGATGCGTACGGACGCGCGCTGGTTCTGTCGCAGGTTCTTCGGGGGCACAGCGAAGCGCACGCGGCCGGTCACCTGGGAGTTCTTCACCTCGGGGGAGATGCCCGCGACGGTGCCCACGAGCTTGCGGCCATCGAGCGTGATTTCGGCGTTCATCCCGGAGCGGATTTCGTTCGCGTAGGTCTCGGCGACCTGGAACTCGATCTCGAGCGCCGTGAGATCGACGACTGTGACGAGCGGCGCGTTCTCCGCGACCTGCGCGCGTTCCTGCTGCGCGAGCGTCGCGACGATGCCGGCCACCGGTGATTTCAGCGTGAGCGCATCCACGCGCTGCCGCAGACGGGTGACGGCGAGCGACTGCGCATCGCGCTGCGCGCGCTGACTGCGCAGCTCGAGATGCAGGCTGTCTTTCTCGAGGCCCGCGGTCTCGACGGCGTGCGTGTAGTTCAGCTTGGCGGTCTCGAGATCGTCCTGCGCGCGCTTCCAGTCGCGCTCGGGGATCACGTGGATGTTCCAGGCGTCGTCGGCGCGCTTGAACTCGCGCTCGGCGGCGGTGATCGCAACCTTTGCGAGGTCGGCGTCCTGGCTGCTCTTGAGCATCTGCCGGCGCACTTCGATCGTCTGGCGATTGAGCGCGGCGTCGAGGCCCGCGAGCTCGGCGCGCTCGACTTCGTATTCGCTGGTCAGAGCCGCGCTGTCCACGACGCCGAGCACGTCGCCTGGCTGTACGGCATCGCCGGCGCGCACCTTGTATGAGACCGTTCCGGACGCCTCCGCGAACAACGTCGGGCTCACGGCCGCGACGATGAGGCCCGTGGCCGCCACGTCGCGCACGAACGGTCCGCGCTGCACTGCCGCCGTGTTGAGCCGCCCGCGCGACATCATCCGCTCCGACGACAGCCAGGCGCTGACGCTCCACCCGGCGAGCGCGAGCAACACGATCGCGATCGCAGCGAAGAGACCGTAACGGCGCCACAGGGTGGAGCGCGGCGTCGCCACGCTCTTGTCCTGCTGGTGGGTGCCGCGCATCGAAACATCGCGAAGGAGCAAGGTCATGACACAGACAAAGCATTTGCCGTGCCAACGCCGCGACGCCGCTGCAAACGCTTGAATTCAGGGAGAGTCGTGGACCATCGAGCGCCAGCGAGGGTGTTCGCGATGTGTCCGGGACCGGACAGCGGACGCACGCGCGGACGTCCGCGCGATGCATCAGAGTCGCCGAATCAGATGCGACGAATCCCGGCGGGACCACCGAGGATCAACACATCCGCGGGTCGCGATGCGAACAAGCCGACCGTCACGACGCCGGTGATCTGGTTGATCGCATTCTCCAATCCCACCGCATCGGTGATGCGCAGGTCATGCAGGTCGAGGATGTGATTGCCGTTGTCGGTGACAACGTTGGCGCGCCAGACGGGACGCGCGCCGAGGTTCGTGAGCGCGCGGGCGACGAGGTTGCGGGCCATCGGGATCACTTCGACCGGTAGGGGGAAGGCGCCCAGGGTATCGACGAGCTTGGATTCGTCGGCGATGCAGATGAACCGGCGGGATGCCGCCGCGATGATCTTTTCGCGTGTGAGCGCCGCTCCGCCGCCCTTGATGAGTTCGCGTCGATGGTTGGATTCATCCGCCCCGTCGATATAGGTGTCGATCTCGGCGACGTCGTTGAGGTCGAGTACCGGGATGCCCGCGGCCTTCAATCTCTGCGTCGTTCCATTGGAGCTCGACACCGCGCCGGGTATCCGCAGTCCGCTCGTCGAGAGCTCATCGATGAGGAAGTTGACCGTCGATCCGGTGCCGACACCTAGCACCTTGCCCTCGGTGATGAATTCGAGCGCTGCGCGCGCGGCAGCTTGTTTTCCAGTGTTTTGCGCGTTCATCACATTCACTTCGAAAAGGGCGGGTCCCTGAAACGACAGTGCCCGCTTGGTAGCGGGCACTGTCTTCGAATTTAGCGGCGAGCGAGAAAGTTTCTCGCTCGCCTATTGACCAAGGCGAGAAGAACTACTTCTTCTTCGCTTTCTTCTTGGCCTTCTTCTTGGCTTTCGCCATGGCTCATCTCCAGTAGTTACGGGTTAGTCCGAGGGCGAGTATACGCAGGCGTTGACAAATTTCA